>NZ_JAMMDE010000002.1:578662-714145 GCF_051700745.1 Salmonella sp. NW884 | reverse complement strand
ATAAATTGTTAAAGAGCAGGTGCGACGCGGCTTTCAGCTCACCGTCGCGAGGTGGCGTATATTACGCTTTCCTCTTTTTGAGTCAAGCGTTTATTTTCGCTTTCCTCACAGACTTCTTAACGAAGCCTTTCTGACCCGGCGGCCTGTATGCCGTTGTTCCGTGTCAGTGGTGGCGCATTATAGGGAGTTATTAGAGCCTGACAAGACCTAAATGCAAAAAAAAGCTCAACCGTTCACTTTTCAAACAACATTTGAACCAAAAGCCTATTTTCGCCTGGTTTTTAAACAAAAACGAGCCCGTCAGGGCCCGTTTTATTCAAATTTGTGACTTACTGCACTGCCACAATACGATCATCATTGGCTTCAAGGCGAATCACTTTGCCAGGAACCAGTTCACCAGACAGGATTTGCTGCGCCAGTGGGTTTTCGATCTGCTGTTGAATAGCACGTTTTAACGGACGCGCCCCGTAGACCGGATCGTAACCATTGGCGCTCAACAGTTTCAGCGCCTCGTCGGAGATATGGATTTCATAACCACGTTCTTCCAGACGTTTGTACAGACGCTGCAGCTGGATCTGAGCAATAGAAGCGATGTGTTGTTCACCTAACGGATGGAATACCACAACTTCATCAATACGGTTGATAAATTCCGGACGGAAGTTTTGGCTAACCACGCCCAGCACCATCTCTTTCATTCGACCGTAATCCAGTTCGCCAAAGCGCTCCTGAATGAGATCGGAACCGAGGTTAGAAGTCATAATGACCACCGTATTACGGAAGTCGACCGTTCTCCCCTGCCCGTCAGTCAGTCGACCGTCGTCCAGCACCTGCAACAGAATGTTGAATACATCCGGATGCGCTTTTTCCACTTCATCCAACAAGATGACGGAATAAGGGCGACGGCGCACCGCTTCCGTCAAATAACCGCCTTCTTCATAGCCGACATATCCCGGAGGCGCCCCGACCAAACGAGACACGGAGTGTTTCTCCATAAACTCAGACATGTCGATACGCACCATCGCGTCGTCGCTGTCAAACATAAAGTTAGCCAGCGCTTTACACAGTTCGGTTTTACCGACCCCCGTCGGCCCAAGGAACAAGAAGGAACCAATCGGACGATTCGGATCGGACAGCCCCGCGCGGCTACGACGTATGGCGTTCGATACTGCTTCAACGGCTTCATTCTGCCCGATCACACGGCTGTGTAACTCTTGTTCCATACGCAACAGTTTTTCACGTTCGCCTTCCAGCATTCTGGCGACCGGAATACCGGTCCAGCGCGCCAGCACTTCGGCAATTTCCGCATCCGTTACTTTGTTACGTAACAGACGCATGGTTTTACCTTCCGACTGGGTCGCGGCTTCCAACTGTTTTTCCAGCTCCGGAATTTTGCCGTACTGCAGTTCAGACATTCGCGCCAGATCGCCCACACGACGCGCCTGCTCAATGGCGATCTTCGCCTGCTCCAGCTCCGCTTTAATAGTTTGCGTACCAGAGAGCGACGCTTTTTCCGCTTTCCACTCTTCTTCTAACTCAGAGTACTGGCGCTCTTTATCGTCCAGTTCTTCATTCAGCATATCGAGACGTTTTTTACTCGCCTCGTCAGACTCTTTCATCAACGCCTGCTGTTCCAGTTTGAGCTGAATAATGCGGCGGTCGAGCCTGTCCAGCTCCTCCGGCTTAGAGTCAATCTGCATACGAATGCTGGATGCCGCTTCATCGATGAGGTCGATAGCTTTATCCGGCAACTGACGGTCGGCGATATAGCGGTGAGACAATGTTGCCGCCGCCACAATCGCCGGGTCAGTGATCTGCACATGGTGGTGCAGCTCGTAACGTTCTTTCAGGCCACGCAGAATAGCAATGGTGTCTTCCACTGAAGGTTCTGCGACAAACACTTTTTGAAAACGACGTTCCAGCGCCGCGTCTTTTTCAATGTACTGACGGTATTCATCCAGCGTGGTGGCGCCCACACAGTGCAGTTCACCACGCGCCAGCGCCGGTTTCAGCATATTCCCGGCGTCCATTGCGCCATCGGCCTTACCTGCGCCAACCATGGTGTGCAGCTCGTCAATAAACAGAATGACGTTGCCTTCCTGTTTCGCCAGATCGTTCAGCACGCCTTTCAGACGCTCTTCAAATTCGCCGCGATATTTCGCTCCGGCCACCAGTGCGCCCATATCCAGCGCCAGTACGCGGCGACCTTTTAAGCCTTCAGGGACTTCACCATTAATAATGCGCTGCGCCAGCCCTTCAACAATTGCCGTTTTACCGACCCCTGGCTCACCGATTAACACTGGGTTGTTTTTAGTACGACGTTGCAGCACCTGAATGGTGCGGCGAATTTCTTCATCACGACCGATAACCGGATCGAGCTTGCCCTGTTCGGCGCGCTCGGTCAGATCGACGGTATATTTTTTCAAGGCCTGACGTTGGTCTTCAGCCCCTTGATCGTTCACGCTTTCACCTCCGCGCATCTGTTCAATTGCCTGAGTGATATTGGCCGTGGTCGCACCGGCTGATTTCAGCAGATCGGTTAACGTGCCGCGAGACTCAAGCGCCGCCAGAACAAACAGCTCTGACGAAATAAAATTGTCCCCCCGTTTTTGCGCCAGCTTGTCGCAAAGGTTCAGTACGCGTACCAGTTCCGAAGAAGGCTGTACGTCGCCGCCGGTGCCTTCCACCTGCGGTAAACGGCTCAGCGCCTGATCGATAGCGGTGCGCAACTGGCCAGCATTAATGCCGGCGGAGGTTAATAAAGGACGTATCGATCCCCCTTCCTGGTTCAGCAAGGCGCTCATTAAATGAAGTGGTTCGATGAATTGATTGTCGTGCCCCAGCGCAAGCGACTGGGCATCGGCAAGAGCAAGCTGGAATTTATTAGTAAGACGATCCAGACGCATAACTCCTCCCATAACAGGTCAAAATTGCTACTGGAGATTAAATGAGGTCATCCCTCAATTATTCAAGGTGAATGACCTGAATTATGTGAAAAGAAAGTTACCCGTACCGGATCGTCTTGATTCTTTAGGTTATATCAGCCAAATAAAACTTGCCATACGACCTGTCGTCTTGTCGCGACGATAAGAGAAGAAAGTCTCACTTTCGCTAAAGGTGCAGCGATCCCCGCCATAGACATGTTCAACGCCGGTATTCGCCAGACGTTGGCGTGCAAGCTGATAAATATCCGCCAGAAATTTTTCCCCGTGCGGCAAAAATGCGCTATCGGCTTGCGCATCTTTTGCTAAAAATGCGTCACGCACTTCCGGCCCCACTTCAAACGCGGTCGGGCCGATCGCCGGACCTAACCAGGCGATGATATTTTCTGGTTTGTCAGCAAAGCAGGTGACAGTTTCCTCCAGTACGCCTTCACATAATCCGCGCCAGCCCGCATGAGCCGCCGCCACTTCTGTTCCCTCACGGTTACAGAATAGCACAGGCAGGCAGTCTGCCGTCATTACCGCGCAGACGGTTCCTGGCGTATTGCTGTAAGACGCATCCGCACGTTTGGAGGCATAAGGTTCCCCGGTAAGCCTCAACACATTTTTACCGTGAACCTGTTCAAGCCAGACAGGTTTCGAAGGCAGATTGCCCGCCGCAAACAGACGCTTGCGGTTCTCTTCAACATGCTCCGGGTTATCGCCGCAATGCGCGCCCAGATTCAGCGAGTCGTAAGGCGGTAAACTCACCCCGCCAATACGGGTAGAACTACAGGCTGCGACGCCTTTCGGCAGCGGCCACTGCGGGACAATCAGTGCATTCATAACCAGTCCACATCATCTTTATGATCTTCGAAATCGGCGCGCATCGCATCGATAAGGTCCACCATATCTTGGGGAATCGGCGCGTGCCACTCCATTTCGATACCCGATACAGGATGGTAGAGACGCAGCATCGTTGCATGAAGCGCCTGGCGGTCAAACTTACGCAGCGTGGAAATAAACTCTTCCGATGCGCCTTTCGGTGGACGTGGACGACCACCGTAGACCTGATCGCCCACTAACGGATGCGTAATATGCGCCATATGCACGCGGATCTGGTGCGTACGCCCGGTCTCCAGACGCAACCTAAGACGCGTGTGCACACGGAAATGTTCCATAATGCGGTAGTGGGTCACCGCCGGTTTGCCCATAGGATGCACCGACATATGGGTACGTTTGGTCGGGTGACGACTGATGGGTTCATTCACCGTTCCTCCCGCCGTCATATGTCCGATCGCGACCGCTTCATATTCGCGGGTGATCTCGCGCAGCTGCAAAGACTCCACCAGGCGCGTTTGCGCCGGAACGGTTTTGGCCACCACCATCAGCCCCGTCGTGTCCTTATCCAGACGATGCACAATGCCCGCGCGCGGAACATCCGCAATCGGCGGATAATAATGTAGCAACGCGTTCAGTACCGTACCGTCCGGGTTACCCGCGCCAGGATGTACCACCAGATCGCGTGGTTTGTTGATAACCAGAATATCGTCATCTTCATAAACAATATCTAACGGGATATCCTGCGCTTCAAAACGAATCTCTTCGTCGATCTCCGCATCAATAGCCACCCGCTCGCCGCCTAACACTTTTTCTTTTGGCTTATCGCAAAGTTGACCATTGACCAACACGCGCTGATTCAAAATCCATTCTTTTATACGCGAACGTGAATAATCCGGGAACATTTCGGCCAAAGCCTGATCTAAGCGTTGACCGAGTTGGTTTTCGGAGACCGTTGCGGTGAGTTGTACTCGTTGTGCCATATACAGCTTCTTCGTTTAACGTTGGGTTTTACGGCTTTGCCGTTTAATATAGTGTGCTATTGTAGCTGGTCTTAACCGGGAGCAGGAACAGAGAATCTCCCGTAAAACATTTTGAGGAAAGTCAAAACGTCATGACGCGCATGAAATATCTGGTGGCAGCAGCCACGTTGAGCCTGTTTCTGGCGGGTTGCTCGGGTTCAAAGGAAGAGGTGCCCGATAATCCGCCGAATGAAATCTACGCGACTGCTCAGCAAAAGCTGCAGGACGGTAACTGGAAACAGGCAATAACGCAATTGGAAGCGTTAGATAATCGTTATCCATTCGGACCGTATTCTCAGCAGGTGCAGTTGGATCTTATCTACGCCTATTACAAAAACGCCGATTTGCCGCTAGCGCAGGCCGCCATCGATCGTTTTATGCGTCTTAATCCAACGCACCCTAATATTGACTATGTCATGTACATGCGCGGCCTGACGAACATGGCGCTGGATGATAGCGCGCTGCAAGGTTTCTTTGGCGTCGATCGCAGCGATCGCGATCCGCAACATGCGCGGGCGGCGTTCAATGACTTTTCGAAACTGGTACGCAGCTATCCTAATAGCCAGTACACCACCGACGCCACTAAGCGTCTGGTATTCCTGAAAGACCGTCTGGCGAAATATGAATATTCCGTCGCAGAGTACTATACCGCGCGCGGCGCATGGGTTGCGGTCGTAAACCGGGTAGAAGGTATGCTACGCAATTATCCTGATACGCAGGCCACGCGCGATGCGTTGCCGCTGATGGAAAACGCCTATCGTCAGATGCAGCTGAATGCGCAGGCTGACAAAGTCGCGAAAATTATTGCCGCTAACAGCAAAAACACCTGAAGCAATACCAACAAGCAAAACGGCAGCCTTCCGGCTGCCGTTTTTTTATTCGGTATCTGATGCAACAGAAATGATTTCACTGCAACGCATCCAGTCAAATATGGCCTGCTTTCAGCCATTCCTCAAGTAAAAGATCGCTTCTTCCTGCGATGCCTCACAAAAAGTTCGCCTTGACAAAAAGTGACAAAATAATGTGATTTACATCACACATTTTGACATTAAGAACGGTATGCTGGAATCACCAAGACGGGAAAGACAAGAGGTAAAATTTATGACAATGAACATTACCAGTAAACAAATGGAAATTACTCCGGCAATCCGCCAACATGTCGCAGACCGTCTCGCCAAACTGGAAAAATGGCAAACTCACCTGATTAATCCTCATATCATTCTGTCTAAAGAGCCACAGGGCTTTATTGCTGACGCCACCATTAATACACCGAACGGACATCTGGTCGCCAGCGCAAAACATGAAGATATGTACACCGCTATTAATGAATTGATCAACAAGCTGGAACGGCAGCTCAATAAAGTGCAGCACAAAGGCGAAGCCCGTCGTGCCACCGCATCGGTGAAAGATGCCAGCTTCGTCGAAGCAGAAGAAGAGTAGTCCCTTACATTGAGTGTATCGCCAACGCGCCTTCGGGCGCGTTTTTTGTTGACAGGATTAAAACAGTACGAGTACTGTACTTACGTACACAAAGGAAACAGTTATGAAGCTAACCCGGTTTTTCTTCGCATTCTTTTTTATCTTCCCCTGACCGGGAGGCGTTTCGTCATGTGATAAAGAATGCGAAGACGAACAAGAAGGCCTCCCCCACCGGGAGGCCTTTTTTATTGATAACAAAAAAGGCAACACTATGACATCGGAAAACCCATTACTGGCGCTGCGAGATAAAATCAGCGCCTTAGACGAAGAGTTACTGGCCTTACTGGCAAAACGACGCGCGCTGGCGATTGAAGTGGGACAAGCAAAACTACTGTCGCATCGTCCGGTTCGGGATATCGATCGTGAACGCGCGCTGCTGGACAGGCTCATCCATTTCGGTAAAGCCCACCATCTCGACGCACACTACATTACCCGTCTGTTCCAGCTTATCATTGAAGACTCCGTGCTTACTCAGCAGGCGCTGCTGCAACAACATCTGAATAATACTCACCCTCATTCGGCACGTATTGCGTTTCTTGGGCCGAAAGGCTCCTATTCTCATCTCGCGGCGCGCCAGTATGCCGCACGCCATTTTGAGCAATTTATTGAGAGCGGTTGCGCAAAATTCACCGATATTTTTCATCAGGTCGAAACCGGCCATGCCGATTACGCCGTGGTTCCGATAGAGAACACCAGCTCCGGCGCTATCAACGATGTGTACGACTTATTGCAACACACCAGTCTGTCGATTGTCGGTGAGATGACCGTCACTATCGATCACTGCGTGCTGGTTTCCGGCGCTACGGATCTGAATACCATCGAAACGGTGTACAGCCATCCGCAGCCGTTCCAGCAGTGCAGTAAATTTTTGAGCCGCTATCCGCACTGGAAAATCAACTATACCGAGAGTACGTCGGCCGCGATGGAAAAAGTCGCGCAGGCGAACTCTCCGCGCGTCGCGGCGCTCGGCAGCGAGGCAGGCGGCATGTTGCACGGTTTACAGGTGCTGGAACGCATCGCCGCAAACCAGACGCAGAATATCACCCGCTTTCTGGTACTGGCGCGCAAAGCCATCAACGTTTCCGATCAGGTTCCGGCAAAAACCACTCTGTTAATAGCCACCGGGCAGCAGGCTGGCGCGCTGGTCGAAGCGCTGCTGGTGCTGCGTAACCACAATCTCATCATGACGAAACTGGAGTCGCGCCCCATTCACGGCAATCCGTGGGAAGAGATGTTTTATCTCGATATTCAGGCGAACCTGGAGTCGCAGGTAATGCAAAGCGCGCTAAAAGAGCTGGGCGAGATCACGCGCTCAATGAAAGTGCTTGGCTGCTATCCCAGCGAAAACGTCGTGCCGGTAGAACCTGCCTGACGTTCAATAAAACGGCTTTTCTTCATCCCTGCGACGGCTACCTGCAGGGTGAAGATGGCGCCGGAGAGCGGATAATCCGCCACTTCCTGAGCAGACATATTTTCTCTGGTAGTTGTAATAAACAGCGTTTTCATATCTGCGCCGCCAAAGCAAACCATCGTCGGACAACGTACCGGCAACCGGTACTCTTCCAGCTGCTCTCCTTGCGGTGAGAAACGCGCCACGCGCCAGCCGTCAAACATCGCGCTCCAGTAGCACCCTTCACTATCCATCGCCGCGCCGTCGGGAAGTCCTTCTCCTTCGCCAAAATGGCGAAAAAGTTCACGCTTGCCCGGTTCGCCATGCTTATCAAGTAACGTGCGGTATATCACGCCATTCGGCGTATCGGAGGTATACATCCACTGGTTATCCGGGCTGAACGCCAGGCCGTTGTGTCCCTGGATATCGCACTGGATCACTTTTGCCGTCAGGTCATGATCGATCCGCATCAGCAACGCGCCATTATAGTCACCTGGCGCCCAGAACGTTCCGGCATAAAAACGTCCATCGCCATCAGTGCCGCCATCGTTGAAACGCGCCAGTTTCGTATTAGAGGGATTGTCGCAAACCTTACGCTGCAATAATCCATTTTTATCGGCCAGCCAGATAGCATGACGCATGGCCACAATAAATCCGCCCTGCTCACGCAAGGCAAAACAGCCCACTTCTTCCGGAAACGCCAGCACGCTATGCGTCCCGCTCGCCGGATGGTAACGATGGATCTCCTGTTCCAGGATATCGGTCCAATACAGCGCGCTTTCATCCTCGCTCCATGTGGGGCATTCTGGTAGATGTCCGACATAATCAAATAAAACGTGCGGCGTAGTCATAACGGTTCCTTAAACGAAAAAAGCCAGCAAAGCTGGCTTTTAGTATAGATGTCATCATTATGGTCGGCTGTCATTCGCCTGACGCAATAACACACGGCTTTCATTCTGGAAGCGTCTGGCATAATCGCCAAACCAGTGTTCAACTTTGCGAAAACTGTCGATAAAAGCCTGCTTATCGCCCTGTTCCAGTAACCCGATCGCATCGCCAAAACGTTTATAGTAACGCTTGATAAGCGCCAGATTGCGCTCCGACGACATAATAATGTCCGCATACAGTTGCGGGTCCTGGGCGAACAGACGCCCGACCATCGCCAGCTCCAGTCGATAAATCGGCGATGATAGCGCCAGAAGCTGCTCAAGCTGGACGTTCTCTTCCGCCAGATGCAGCCCATAAGCGAAGGTAGCAAAGTGGCGCAACGCCTGGATAAAAGCCATGTTCTGATCGTGCTCGACAGCGCTAATTCGGTGCAACCGCGCGCCCCACACCTGGATTTGCTCAAGGAACCACTGATACGCTTCCGGTTGACGCCCGTCACACCAGACCACCACCTGCTTCGCCAGGCTCCCGCTGTCCGGACCAAACATCGGATGCAAGCCCAACACGGGGCCATCATGGGCCGCCAACATTGCCTGCAACGGACCGCTTTTCACCGATGCCAGATCGACCAGAATACAGTCGGACGGCAGGGGCGGCAGTTGCGCTATGACCTGTTCAGTAACATGAATCGGCACGCTGACGATCACCATTCCGGCATCGGCGACAATGTCCCCGGCGCGCGGCCAGTCCTGTTGTTCCAGAATACGGACCTGATAGCCCGACAGCGTGAGCATTTTTTCAAACAGACGCCCCATCTGTCCGCCGCCACCCACAATGACGACCGGACGCAGAGAAGGACAAAGCGTTTTGAACCCCTTATCATTTTCGCTGGAGTAAGATTCACGCATTACCCGGCGCAGGACATCTTCAATGAGATCGGGCGGGACACCGATCGCTTCTGCTTCCGCCCGTCGTGAAGCCAGCATAGAGGCCTCACGCTCCGGCACGTAAATAGGCAGGCCAAAACGGCTTTTCACCTCGCCGACTTTGGCTACCAGTTCCAGGCGCTTAGCCAGTAAATTCAACAACGCTTTATCGACATCATCTATTTGATCGCGTAATGCGGTCAATTCAGCAACCATAACAACCTCTTATGCGACGCGCACCGCCAGCTGGCCGCTCAAATCTTTATGAATTTCACGTAACAGGGCATCGGTCATCTCCCAGCTAATACAAGCATCGGTGACGGAAACGCCATACTTCATTTCGCTGCGCGGCTGTTCGGAAGACTGATTACCCTCATGAATATTACTTTCAATCATTAAGCCAATGATTGAACGATTGCCATCTTTAATCTGCGCAACCACAGATTCGGCAACGGCTGGCTGGCGGCGATAATCTTTATTGGAGTTACCATGACTGCAATCTACCATCAGCGAAGGACGTAGTCCCGCCTGTTCCATCTCTTTTTCACACTGAGCGACATCTGCCGGGCTATAGTTTGGCGCTTTGCCGCCACGCAGAATCACATGGCCATGCGGATTTCCCTGGGTTTGCAATAACGCAACCTGACCGGCCTGGTTAATGCCAACAAAACGATGAGGTTGCGCAGCGGCGCGCATGGCGTTAATCGCTGTCGCCAGGCTGCCATCCGTGCCGTTTTTAAAGCCGACCGGCATAGAAAGCCCAGACGCCATTTCGCGGTGGGTTTGCGATTCGGTTGTGCGCGCGCCTATCGCCGACCAGCTAAACAGATCGCCCAGGTATTGCGGGCTGTTCGGATCCAACGCTTCGGTCGCTAATGGCAACCCCATATTCACCAGTTCCACCAGTAGCTGACGCGCTATTTTCAACCCGGCTTCCACATCAAATGAGCCATCCATGTGAGGATCGTTAATCAGCCCTTTCCAGCCGACGGTAGTCCGCGGCTTTTCAAAATAGACGCGCATTACCAGATAGAGGCTATCGCTGACCTCTGCGGCAAGGGCTTTAAATCGACGGGCATATTCCAGAGCGGTTTCAGGATCGTGAATAGAACAAGGACCGCATACCACCAACAGACGCGGATCGCGCCCGGCAATAATGTCAGAAATGATTCCCCGGGACTGCGCTATCTGCGCTTCCTGCGCCAGGCTCAACGGAAAGGCCGCTTTAAGCTGCTCCGGTGTCATTAATACCTGTTCATCGGTGATACGTACGTTATTCAGCGCGTCTTTTTGCATGATGGCGATCCTGTCTTTTCTTGTTTGCGATAGTTGATCCTCCACGAGGATGTTTAAACCATACCACAAAAAGTAAAGATTTCAATCCATATTACGTAAAATAAACTTTACACCACACGCAATCGTCGATTAAACCCCTTCATTTCGTATCAAAAACTTTACACAACAAGTGAATTATTTTATTCCCAGCCTCAGAAAAACGGTAAAATGAGCGATGCTCGCTATTTTTTGATTATTTTTTCTCCGCACACATATTTTTACTTTCTGATATAGGGTGATTAATACCATTATCACAAGAATTTAATATCAGGGACGCCACTTAAATTATTCATATTATCAATAAGACATAATGACGATATGGCAAAATAATGTTATTTTGCTACAAACAATCACGGATGTATTTTAATGCTTTACGACTGAAGATGGTGGGGACTTGTTAATGCGTTTTTCTCACCGATTTATCCTTCTGTTATCGCTATTATTAGCAAGCTTGCCTCTGTATGCTCAACGCGTCACGGAAGAAGAGAAATCCGTACGCGCCATCGTCTCCGGTATCGTCAGTTATACACACTGGCCGGCGTTATCCGGGCCGCCAAGGCTATGCATATTTTCATCTGCGCGTTTTGTCAGGGTACTTAGCGAAGAGGCTGACTGGGCTTTCCCTTATCAACCGCTTGTCATCCGTACCACACAAGAAGCCCTGAGCGCCCACTGTGATGGTTTTTACTTTGGCAATGAATCGCCAGCTTATCAGGTGGAGTTAACGCGTCATTATCCAGTTAATGCCTTGTTATTAATTGCCGAGCAAAATACCGAATGTATTATTGGCAGCGCATTTTGTCTGATCATTAACAATGATGAAGTCAAATTTTCCGTCAACCTGGACTCCCTCGCGCATAGCGGCGTGAGAGTGAATCCAGAAGTATTAATGCTTGCACGGAATCAAAAGCATGAATAAGGAATTTTCTCTGTCCAGACCAACATTTAAACGCACACTACGGCGGATTAGTATAATCAGCGTGCTGCTTACGATGACATTGATCTGGCTATTAATTTGCGTTGCGTCTGTCCTTACGCTCAAACAGTATGCGCAAAAGAATCTCGATTTGACCGCCGCCACAATGGCCCATAGCCTTGAAGCGGCACTGGTATTTTCCGATAACACGGCCGCAGCGGAAACGCTCGCCACACTGGGACGCCAGGGACAATTTTCAGCGGCGGAGGTCCGCGATAAAAATGGCCGTATTATCGCCTCATGGCGCTATGATGCGCGAGCCGCAGACGATAAGCTCATTGGCTTAATTAGCCACTGGCTTTTTCCATTGCCGGTATCGCAACCCGTCTGGCACAACGGCAGGGCCATCGGCGAAGTACGGCTTGTCGCCCGCGACAGCCTTATTGGTCATTTTATCTGGCTATCGCTGGCAGTGCTGACAGGATGTATTCTGCTGGCATCCGGCATTGCCCTGCTGCTCACGCGTTATTTACACAATGGCGTTGTGGATGCGCTGCAAAATATTACTGAAGTTGTACACGACGTTCGCACTAACCGAAATTTTTCACGCCGGGTACCTGATGAGCGTATTGCGGAATTTCACCTGTTTGCGCAGGATTTCAATAGCCTTCTGGATGAGATGGAAGAATGGCAGCTACGGCTTCAGGCTAAAAATGCCCAGTTACTACGTACCGCGCTGCACGATCCGCTGACGGGGCTTGCCAATCGCGCAGCATTTCGCAGCTGTATTAACGCGCTGATGAAGGACAATTCCGCTCGTAGCAGTTCGGCATTGTTATTTCTGGATGGCGATAACTTTAAATATATTAATGATACCTGGGGACATGCGGCAGGCGACCGCGTACTTATAGAGGTTGCCAAAAGATTAGCGGAATTCGGTGGTAGCCGTTATCAGACTTACCGACTCGGCGGCGATGAATTTGCGATGGTGCTTTACGATGTACATTCGGAATATGAAGTACAACGTATTTGCGCAGCGCTATCCCAGGCGTTTAATCGACCTTTTGAACTGCATAACGGCCAGCGGATAACGATGACCATGAGTATTGGCTTTGCGCTGACATGGGAACATGCCACTGCCGAAAAACTACAAGAACTGGCCGATCGAAATATGTATCAGGCTAAACACCGGCGTGCGGAACGCTCGCTAAACTAAGGAACGGGCCTGGCCGTTTCTGATTCAGCGTTGATACCACTGACCCGGCCTAATCATGTAACCGTCTATGGCGTGGAGCAACCCATAAAAAAGGGGCCAGCGTAATGCCAGCCCCTTCTTTTCTACAAGCTTTCGGATGTTGCGAAAGCGCGTTCTTAGTTAAGACGCTCTTTGATACGAGCCGCTTTACCAGTACGCTCACGCAGGTAGTACAGTTTAGCTTTACGAACAGCACCACGACGTTTAACAGCAATGCTGTCAACTACCGGAGAGTGAGTCTGGAAGACACGCTCAACGCCTTCGCCGTTGGAAATTTTACGAACAGTGAATGCAGAGTGCAGACCGCGGTTACGAATAGCGATAACCACGCCCTCGAATGCCTGCAGACGTTTCTTGGTACCTTCAACAACCCATACTTTCACTTCCACGGTATCGCCCGGACGGAAGGAAGGTACGTTCTGCTTCATCTGCTCTTGTTCAAGTTGCTTAATAATGTTGCTCATAATTTAATCTCTTATCCTGGGTAAACTGATATTCGGGGGCCTATGCCATCCCATCATGTTTATGCTGCTGTTGTGCGTGTTCTGTTTTGAACTCCGCCAGCAACCTTGCTTGCTCTTCAGTCAGAGCCAGGTTTTCCAGAAGTTCAGGTCTTCTAAGCCAGGTTCGGCCCAGCGACTGTTTCAAACGCCAGCGACGTATCTCGGCATGGTTTCCCGACAGCAATACTGGCGGTACTTCCATCCCCTCTAACACTTCAGGGCGCGTATAGTGCGGACAATCCAGCAACCCATCAGCAAACGAATCTTCGATTGCTGATGCTTCATGCCCCAGAACTCCCGGTATAAACCGGGCGACGGAGTCAATCAGCGTCATTGCCGGTAGTTCGCCACCGCTGAGAACGTAATCGCCAATTGACCATTCTTCATCAATTTCGGTCTGAATTACGCGCTCATCTACGCCTTCGTAGCGACCACACACCAGAATGAGTTTCTGATTCGTGGCCAGCTCGCTAACGCCCGCTTGATCAAGCTTGCGTCCCTGAGGCGACAGATAAATCACTTTAGCGCCTTCACCTGCCGCGGCTTTTGCTGCGTGAATGGCGTCCCGCAAGGGTTGCACCATCATTAACATCCCCGGTCCGCCGCCGTAAGGACGATCGTCCACGGTACGGTGCCGGTCATGCGTGAAGTCGCGAGGACTCCAGCTTTGGATGTTCAGCAGGCCTTTTTTTACTGCCCGGCCAGTTACCCCGTAATCGGTAATTGCGCGGAACATTTCAGGAAACAGGCTAACTATGCCAATAAACACAAGCCAATCCCCATAACGCCATTTATTACCGTTTATTCGGTGGTTTAAAAACCAGGATCCCAGTCTACTTCGATAGTACGAGTAGCGAGATCGACTTTCTTGATAACCTGCCCATCGAGGAACGGTACTAGTCGTTCCTTGATACCAAATGCATCTTTCAGGTTCGCCTTAATGACGAGAACGTCATTCGACCCGGTTTCCATCATGTCGATAACTTTACCGAGATCGTAGCCTTCAGCGGTGACTACCTGGCAGCCCATCAGGTCTTTCCAGTAGTAGTCTCCCTCCTCAAGCGCAGGAAGTTGCGAGGAATCCACGACAATTTCGCAATTCGTCAGAAGATTCGCGGCATCTCGATCGTCAACGCCTTTCAGCTTGATGATCAGATCCTGATTGTGGTGCTTCCAGCTTTCCAGCTGTACCTGCTGCCACTGACCCGCCTTCTGGATAAACCAGGGCTGATAGTCAAAAATGCTTTCGGCGTCTTCAGTGGAGGAAAACACTCTGAGCCAACCACGGATACCGTATGAAGAACCCATTTTCCCCAGTACAACCGGTTCAGCGGGTACTTGTGCGGCGAGTTGCTTGCTCATCATGACCACCGTGACAGATTAAGCTGCTTTTTTTACTTCTTTGATCAGCGCCGCAACGCGATCGGAAATGGTTGCGCCCTGGCCAACCCAGTGAGCGATGCGATCCAGATCCAGGCGGGTGCCTTCTTCTTTTTCGCTAGCGATTGGGTTGAAGAAACCAACGCGCTCAATGAAGCGACCGTTGCGTGCATTACGGCTGTCGGTGACAACAACCTGGTAGAACGGACGCTTTTTAGCGCCGTGACGAGCTAAACGAATAGTTACCATAACATCCTCTTGTGTGAATAAAACAACCGGGCCCCATCGAGGAACGGAGCCCGGCGTCATATTAAAAGCCCGAAAATTTTACTGATTTCTGGGAAAATTGCAATCAACAGTTAATAACTCTGCTGTAGAAGGCCGTCGGCGGCGCAGCGAGTTCGGTGCCGGCGTGCGCGCAGCCACCGCAGCGTACACGCAGTACGTGAGGATGGCGAGCACACCCCGGTGCCGAAATAGCAAGTGAGCCAGGCCGGGAAATTAGCGGCCAGGGAAGCCTGGCGGCATCATCCCCTTCATACTCCGCATCATCTTCGCCATTCCGCCCTTCTTCATCTTCTTCATCATGCGCTGCATGTCGTCGAACTGTTTCAGAAGGCGGTTAACGTCCTGCACCTGCATCCCACAGCCCTGCGCGATACGACGCTTGCGGGAACCTTTGATGATTTCCGGCTTCGCGCGTTCTTTCAGCGTCATCGAATTGATGATCGCCTCCATACGCACCAGCACCTTGTCATCCATCTGCGATTTAACGTTGTCCGGAATCTGCCCCATGCCCGGTAATTTGCCCATCAGACTGGCCATACCGCCCATGTTTTTCATCTGTTTGAGCTGTTCCAGGAAGTCGTTCAGGTCGAAACCGTCGCCTTTCTTCAGTTTAGTCGCCAGCTTTTCAGCCTGTGCGCGGTCAACTTTGCTTTCGATATCTTCGATCAGCGACAGTACGTCGCCCATGCCGAGAATACGCGAGGCGATACGATCCGGGTGGAACGGCTCCAGCGCGTCGGTTTTCTCGCCGACACCGAGGAATTTAATCGGCTTGCCGGTGATATGACGAATAGAGAGTGCCGCACCGCCACGCGCATCACCATCGACCTTGGTCAGCACCACGCCGGTTAACGGCAGCGCTTCGTTAAAGGCTTTTGCGGTATTCGCAGCATCCTGACCGGTCATCGCATCGACGACAAACAGCGTTTCTACTGGCTTGATAGAAGCGTGGACCTGTTTGATTTCGTCCATCATCGCTTCGTCAACGTGCAGACGACCGGCGGTATCCACCAGCAGCACGTCGTAGAATTTGAGCTTCGCTTCTTTCAGCGCGGCGTTGACGATATCAACCGGTTTCTGGCCGACATCAGACGGGAAGAAATCCACGCCAACCTGTTCAGCCAGCGTTTCGAGCTGTTTGATCGCCGCCGGGCGATAGACGTCGGCAGAGACGACCAGCACTTTCTTCTTGTGCTTCTCGCGCAAGAATTTACCCAGCTTACCGACGCTGGTGGTTTTACCCGCCCCCTGCAGACCCGCCATCAATACTACGGCTGGCGGCTGCGCAGCCAGATTCAGGGTCTGGTTTTCTTCGCCCATTGCCGCAACCAGTTCGCTACGGACAATCTTGACGAACTCCTGCCCTGGGGTCAGGCTCTTGTTAACTTCATGACCAACCGCTTTCTCTTTTACGCGATTGATGAACTCACGCACTACCGGCAGCGCAACGTCAGCCTCCAGCAGCGCCATGCGCACTTCGCGCAGCGTCTCTTTAACGTTGTCTTCAGTAAGGCGCCCACGGCCACTGATATTGCGCAGCGTGCGCGACAAACGATCGGTTAAATTATCAAACATTGTCTCTCGCCTGGGGTGGAAACGGTTGGTCGCCGCAGCGACACAGTTACAGAATTTCGCCACAGTATACCATGAAGCCGTCTTTGTTGTTATGCAACGGTTGGAGCTGCGGTCACGTAACGCTATACTGCTTCTCTTTCTCACTGGTCAACTGTCGACACAACTATGCCCGTTTTTGCTTTACTTGCCCTTGTCGCCTACTCCTTCAGCCTCGCGCTGATCGTTCCCGGACTGTTGCAAAAAAACAGCGGCTGGCGGCGTATGGCTATTCTTTCTGCGGTCATCGCTCTGGTGTGCCATGCTGTCGCGCTGGAATCGCGTATTCTGCCCGGCGGCGACAGTGGACAAAACCTGAGCCTGCTGAATGTCGGTTCGCTGGTCAGCCTGATGATCTGCACGGTAATGACCATTGTCGCGTCGCGTAATCGCGGCTGGCTACTTCTGCCCATTGTCTATGCTTTTGCGCTGATTAACCTGGCCTTCGCCACGTTCATGCCTAATGAATATATTACGCATCTGGAAGCGACCCCAGGCATGATGGTGCACATCGGTCTGTCGCTTTTCTCTTACGCGACGCTGATAATCGCCGCGCTGTATGCGCTACAGCTGGCGTGGATCGACTATCAGTTGAAGAACAAAAAGCTGGCGTTTAGTAATGAAATGCCGCCATTGATGAGCATTGAGCGCAAAATGTTTCATATCACGCAGATTGGCGTCGTACTGCTGACCCTTACTCTGTGTACCGGCCTGTTTTACATGCATAACCTGTTCAGTACTGAAAATATTGATAAAGCCGTGCTCTCTATCGTGGCATGGTTTGTCTATATCGTTCTGCTGTGGGGGCATTACCATGAAGGCTGGCGGGGTCGGCGGGTCGTGTGGTTTAACGTCGCAGGCGCGGGTATTCTGACGCTGGCCTATTTTGGTAGCCGCATATTACAGCAATTTGTAAGCTAAGCTTTTAAAGGAGTTTCCCCTGGAACACATCTCCACCACCACGCTGATTATCATATTAATCATCATGGTGGTCATCTCGGCCTATTTTTCCGGTTCCGAAACTGGAATGATGACGCTAAACCGTTACCGTTTACGCCATATGGCGAAGCAAGGTAATCGCTCGGCAAAACGGGTAGAAAAATTACTGCGTAAACCCGACCGACTGATAAGCCTGGTGCTGATCGGCAATAACCTGGTCAACATTCTTGCCTCGGCGCTCGGCACGATTGTGGGTATGCGGCTTTACGGCGACGCCGGCGTGGCTATCGCCACTGGGGTACTGACGTTTGTCGTGTTAGTTTTTGCCGAAGTCCTGCCCAAAACTATCGCCGCGCTCTATCCGGAAAAAGTGGCCTATCCCAGCAGCTTCCTGCTGGCGCCGTTACAGATACTGATGATGCCGCTGGTGTGGTTACTTAACACCATCACCCGCCTGCTGATGCGTCTGATGGGAATTAAAACGGACATCGTGGTCAGCGGGTCGTTAAGCAAAGAGGAATTACGCACTATCGTGCATGAATCCCGTTCGCAAATCTCTCGCCGCAATCAGGATATGCTGCTATCGGTCCTCGACCTGGAAAAGGTCAGCGTGGATGACATCATGGTACCGCGTAATGAAATTATCGGGATCGATATCAATGACGACTGGAAGTCTATCGAGCGGCAGCTCACCCACTCCCCGCACGGACGCATTGTGCTCTATCGCGATTCGCTGGATGACGCCATCAGTATGCTGCGCGTGCGTGAAGCCTGGCGGTTAATGGCTGAGAAAAAAGAGTTCACCAAAGAGATGATGCTGCGCGCCGCCGATGAAATCTATTACGTCCCGGAAGGTACGCCGCTCAGTACGCAACTGATCAAATTTCAGCGCAATAAAAAGAAAGTCGGACTGGTCGTCAACGAATATGGCGATATCCAGGGGCTGGTCACCGTGGAAGATATTCTCGAGGAGATCGTTGGCGACTTCACCACATCGATGTCGCCGACACTGGCGGAAGAGGTCACGCCGCAAAACGACGGTTCGGTCATTATTGACGGTACCGCCAACGTCCGGGAAATCAATAAAGCGTTTAACTGGCACCTGCCGGAAGATGACGCGCGCACCGTCAACGGGGTGATTCTGGAGGCGCTGGAGGAAATTCCGGTTGCTGGCACGCGCGTGCGCATTGAGCAGTACGATATCGATATTCTCGATGTACAGGAAAATATGATTAAGCAGGTAAAGGTTGTACCGGTAAAGCCGCTGCGCGAGAGTGTGGCGGAGTAACACAATGGCGAACTCCGGTTCGCCTTTTTTATCGCCGTCTTTTAAGATTCCATCAATTCCTGCCATTTACTTAACAATGCAATAATGACTTTTCAAGCATTCAGAAAGGATATTGATGTTATGTCAGAAGATTACGTAATTGAATGGGAAAAGAATTTTGCAGACGACCTCAACGTCGTCGCCAGCGTTATTTTATCGCACAACCCAACCTTATGGCCCACTATTTTCTCTCAACTTTCGACGCAACCTGAAATCTTTGAAGACGAAGATGAAGACGAATATGGGTTGCAGGACGTTCTGGATTGTAGCGGTGGCGATCTCGGAAATAACGATCTGGCACAGGCATTTTTACAAGTTCTACGCGGCGAAGGATTAATTCACCTCGTTGACTGGAAAGGTGAAGATGAAGAAGGCGAACTGGCTAATTTTGCCGCAGATCGCTTTTATGAACTCACAAAAAACCTGACGGATTCTGAGGAATTAAGAAATCTTCTTGTCGAAATAACCCAAGAGGATGAAATCTCCGATGTCTGTGAAGCCGGAGACCGTTACCTTGACGAGATCTTTGAACGCATTCAGACCGAACTCAATAAAAGGGGCTTCCAGATTTTTGATCTGAATGAAGGAGCTGACACCTATAATGTGGTCGTTCTGCCAATGAGCGAATATAAAAAAATAGAGGATTTCAACACGCCGTGGCTGGAAGTGCAGGATTTTTTAAGCTAAAAAAATGGCCGACTTTACATCGGCCATCAGACTTTTACTTCGCCTTCGCTACAGTCACCATCGCCGCGCGAATGGTACGACCGTTCAGCGTATAGCCTTTCTGCATAATACCCAGCACATTGCCTGCCGGAACCTCTTCCGACTCCACCATCGCAATCGCCTGATGCACGTTCGGGTCCAGCGGCACGTTGGTCTCAGCAATCACTTCCACGCCGAACTTACGCACCACATCCAGCATAGACTTCAGCGTCAGCTCAATCCCTTCGACCATTGCCGCCATATCCGGATTGGCTTTGTCTGCGACTTCCAGCGCGCGATCCAGGCTATCGATTACCGGCAGCAATTCGTTGACGAACTTCTCGAGAGCGAATTTATGCGCTTTTTCGATGTCCTGTTCAGTACGACGGCGCAGGTTTTCCATTTCCGCTTTGATGCGCAACACGGTGTCGCGTTCGCGAGTCTGGGCTTCTGCAAGCTGAACTTCCAGATTCGCAATTTTTTCATCGCGCGGATCCACCTGCTCAGCAGAATCGTTTGGTTCAACTGCCTCAACCTCTTCGTGCTGATCCATGATAATTTCTTCCGGGGCTTGCCCCTCAGGCGTTTTCTGTTCTTTACTACTCATGAATTTCTCCGCGTTTTTTTCGCATTCATCTCGCTAACTTCGCTTATTATGGGGATCAGATTCAGGGTTTCAAGGGAAGTACTCACATTGTCATCAATCTTCGCTACAAGGACCTCAGAAAAATGAATAATCATTTCAAGTGTATCGGCATTGTGGGGCATCCGCGTCATCCCACCGCACTCACGACACATGAAATGCTCTACCGTTGGCTATGCGATCAGGGTTATGAGGTCATTGTGGAGCAACAAATCGCCCACGAATTACAGCTAAAAAATGTGCCAACCGGCACGCTGGCGGAAATTGGTCAACAGGCGGATCTGGCGGTAGTCGTGGGCGGCGACGGCAATATGCTTGGCGCAGCGCGTACGCTGGCGCGTTATGACATCAATGTGATTGGCATTAACCGCGGTAATCTTGGCTTCCTGACCGATCTCGATCCGGACAACGCCCTGCAACAATTATCTGATGTGCTGGAAGGGCGCTATATCTCCGAAAAACGTTTTCTGCTGGAAGCGCAGGTCTGCCAACAGGACCGCCAGAAGCGTATCAGCACAGCCATTAATGAAGTGGTGCTGCATCCGGGAAAAGTGGCGCATATGATCGAATTCGAGGTTTATATTGATGAAACCTTCGCTTTTTCACAGCGATCTGATGGTCTGATCATTTCTACGCCGACAGGCTCCACCGCCTATTCGCTCTCCGCAGGCGGCCCTATTCTGACCCCTTCACTGGATGCAATCACCCTGGTGCCGATGTTCCCGCATACCTTGTCGGCGCGCCCGTTAGTCATTAACAGCAGTAGCACGATTCGTCTGCGTTTTTCGCATCGCCGTAGCGATCTGGAAATTAGCTGCGACAGCCAGATAGCGCTGCCTATTCAGGAAGGAGAAGATGTGCTGATTCGCCGCTGCGACTACCACCTCAACCTGATACATCCCAAAGACTATAGCTATTTCAATACATTAAGCACAAAACTCGGTTGGTCAAAAAAATTATTCTAATTTTACGTTAGCCTCTTTACTGTATAAAAAACCAGTTTATACTGTATTTAATTACAGTCATGGTTTTTCATACAGGAAAACAGCTATGTTGGCGCAACTGACCATCAGCAATTTTGCTATCGTTCGTGAGCTTGAGATCGATTTTCAGAGCGGAATGACCGTCATTACTGGTGAAACCGGCGCGGGTAAATCTATTGCGATTGATGCCCTGGGTCTGTGTCTGGGCGGTCGCGCTGAGGCCGATATGGTCCGTACCGGAGCGACCCGCGCCGATTTGTGTGCCCGCTTTGCGCTGAAAGACACGCCTGCGGCATTGCGCTGGCTGGAAGAAAACCAGCTTGAAGAAGGTCGCGAATGCTTACTTCGCCGCGTTATCAGCAGCGATGGCCGCTCACGGGGCTTTATTAACGGCACCGCTGTGCCCCTGTCTCAATTACGCGAGCTCGGTCAGTTGCTGATTCAAATTCATGGTCAACATGCGCACCAGCAGCTTACCAAACCCGAACAGCAAAAATCGCTGCTGGATAGCTATGCCAACGAAGCCGCTTTAGCGCAGCAGATGGCTGCCCGCTACCAATTATGGCATCAAAGCTGCCGCGATCTCGCCCATCACCAGCAACAAAGCCAGGAACGCGCCGCGCGCGCGGAACTGCTGCAATATCAGTTAAAAGAGTTGAACGACTTTAATCCGCAGGCCGGCGAATTCGAGCAAATTGACGAAGAGTACAAACGGCTGGCCAACAGCGGGCAGTTGCTTACGACCAGCCAGAACGCTCTGGCGCTACTCGCGGACGGCGAAGACGTTAACCTGCAAAGCCAGTTATATAGCGCAAAACAACTGGTTAGCGAGCTGGTGGGTATGGACAGCAAGCTTTCCGGCATCCTGGATATGCTGGAAGAAGCCACTATTCAACTCACCGAAGCCAGCGATGAATTACGCCACTATTGCGAGCGTCTGGATTTAGACCCCAATCGCCTGTTTGAGCTTGAACAGCGCATCGCTAAACAAATTTCGCTGGCGCGAAAACATCACGTCAGCCCGGAAGCGTTGCCGCAGCTTTATCAGTCACTGCTCGAAGAACAGCAGCAGCTCGACGATCAGGCCGATTCGCTGGAAACGCTGACGCTGGCGGTTAATAAGCATCACCAACAAGCGCTGGAAACGGCGCAAGCGCTGCATCAACAGCGTCAGTTTTACGCCCAGGAGCTGGGGCAGTTGATCACTGAAAGTATGCATTTACTTTCAATGCCGCACGGTCTGTTTACTATCGACGTGAAATTTGATGAGCATCATCTGAGCAACGACGGCGCCGATCGCGTGGAGTTTAAAGTGACGACAAACCCAGGTCAGCCGCTGCAACCTATCGCTAAAGTCGCGTCTGGCGGTGAACTGTCGCGCATTGCGTTGGCTATTCAGGTGATTACCGCGCGCAAAATGGAAACGCCGGCGCTGATTTTTGACGAGGTCGATGTTGGCATCAGCGGCCCAACCGCCGCCGTGGTCGGTAAACTCCTGCGTCAGCTTGGCGAATCCACTCAGGTGATGTGCGTCACTCACCTGCCACAGGTAGCCGGGTGCGGTCACCAGCACTTCTTTGTCAGTAAAGAAACAGACGGGGCAATGACCGAAACACATATGCAACCTTTGGATAAACGTGCGCGTTTACAGGAACTGGCCCGCCTGTTGGGAGGAAGTGAAGTTACGCGTAATACGCTGGCAAACGCAAAAGAACTGCTGGCGGCGTAAACTTTTTTACCTCCCGAAGGTCTGAGTTCACAACAAAAACGCCGTAAGACCCGACAGCAAAAGGTTTTAAAGTGATGAAAGGTCTATTATCATCGGCATATTAATATGAGCCACGTACTGCTCAGGCCCGAAAAGGAACCCAATCACTATGCGCTGTAAAACGCTGACTGCTGCCGCAGCAGTACTCCTGATGTTGACCGCAGGCTGTTCCACTCTGGAGCGAGTGGTTTACCGACCTGACATCAATCAGGGGAACTATCTTACACCTACGGATGTCGCCAAAGTGCGTGTTGGTATGACGCAACAACAGGTTGCGTATGCTTTAGGCACGCCGATGATGACCGATCCTTTTGGTACGAACACCTGGTTTTATGTCTTCCGCCAGCAGCCAGGACATGAGAACGTGACGCAGCAGACTCTGACGCTCACCTTTAACAGCAGCGGCGTGTTAACCAATATTGATAACAAACCGGCGTTGACGAAGTAATTTTGTGATACCGCCTGATGAGGTTACGTTCATCAGGCCTGCAAACCTCTCCCCCGCCATTTGGTACGAATTTGCCTGATGGCGCTACGTTCATCTGGCTTACAGGCACACCTGTGCTTCAGGTGTGGTACGGCTTTCACACCGTTATCCGGCAAGGTTAATTATCTGCCAGCCGATTTTTCGGCGCGCTGGCGGCGTAATGCTTTTGGATCGGCGATTAAGGGACGGTAAATTTCAACCCGATCGCCATCCTGCACCGTATCGGTGAGTTTTACCGGACGACTATAGATGCCCACTTTATTTTTCGCCAGATCGATATCTGTGCGCAATTCCAGCAAGCCGGAAGCGCGAATCGCCTCTTCGACCGTCGCGCCCTCCTCCAGCGTTACGCGCTGCAAATACTGCTTTTCCGGCAGCGCATAAGCCACTTCAACCACAAGTTTATCCGGCACGGTAAACCTCTTTGGCGCGAACCGTAAACGCCTGCACCATGTTGGACGCTAACTCTTTGAATACACGACCAAACGCCAGCTCAATGAGTTTATTGGTAAACTCAAAATCAAGCTGAAACTCAATACGGCACGCCTCGGGGCTGAGCGGGGTAAATTTCCAGCCGCCGATCAGCTTTTTAAAGGGGCCATCCACCAGATGCATCAGAATGCTCTGGTTACGCGTTAGCTGATTACGCGTCGTAAACGTCTTGCTGATACCCGCCTTCGACACGTCAACAGCCGCCGTCATCTGTGCTGGCGATGACTCCAGGACGCGACTACCAACACACCCAGGCAAAAACTGGGGATACGATTGCACGTCATTCACTAACTGATACATCTGTTCCGCACTGTAGGGGACTAAAGCAGTCCGACTAATCTGAGGCATAGCAATTCCCATCAACATAAATCGTGTAAATAATACCACTTATCAGCGAGTAAAAAAAATGCTGTCCCCAACCGTCATGCCTTAATTGTGCGTGCATAGCCCAACTCATGCTAAGATAGATTTTTGCACCTCATCAGGACGTAATGGGGTGTTTTCGATATCAGATTACCTATGAATTCACGACACTTATGACGAAGAAAAAAGCACATAAACCGGGCTCAGCCACCATCGCGCTGAATAAGCGCGCCCGGCACGAATACTTTATCGAAGAAGAGTTCGAGGCTGGTCTCGCCCTGCAAGGCTGGGAAGTAAAATCTCTGCGCGCAGGAAAAGCCAATATCGGCGACAGTTACGTTATCCTCAAAGATGGCGAGGCCTGGCTGTTTGGCGCAAACTTTACGCCGATGGCGGTCGCCTCGACACATGTCGTATGCGACCCAACCCGAACCCGCAAACTGTTGTTAAATCAGCGTGAGCTTGATTCGCTGTATGGCCGTATTAATCGTGAAGGTTATACTGTCGTCGCGCTTTCTCTGTACTGGAAAAATGCCTGGTGCAAAGTGAAGATCGGCGTGGCGAAAGGTAAAAAACAACATGATAAACGTTCCGATCTTAAAGAACGTGAGTGGCAACTGGATAAAGCACGCATTATGAAAAATGCAGGCCGATAATAGACATTTTTTGTGACCAGCTTCTCAGTATGAAGCTGGTCAATATTCATATCTCATGCATGCCTCGAAAATATATTCTCTGTGCCTGACGCTTATCAATAGCAATAAATACCACAACAAGAATATATTCTTTGTTTAAAAAATTTTTATAGCCTAATAACACAATACTTCAAATGATTTTTATAAAATTTAATAATGCTGAATACCTTCACAAAAGGTATTGTTTTTATGTTAAAAAAGAAAAAGACGAAGAAATTAAAATTCATTATAAAACATAAAGATAAATAAAAAATCATCATGCGTTGTTAGCCCACCCCACCTCTCCTTAACACAAACTCCGTTATATTTCAGACGCACTAACACCTTTATCAATAGATCTTAATTTGCAGAAAGATTTTTTTCTGACTATATCATCTAATACGAAAGCACTAGTCAGGCACAAAAAACAAAGGGTTATTCGGCGAGAAAACCAGACCTTCACCTACGCTCATAAAAAAGAATATGGCTACGGAAATTCATCTCTCACGATGAACGGGAAGGCTCGTCTACGCATTTTGCCCTGAACGTCGTGCCCGTTAATTAATACACAGAGCAAATCCATCAGGAGCTAATTTATGCCTCTACTCGCCGTGGTTTCGAAATTGACTGGCGTCTCCACCACTGTGGAATCCTCATCGGTCACTCTTAACGCCCCGTCAATTGTTAAATTATCAGTGGCCCGGGAAGAGATTAGTCAACTTACGCGCATTAATCAGGATCTGGTGGTGACGCTCCATTCCGGCGAAACGATCACGATTAAAAACTTTTACGTTACCAACGATCTGGGCGCAAGCCAGCTGGTACTGGCGGAAAATGATGGCACGTTATGGTGGGTAGAAAATCCGCAAGCCGGGCTACATTTTGAACAAATCGCTGATATTAATGAGCTGCTGGTCACTTCCGGCACTTCCCATGAAGCAGGCGGCGCCGTTTGGCCGTGGGTACTGGCTGGCGCGGTGGCGGCTGGCGGCATTGCCGCTATCGCGTCTTCCGGCGGCGGCGATTCCCACCATCATTCGGATGGCGATAATCCGCCCCCCGATAACACCAATCCTGACGGTAATCCCCCTGATAACAGCAATCCCGGCGGCAGTAACCCTAACGGCAATACTCCAGGTAGCAGTAATCCTGTAGATACTACCCCGCCTCTCGCTCCCGGCAAGTTGCTGATTTCAGCGGACGGAAAAACGGTGAGCGGCGAGGCCGAAGCGGGCAGTACCATTACCATCAAAGATCCTTCAGGTAACGTCGTTGGCGAGGGCAAAGCGGATAGCGACGGTAAATTTAGTATTGATCTAACAGCGCCACAGATTAGCGGCGAACAACTTACCGTGACCGCGACTGACGATGCCGGCAATACCGGCCCATCCGCAACCATTGATGCGCCCAACATTCCTCTCCCCGATACACCAGCTATCACCGCCGCTATCGATGATGCCGCTCCCCTCACCGGCACGCTGAGCAATAATCAGTTTACGAACGACAATACCCCCACGCTGGAGGGAACCGGCAGCGCTGGCACAGTCATCCATATTTACGCCAATGGTCAGGAAATAGGCTCCACAACGGTTGATAGCAGCGGAAACTGGCATTTTGCCATTACCAGCGCGCTAGCGGATGGGGAAAATCATTTCACCGCCATTGCGACTAACGTTAAAGGCGAAAGTAGCGAATCAGCCCGCTTTACACTGACTATCGACACACTCAGCCCCGATGCCCCACGCGTTGAACTGATTGCCGATAACACCGGTTTGCTCACCGGGCCGCTACAGAATAATGACCGGACTGACGAGGCAAAACCGCTATTTTCCGGGCAGGGAGAGGCAGGCAATACCATCACGATTAAAGAGGGTTCAACCGTTATCGGCAGCGCTACCGTAGACGAAAATGGACGCTGGACCTTTACCCCGACTACACCGTTAAGCGATGGCGAACATACCTTTACCGTCGAACAAAGCGACAAAGCCGGAAACACGAGCCGCGTGACGACAACGCCTACTATCATTGTGGACACCACGCCGCCTGACGCCGCTATCATTGATAATGTCGCGAAAGACGGCACAACCGTTAGCGGCACCGCTGAAGCTGGTAGTACCGTGTCGATCTATGACCCGGCGGGAAATTACCTGGGCTCCACGATTACCGGAGAAAATAACCACTTCAGCATCACGCTGAATCCGGCTCAGACCCACGGCGAGCGTCTGGAAGCGCGTATTCAGGACGCCGTTGGTAACATCGGCCCCGCCACGGAGTTTACCGCTTCTGACTCACAGTATCCTGCCCAGCCGACTATCCTTACCGTGACGGATGACGCTGGCACCGTTACCGGGCTGCTGAAAAATGGCGATGCCACAGATGATAACCGCCCAACCCTCAGCGGTACTGCTGAACCAGGCAGTACGATATCGATTAACGATAATGGCTTTCCTGTACCGACCTTTCCGCCCATTGTCGCTGACGCTGACGGCAAATGGAGCTTTACCCCCTCGCTGGCACTTGCCGATGGCGACCATGTCTTTACCGCTACCGCGACCAACGATCGCGGCACCAGCGGGCAGTCCGCCTCCTTTACCATTGATATCGACACGCAGCCGCCGGTGCTGGAAGGCCTGGCGGTTAGCGACGTCGGCGACAGACTTACCGGCACTACGGAAGCTGGCAGTACTGTGGTTATCAAAGACAGCCAGGGAAATACGCTCGGTAGTGGAACGGCAGGCGACGACGGTACCTTCTCAATAGGTATTAGCCCGGCGAAAATTAACGGCGAAACATTAAGCATTAGCGTTACCGATAAAGCCACGAATAGCGGTCCGGTAGAAACGCTGAACGCGCCGGATAAAACTGCGCCAGCGGCACCGGACGGCCTTATCGTGGCGACCGACGGTCTGTCCGTAAGCGGTCAGGCGGAAGCCGGGGCAACGGTCACTATCCGCGACAGTAGCAACACCGTACTTGGCAGCGCCGTCGCTAACGGCAACGGACAATTTATCGTTCCGCTGAATACGGCGCAGACTAACGGCCAGGCGCTTATCGCTACCGCCACCGATGTCGCGAAAAACGAAAGCGCCGCCGCGACGGTTATCGCGCCGGACAGTACCGCGCCGGAAATGCCAAAAAACGTGGTAATTAGTGAGGATGGCACTAGTATCAGCGGCACCGCCGAACCGGGTAGCGCCATCACGATCGCCACGCCGGATGGCACGCCGCTCGGCAGCGGCAAAGCAGATGGCGAAGGTCATTTTACCCTTCCCCTCGTCCCCGCACAGACCAACGGCGAACAGGTTACCGTCACCGCCACCGACAGCGCCAACAACGTCAGCCCGCCAACCACAGCGCAAGCGCCCGATATCACCGCCCCGGATAAGCCCATTATCACTCAGGTGCTGGACGATGTTGAAAGCTTCACCGGGCCGCTGGTTAACGGACAAACCACCAACGACAACCGTCCTACCCTTAGCGGTACGGCGGAGGCCGGCGCGCGTGTCGAAATTTTTGATAACGGCGTTTCGCTGGGACTCGCCACGCTACAGCCCAACGGTGGCTGGACGTTTACGCCGTCGCAAAATTTAGGTGAAGGCGCGCATCAACTGACAGTAATCGCAACCGACGCTAAAGGCAATGCCAGTCCGGCCGCGTCATTCGACCTGGTGGTCGATACGCAATCGCCGCAGCAACCGGTAATCACCTTCATTACAGATGATGCGCCAGGTATTCTCGGTAGCGTCGCGCATCTGGGGCTCACTAACGACAGCACGCCAACGATTAACGGTACAGGTGAACCGGGTTCCACAGTACACCTGTATCAGAATGGTGCCCGGATAGCAGATATTATCGTCGGTAATTCCGGCGTCTGGAGCTACGCTTACACCACGGCCTCGCCACTGGCGGACGACACCTACACCTTTACCGTGACGGCCAGCGACAGTAACGGCAACACCACGCCTTTTTCGACCGATTTTACGATTACCATTGATACCCAGGCCCCTGCCGCCCCCGGCGTTATCGGCGTAGCTGACGGCGACGGAAATACGATTGATACCAATCAGATTACCCAGGAATCCCAGCCCCGGTTGAGCGGTAGCGGCACCGCAGGCGACACAATCATCCTTTACGATAATGGCAATGCCATAGGTCAGGCGCTGGTCGGCACGGACGGGCGCTGGCAGTTTACGCCGCCTGCCGCGCTGGGCGACGGCGACCACCCTCTGACCGCTCGCGCCAACGATCCGGCGGGGAACGAAAGTCCAGAATCCATCAGCTTTACCCTACGCATCGATACCCAGGCACCGGATGCGCCGCAGATCGTGTCAGCCGCCATCACCGGCGGAGAAGGCGAGGTGCTACTGGCAAACGGCAGTATTACCAATCAGCGTATGCCGACCCTCAGCGGCACCGGCGAACCCGGCGCCATCATCACCCTGTACAATAACGGCGTAGAACTGGCTACCGTCCAGGTCAATCCACAGGGTAGCTGGACCTATCCGCTAACCCGTAATCTGAGCGAAGGGTTAAACATCCTGACGGCCACCGCCACGGATGCCGCAGGCAATAGTAGCCAGACCTCCGGCGTTTTCTCCGTTACCCTTGATACCCAGCCTCCAGCGCAGCCTGACGCGCCGCTAATCAGCGATAACGTCGCGCCGGTTATCGGCAACATCGGCAATAATGGCGCAACGAACGATACCACGCCGACCTTCAGCGGCACGGGAGAGATCGGCAGCACGATAATTCTCTACAATAATGGCAGTGAAATTGGTCGCACAACGGTAGGCGATAACGGAAGCTGGAGCTTTACGCCTGCGGCACTGACGCCAGAAACCTATACCATTACCGTCACGGAAACCGATATAGCGGGTAATATCAGTCCACCTTCCGCCTCAGTCACTTTTACGCTAGACACCACTGCGCCCGCCAATCCAGTTATCACTTTTGCCGAAGATAACGTCGGCGAAGTCCAGGATACTATTGTCAGCGGCGCAACCACTGACGACAATACACCGGTCATTCACGGCACTGGCGACATCGGCAGCATTATTACGCTCTATAACGGCAGCAGCGTTTTAGGCGTAGTCACCGTCGATGAGACCGGCACCTGGACGCTGCCGGTGACCAGCGCGTTGCCGGATGGCGTCTACACCCTGACCGCCATTGCCGCCGATGCCGCCGGAAACAGCAGCGGCGTATCGAACAGCTTTACCTTCACCGTCGACACCGTTCCGTTGCAGCCGCCCGTCGTCAATGAGATCCTTGACGATATTGCGCCAGTGACCGGGCCATTAACCGATGGCGCTTTTACTAACGATCGGACGCTGACTATCAACGGCAGCGGCGAAAACGGCAGCACCGTCACGATTTACGACAATGGCGTGGCAATCGGGACGGCGCTCGTCACCGACGGGGTCTGGACATTCAATACGCCCGAATTATCAGAAGTCAGCCATGCGCTAACCTTCAGCGCGACTGACGATGCTGGAAATACCACGGCGCAAACCCAACCGATCACCATTACCGTGGATATCACCGCCCCGCCCGCGCCAACAGTCCAGACGGTGGACGACGATGGCACGCGCGTGGCCGGACTTGCCGACCCTTACGCTACCGTTGAAATTCATCATGCCGATGGCACCCTGGTCGGCAGCGCTGTCGCTAATGGCACCGGTGAATTCGTCGTTACGCTCAGTCCGGCGCAAACCGATGGCGGTACGCTGACGGCAATTGCTATCGATCGCGCGGGGAATAACGGCCCGGCTACGAATTTTCCCGCTTCCGACAGCGGTCTGCCCGCCGTCCCGGCCATCACGGCGATTGAAGATAATGTCGGGAGCGTACAGGGGAATATTGCGGCGGGCGGCGCCACGGACGACACCACGCCAACGCTGCACGGCACCACGGATATCGGCTCTACCGTTGAAGTTTTCATTGATGGCGATTCGGCAGGCTTTGCCACCGTTGACGCCAGCGGGAACTGGATCTTTGAGATCGCGACGCCATTAAGCGAAAGCACACATTACTTCACCGTCCAGGCAACCAATGCGAATGGCCCGGGCGGCCTGTCCGCACCGGTCGGGATCACTGTCGATCTTAGCGCGCCGGCGCAACCGGTTATTACCAGCGCAACGGATGATGTCCCCGGCATGACCGGTACGCTGGATAACGGCGCGCTCACCAATGATTCACGCCCGACGCTCAACGGAACGGGAGAAGCAGGCGCCACGATCCGCATTCTGGATAACGGCGTAGAAATCGGTTCCGCTACGGTAGATCAAAGCGGCAACTGGCGCTTCACCCCGAACGCGCCGCTGGAGAGCATCGCACACATCTTTACCGCCGTGGCGACCGATCCCGCCGGCAATAGCGGCCAGCCTTCGGACGGCTTTACGCTGAACATTGACGCGCAGGCGCCAGATGTGCCGGTTATCACGTCCGTGATTGACGATAACAATCAACCGACCGTCCCGGTGTTACCGGGGCAATCCACCGACGATCGGCAGCCAATACTGAACGGAACTGGCGAACCTGGCGCGACAATCACCATTTTTGATAACGGTACGCCGCTTGGCACGGCTCAGGTAGGCGAAAACGGTAGCTGGATCTTCCCGGTGCCCCGCAATTTATCAGAGGGAAGCCATAATCTGACGGTTAGCGCTACCGATCCGGCGGGCAATACCAGCGCGGTCTCCGCGCCGTGGACGATCGTGGTCGATATTACGCCTCCGGCGATCCCGGTTCTTACCTCCGTCGTAGATGACCAACCCGGTATTACCGGCAACCTGGTAAGCGGGCAGCTAACGAACGATGCGACGCCCACCCTGAACGGGCGCGGAGAGGCTGGCGCGACGATTAATGTCTATCTTGACGGTAATTCCGCGTCCATCGGTACCACGACGGTGAATAGCGACGGCACATGGAGTTTTACGCCACAGACGCCGCTTGCAAACGGTAGCCACACGTTCACCCTTAGCGCCACCGATCCGGCGGGTAATAGCAGCGCGGTGTCCAGCGGATTTGTGCTGACGATTGACGCCACACCGCCCGCCGCGCCGGTTATCGCCAGCGTGGCAGACAATACGGCGCCGGTGACGGGCATCGTCCCCAACGGCGGCTCGACGAACGAAACCCGACCAACACTTTCGGGTACCGGTGAGGCGGGTACAACCATCTCGATTTATAATGGCAGCGCGCTGGTCGGCACGGCGCAAGTTCAGGCCAACGGTAGCTGGAGCTTTACGCCGTCTACCTCGCTGGGCGCGGGCGTCTGGAACCTGACGGCGACAGCAACCGATGCGGCAGGCAATACCAGCGCCGCGTCCGAAATACGCTCGTTTACTATTGATACCACGGCTCCCGCCGCGCCTGTTATTGATACGGTCTACGACGGTACGGGCCCCATTACCGGCAATCTGAGTTCAGGACAGATCACAGACGAGGCGCGCCCTGTCATTAGCGGCACCCGTGAAGCCAACACAACTATTCGTCTCTACGATAACGGCACGCTGCTGGCTGAAATTCCCGCCGACAATAGCAGTAGCTGGCGCTACACGCCCGATGCCTCTCTGGCGACGGGCAACCATGTAATTACCGTCATTGCCGTTGATGCCGCAGGCAACGCCAGTCCCGTTTCAGACAGCGTTAATTTCGTCGTCGATACCACGCCGCCGCTGACGCCGGTAATCACATCAGTCAGTGACGATCAGGCGCCAGGCCTCGGCACGATCGCGAACGGCCAAAATACCAACGATCCTACGCCAACCTTCAGCGGCACCGCAGAAGCCGGCGCCACGATCACGCTCTATGAAAATGGTACGGTCATTGGCACGACAACGGCTCAACCTGACGGCGCGTGGAGCGTCTCCACCTCAACGCTGGCAAGCGGAACACACGTCATCACCGCCGTCGCCACCGATGCCGCAGGAAACAGCAGCCCGAACAGTACGGCTTTCACCCTGACGGTCGATACCACCGCGCCGCAAACGCCAATCCTGACGTCCGTGGTGGATGACGTCGCGGGTGGGGTCACAGGAAATCTCGCTAATGGTCAGATAACCAATGATAACCGCCCCACGCTGAACGGCACTGCCGAAGCGGGCAGCGTGATCAGTATCTATGATGGCAACACTCTGCTTGGCGTCACCTCGGCTAACGCGGGCGGCGCGTGGAGCTTCACGCCGACGACAGGGTTAAACGATGGCACGCGCACATTAACAGTGACCGCCACCGACCCGGCAGGCAACGTTAGCCCGGCCACCAGCGGTTTTACTATCGTGGTCGATACCCTTGCGCCAACGGTTCCGCTTATAACCAGCATCGTTGATGATGTCCCGAACAACACCGGCGCCATTGGCAATGGACAATCGACCAATGACACACAGCCGACGCTCAACGGTACCGCGGAAGCCAACAGCGCGGTAAGCATCTTCGATAATGGCGCGCTGGTCGCGACCGTGAACGCCAATGCCAGCGGCAACTGGAGCTGGACGCCAACCGCCGCGCTCGGCCAGGGAAGTCACGCCTATAGCGTTAGCGCCGCCGATGCGGCTGGCAACGTTAGCGCCGCTTCGCCATCGACAACGATTATCGTGGATACCATTGCGCCCGGCGCGCCCGGCAACCTGGTCATCAATGCTACCGGTAATCGGGTGACGGGCACCGCGGAAGCAGGCAGTACAGTGACGATTACCTCTGAGACTGGTGTGGTACTGGGAACCGCCACCGCCGACGGTACAGGCAGCTTCACCGCCACACTCACGCCCGCGCAGACCAATGGTCAGCCGCTACTGGCATTTGCCCAGGATAAAGCAGGCAACACTGGCATTGCCGCCGGATTTACCGCGCCCGATACGCGCGTGCCGGAAGCACCGATCATCACCAACGTAGTGGATGATGTGGGTATTTATACCGGCGCTATCGCCAACGGTCAGGTCACTAATGACGCACAACCCACATTGAATGGTACCGCTCAGGCGGGCGCCACGGTGAGCATTTATAACAACGGGGCGCTGCTCGGCACCACCACGGCGAACGCCAGCGGAAACTGGAGCTTTACCCCGACAGGCAATTTGACCGAAGGCAGCCACGCCTTCACCGCCACCGCGACTAACGCCAACGGTACAGGCAGCGTCTCCACCGCCGCGACGGTGATTGTCGATACGCTGGCGCCCGGTACGCCGTCAGGTACGCTCAGCGCCGATGGCGGTTCACTTTCCGGACAGGCTGAGGCAAACAGCACCGTAACCGTCACGCTGGCGGGGGGCGTGACGCTCACCACCACCGCCGGCAGCAACGGCGCATGGTCTCTCACCTTGCCGACAAAACAAATTGAAGGTCAACTCATTAACGTGACGGCCACTGACGCTGCGGGTAACGCCTCCGACACGTTAGGCATTACCGCGCCGGTTCTGCCGCTGGCGGCAAGGGATAACATCACCAGCCTTGATCTGACCTCGACCGCCGTCACCAGCACGCAAAACTATTCGGATTACGGCCTGCTGCTGGTTGGCGCGCTTGGCAATGTCGCCTCGGTTTTGGGTAACGATACCGCTCAGGTTGAGTTCACCATTGCTGAAGGTGGTACGGGCGACGTCACCATCGATGCCGCCGCAACGGGAATCGTGCTTTCGCTGCTCAGTACTCAGGAGATTGTGGTACAGCGCTACGACACCAGCCTCGGCGCCTGGACGACGATCGTCAACACCGCCGTTGGCGACTTCGCGAATTTGCTTACCCTGACCGGGAGCGGCGTTACTCTGAACCTGAGCGGCCTGGGCGAAGGCCAGTACCGGGTACTCACTTATAACACCAGTCTGCTCGCTACCGGGTCATATACCAGCCTGGATGTCGATGTACACCAGACCAGCGCAGGTATTATTAGCGGGCCAACCATCAGTACCGGCAACGTCATGGCTGATGATACCGCGCCGACGGGCACCACGGTCACCGCCATCACCAACGCCAACGGCGTCAGTACGCCGGTCGGCGCGGGCGGCGTGGATATCCAGGGGCAATACGGCACGCTGCACATTAATCAGGATGGCAGTTACACCTACACGCTGACTAAGCCCACGGCAGGATACGGACATAAAGAGAGCTTCACCTACACCATTACCCAGAATGGCGTCGGTAGCAGCGCCGCGCAACTGGTTATCAATCTGGGTCCCGCGCCTGTACCGGGCAGCGTGATAGCGACAGACAATAACGCCTCTCTGGTCTTTGATACTCACGTTAGCTACGTCAACAACGGTCCCTCGACACAAAGCGGCGTCACGGTATTAAGCGTCGGACTTGGTAATGTACTGAACGCGAATCTGCTTGATGATATGACTAATCCGATCATCTTTAACGTTGAAGAAGGCGCTACGCGAACCATGACGTTACAGGGAACCGTCGGCGGCGTCTCACTGGTTTCCACGTTCGATCTGTACGTTTATCGCTTCAACGATGCCATTCAGCAATATGAGCAGTTTCGGGTGCAAAAGGGCTGGATTAACACCCTGCTGTTAGCCGGACAGTCCCAGCCGCTGACCCTGACGTTGCCTGGCGGCGAATACCTGTTCGTGCTGAATACCGCCAGCGGCATTAGCGTCCTCACTGGCTATACGCTGGCGATTTCCCAGGACCACACCTATGCCGTTGACAGTATCACCGCCAACACCACCGGCAACGTACTGACCAATGATGTCGCCCCTACGGACGCCCTCCTCACTGAAGTAAACGGCGTGGCGATTGCGGCGACCGGCACGACGGAGGTAAACGGACTGTATGGCTCGCTCATCATTGACGCAAGAGGCAACTATACCTACACGCTGAAGAACGGCGTCGGCGCCGACAGCATTAAAACGCCGGACAGCTTTATCTATACAGTCAAAGCGCCAAACGGCGATACCGATACGGCCTCGCTCAATATCACGCCAACCGCCAGGGCGCTGGATGCGATTAATGATGTCAGCGATACCCTTAGCGTCGCCACGCTTCAGGATACCTCTGCCTGGCTGGACTCCAGCGTCGGCAGCGTCAGTTGGGGGCTACTCGGCAAATCGGGCAGCGGGAGCGGCACCTTTGACGTTGCAACAGGTACCGTACTTAAAGGCGCGTCACTGGTCTTTGATGTCTCCACGCTCATTACGCTGGGCAATCTGAATATTAGCTGGGCCATTCAGGAGAACGGGACCGTCATACGCAACGGAACCGTTCCGGTGGCGAATATCACGCTGGGCAGCGCGACGGTGACCGTCAACCTGAGCGGCCTGGAGCTGGATGCCGGAACGTACACGCTTAACTTTACCGGCACCAATACCCTGGCCGGGGCGGCGACGATCACGCCACGCGTCATCGGCACCACCGTCGATCTGGATAATTTTGAAACGTCCGGAACGCATACCGTTCTCGGCAATATTTTTGACGGCAGCGATGCGGCGGGGGCGATGGATCAGCTTAATACGGTGAATACCCGCCTGAGCATTAGCGGGTATAACGGCAGCGCCGCCACGCTGGACGCCGCGGCGAATACCACCAGCGCCACGATTCAGGGACATTACGGCACATTGCAAATTAACCTCGATGGCGCTTACACCTACACGCTGAATAATGGCATCGCGATGTCGTCCATCACCAGTAAAGAGGTCTTTACCTATCAACTGGATGACAAGATGGGTCATACGGATAGCGCCACATTGACCATTGATATGGCGCCGCAAATCGTCAGTACCAACCAAAACGATGTTCTCATCGGCTCCGCCTATGGCGATACGCTGATTTACCACCTGTTAAACGGCGCGGACGCGACCGGCGGCAACGGCGCCGATCGCTGGCAAAACTTCTCCACCGCGCAGGGCGACAAGATCGATATCCACGAACTGCTGACCGGCTGGGATCACCAGGCGGCGACGCTGGGTAACTTTGTTCAGGTTCATACCAGCGGTGCCAATACGGTGATATCCGTCGATCGCGACGGCGCTGGCAGCGCGTTTAAATCCACTGACCTTGTCACTCTGGAGAATGTGCAGCTCACGCTAAATGAGCTGTTGCAGAACAACCACCTGATAACCGGCGGTTGATAAAAAAGCCCCGAACGCCACGACGTTCGGGGCAACAAGCGGTGATATTTAAAAGGGATAAACTATGGGAAGAGTCGCGCCTGTCGCCATCGTACTGGCATTTGCTTTGTTTCATCACCAGCCCCGGGGCGCAGAAGCGCCGCCAATGATTACATCCGAAGGATTAGCAACGGACCAGATGCTTCCTTCGTTGGATGGCTCCGCCGCTGAGTTGCCGCTCAGCGCCGCCGCGCCGGGCAACCTGACGCTCAATGACGCGGTCAATCGCGCCGTTAGCTGGCATCCTTCTATTCGCGAAGCCGTCGGCAAACTGCTCGCACAGAATGAACAAATAGAGGTCGCCAAATCGAAATATTATCCGCAAGTCAGCGCTGGTGTGAACAATGGGTACAGCAATACCTACACCGATCACGGGTATAGTCCCTCGCTGGTGCTGTCGGTATCGCAAATGCTTTATGACTTCGGCAAAGTGGCAAGCCAGGTTCGCGCCGAAACCGCAGGCGCAGCACAGCAACAGGCCAATGTGTTGCTCAGTATTGATACCGTCGCGCACGAAACCGCCAACGCCATTGTACAAACGCAGAGCTGGCAGCAAATGGTAGAAGCGGCGGAAGAACAGCTCGTCGCGCTGGACAGCATCGGTAAACTTATCCGGCAGCGCAGCGATGAAGGCGCTACGTCGCTATCTGACGTAGTGCAAACCGAAGCCAGAATCGAATCCGCCCGCTCGCAACTGGCGCAGTATCAGGCCAATCTCGACAGTGCGAAAGCCTCACTGATGAGCTGGCTGGGCTGGAATTCGCTTAACGGCATCAATAATGACTTCCCGGCGAAACTCGCTCGCAGCTGTGAGACGGCGACTCCCGACGATCGGCTGGTGCCCGCGGTACTGGCCGCCTGGGCGCAGGCCAACGTTGCGCGGGCGAATCTGGACTATGCCAGCGCGCAAATGACGCCGACGATTTCGCTCGAACCTTCTGTACAACATTATCTTAATGATAAATATCCCAGTCATGAAGTGCTGGATAAAACCCAGTATTCCACCTGGGTGAAAGTTGAGATGCCGCTTTATCAGGGCGGAGGGCTGACTGCCCTACGCAACGCCGCCAGCCATGCGGTAGACGCGGCTCAGTCGACCATTCAGCGCACCCGGCTTGATGTCCGCCAGAAACTGATGGAGGCGCGCAGCCAGGCAATGAGTCTTGCCAGCGCGTTACAAATCCTTCGTCGGCAACAGCAGCTTAGCGAACGCACGCGCGAACTGTATCAGCAGCAATACCTTGACCTCGGTTCCCGCCCGCTGCTCGACGTGCTTAATGCGGAGCAGGAAGTTTACCAGGCGCGTTTTGCCGAACTGCAAACGGAAAGCCAGTTGCATCAGTTGCAACTGAACTGTCTGTATAACACCGGCGCGCTTCGTCAGGCGTTCGCGTTAAATCATCGCAGCATTCAATCCGTGGAGATCCAGCCATGACCCGCGCCGCCCCCGATGTAGAAGAGGTACTCAGTGAGCGCGCGCTAAGCCAATGGGCGCAGGCCATCAGCTATGTCGCCGGTCATTATCGCGTTGCCTGTTCTCCCGGTTCAATTCAGGCCAACGCCCCGTGGTTTAGGGGTAAAAGCAGAACGACCGCCTTAACGCAGCTCGCGCGGCAGGCGGGTTTATCCTTTCACGCGCCGGACATAGACAAAACGGCATTTAGTCAGTGGCGATTGCCGTTGGTTGTCGAGCTCCGGGACAGGCAGTTATTGGTCATCGAGCATGTTAATGGCGAAGATGCGGTAGACGTTTTTGTGATTGAAGAAGAGGGTCAGCGTAACCGCCTGACGCTCAGCGAGTTATTGCCGGAGATCCTCTATGTTGCCGCGCTACGCCCGCTATCGGCGCTCAAGGATAGCCGCGTCGATCGCTATATCTCCCGCTTTAAACCCGACTGGATGCGCGAGCTGGTTCTGCAGGATATTCGCCCTTATTTACCGGTAATGGTCGCCGCCTTTCTGATTAACGTGCTGTCGCTGGCCGGGATTGTGTTCTCTATGCAGGTTTACGATCGAGTGATCCCCGCTCAGTCATATCCTACCCTGTACGTGCTCTCCTTCGGCGTGCTGGTAGCGGTGCTGTTCGGTTTTCTCCTGCGTGAAGCGCGTACGCACATTATGGACGTGCTCGGTAAACGCGCCGATATGCGCATTTCCGATCGGGTATTCGGTCATGCGTTAAGGCTGCGCAACAGCGCTATCCCCCGTTCCACCGGCAGTTTTATCTCGCAGTTACGCGAACTGGAGCAGATCCGCGAGATGATTACCTCTTCAACGCTGGCGACCATTGTCGATCTGCCTTTCTTTTTCCTGTTTATGATAGTCCTGGCGATTATTGCCCCACCGCTGGCATGGATAGCGCCCGTGGCGGCTCTGCTGATGATCCTGCCGGGCGTCGCACTGCAAAAAAGACTGTCTGTCCTCGCCAACCAGGCCGCCCACGAAGCGACGCTACGCAATGCAGTCTTGGTCGAAAGCGTTCAGGGGCTGGAAGATATTAAACTGATGCAGGCGGAGAACCGCTTTCTTCAGCAGTGGAATAGCTATATCCGTATTACCGGCGAGTCGGGTCTACGCACCCGCAAACTCACGCAAGGGCTTATCAGTTGGGGGATGTCGGTACAAAGTCTGGTGTATGCCGCAGTGATTATGTTCGGCGCACCGATGGTCATTGAAGGCAGTATGACTACCGGCGCCGTGGTCGCCGCGTCGATGCTCGGCTCGCGGATGATCGCGCCAATGGCTAACCTGTGCGGCGTGCTGGCGCGCTGGCAGCAGGTGAAAGCGGCGAAGATGGGTCTCGACAACATTATGCAACTGCCCACCGAAACACAGCATGACGATAGCCTGATACACCGCGACATCCTCCACGGGCATTACCTCTTTGAAAACGCTCAGTTTCGTTACCATAACGACGATCAACGCATACCGTTGCGCCTCGTGCGTCTGGAGATCATGCCAGGCGAGCGGATTGCGATACTGGGGCGTAACGGTGCGGGTAAATCCACACTTTTACAGGCGATGGCGGGCGGCCTGGAGATGATTCAGGGAGATGCCCGGCTTGATAATCTCAGCTTGTCGCACATCGATATGGCGGATTTACGCCGCAACATCGGCTTTCTTAGCCAGAACGCGCGGCTTTTCTTCGGCACCCTACGAGAGAACCTGACGCTCGGCGCGCCGCACGCCAACGATGAACAGGTTTTTGACGCGCTCGAAGTCAGCGGCGGCGCCGTCTTCGTCAGGCGGCTGGCAAAAGGGTTGGATCATCCCATTATGGAGGGTGGTAACGGCCTGTCCGGCGGGCAGCGTCAGTCCCTGTTGCTGGCGAGAATGCTGCTGCGCTCCCCCAATATTGTGCTACTTGACGAACCCAGCGCCTCGCTGGACGAGCATACGGAGCGAGAGTTTATTCAGCGGTTACATCAGTGGCTTGGCAATCGTACCCTGGTCGTTGCGACGCACCGGGTACCAATACTGGAGCTGGTTGAGCGTGTCATTGTCCTGAAAGAAGGACAACTGGTGATGGATGCGCCAAAAGCGCAGGCGCTTAACGCGGATCGGATGCAAAGTCACCGTCGGGAGTGGAAAAATGAAAATCAGTCAGCATGATGCCGCGATGGACGATCCCGATATTCAGCGTGAACGGGCGTTTTCCGGCGCGGGTCGTATTGTTCTGATCTGCTCACTGTTATTTCTCATTCTCGGCATCTGGGCGTGGTTTGGCCGACTGGATGAGGTTTCCACCGGCAACGGGAAAGTGATCCCCAGTTCACGCGAACAGGTTCTGCAGTCGCTGGATGGCGGCATTCTGGCGCAGTTGACGGTGCGGGAAGGCGACAGAGTTCAGGCTAACCAGATTGTCGCCCGGCTTGATCCGACGCGTCTGGCGTCCAATGTTGGTGAAAGTGCGGCAAAATATCGCGCTTCACTCGCCTCCAGCGCACGGTTAACTGCGGAAGTCAGCGACTTACCTCTCGCCTTTCCCGCTGAGCTGAACGGCTGGCCGGATCTGATTGCCGCAGAGACGCGTCTCTATAAAAGCCGCCGCGCGCAGCTGGCCGATACCGAAGCCGAGCTACGGGATGCGCTGGCGTCGGTTAATAAAGAGCTGACCATTACCCAGCGGCTGGAGAAAAGCGGCGCGGCCAGTCATGTTGAAGTGCTACGCCTGCAACGACAAAAAAGCGATTTAGGCTTAAAAATTACCGATCTGCGCTCACAATATTATGTGCAGGCACGCGAAGCGTTATCGAAAGCGAACGCTGAGGTCGATATGCTCTCCGCCATTTTAAAAGGACGCGAGGATTCCGTCACCCGCCTTACCGTGCGTTCGCCGGTACGCGGCATTGTTAAAAATATCCAGGTCACGACGATTGGCGGCGTGATCCCGCCTAACGGCGAGATGATGGAGATAGTGCCGGTAGACGATCGTCTGCTGATTGAAACCCGCCTTTCGCCGCGTGATATCGCCTTTATTCATCCCGGCCAACGCGCATTGGTTAAAATTACTGCTTACGATTACGCCATTTACGGCGGGCTTGACGGCGTGGTGGAGACCATTTCACCGGACACCATTCAGGATAAAGTGAAACCGGAAATTTTCTACTATCGCGTGTTTATCCGCACCCACCAGGACTATCTACAAAATAAATCAGGACGCCGTTTTTCGATTGTTCCAGGCATGATCGCCACGGTGGATATCAAAACCGGTGAAAAAACCATTGTCGACTATTTAATCAAACCGTTTAATCGCGCGAAAGAAGCGCTGCGCGAGCGGTAAATCGTTGAAGATAAGAAGATACGGGGGCTGGTCACGCGTGTCACAAGTCTGTTATACTTACCTTACACATTGGGGCTGATTCTGGATTCGACGGGATTTGCGAAACCCAAGGTGCATGCCGAGGGGCGGTTGGCCTCGTAAAAAGCCGCAAAAAAATAGTCGCAAACGACGAAAACTACGCTTTAGCAGCTTAATAACCTGCTTAGAGCCCTCTCTCCCTAGCCTCCGCTCTTAGGACGGGGATCAAGAGAGGTCAAACCCAAAAGAGATCGCGCGGATGCCCTGCCTGGGGTTGAAGCGTTAAAACGAATCAGGCTAGTCTGGTAGTGGCGTGTCCGTCCGCAGGTGCCAGGCGAATGTAAAGACTGACTAAGCATGTAGTACCGAGGATGTAGGAATTTCGGACGCGGGTTCAACTCCCGCCAGCTCCACCAAATAAAACAAGGGGTTACGTGAAAACGTAGCCCCTTTTTCTTTGGTAGTGGCGGCAAAATGGCGACAGCGTGTCGGACTGGCGGCAACAAAAAACCCGCCATTAAAGCGGGTTCTGTTCAGAAACTCATGTGGCCTTGACCACCTTTTCCCGGATGTGGTGGCGCAGAAGAAATTAGATTCGGTTTTATAATGTGCCGTACAAACGTTTCATGAGTAACGAACGTACAGCCACAATTTATATTTTGGCACTGGTTGTAACGTTCTTTTGTCGTAGCTGATACCTGAAAGCTGCTTCTGGTATGTGCTGCATGACCGCACTCTGGACAGTTCATCATTGCTGTTATCCCACCACTTTTGCCGTAATCGCAATAATGATACATCATCACTCAATATTGAGAACCAATTATTCAATTTCAAGATCATCAATCTTTACTTCAAGCTCCATGCTGGTCGTAAATCCATTATCCGGGCTGACAGAATGCGTCAGGGTGGTAATGGTCCATTCTGCATCATCAATCGGCTGCTTAAATCCCGTCACCTTCACCGGCATTTCCGTATAGAGATCAGCCCGCCCCTCAGCGAGCAGCAGGGAAAATGAAGCAACCCCGCGCTGCAGACGTTCCCACTGCATTTTTGCTGCGCGCTCTGCATTGCTCCGGTTGGCGTAGGTACGATTAAGAACCAACACGTTTTCATCCGTTCCCACCAGATAATCTCCCTGTTTTGCTTCCGGCTCTTTGGGGGTGGTGGCTTTCTTTCGACGACGCTTAACACGGGTTGTCTCTTTTTTCCTGGGTTCACGCGTATGCAACCAGCTGGCAATAACACCGGTATAGGCACCACGATCAGCAAGGGTGAACCGATGACCGTCACCGGCTTTGCGCGTGATGGTGATAACCGGCAGCTGCTTGCCGCTTGCCGTTCTTCCCTGTCCCTGCCGAATAAACAGCAAGTTCCCGTCTTTAACGGAAGCAATCGCCCCATACTGTCTCGCCAGTTTCATCAGAAAACTTGCATCGCTTTCATTGGTCTGGTCCATATGATCCAGCGCCTTATTCGTCAGGTCTTGACCCAGCGCCACTTTGAGGTTGTGCCGGGCGGCGATTTCCTTTACCACCTCCCCCACCGTTGTCTGATGCCATGATTTTTCGCGCCGTGTATTGAGGGTTTCACGAAAATCTGCGCTACGCGCCCTGATGGTCAGCCGGTCAGGGGCTCCGCTGTGTTCAATTTCATCTACGGTAAAAGCCCCTTTAGGGAAAAGCGGCTGGCCTTTCCAGCCCAACGCCAGCTGAATCACAGCCCCACGTCGCGGCAGGGCGATCAGCCCGTCGGCGTCGTCCAGCTCCAGATCAAGCTGGTCCGCTTCAAAGCCCCGGTTATCCGTCAGTGTCAGACTCATCAGGCGCGCGTCCATCACCGTCGTCACGTCTTTGCCTTCGATGGTGATACTGAAAGCCGGGCTTTTGCTGTTCAGATTCAGGAGATCAGAATTAACGTTCACTGCAGCAATCCTCCAACCGTGTTTTTGATACCTCCAATCGCAGAGGCTGCAGAATCCTGCAGGTTGCTGAGCTGGTCACTCAGACTCCCGAACATGTCAGAGAGCGACTCATCAACCCGTTTGAGGGTGATCGTAAACTCAATGCGCCTGGGCATTCCGCTGGCAAAAAACTCCGTCTTTGTCTGGCTCAGACTCTCAATAACAAACATGCCGTAAATGGTTCCACTGCCTTCAATCAAAGGCCATGCCTTGCCCAGTTCAGCCATTTGTTCAAGCGCCAGTAATGACAGTCTGCCGCCGGTCACTTCCGGCAGCAGAACCCCGGATAGTGTCAGTGAGTCGTTATCCGGGCCAAGAAACTGCGTTGACGGACGGCGGTTCACCCGGCTGTTGGCGGCGTGTCGCCAGCTGCGCTGATACTGCAGTTCCTGATAAGGGACAGTGCGCAGCATAAATACATATAAACCCAGTACCATCATCATGATTCATACCCCCCCTGATCGCTGAAATTGCTGCGCGCTTTTGCCCTGGCCCGGCGCTCCCGCTCGTCAAGCTGTCGTGCCACTTCACGGGCAATATCCTGCGCGTTCTGCCCAGGCTGAGCGACGATATGGATGGGCGCATTTATCTCATAACGAATAACCGGCGGCGGGCTATCTGCCTTAGCAAGCGGGGGCTGGTATGCCCTCGCAGGCAAACTGAACGGATGAAGCGGAACCGCTTTTGCAGGTGTCGCAGCTACCCCCATCACGCCAGCAACGACAGAGGCCAGCGCAGCAGTACGCCGCCTGCTGGTAACATTTGCCGGTCCGTTCACAATTTCAGGGCCATTTTCTCCGACAATGCCAAACTGCCCGCGTGGAATGATCCCGCCCGTGTCGTACATCCCCGCGTAAGCCGGGAACCCGCCTGGCGGCAGCACCACTTTGCCGTCACTGTTCACTGTGGCGGACTGCTGCTGCGTAACCTGCGCAGGTAGTTTCGCCTTTGCCGCCTCCTTACTGACAATACCGAGCTTTTCCAGCAGCCATGACACACCGGATTTAAGTGACTCAAGTGGGTGCATCACCCTATTCAGACCTTCCGCCAGCGCCTCACCAAACCGACGCCCCATTGCAGCTGCGCTGTTCAGTTCTTCGGCAGTGGATTTAACCGGGGTAAGTAAATCATTGAACCAGCCCCACAAGGCCTGCACCCTGTCACCAATCCACTGAAACACGGGTCTGAGCGGCTCAAAGGCGGCGCTGATGGGCGCAGCAGCGGCTCTGAACCCTTCCACCACGCCCCCCAGAAATGCACTAATGGGCTGCCAGTATTTCCAGATAACCAGCGCCACGCCTGCCAGTGCAGCCACAACCAGCCCTACAGGACTGAGCAGCGCACCCAGCAGGCTACCAACAGCAAATAATGCCACGCGCAGCAAAGCCAGCGGACCAGAGATCAACAAACGCAGCACGCTACCTGTACGTGTGGCAGCGGCGGCTGCAGAAGGTAACGCTTTAACTGACAGCATTGACAGGCCAAACCGGATAACCGCCAGCGGCCCTAGTACCGCAGCCACCGCCACTGCCAGCGCCCCCAACCCAACAGTAATGACTGCCGTAGCTGCCGCCACTTTCATCAGCGTGCCAGCCAGCACGGGATTCTGCTCAACCCAGCGACGCAACGCCCCGGTCACGCGCTTAACCATGCCCATAATATCCATCAGCGGCTGGCGCAGCGTTTCCCCCAGGCTGCTGAAAGCGTTTTGCGCGCCCGTCTTAACCAGCAACCACTGCGCAGACAATGAATCCTTGTTAATGTCGGATTCTTTCTGCATGGAGCCATTAGCACCACTGCCTGATGTGAGTTTCAGCTGGCGCTGCAGCTCCGGCAGGTTGTTAGCCAGCTTTGCCGCATCATCGCCAAACTCTTTGCCAAAAATCATTGTCATGGCTGACAGGCGTTTATCCTGCGGCAGATTGTTGACCTTCTCCAGAACCCGCTGAATTGTGCCCATGGCATCGGTGGTCATCTGCTTTTCAATCTCCGCCGGATTGAGTTGCAACAGATTCATGCCTTCAAAAAATCGTTTACTTTGCATGGTGGCAATGGACAGTTCACGCACCATGGCATTAGAGGCGCTGGCGGCGATTTCCGGGGCAGCCCCAAGAGAAAGGAATGTTGAACCCAGCGCCGCGGCCTTTCGGAAGTCAAGGCGGTCAGCCACGCCCCCCATACGCTGCAGGACGTTGATAATGTCCCCACCCTTTGACATGGCGTTATCGTCCAGGTAGTTCAGCGCATCGCCCAGTTGTTCAATATTGCGCGTCGGAACTTTATAGAGCTGCGCGATTTTCCCCAGCCCTTCTGCCAGTTCATCTGCGGGCAGCTCAAAGGCCGTTGCCGCTTTTGCCGCCGTGGATGCAAAAGCCAGCAGGTCACGTTTCTGCTCTTCGTAAGGATCGTCCTGATTGGTCACCCCCATGCGAGCACCACCTTCAACCAGCGCGGCATAGTCTATAGCGCCGTTCTCCATCGGCAGCTGTTCGCTGGCGGCCTTGATGGCATCCTGCATGTCATAAAACTGTTTTGTGCGGTTGCCATTATCGTCCCGCAGCCCGTTTATCTGCTTTGCCACGCCTTTCATGGCATCTTCCATGCTGGCGTAGCTCTTAACTGCCGCCACAACAGGTGCGCCCATTGCCACCCCCGCAGCCGTAGTGGTAGCCCCTGCCCCGGCGATGCGATCCCGCACCTCAAGACGGCGTGAATACTGATCGCGGACGGCGTTCATTCGCGCCTGCTGTTCGCCCAGGCGTTTAAGGGATTTCTGCTGCCGGTCCAGGGCCTGCCGGGTTTCGTCGGCATTCTGCCGCAGTTCCCGCTGCGCACTACTGAGCTTTTTCGTGTCCAGCCCGGCTTCATTGAGCGCAAGACGCTGGCGCTGCACCGACTGACGTAGACCGTTATATTTGCTCTGTAACTCCGTAACGCGGTTTTTTGCCTGCTCAAGCAACCGTGCCTGCGCCGCCGTCGGGCGGTTGGTGGCAGAGAATTGCGTGGCAAGTTTTGCAGCTTCTTCGCGTGCGGCTTTCAGGCTGTTACCGGTGACTGCCAGCTGCGCGCTGGCCTTGCGGAAACCGTCAATGCGGCCCGCCTTAGCATCTAATTCTTTTAAACGGGCGCGGCTTTGCTGAATCGTTGTAGCCAGCTCTTTTGAGCTGGCCTGCGCGGATCGAAATGGGCGGGTGAGCTTGTCAACCGCATTAAGAATCACCTGCAGACGCAGGTTATTGTCACTCATCGCTGGCCCCGCTTCGCTGAATTGCCTTATGCCGCCACGCCAGCACCTCAGTCAGCGGCATAACGTCAGTGATGGATGGCGACCAGTGAAAGATGGTGGCGATGTCCGCCACAAGATCATCAATCGTCAGGCTGTCGGTAAACCGGCAAGCACCGACTTCTTCAACAAAAAAGTCACCACCTCTACCGACAGCGCGGTGAGATCGGCGGGGTCCAGCTCTGCCATTTCCTGCGCGGTCAGCGTCGGGGTGGAGATTCGTGGGATCACAGTCATCATTGCGCCCACGTCCATATCCATAATGGCCTGCAGACGGGTGCCACGCAGTGCGCCGGACTGAGGCTTGCGCAGCACAATTTCGGTAATTTCAGCTTTACCGCGCATGATGGGAGTATCCAGTTTTACGGTCTTTTCAGTCAGCTTGTCGCTCATGTTCGTATCCTGTTAATGAAATACTGGCGCGGCTGCCCGCGCCGTTAAGGTTAATCAGAGGCCGAGGGCATTACGGTGTGCTTCCATCAGGTCCACGCCGCCAACGATTTCTACCATGTTGACCAGATCGACCTCATAGAGCACCTCACCATTAATGGTCAGCTTCGCGTAGCTGTTGGTACTGCTGACTTTGGTGCTGCTGCTCTCGCCGGTTTTCCACTCGCCGGAATCCACTTCTTTATGGCGCCCGCGCACAACCAGCTCAACGGCCTGCACTTCGCCGGTATCGTCACGCTGAATGGAACCGGTGAAACGCAGCTGGATGCCGTCAACGGTTGCCTTGCCCATCTGCTTGAATAACAGCAGTTCGGTGCCGCCGATTGAAAATTCCGTGTCCAGTGCGCCGTCATCCAGCCCCATGTCCACATCCACTGCGCCCGGCATACCGCCGCCGCGATACTTCTCAAACTTGCGGGTGAATTTCGGCAGGGTCAGAGACTCAACGATCCCCTGCCAGTTGTTCCCGTCGTTGAACAGGTTCAGGTGTTTTAACTTGCGTGGTAAAGCCATGATTCCCCCTTATGCAGCGACACGGCTGGCAAAATCGACCAGGTAACGATCGGTGATGCGCTGGCGCAGCATCAGGTTTTCAAGCGGAGGCACCGGCGTGTAGTCATAATCGATGGTCAGTTTCCCGGCTTTAAGGGTGTCTTTATCGTTAACAGACTCATCCAGCCAGCAGTCACCACCAATCAGGTATCCCTGGTTGACCAGACTGCGCATCTTGGCGCGTAGTCCTTCAATAATGTCGCGGGCCAGCGACGGATTAAGCACGCCATCCACCGCCCACATGTGCGCCTCCGCCATAGTGTCAGCCAGCACCTGCGCCGTGCGGGTGTAGTTCTCAAAGGCAAACAGCGGATCGTCACTGAGACAACGGGAACCCCAGAAGCGGAAGCCGTCTTTGCGGATCAATGTGGTGACGTCATTTTTGTTCAGCAGTCCCGCATCGGTTGCCGGGTCCTGTAGATCCCAGAACACATCAGCGGAAATGCCGGTGACACCGTTCACACCCACATTGGACAGGGTTTTATGCCAGCCGATCTGCTCGTCGATTTTGGCACGCAGGCCGAGCGCACGGGCGGAGGCGTAAGCCGTCGCGTCTGCTTTCAGCACGGTGTCAAAGTTGATGAAATCAGGCCAGATCAGCATTCCCTCGCGCTGACTGAAATTCTCGCGATAGGCAATAGCTTCCTCCACCGTTTTGCAGCCATTAGCAGCAAGGTAGGCAAACCCGCGCAAGCTTTGCGCCACGCCCAGCAGTTCAGTAGCAACGGCCTGAGTGTCATGTCCCGGCACCCCAAGAATGCGCGGCTTGACACCGAGCTGCGACTGCGCCGACAGTAGCGCTTTCATGCCCGTTTTCTTACCGTCGGAAGTTACGCCGCCGATAATATTGGAGGTGGTTTCCGCTTCGGTTTCTCCCTGCGCCACACGCACAACGACAGTCACGGGTTTTGCCTGATCTGCAATCGCGTCCAGCGAGCGGGCCAGCGTGCCGGACTCCCCCGCTTTACCGCTGGCGGTGAGCACATCAGTCAGCAGGACCGGCTTATTGAGGGGGAACACGGACGCATCAGCATCATCGCCGGTGCAGACCATGCCCACGATGGCAGTGCTCACCGTGGTAATAGGTCGGGTGCCCTCGTTGATTTCAACAACGCGCACCCCGTGGTGGTAATCCTGAGCCATAAGGCAGTCTCTCCGGTTGACAGGGATACCTTATGTTCTGGTTGCCAGGCGTGCGGCGCACGTATTTCACGATGTGTCAGTGCTGGTACAATATCGCCACTTTCAACGCGACTGATTTACAGGGAATTTCTTGTAAAGAGTGGAAATGCTAACATCAAAAAGTAATCCAACACGATGACGAGTTTCACCGGCGGCAAGCAACCGTCCGGCCTGCTCCCATTGCTCCGGAGTGAGCTTTGGACGCCTGCCACCGACTCGCCCTTGCGCCCTCGCAGCGGCAAGTCCGGCGCGGGTCCTTTCCACAATTAATTCCCTCTCCATTTCAGCGAGTGCGCCCATGATATGGAAAAAGAAACGCCCCATTGGTGTGGAAGTATCTATGCTATCCGTAAGACTGCGGAAATTAATGCCACGCTCCCGTAGCTCCTCTACCAGAACGACCAGATGGCGCATACTGCGACCCAGGCGATCAAGCTTCCATACAACTAGTGTGTCCCCTTCTGATAACGTCCTGAGCAACTTTTTTAATCCGGGCCTTTCTGATTTGGTCCCGCTTATTTTGTCTTCAAAAATCAGTTCACATCCTGCGCAATTCAGCGCGTTTCGCTGTAAATCAGTATCCTGGTCATTTGTTGACACCCGTACATAGCCAATTTGCACAACAGGTCCCCTCGCAAAAGGCTGGGATCATGCCATTTACGACCGTTTTCTGCATTTTCATAAACCTCGGTTTAGGCGAAACGATAAATCTGGCAAAAAATGCCGTCCCGGCGACACGGCGGGTTAACAGTAAACCACTGACCGGTGATATCACTTTGTGGGCGTCAGATGTGGGGGCCATTTCCGCCGGTGCTGTTGGAGAAATTACCGATAACGGCACGATGGCATCAGCTAATACACCTGGATGGTGGCGGGTGGCGGTGTCGAATTCTGATACGGTCGCTGATTTTCCGACCTATCCGGATGGCAGCAAGCTGTACAGCTATGGATATCTGTTTGTTGAGAAAATCGGTGAAGTCTGGTTTCAGCACTATTACGCGCATATGGGCGCTAACGCAAAGCGTCAGGACTGGGGAACTGTACCGAATACCAGCCGCCCGTGGATTGTTGACTACAACACAGCTAATAAACCCACAGCAAATGACGTTCAGGCGCTGCCCATTGCCGGAGGACGTCTTAACGGTCCGCTAAGCATTGGTACTGATAATGCGCTGGGCGGCAATTCGATCGTTCTTGGTGATAATGACACTGGTTTTAAACAGAACGGCGATGGCGTGCTTGATGTTTACTCGAACTACACACATGTATTACGTTTCATCGGTAATCTTGTGGAGAGCATGGTTTCCCTGAAAGTAAACGGAAACGCTGTAGCTACAGGCGAAGTACAGGCAGGAAATGGCACGTCACGCATGGCTGGTAACGGGGATATTTTTGGTAATGTCTGGAACGGCTGGCTAAGTACACATCTGAATAATAATCTCGTCGCAGATGTTCAATTAGGGGCTGGCACATCAGTGGCTACCTGGAACAATGCAGGTTCCTGGCCTAATACCCCCGGATATGTAGTTACCTCCGTCTGGAAAGATAATCAAGGCGAAAATATTGATGGCATTGCTTATGCGCCTTTGCAAAAAAGATTAGGTATTCAGTGGTATACCGTACAAGGGGGGACGGCATAATGAAAAAATATCAGGACATTAAAAATTTCAGACTTATTGACGCCCCCGTAAACAGGGGGAAAACGCAGTCCGAAATAAATATAGGTGCATATTTTCTGGAATCAGAAGACGGGCAGGACTGGTATGAATGTCAGTCATTATTTTCTGATGATACCGCAAAAATCATGTACGACCATGAGGGGGTTATCTGGGGGGTTATTAATAAGCCAGTCCCGCAACGTGGAAACACATATGCTGTATCAATGCTGTGGCCGGTTAATATGTCTGTTGCGGAAATAGACGCTGCTGACTGTCCTGATGATTGCCGTGGTGATGGCTCATGGTTGTACAGAGATGGTAAGGTTTTACCCGTTCCGGTGGATTATCAGGCTAAGGCCGAAACCACCCGACAGAAACTACTGGATGCCGCTAACAGCGCCATTGCCGACTGGCGAACCGAATTGGCGTTGGGTGAAATCAGTGACGACGATAAGGCCAGCCTGACTAAATGGATGGCGTATATCAGGGAGCTTAAATCACTGGTTTTAACAGGCATTTCAGACGAGGCCACCTTTAATAAAATACAGTGGCCTGTATTACCACAATAATAATTAATGACTGGCCGGTTTCTCCGGCCAGTCAGGGGCAGATGTATCCACCCGACTGACCAGAACGCTGTATTGTTCCCATGCCACCAGTCGCTGCTGCTCCTCATCGGTGACGATACCCAGCTTTACTGCCCGCGCCAGCGGCGTAATAACGGTCTCGGCCTCTTCGAGCAGTTTTACCTTTTTCGCTTCTACTTGCTGGCACAGTTCTTCCGGTGTATAAACCCGCCTAATTATCTGCTCACGTTCGCCATCATACATCCAGCGTCCTGACACATCTGCCCGGCGATTAGCTGTGATATCCGGTAATTCAACAACGCTGCGCCCTTCAGGATTTATTTTCGACGCATCTTTATTGATTGCCACAATTATATTACTTTTGTCGTAGGCAACTTTTAGCGTGTCTGCTGCAAAATTTTTCTGTTCCTCATACCAGTTTTTACCTTTTTCATCATACAGCCAAACTACACCAAATTTTTTAGTGAGTTGATACTGGTCAGGCGTTTTTGGATTACCGGCTACGATATTTTTTAGATGCATCATAATTAAACACTCGTCACGTTATACCACTGGTTGCCAATCAATTTTTGCATTGGACGTCTTCCGAGACCGTCAATAAGCTCATCACCATTGCCGTTAGTTGCCGCTGTCAGTACATAACCAGGTGTATCACTGAATCCCGGGCCCATCCATGCCTGTCCAGATTCATAACTACCCAGACGGAAATCCTGTACGTATCGGCTGTCAAAATTACCGTAGTCTGTTGGCGTTAATCGTCCGGTAACATTGATGGATTTTTTACTCTCCAGTGTGTCGTTCTGAAAGCGGAATACCTGAACACCATTAGCATAAATATCCAGTAGACCATCGCCGTTTTGTTTTAAGCCGGTATCGTTATCGCCTAATACAATAGAACTACCTCCCAATATATTAGGTGTACCGATACCGAGATTACCGTTAATTACGCCACCACTAACAGGTAATGCACCGACATCACCTGCGGATGGTTTTCGTGTTGTGGTATAAAATTCAGTCCAGTCAAGTTCAAAGCCAAAATCGTCGCGTGCCGAACGGTAGGAAATACCGCCATTCTTGTAATTCACACAAAACTGCACTGCCGGACAACTGCCGATATTCATATTAAAATGCAAAATCAGCTTGGATGCACCTCCAGTAGGAACGTTGTAAACACCGCTTTTCCAGTTCCAGCCGACTGATTTGTCATTTTCCAGTGTGTAGTCTCCCGTTACCCCCAGCGCGAATGCATTCACATCAGCAGCTGACAAAGTGATATCACCGGTCAGTGGTTTACTGTTAACCCGCCGTGTCGCCGGGACGGCATTTTTTGCCAGATTTATCGTTTCGCCTAAACCGAGGTATGTGAGAAGGCCGGCGATATCTTTTCCGCTTAAATTCGTCAGTGTATTGTCCAGCGGTTGCTTTCCAGCCAGGGCGTTTATCATCGTCGTGGCAAAGTTCGGGTCATTCCCCAGAGCCGCTGCCAGCTCGTTCAGCGTATCCAGTGCTGCAGGCGCAGAATCCACTATTGCCGCGATAGACGATGCCACAAATTCCGTGTTTGCAATCTGTTTAGTGCTGTTACCCGCCGCTGGCGTCGGTACCTTTGGAATCCCTGTGAGTGTAGGGCTGTCCTTCTGCGCATACTGTGAATGCGGGTCCGGCGCAGCAAGATGCTTTGCCATCAGGTCGTCTACATATACCTTCAGCTCCAGCGCCTTATCATCTACATATTTACGGGTTGCCAGCACTACTGCAGGGTCAATTTTCAGGGTGATGTTATCGGTGCTGCTGGTAATCAGTACCATGCGCACGGTCTGCGTACGTCCGCTCCCTTCTGTCAGCTGCGGCTTGTAGCTCTCAGGGCAGTTACCCACGGCGATCAGTGCGCCGGTTTCATCAAACAGGCCGACCTCACGAATCCACCATCCCCCCTCAGTTTCCGGGATCACTTGCTCAGCAATAATCTGGCTGCTGTTCTGCGGGTCGATATACAGCATATTCAGCGCTGCTCGACGCTTCTCAGCAACTAACGCGGTCTGTTGCGCGCTGGGTGTGGGCAGCACACCGCCACCGTCGCCCACCGCCATATGGGTAATTTTCAGCGGGACACCGAGCGCGGCGGCGCTTGCCAGTTTCGCCGCGCCGATCTCCGTCAGCAGGGTATAAAATTTTGCGCTCATGGATTCACTCTCATTGTGTCAATAACATGGACCGCCCCGCCCTCATAAGCGGTGCCGCCGGAAATAATGGTTTCGTTGATATACGGGTAGATCGTGATTTCTTCGCCGGTGTAGGTGGCTGCCCCCACAAAATACGGGCCACCTGTCTGCAGGTTGATGGACATACCAACCAGATGACGGCTGCATGGTTTGGCATCGCTTATCAGGCGCTCAAGCTCCAGATAGGTGTCTTCGGTGATACCATGATCCTGTACGCCAATATCCAGACGGAACGTTCCCGGCGTTTCGCCGGTCTGCCACCACTCAATGATGCGGATCAGGAAGCCGAACGGCTCCACCACGCGCCGCACGGCGCGGGTTGTCCCCTTGTGTTGATGGATATAAAAAGCGTCCTGCACAACGCGGCGCTTGACGCTTTCTGTCCAGCTTTCATCCCAGCGGTCAACAGAAAACGCCCAGGCCAGATAGGGCAGGAATCTGATCGGACAGGTTGCCGGATTCCACAAATCACGCAGCGATACCTGCAGATCGGAAATCCCGCTGCAGGTCTGCGCCAGTCGGCGCTCAAGCGGCGACGAACCCGGCGGCAACAGACTATTCATCCGTGCCCCCGTTGGTAACGCTCCATTCAGTACAGGATGCCGCCTGCGTCTTATCCAGCACCACATCCTCCAGAGGGGACGTTAGCTCCACACGCTGGACGCCCTCCACGTGCAGCGCGGCATAAATGGCGCTGCGGCGGATATCACGTCCCAGCCTCGTCTGACTGGCGATGTACTTCTGCAGGCTGGCTTTTGCCGCCGCCATAACAGGCTCCGCTTCCGGCCCCGGATAAAGAAAAATGGTAGCCTCCACCCGGTACGGTATGATCTCCGCACTACGAACCGTCAGACGGTCAGCCACCGGGCGTACACTCTCACTGTTCAGGGCTTTTTCAACCACATCCAGCAGATCTTTTACTGCTGTACCGTCACCCTCCCGGCTCAGTACGGTAAGTACCACCTCTGCAGGAGCCGGACTGGTTGCGCTGGCATCTGCCACACGTCCGTCCGCACTTCTGGCGTGAAATTCATAGGCTCCCGTCGGGCCAGCAACGGACAGTCCCTCAAATGCTGCAGGGATGCGCTGGCGCAGCGCCTCATCATCTTCCATCACTGCGGCGACCGGCGGTACTGCATCATTATCAGCAGGCACTACCGTCAGACGTTTCACGTTGCAGTTGGCTGCCAGCTGCTCAAGATCATTTCCCATCGAATAGGCCACCATCACCGCCTGCGCAGCTTCGTTAATACGCTGGCACAGCAGGATTTCGCGGTATGTGCTTTCCTGCAGCAGCTTGGTGACGGGTTCAGATTCCAGCGCCAGCGTACGCCGCACCGCGTCCTGTTCATCTACAGGATAAAGAGCCACAAAAGCGGCCTTGCGCTCAGCCAGCAGCGTCTCAAAATCCGGCACGTCCACTATCTGCGGCGGCGGTAACCGTGAAAGGTCAATGACTGCCATTGTCTGCTCCTGTTGATATGGAAAGGGAAATCGGTGCTCCGTTATTACTATGTCCCGTAAGCTCAACCACCATAGAGCCGTCAAAATTGCCGTTGATGGTGATGGAGTCCAGCGTAAGGCGCGGTTCCCAGCGGTTCAGCGCTACATAGACTGCAGACATAATCTGCAGGCGCAGTGCCGGGTTCTGCGGCTGGTCAATCAGGGCTGACAGTAGGGAACCATATTCCCGGCGAGCAAGACGACTGCCCTGCGGCGTCAGCAGAATATCCCGCACCGACTGGCGCAGATGATCGGTATCGGTAATGGCCTGCCCGTCATTCCTGCTCATACCGATATACAACGTCATACCGGACCTCCCGTGTTGTCGCCGCCTTTCAGAACACCAGTATGCTCATGGTCATCAACTACGATCCCGTTAGAACTCATTGCGCCGCCGCCTTGGGTGACTCCGCCGTTGATCACCACCTCGCTGTTAATGCGTGTTGTGTCAGCCTCCACCACAAACTCACTGGTTTTGAGGGTGATATTGTCCGCCGCCTCGATCACCATGGATTTGATACCCCGGACATGCCACCGCCCGGTGGCGGGTTCATACTCAAACCAGCCCCCGTCCGGGTACTCCGTCACGCAGCCGTCCACAGAATCCGACGGCGGCGCAAACTGATTGGAGTAGATGGCGGGCAGCACAAAAGCGGTTTCCAGATTACCTCCCAGACTCAGCAGCACCACCTGTTCGCCTTCCGATGGTCGCCACCATGTCCGGGCATTACCCGCGCGCAGCGTCAGCCAGTTAATCCAGTTGGTTTCAAGGTCGCCCGTTTTCACCCGACAAAGCCAGTTTTCCCGGTCCACTTCGGTGACTACACCTGTGCGGATCAGGTTGGTGATAAGGCGCATGATTTCGGTTAGTTGTGCGTTCATAAGGCAACTATGGCAGCCTTTTTCTTGATTCAAAATTTGATAATATTGTGTCGCTTACCACACAAGGAGATAAATATCAGTGAATACGTATGAATCAATTAAAGTTACTTTTTTTTATGACCACAACCCAATTACTATTAATAACGATAATATAAAAACAGAAAACAGTATCGAAATGACTTGCAATGTTACTGTCAACAATAAAGAAAGCTGGGATAGGATTCAGATAAAGACCTATAGTAAAAAAACCATCAAGCTTTATGGAAAAAATAATTTAGACATTGAATTTTGCACTCATTATGTAAATGGTGATGTTCGCTCAGTGATAAAACTAATCGATTGTAGAATAGAAAATATCGCCGACTGTCACTCAGGAAAAACTCAATACTATACATTTAACATCATTCCCAATGAAGTCATTATAAATAATAAAGCACATAATACGCCGGATACGGAAATAACATTCTACAACAGTGACCATCAACTACTTTCCCCTAACATTCAGTACAATTTATCTTCGGATGGTAACATCACTCTTACAAAGTCAGAGCCTATTATTGTTAAACTTAACAATAACGAAGATATAAAATTAGATATCGAATCAAAACTAGAACGCAATGAAAAATTTGAAATCAGCACAAAACAAATCCTAAAAATAAAGTCCAATAATTCTAATTTAACCATTGATGATGTAAGAAATAACTACATTGACAAAATTGACGCATTTAATGATATCTTATCATTTATCAATAGTAACAAAGTAGTTTGTCGTTACTGGAACCTAAAATCTAATGATGGTGTATATACAGTTTTTCGCTGTAGGATAAAAAATCCTATTAAGGATACCAAAAAAGAACACTTAATGATGCCATTACAAGCCAAAGAAAATATTGAAAATATGTTTCACACATATTTGTCATCCCATTACAGACAGAACATCCGATTAGCCATTAATGTTCTCAATGCATCAAACCAATATCTTGAGTCTCGATATCTTTCACTTTTCCAATCTTTTGAATCTATTATCTTAACTCATAAAGAAAAAAACAATACGACCTTCATTCTATGTGAAAGCGAGTTTAAATCATTAAGACAAACAATTGAAAGAGTCATCACCAAGGACGTTATTAAAGATTCAACAACTAGAGGAAAAATAAAAAGCAAACTAGGAGAACTGAATAGAATATCATTAAAAGATGCCACACAAGAATTTCTTAAAGAATATTTAATCCATACTCATGACTTATGGCCATTGTTTAATGAATCTGGTAAGCTAGGACTTTCTGAAATCAGAAATATAATTATACATGGTGTAATTATACCAAGTAACAACTTGATAAACATTGCTGTTGCTTGTGAACATTTAACAATATATCTAACAAGATTAATTCTATGTCTTCTTGGATGTGATCACCGTGAAACAATATATTCTGAAGAGCATTTGGAGTTTAATTCAAAAGTGAATGATTTTGCCTTTTGGGAACATCATCGAAAATCTTTAACAGAGGCACTTAAAACTCATTAATATCGTAATGGCTAACGATGCGTTAGCCATTTCATTAGTAAATCACTAACGATTAGATAACTATTATTACTATAACCCAGAAGGCGGCGCTCTGCGTAACGCACTTCCGGTCCTTTTCGACTGACGCGATCGCGCAGGCCGTAGTGATGAACGCGGGCAATGCGCTGCACCTTACCTTCAAACTGCACGCTGGCAGAATCGGCGCTGGCGGCAGTTTTCAGGTATTTTGTGGTGCGCAGCTTTGCAAACATCTGACGTTTGATGCGCCCTTTTTTGCTGCGTGCTGTTACCCTGCGCGGTTCATAACTGCTGCCATCTGGATTGCGCTGCATTCTGATATTCTGCTGCTGTGTCCGGCGTAGTTCCTGCGCCAGCTGGCGCATCATGCGGCCTCTTGCGGCTGGTTCCAGATTCGCCAACAAGGCACTCAGCCAGTCGTCCACTTTCTGCAGTTCAGCCACGTTTAACCGTCCACATTTCTTCAGGTTCATCGGGTTCCGCAACAGCTTCAACACTCGACACACTGCCGTCAGTGCTGACCAGCACACGCTCCGTCAGTTGCAGATTAAGGCTGATATCACAGACATCGTTGCGCAGAATATCCACCTCAAAGGTGAATAGCTTTTCCCGTAACGCCGGATTATTGATGGCATCAGGCTGGTTATCCCGCAGCCACAGCAAAACCGGGGCCATCAGCAGATTCTGGTCGCCGCTGAAATCCTCAATCACCACGTTCAGGGTGTAACGGTACTCCCATGACATGGAGCTGGCCCCCGTGGCAACCAGCGAACCGTTATCCACAAACAGATGCAGTTTGTCCGGATTATTGCGGACATAAGGCACCGCTTTATTGAGGGCGTGGCGCAGGGATTGTGGTTTGTTCACTGTTTCGCTCCTGACACGCAATAATCATGTCCACTTTGTCTGCACAGACCGCCCAGGCGGCCTCCGTTTCATCCAGCAACGCGTTCAGATCACCGTTAGTGCGCGGCGTTGCCTGATCCAACCGACACGGCGTCACTCGCGGACAACCACTGACGGTAAGCGGCACCTCCGGTGAGCGTGGGGCGTTCCCGCAGCCGGATAATGTCAGCAGGCAAAGGAGTATCAGCCCAGCGGCGTAAATCCTCGTTCTCACGTTTCAGTTCCTCGATCCGGCGTTGTCGTTGTCTCAGCTGTGCGCTGGTCTGTTCTGCTTCGGCATAGAGCCGCGCCTGCTCCCGGTTGTTGGTTTCAGCCAGAATGGACAGACCGATCAGCTGGCTATTTTTCTTCGTCAGTTCCTGCGCTTTGCTTTTCAGCGCCGCGAGCTGCGTTTCGATGGTGTGGCTGGCACTGTTAAGCCGCCACGACTGCCAGCCCAGCGCAACGAATGCCAGCGCCACCACTACTGCCAGCGCACGCGTCATAGTCCAGCTCCTTTAAGGCACCAGGCCATCTCCCGCGCACGGCGGTTATCCAGCCCCTGATTAAATACACCTTTCACATAAACCCAGCGCGGCAGCTGAAGGCAGGCATCCGCCCAGCGCCGCTGGTTCAGCAACTTAACCAGCGTGGAGCTGCAGGCGTTGCCGGTGCCCACGTTGAAAGCAAACGACACCACCGCGTCATAGACCTTTTGCGGCATCGGCTGCACCACACATTTATCCAGTGCTCGCTCCACGCGCAGCACGTTGGTGATAAGTCCCTGCGCCGCCTGCCGTTCCGTGATGGTTTTTCCAGGCACCACACCGGACGTATTGCCGATCCCGTCAGTCCAGACGCCCGCGCTGCACTGATAAGGCTGCAGGCGGCATCCCTCGTAATCGGCGATCAGTTTCAGCCCCTCAACGGAGGTATGAAGCGACTGAAATCCGGGCAGCGTGGCTGCGATAGCCAGCACCGCCCCGACAAGGCAGCGCTTAACGATTGAAGGATTCATATTCCCCCCGCGAAATCTTGCCGCCACGTAACAATTTGAAAGACTGGTGTTTGTAGTACCAGTTGATAGCCAGCATCAGCACACCAATCAGTACGCCGCCAACCGTTGACGCATCCTTGAGCGACAGATCGCCCAGCCATGCCAGCAGCACGGCAATGCAGTAAGTGATAAAGGCGCTGATTCGTTCAAGCGTCATAATTCAGTCCCATAGCTGGACGGTCTGCGCCGTGGTTGACGCCGTAATGTCCGGCAGTTCCACCTGCAGCCCGTGCGGTAAAAATGGGCCGTACTCAGCCAGCCCCGGATTTGCCTGCAGAACCTGCTCAGTGACACCCTGCGTGCGCCCGTAATGACGCCAGCAAAGCGCGTCCACCGTGTCATACTGATGCGCACGCACTTTCATCAGATAAGCTCCACCGTACAGTGCGGTGTATCCTGCACCCGGCTGATGGCCCAGCGGGCATCACGCCACAGATCGCCGCTGGCCTCCGCCAGCTCCTCCCCTCGCTTCACGCCTGACGCCGTGGCGTCATAGTCCTGATAACGCTCATTAAGCACAGCGCGCGCCCAGCAAAAAACAGCGTTGTGGTAGTGCCGGATGCGCTCGCTTTTACCGTCCAGCATTTCTGCGGGAACCTCAGCAAGTGTCCGCCAGCCCTGCATCTGCTGACGGTTGCGGAAGTCGTACAGCTCAGCGTTAACCTCAGAGATCGCCGTCAGCACGACCTGCTTTAAACGCGGCTGCGTCACCGTGCCGTCAGTGCGCATCACACTGCGAAATTCCGACAGGTCCACATCAGGCCAGAACGGCGTATTTTTGATGACCTCCGCCTGTTCCGGTGCCTGTTCGGGCGCAACAAACTTCATGCGGCTTTCTCCTGAATAAGTGGGCGGTGGACGGAATTTTGATGTAGCAGTGCCTTTCGCCATCCCGTGCCGCCCGTGCGCGGGGCACGTTCGTTAGCGGCTGTCATTGCGCAGTCTGCGCTCCAGCTGCTGCTTTTCTTTTTTCACACCGCAGCGGGGATCAAGCTGCAGCGCATGGTTAAGGTGATTCAGGGCAGACGCCGGGTTGCTTTCGCTCAGTACAGCACCGATGGCTTTATGCAGGCGCGCCCGCGACTGGTCCGGCATATCCAGATCGGTGGTCAGGTCCAGCGTCTGCAGAAGCAGATCGGCATCAAAACCGGCAGCGGCAAGCAGAGCGCTTTGCGCCGCGTCTGCCATTTCTTCTGCCAGCACGGTCTGCACGTTACGGTTGCCCAGTGGCATCACCCAGCCATGGCGCAGCGCATGGCGCCCGATTTCGAGCGCACCGGCATAATCACCGGCGTCGATACGCCACAGCATCACGTACATCAGCACGTCATCCTGCTGCGCACCTCCGGCAGCCAGCACGCCCTCCGCCCAGGCGGAATATTTCGGCAGCAGTTCCACCTTGATTTCCGCCTTTTTCACCGTGGACTGGACGCCCTTGAGGCGGCGGCGGTCTTCTGCCAGCTGCAGCAGCATCAGGTCATAGCCCGACGCATGGCGAACACTGCCGCCCTCACGGGCGGCCTGTTCAGCCTGAATGCGCAGGCGGTGCTGCCGTGCGGGACTCAGGCTCATGCGTTATTCCCCACTTTCCGGTGCGGCAGGCGCGCTGAAATCACCGATTTCGATGTTTTCTACCAGCGCCGCGCAGCGGTAGTCCTCGACCACATACGCCTCGTTGACGGACTCAAAGTTTTCAATCCGGTCACGTTTCGGGTTGTCGATAACAGAACGGCGGCGGGTATCTTCCTGCCAGTAGATGGACAGGTTATCCAGACGGGTGATCAGCAGGGCATTTGCCGGGAAATAAGGCGCACGCACGGCCTGCAGGCCGCCCATACGTTTCTGGCTGATGATCAGATCGGCGGCAATTTTCTCGCTGTTGTCCTGCTCTTTGTTGACCAGCGGGAAATACTTGTCAGACAGCAGTTCACGTCCGCAGACGACAACCAGATCGTCATCATCCTGATAAACCGCGTCGATCAGCTCGTTGACGGCATCCATCACCACGGCGTCCAGGTTGGCATAGTCGCCGCCCTTGCCCACTTTGACCGCGCCTGCAGTCGTTGCACCGTCTTTTGTGGTGCTGCCCATAACATGATCCGGCGCGTCTTCGCGGATTTTCTGTAACCAGCCTTTATTGACGTCCTGCAGCAGCGGGTTTTCAGCACGATTTGAGGTTTTGGCGCGCTTCACGCCGTTAAAGCCGATCATGATGCGGTCCAGCGCCTGACGCTTGACGATGGCGTTGCGGATACGCACCTGGAAGTCCTGGAACTTGGCCCACAGGTCCAGTTTTGCGTAGGTCAGCACCGTATCAAAGTTGGTCTGTTCGCATTTGTATTCCACGTCTTCCATCAGCGTCGGATCGGTAGGCTCGCGCTCTTTGGTGGTGGTATCGGTGGTTCCGGCAATGGTGCTGCCAACGCCCAGCCCCAGCAACTGTCCTGACTGTTCAGTGACCGGCGTGATGTTAATCAGCGTCAGGAAAGCGGCGGACTGCTGGATCTGGTCTTCCAGCGTCTGCTGCACGGACGGCTCCACGGTAAACTTGCTGGAGAGTTCTTCAACCTCCACACTGTTCAGGCGCGCCAACTGCTGCAGGTAAGCGTTAAAGGCAAAGCGGGTTTTCTTTTTCATCGGGTTTTATGCTCCATCAGCAATTGGTCAGGGTGCCTGCCGGTGCGTCACCGCCCGGCGCGCGCTGGCGGTAGTCTTTACGGCTGTCTTCGCTGCTAAGCTTCTGCTCTAGCTCGGCAAAGGCGGCCAGCTGTTCCTGCAGGGAGGACTCCAGCTCAGAAAGGCGCTTGTCCTGTTCGGACAGGGATTTATCAGTGCGCTCGCTCAGGTTCTGCTGCTCGGAGGCGACCAGTTCCACGGCTTTATGCACATCGGAGAAACGCGCCTCATCGGTCTGCTCTTTTTTGGTGAACAGCGCGGTGACGCGGGCAAAGAGGGACGGCTTTTCGTCCTGGACCTCTTCCAGTTCGATCAGCGTTTCGACAGCTTCCGAAAACAGGTTTTCAGGGTTCTGCTTACGGTTTGCCAGCGGATTATGTGCGGCGCTGGCGCTGAAAGCCAGCATTTCGGTGCCAAGGCTCGCAGGATCGTCCGTCGCACCCAGCCCCACAAGGTAGGCTTTGCCGGTGTCGGCAAACTTCGTGCTGACCTCCATGGAGGTGAAAAGCTTCTGGCCTTTTTTCACCAGTTCCACCAGGGCGTCAGTGGGTTCGATATCGGCATAAAGTGCCATCTTGCCCGCCAGCGGGCCGTCCTGGATTTCTTCTGCAACCAGCCCCGTCACCCTGCCATAGCGGTTAAAAGTGCTCTCCGGCAGATAAGACTTGATGTGCTCAAGGTTAATCAGCGCGGTATAGACCGTCGGGTTGTAGCTGGCAGCCATCTGTACCAGCCATTCACGCTGGATCTCGCGCCCGTCAGTGGTGGCACCTTCCACCCCGATGCGGAAACGCTTTGCTTTCACTGTCATGAGCCGTGCTCCGTTAGAAATAACTTACTGGAGCCTTATGTTTGCGGTGATAGGGGGAGTGAGACAACGCGCTGTATTTGTACGGTAAACCACACAAACCGCAGCCGGGGAAAGCCGCCATCCAAGGCCGTATGTTTGGGCCATGAACACGACACTGACCCCCGCAGACCTCGATCCCCGTAGGCAGGCCATGCTGCTGTACTTTCAGGGATACCGCGTAGCCCGCATTGCTGAAATGCTGGGCGAAAAAGTTGCAACCGTTCACAGCTGGAAAAAACGCGACAAGTGGGGCGACTATGGGCCGCTGGATCAGATGCAGCTCACCACCGCCGCACGCTACTGCCAGCTCATTATGAAGGAGCATAAAGAAGGGAAAGATTTCAAAGAAATTGACCTGCTGGCGCGCCAGTCGGAGCGCCACGCGCGGATCGGCAAGTTTAACAATGGTGGCAACGAAGCCGACTTAAACCCTAACGTCGCCAACCGCAACAAAGGCCCACGCCGTCAGCCGGAAAAGAATGTTTTCACTGATGAACAGATCGAAAAGCTGGAAGAAGTCTTCCACGCCTCTATGTTCGACTATCAGCGTCACTGGTTTGAAGCCGGGAAAACAAACCGCATCCGCAACCTGCTCAAGTCGCGCCAGATTGGCGCCACGTTTTATTTTGCCCGTGAAGCATTGATTGACGCCCTGCTGACCGGACGCAACCAGATTTTCCTTTCTGCCAGTAAGGCACAGGCGCACGTCTTTAAGCAGTACATCATCGACTTTGCAAAAGAGGTGGATGTTGAGCTGAAAGGCGATCCCATGGTGTTACCCAATGGGGCAGCTTTGTACTTTCTCGGCACCAACGCCCGCACGGCGCAGAGCTATCACGGTAATCTGTACCTGGATGAATATTTCTGGATACCAAAATTCCAGGAACTGCGCAAAGTGGCTTCCGGTATGGCCATTCACAAAAAATGGCGACAAACCTATTTTTCCACGCCCTCCAGCCTGACCCACAGTGCTTATCCGTTCTGGTCCGGTGCGCTGTTTAACCGGGGCCGTGCCAAAGCGGACAAGGTGGATATTGACCTGACCCACAGCAACCTTGCGCGCGGCCTGCTCTGCCCTGACGGGCAGTACCGCCAGATCGTCACCGTGGAGGATGCGGTGCGCGGCGGCTGTAACCTGTTCGACCTCGACCAGCTGCGCATGGAGTACAGCCCGGACGAATACCAGAACCTGCTGATGTGTGAGTTCGTGGACGATCTCGCGTCCGTGTTCCCGCTCAGCGAGCTGCAGGCGTGCATGGTGGACAGCTGGGAAGTCTGGACCGATTTTCAGGCGCTGGCGCTGCGCCCGTTTGGCTGGCGCGAAGTGTGGATCGGTTATGACCCGGCAAAAGGTACGCAGAACGGTGACAGCGCAGGCTGCGTGGTTATGGCACCGCCAACTGTACCTGGCGGGAAGTTCCGAATTCTGGAGCGTCATCAGTGGCGCGGGATGGACTTTCGCGCCCAGGCTGATGCTATCAAAAAACTGACGCAGCAGTACAACGTGACCTATATCGGCATCGACTCGACCGGCGTCGGGCACGGTGTTTATGAGAACGTAAAAGCGTTCTTTCCTGCCGTGCGGGAGTTTGTCTACAACCCTAACGTCAAAAATGCCCTGGTGCTCAAGGCGTACGACATTATCAGCCACCGCCGTCTGGAGTTTGACGCTGGGCACACCGACATTGCGCAGTCCTTTATGGCTATCCGCCGCGCCACCACCGCCAGCGGCAACCGTCCAACCTATGAAGCCAGCCGCAGCGAAGAGGCCAGCCACGCAGATTTGGCCTGGGCAACGATGCATGCACTGTTTAACGAACCGCTGCAGGGCGAATCCGCCAATACCAGCAACATTGTGGAGATTTTTTGATGAGTGAGCTCGAAGCCTTAACCAGCACAACGCCAACAGAAGATATGGCGCCTAAAAACGCAGACGTAACTGCCGAGGCTTTCAGCTTTGGTGATCCAATCCCGGTGCTGGACCGCCGCGAGCTGCTGGACTATGTGGAATGCGTGCAGATGGACCGCTGGTATGAGCCGCCGGTCAGCTTTGACGGGCTGGCGCGAACCTACCGTGCCGCAGTGCATCACAGCTCTCCCATTGCGGTAAAACGCAACATTCTGACCAGCACCTTTATCCCGCATCCACTTCTTAGCCAGCAGGCGTTCAGCCGGTTTGTGCAGGACTATCTGGTATTCGGTAATGCCTATCTGGAGAAGCGCACCAACCGACTCGGCGGCATTCTGTCGCTGGAGCCATCACTGGCGAAATACACCCGCCGCGGGATCGATTTAGACACCTACTGGTTTGTGCAATACGGCCTAACCACGCACCCCTACGAGTTCACCAAAGGCAGCATCTTTCACCTGATGGAGCCGGATTTAAACCAGGAGATTTACGGTCTGCCGGAATATCTGTCAGCTATCCCTTCCGCCCTGCTGAATGAGTCCGCAACACTGTTCCGCCGGAAGTACTACATTAACGGTAGCCACGCAGGCTTCATCATGTACATGACTGACGCCGCGCAGAACCAGGAGGACGTGAACAACATCCGCCAGGCAATGAAAAGCGCCAAAGGGCCGGGCAACTTCCGCAACCTGTTTATGTACTCGCCCAACGGTAAAAAGGACGGTATCCAAATCATTCCACTTTCGGAGGTTGCAGCTAAGGATGAGTTTTTGAACATCAAGAACGTGAGCCGCGATGACATGATGGCAGCACACCGCGTTCCGCCGCAGATGATGGGGATTATGCCGAGTAATGTTGGGGGGTTTGGGGATGTGGAGAAGGCAGCGAAAGTATTTGTACGTAATGAACTATTGCCTTTACAGAAGCGTCTAACTGAACTTAATTCTTGGCTAAACGATGAAGTAATTAAATTTGAAGCATATTCATATGATATAACCTAGATAACATAAAGGTTGAATTTAAAGACCATCTTATTCATATTTAAAACATAATAATTAAATCTCTCGCTAAGCCTGAAAATTCAAGCTTAGCGAACTCTGCACTTTACAAACCTTTTTCCATACCCTGAATATAAGCAGCAATCTTGGTTTTAGTCTTTGCGTCTTTGAAGTACCTATTAAATGAAAATGAAGCATCATCACGCTGGGCTTTTTCGACCATTGCACTTATATATTTTATCGCGGCAGGAACAAACGTAATTGCTTTTTGATAATTCAATCTATCAACGCCTTTAGCATCACAGATTTGTCCTACCGCAAATAACACATGATAAGCACCATCAATTAAAAACATATGCGCAGAATTGAACTTCTCCTCTTTCCTGATAGAGGATTGCAATAATTTCTTCTTATTTTCAATAACTGAAAGTACTTTGATAGAAGCCAGAAGCTCATCAGCCATTAATTCATCTGTAAATACAGTTTCATAAAGATCTGAGAAAATCCTCCCCCTATCCTTTTTAGCTACTTCAGGTAAATCTAGCGAATAAGCTAAATGAGCTTGTCCGGCACTCAAAGCATCAACTCTGACACTTTTAGGCTGGTTCGAATGCTGCCCATCCTTTCTATCATAAAAAAGCCCCATGCCCTCAAAAGCTTCCTCTAATTTTTTCTGAATATCATCATTTGAACGAAGGTCTCGACTTTTAATTGGAGTTTGACTGTTCGTTGACTCAGCAATAGCCAGACTAACTGGTTGAGATTTAGTTTCAATTATCCTTACTAATATTAAAACATCTTCCAGTCTTTCTTCGGAATTTAAGCTAGCTTCAAATAATGCATTAGATGTCTGCCCTCCATTCACGATTTGGATATTTTTTAATTCTACCAATGGAGCTCTTTTCCCTTTTATATAAGAAAAAGAGTCACAAGTTACAGTAATTCCATTATTCAAATACCAAAATAATGGGCTGCGATCTGATAATGCAGTTTCAATTATGCGTCTGTTTATTTTATTTGTTCGACTTAAATAAACTCTTACATTATCATTAAAAATTTCTTTCCTAACCTCCTTTGGATTTTCAGGGTTTGTAATTATCCTTACAATTTCAGAAGCTTCAACAGTACATATTAACCCTCTAATACTGCCATCGGTACGGTCAAAATAGTCCTTATCCACTATCTGTAACTGCTCATCAATAACGCTATTCTTTCTTTCAACAAAATAATTAACAATAGTGTCCAAACTATGATGGTGAACATTGAAATATTTATATTTACTTAATGACGCATTGGCTCTTTCTTTTTCTCCGTTCTGCATTTCCATTGTGTTACCACAAAAGTGAACTTCAATGGAAGGATTACTTTTCTCAAGTGCAGCCCAAATTTCTTTAATTTTATTCCATAATATCGGATTGCAAGTTTTCTCGAGAGATTTATTTAAATCCAATAAGTCATCAAAGAATGACACTAACTTATCGATTTCATTGCTGGGAAAATTCTTTTTAGTATTCTCAAAGGTATCAGCATATTTAAACTGAAATATATGGATAGAATTCCTGCCATCACGGTCATCGACATAAACAGCATCAACACCTCTATCCATTGAACCATCAGTTATGGCATCTTCAGCTTCTTCATCAGATACATTTAGTAACGTTGCCACCATCAAAATTGGAAAAGCTTTTTGTGGTTTATCGATTCCATTCTCAGGATCCAAGTATGCTTGTACTTTGTGATGAAGTGTATTCCAATCTAACAAATTAGCCATCGAATCACTCTTACTTTTGGGATAATAGAAGTTAAAGAAATTTTACTGATTTTATACCCTGTGATTCGTATGGAGCAACTGAAACAATATTTGTTTATACAATTATACATATCAGCGCGCGCTCGTATCCCCGCCACGCCTGCCCACTTTATGTAGTGGTTTTCATGCACCTGCATGACATAAGCAAAAGCCCGCCAGTTCTGGCGGGCCTTATCAAAAACGATCCTCAAACGATCATGCGATCTCATGCGGCATAGACTGCACTACATAGCTAACGCCTCGCAAAGCTCGTTGTTCAACCTTGCTGACGCCAGAAGCAAGTTCAGACGCCAGCAACGTTCCTATTCCTAACTGGGGAGATCCATTGAGCGGTTGTACTCATGAGTACGGATTTTCGCCATCAACTCATCAGTCAGCTCCGAAACCCACTGGATAGCAAGCCGCTTCTCTTCATCATCGCACTCACTAGCCGCTACAAGCTTCACAAAAAAATCAATGCGCTGGAGCTTCAACGACTCCAAAAAATAGTCCTGCATTTTCCCCTCCAATCAAAAACAACTGTATATAAACACAGTATATAATTACCCATCAAATGTAAATTGTTTTTTTATGTTTCAAACAGATGGCTCAACTGCGATGCTTTACAAGAGACAACGGAATGAGGAATAAATCGATGCGTAAAGCATGTATTGAACTTATGGCAGGAACTAACGCAGCCTGCCTGGTTGCAGGTGAACTAGGCACTGGCCGCTGCCTTTACTTGGTTGTAGTAATGGAAGACATATTTGGTAAACCTACAACGGAACAATGGCTAAAATCCTTAAGGCTCTGCGAGGCCAAGGCGGCTGAACTGAAGTATGAAGTTGCCCGCATTCGCGGCAAGAGTCTGGCTGGCTTGTAACCCTTCAATCTAAGGCGCCTTAGTACCACTGGCGCCATTTATCATCTTCTTGCAAACGTTGATCCCGATAAAACAGGCGCAACCCTGCTCCAGATGGGATGCTACCACCACGCAAAAGCAGATCCACTTCCGCATTGCTTGCATCAAAGCCTCTGGAAGTCAGTTCTGCCTTAAGCTGCAGGCGCCGCTGCTCCGAAATATTCTGTTTGTATACTGTTTTCCGCTTCGGTTTTACCAGCCTCAACCTGGCGGTAAGCTCCCGCTGTTCCTTCTGGCCCATATTGTGGAGATATTCCTGCAGCTCCTTCTCATCCATGGTTTTAATATCGGGTAAATCACCCCCTGATTTGTTCAGATTTTCAACAGGGGGACAGTTATTGCCACGAGTCCAAGGGGCGCAAGCGCCCTGGTCGGCTGCCGCCTCCTGAACGTCAACGGCCTTACGGACCATCTTCCACTTGATTGCGTGCGTGCAGATCCGGCCCTCAATGATCGGGGACCAGATGCCATAGATACGAATACCGTGGTCGCCGTAGGCGCTCGGCTCATCGTTAAGCTCGTATGCCGTTCTGACCAGGTGATGTTTGCGGGGAACCAGTACACCACCCTGTTTCATGATGTAGGTGGCAAAGCAACCCGCGTCTGCAGCTGCCAGTACCGCATCCAGACGCGGATTATCCAGTACCGGCGTACCCGCTTTGCGTTCGCCCTGGACTCTCGCCGCCTGACCAGCCAGCAAGCGCAGCTCGCGGTATGCCTGACGCCCCGGAATACCAAAGAAACGAAATTGCTGGACACGATGCAATGACGCCCATGCGCTGACATGCTCGGCGCTGTCACGCAGCGATCTGCCGGTTTCTTTGCTGATTTCTTTAGCCAGCCCTCGCCCGTCGATGTTTTTGCTGATGTATTTAGCGATATAGCTGGTCGGCGTGCCCTTACGCGGGTTGATAAGCTCGGACTTGAAGCGCGGCCCGGTATTGGTGCCCAGCTCCTCGCGGTCTTCACGGATGGCAAACTTACGCAGCAGCGCGGTGATGGAACGGCGGTCTTTTTTACGCATGAAGCACAGAAGATGCCAGTGCACGGTGCCGTCATGGTGCGGCTCTGCAACGCGGACGCCGTACCAGCGCAGCCCGGCCTTGTGCATTGCCTTGCGAAAAGCGGCGAACGTATCAACCAGATAGTCACTGCTCTGACGGACGGTGGCGCTGGTCCACTTAGGATTAGGTCTGCCGTTGTTGAGGGTTGCGTGGAAGCGTGACGGGCAGGTGATGGTGTAGAACACCGCACAGTCTCCGCGCATTTCCGCGATCAGCTCCAGTCCCTTAACACAGGCCATCATTTCATTACGGCGGTGTGCCGGGTTGCTGTTACTGGCGTTCACCACGTCTTCCATGTCCAGCGTGTCGCCGTCTTCGTTGACCAGCTCATGCGAGCGGAAGAACTCCAGCGATTTGCGGCGCTGCTCGCGTTTGTGGATCACGGCTTCATAGCTGACATACGGGGACGCTTTTTTGTTGACCAGGCAGACGGCGCGCAGCTGCTCCTCCCGCCACTCGCAGCGCATCTGCCACAGTTTGCGATACCACCAGTCCGCGCACAGCATACGCGCCAGCGATGGTGGGATCAGTTCATAAGGCACCGGCTTGCGGCGGCGCTTTTTGCGGCGTAACTGTTCAAACGCTGGCGGGATGACCTCAAGGCGCATGGCTTCTGCTGCAACCCTTTCCCATGCCTGGCGGATTTCTTCTGGTTTAACATCGTCACTGACAAACAGATCACCGCAGGCCGCATCAAGACACATGCTCATATGTGCCGCAACCAGCGTGGAAAGACGCTTGACCTGATCCTGATTCATTTCAGGCAGTACCAGCAGCCCCTCCAGCCCGTCCTGGCTCGCCATAAACCGAAACGAGGCGGACATTTGGCAGCCCCGCACGCGTTCCAGCCGCTCAATACACGGTCTGATAGTTTCGCGCAGATAGCGGGAATACGCTTTCGGACGTCTCAGGGTATTGAAGTATTTAATTCGCTCCAGCAAAGGCTTGCTGATATGGGCAGGCATAGCGCTTACATCGGCAATAATCACCAAATCGGGATTAACGCACTGCTGTTCGCGGGCCATTTTGGCATGACTAATCAGCCGATCCTGCTCTATTTCACGCTGGACAGGATCACGGGATTCATTAAAGAAATAGCGTTCCCAAACCTCATCACTCAACGCCTCACGGCGCAGTTGCTCCTGCTCGTTATCCGCAGCGTACAGAGTGATGAGGTTTGAAAGCGCAGACTCCGGCGCTACTTCCGCCGGTTCCAGATACGGGTTAACCGCTTTTTTTGGGGTATTCCATGGAAAGGCTGCGGCGGCCTCATTCGAGCCGCCGGTCGCCACCATTTCGAAGCTGGTCAACTTCACAGGCCAGCCCCCATCATATAAGACTTGATGAATACTACTGCCGCTTCTGCGTTTAAGGCGTTTCCGTAGGTTCGAATTCGTCCCACTCTGGAGGCAGCCCCATTAACCAGAGGCTCAAGGCCGGATTTAACTGGCCTCCATTTTCCATCTGTGCATTTGAGCCAGTCAGCATCTTTCCAGAAGCCGTTAACCGGACCGGGCCTGCAATCTGCGCCACCGCATCCAGACGATCTGTCGATATTTTCCCGTTGCGAATTCTCCCCCCAGGATATCCCCCTTTGTGGTCGCTGGCTGTTGGCGTGGGCCAGCCAGCCATTTTTACCTGTTGCGCAAGGCTGCTGCCGGACATGCCCTCGGTAATCCCTCGCCCTCCCCGCCTGCTGTCGCTGGCGCTCGGAGTCGTCCAGCCCGAAAGCTGCGCAGCTGTCTGCAAGTTCAATCCTCCCTGACGGCCCGCGTTGCTGGGATGCTTCCAGGCATTCGCTGTTGGTGTGGGCCACCCAATAAGTTCTGTCCCGGATGTTCGGGGCACCGACGCTCGCAGCCGGAAACGCACTCGCCCCGAAGGCATAACCCATGGCTTCCACGTCAGTCTGTACAAGGTCGATCCAGTCATTTGCGTCAGCGCTTGCAGATTGCTCGCCAAAGACAACGACAGGGCGACGCTGCCCGACCAGCCAATGCATGGCGGGCCATAGGTGCCGCTCGTCAGCAAACCCCTTTCCTTTGCCTGCCGCGCTGAAAGGCTGGCATGGGCAGGAACCTGTCCAGACCTCCCTGCTGTCTTCCCAGCCCACACGGCGCAAGGCATATGACCAAATACCAACCCCTGCAAAGAAATGGACTTGAACAAATCCTCGTAAGTCATCGGGTCTGACATCTTCAATACTCCTTTCATCTACGACACCCGGCATAATGCGACCGGCAGCCATGTGTACACGCAACCGCGCAGCTGCAAACGGGTCTATCTCGTTGTAATAAGCCCACGCACTCACACCCGCACCTCATGTTTAACGCAGCAGTCATGACCGCCTGCAGGGTCAAAACCAATCCAATAACGGGGTTTAGAAGTAGCAATAATTTCCACTGCGGACTTACCATCACCGGCAGCCACACCCATGCTGCGCTTTGCCGTCAGCCGATAGCGGGAAAAATTGCGATAAAGAGAACGGGTCAAAGACGTATCACTGTTGGACACAATGACCGGATGACCTTCTGATGAACGACGCTCAAGAATAGACGCCAGATGATACTGATCATCCTCAGTAAATCCGGCGGTGTGATAACCGGTAAACGTTCCGTCATATGGCGGATCGCAATAAACCACATCACCAATCTTCAGCAGTGCCAGTGTTTCGTCATAGCTGGCGCAGATAAACGTTGCACGTTGTGCCTTTTCTGCAAAAGCGCGTATTTCGTTTTCGGGGAAGTACGGATTTTTATAATTACCGTAAGGAACATTAAAGTGACCGCTCAAGTTATAGCGGCACAGTCCGCGATAACAATGGCGATTAAGATAAATAAACATGGCAGCGCGGCAATCCACAGGCCAATCACGTCCATGGTTAAATTCTTTTCGAATATCGTAGTAATCTTCTGCCGATTTATTTTTAGCAAATAAATCCTTGCCAATTGAGATTAATAATTCAGGTCCGCTTTTAATGGCGTTGTAAAGACTTATCAGGTCTGGATTAATATCCGCGACAAGATAATAAGGATAGTCTGTCGCCATCATTACAGCGCATGAACCCGCGAAAGGCTCAACTAGTCGCGGGCCTGCTGGAAGGTGTTTTTTCAGTTCTGCCATGATGGCGGTTTTATTACCCGCCCATTTCAGGATAGTGCTCATACAGCACCGCCTTTAGCCAGAGAACGGACAAGCCCTAGTGTCATTTTGCAATCAGCTAAAGCACGGTGCGCCTTATCCTCAACCACAACACCTTCATGCGCAGCAGCATCAACCAGCTTATGCCATTTATAGCCATTAAATCGTCCCGGCTCGCCTCGATACTCTGCATAAAGCTTCATCGCGCAAACAGAATGAGCAGCAAGCATCCATGGCGCACCTTCAGAAGGTCTTCCATTCAATGCGTAGGTCTGACGAATTAACCGGAGATCATAATCGGCGTTATAGATAACAAACCCAAAGCGCCGAAATAGTTCCTCCACAGCCCCACATATATCAGTCCAGTTAGGAGCAAAAGCCACCATTTCATTAGTAATGCCATGAATGGCTATCGCCTCATCAGGAATAGGTTTAGTTGGCTTAATAAGAGTATTAAGCATAATAAATCCATGACTATCAATAATGCATATTTCTACTATTTCCGCATCGTCTCCCAGCCCGGTGGTTTCGGTATCGATGAATAAATACCCGTCATCAAGCCATTGCGCTGCACGTTGGCTAATTACCATCTTTTGGGTATTCATAAAGCACCTCCGCTATAGTGTTTGCCTTTCAGCTCTGCGATTTCCTGACAAGTGACACAGCACTGCACGCCCGGAATGGCGCGGCGGCGTGCTGGCGGGATCGGTGCATCACAATCAATGCAAAGAACACGTGAAACGCCCGGCGTTCTGTTGCGGACGGTGTGGATATGGCGCTGGCGTTCTTCTTCAACGCGCTGCTGTACAAGGTCCATTGAATCAGCCATCAGTGGATCTCCTGCGCTTCGTTCTGAATGTTTTCAGCCGCAATACGCAGCAGCTCCGCCGCTTCAACGTGGTTAAGCTGGCGTGACGTGATATGGCAGGCCAGGCTATCAAGACGGGCTGCCATTGCCGCAGCACGTGCCCGGCGCTCTTCCATCCGTGCATCAGTCAGCATCTGGTTAAGGCCAGCATCATCTGGTCCGGTTTTGGTGATACGGGTTTCAATATTTCGCATTGTTGTTTCTCCTGAATTTGGGCAATAAGAAGCCCGGCGGGTTTACGCCTTTAATTTCGGTTGTGGGTTAATTCGGCATGGCTAGCCGATTTGGAAATAAACTCACCACTGTACGGAAATGGTTCATTGCTTTAATCAGCTCCCGCTTTTCGTCAGTCGTCAGCTCACTAACATTGACGCTATGACGTTCCGCCGGAATCTTTGCCATAAAGAATATTGCGGCTAGTGCGCGTTTATTCTGCTCATGGTTAATATCCCGTTGGTCCCGCATATCGCTAATAAAGCGCTCCAGTTCTGAATCAATATTTAAGCCAAACACTTTCGCCCTTAATTCCGCGATGTGGTTTAACCCATTAAGGCGGAGGCCAGCGCTTAGCGGAACAGTCGCAGCATCGCCTTCAATAGCCATGGTTTCCCCTGCTTTTTAGTGGACAGCTCAGCCAGCAACGCATCCTGAGAGCGGCACGGATGCCAGCGCTTTCCATCCTTCCCCATAATCCAGCCATGACCGCAGTGCATTACAGGACTTTGCTTAACGAGCAGTGATGCAAAAGATGGTTCTTTAGTCAGCATAACCACCTCAGATCAGGCCGAACGAAGCGCCGAGGCCCGTCACGGTATCTACTGCGCTTGCCATCGCCGGATTCGCCTGCAAACGCGCATGTAATGAAACTGCGGTGAGTGCCATCAGGCGCGTGACAGAGTTGATGCTGTTGATCACATCACGGCGGCCTGCACTGGTTTTCACATCACCGGATACTGCGCCTGCAGCTACACGCCCAATCTCCGCAGTTGCACTCATGACGTAATGCGGCAGGTTCTCTTTTGCCACTTCATTCAATGGCACGCACGGTAGGCAATGGATTTGAGCCAGAAAACCGTCAATCAGCGTTGAGTCTTCTGTGATATCAGTCAGCAGCCAGATCTCCGGCGGCGTAAGTTGATGCGGTTGCTCCGGGTTCAGCTTATTGCGCAGCGTCTGGACATTCATTCCTGCGCGTTCTGCCAGCTTCGCCATATTGTGACACAGCGCGAAAGTCCGGCAGGCTTCGTCAAAGTGTGGATGTTTGGAAATCTTATAATCAAACATGCAAGCCCCTTAGAAAGTTCTCATAATCGAACTTACTGACCAACAATGACGCGGAAGTTGGAATGACCAAGAGACTCACGAACCTGGTCGGTTTTGTACATCAGGTACCGCAGGCTTACACGTCCTTTATTTTTTTCTTTCTTCACCATGTACTTAGCAAGCTGACCATGGTGAATTTTTTGATACACGGAGCCACGGGAGATACCTTCCCACTCCGCGAACTCAGCAGGCGTTGCCATCTCTTTTGGTACACGAATTGAAATATCAGTGCTCATAGTGCAATATCTCTCGGTTAAGGTTTGGTTTACGTCGTTTTATCTTGTTTTATTTGATTCAATAATTGATACATCGAGATACTACGATCCAATTTTTGATACGTCAATAGGATTGAAAAATGATACAAGTGAAAGCTGGCGAGAATACCGGGGGAAGAGAGGCTATACATAGGTTAATGGCTGCCTACGATTTTAAGTCCAGACAACAACTGTGTGATCACCTGGGCGCATCCAAAAGCACTATGGCAAACAGATACTTAAGAGATAGTTTTCCGGCGGAATGGGTGATTCAGTGTGCTTTAGAAACGGGAGTTTCGTTACTGTGGCTCACTACCGGACAGGGAGAGCCAGGTTCAAACATTGACCATAAAAAAGATATCAATTTCGTGAACTCCGGCAAAGTTAAACCTCTTTCGGAACTGGTTTCCCCTGAAATTGACAAGGCAACTCTCAACGGTGGTTTATTGGTCGAGGCAGGAAAAGCAATCATTGATACCAGCCTGCTTCCCTCAGACTCAGGCGACCTATTGTTAGTTAATACTGCTGGAGATTCTTATTTAGTAGACCGCAGCCAGACACCACCAGTTAATGGCATATGGTTGGTAGATATCGACGGAATAAAAAGTATCGTTAAGTTAACACGTCTACCAGGAAACAGATTAGTGGTGCATCAAGACGAATCATCCTTTGAGTGCAGCCTAGACGACATTGAGGTAGTGGGCCGCGCTTTAAAAATAATCAAGAGCCTCTAACTTATGAGCATCAGAAAACAGCCTAACGGAAAATGGTTGTGTGAATGCTACCCGAACGGACGGGATGGCAAGCGTGTACGCAAGCAATTTGCGACTAAAGGCGAGGCCATAGCATTCGAAAACCACACCATGGATGAGGTGAACAAAAAACCGTGGCTGGGGGAGAAGGAAGATCGGCGGCATTTATCAGAAGTGATTGAGCAGTGGCATTCACTTTATGGGCAGACGCTGGCAGACCCCAAACGCCTGATGGCAAAACTCAGCATTATTTGTAATGGCTTGGGCGATCCCATTGCCTCAGAGTTAACCGCAGGCGATTTTACGAAATACCGGGAAGCACGGTTAAAAGGTGAAGTAAAAAATGAAGATGGCGTGCTTATGTCGCCAGTTAAGCCCCGTACGGTAAACCTTGAACAACGTAACCTATCATCTGTTTTTGGCACACTGAAAAAGCTGGGCCACTGGCCAGCACCCAACCCGCTCGCTGGGCTGCCAACATTCAAAATCGCAGAGGGCGAACTGGCGTTCCTGGCACCTGAAGAAATTAAGCGTCTACTGGATGCCTGTGCTGATTCGCAGAGTCCCAGTTTGCTGATGATTGCAAAAGTATGCCTGGCAACTGGCGCCCGATGGAGTGAAGCCGAAAACCTGCAGGGCCATCAGCTATCAAAATACCGCATCACTTATACCAAGACGAAGGGCAAGAAAAACCGTACCGTGCCAATATCTCAGGAGCTGTATGACGAACTCCCCAAGAATAGAGGGAAGTTATTCACCCCGTGCAGAAAAGCTTTTGAGCGTGCAGTAAAAAGAGCCGGTCTCGAACTGCCTGAAGGCCAGTGCACCCACGTACTGCGTCACACATTCGCCAGCCATTTTATGATGAACGGCGGAAATATACTGGTACTGCGTGATATTCTGGGCCATGCCGATATAAAAATGACGATGGTTTACGCTCACTTTGCCCCTGACCACCTTGAAGACGCAGTGACAAAAAACCCGCTTCACAACCTCAATTGGAAGCGCTAATTTATGGCGGCATTTTGGCGGCAGGGCATTAAAAACGCGTAAAACGGACGAATACTGAATAATACTAACACGCTGTTTTTAAACGCAACACACTGTTTTTACTATACTAAAAATGGTATGTAGGAATTTCGGACGCGGGTTCAACTCCCGCCAGCTCCACCACTTTTTAGTTGTTTGAAGTACAATGAAGTCTACTAAGCCCGCACAGCACAAGCTCTGCGGGCTTTTTTGTGTCTATTGCCGCCTGGTGAGAATTGCTGAGAGCCTCACGGGCATTGACGTCAAATGACGCAATGGGTGACAGGGCAAAACGCCAAAAGTCTCACCAATAACTCCCGAAAGAATTGGAATACGAGAGTCAAAGAAAATAGAACACTCACTGAGAGTCCTGCCAGGCTGGGGCAAAGCTCTCAGTCAGGCTGTCGAACATAAAGATAAGCAGTTGCCCGTGAGACGCCAGGATGTTGGGCTACGGTATCCATAGATTTACGAAGATTCAGCAGACCTTCTTTGCGAAGCTTAATGATCAATTCTTTTCTGTCAGCTGCTTTAAGCGTCCTGGCCGTAGTGGCACGAGCAGCGGCGAAACTATCTATGCGCTGTCGAATGGTCTCTGTTCCTCCAGGATCAATATTTTCTCACGGAATTTTTTATTACCGTATGCGTTATTCAGCGTAGTCCGAAGACGTGATCCTGCTCACCCAGTCAAACATAACTTGCATATGATTGCCATTGGATGTCCTCACACCAACCTGACACGCATTTACGCCTGTCGTTTTGCCAGTCAAAACCTGTCCATACTTCATATAGATTTTGATACCGACTCCCTGTTTATAGCACTTATTGCAAATCGAGAAATAATCTCTTCTTGATGGAGTATCTTGCTGAAGATTAAATTCGTCAGCCGGCACCAGCGAAAGATTAAAAGCGTCATTACCTGATAATTCTTCAAGAATTGCCAGAGACTCTAATTTAACTTCAATGCGCTTATTTCCTTTAGGTTTATCCGAAGCCAGAATCAAATTTTCCCTCGGATTAAACTTCGCAATGTAGCCTGTGATTATCCGGGCATTATTACTCACCAATCGAACAGGGATATCATTAAAACGTAGAAATTGGACTCGACGAGCAAGCATAGAATAATCCCGCGGCCATATTTCAGCCTCTCGCCCGTAGGAAATATCATTTACAGCTATACATTCCATAAAGATATATTCATCTATGCTGAATGAAAAAGCCCCGAATTCACGGGGCTGAATAAAACGAAATAAATTAACGTAACAGAGACAGCACGTTCTGCGGGACCTGGTTAGCCTGTGCCAGAACGGAAGTACCAGCCTGCTGCAGAATCTGCGCGCGAGACATGTTGGAGACTTCGGTCGCGTAGTCGGAATCTTCGATACGGCTACGCGCTTCAGACAGGTTGTTTACGGTATTGCCCAGGTTGGTGATAGCGGAGTTGAAACGGTTCTGAACCGCACCCAGGTCAGAACGCAGCGCATCCACCTGCGCCAGCGCGGCATCAATTTTCTGCAGCGGGTTTTCGGTGGTTTTAGCGGCTGCTTCAGCCAGCTCTGGCTGTGCTTTAAAATCATGACCAGCGGCTTTGCTGGCATTGTAGGTTTTACCGTCGATAGTAACGACTTCGGTTTTACCATCTACGCCACCCAGTTGGTTAGCCGCTGTTTTGGTAGTGCCGTCAGCAGCAGTATAACTTGTGGTTTTAGCTTTAATTGCTCCTGTCGCTTCATCGTAATCTGCGGCGTAATACTTATCGCCAGCTTTAAGCGCATAACCGCCTTCAATTGTCTTACCATTTTTATCGGTATAAGACATTTTGACCAATGTAGCGGCATTAGCATCGGCAGTGTCAACGCCGCCAGCGATTAAGGCATTTTTAGCATCTGCTGAAGCAACTACCGGTGTAGTTGTTAACTCCTGTACTTCTGTTTTAGTTGTTACGCCAGCAGGCATTGTGGTTTTAGTTGCGCCAGCCGCAAGGGTTACTGTACCGTCAGTAGCAACGTTAACTTCATAATCGCCATTTTTGGCGGCATCAGCACCACTAAAGCCCCCAATAGTAACAAAGTACTTGTTATTATCTGCGTCAAATTTAACCGCACCACCGGTTACAGAAGCCGTACCAGTCGTACCACCCGTAGCCGTTTTAATAGCTGCATCAGTAAGACCCGATACATCCAGTGTAGTACCATTATCGGCATAAGCTGTCGTTGTTACTGCTGTATCTTTCACATCATACGCTTTCTGCACGTTCAGTGAATCCAGGCCCAGGGTCTGAGAGTTGATCTGCTTCAGATCGATATCGATAGTTTCACCGTCGTTGGCACCAACCTGGATGGTCAGGGTGTTGTCCTGCGCCAGGACTTTCACGCCGTTGAACTGAGTCTGACCGGATACACGGTCGATTTCGTTCAGGCGCTGGGTGATTTCAGCCTGGATGGAGTCGAGGTCAGACTGGGAGTTGGTGCTGTTAGCAGACTGAACCGCCAGTTCACGCACACGCTGCAGGTTGTTGTTGATTTCGTTCAGCGCGCCTTCAGTAGTTTGCGCAATAGAAATACCGTCATTAGCGTTACGGGAAGCCTGAGTCAGACCTTTGATGTTCGCGGTAAAACGGTTAGCAATCGCCTGACCTGCCGCATCGTCTTTCGCGCTGTTGATACGCAGACCAGAAGACAGACGCTCGATAGCGGTGCCCAGTGCGGACTGGGATTTGTTCAGGTTATTCTGGGTCAGGAGCGACAGACTGTTAGTGTTGATTACTTGTGCCATAAAATTTTCCTTTTGGAAGGTTTTTGATAACCAATGTTATGCCAGGCTTACCTGTGTCATCCAGGTTATCGACACTTAAGGCATAAACTTTACTACTTTTTCTGTCCGTAAATGCTTACATCTAACAGTTTGATTAAAAAGCCTTTCTATGTGAACACTGCGTCTGGTAGTGTTTTGAGCGATGTCGTCTATAGCTGGATATAACATAGGCTTTATCGTGAGTGTGTTATACTATATATGTTAATGCGTTGAATTTTTTCTCTTTTTTATTAGATGCTGTCTTTTTCGTATACCCTTTCGGTTTATTCATACCATACGTCTGTATTACAAAAATGTTATATCCATCCTGTTGTAATTTTTATTTTAATTCATTCGTTTTTTTATACGATTTGCCGGAAAGTATCTGTATAAGGTGGATACGCCAATACCAAAAATAATAGCTAATTGCTGCCGAGGATGGCCTTTCTCTAATAGCCGACTAATCTGTTCCTGTTCATGTCTATTGATCGCCCGAGGGCGCCCTCCCAGTCGTCCTTGCGCTCTGGCGGCAGCCAGTCCGGCAAGGGTTCGCTCGACAATTAATTCTCGCTCCATCTCGGCCAGTGCTGACATTACATGAAAAAAGAATCGCCCCATCGCGCTACTGGTATCAATACTATCGGTTAAAGAATGGAAGTGAGCTCCACGTTCATGTAATTCTGATATTAACGCCACCAGGTTTTTCACGCTGCGGCCCAGTCTGTCTAATTTCCAGACGACAAGAGTATCGCCTTTATTTACATACTTTAGCGCTCGTTTCAGGCCGGGGCGGTTTGCAATCTTGCCACTGATACGGTCCTCAAAAATGCGGTCACAATTTGCACTAGTAAGCGCATTACGCTGTAAATCGATATTTTGGTCAATTGTTGACACCCGAATATACCCAATAGTAGCCATGATTTTCTCCTTTACATCAGATAAAGAAGAATTTTAGTCGCTTTTCTCATGGGAGATTGTTTTATCAAAAACCTTGGTTTTCAAGAACCAATAAATCGTGTGGCTGATGCGCTATAAAAATCGCAGAGCGGTGACGATATTCCGCATAAGGAGCTGTTCGTTCGCAACATTCGAACGGTGACGTTAAAGCCGGTTTCATTGGCTAATGAAGACGAAGGGGACAAAATTACTACAGAGTTGATACCACAGAGATAGTCCAGGCTCGCAGGTGATACGGGATTTAACGCCGGAAAGTCTGCACAGAACACGATCTGCCGCCGGATACCATTAAATTGCCCCGCAACGCGTTATCAATACAACTACCGACGTTTCCCGTTACCTTGCTGTCGGTACGCTTACCTCATTGTCTGAAAGGTTATTTACGAAGTTATGATTAATAATCAACGGGCGTCTGGTATGCGAATCCAGTTCCCCAATCCTGGCGCTTTGCCTGTGCGACCATACGCGCATAAATAAGCCTGAAACCAAACTTCACCGCTTAACGCTCTCCTCTTTCCCGATTTTTACGCAAAAAATCATCACATGATCAAGTGTCGTATTAGTTATTGCATTTTACAAATGATATCGGTAATTATTATCATTCTCATTAACAGATTGTTCGATTTATGACGTGGAGAGAGAGGATTTCTCATGCGTATTCTGTTTGTCGGTCCACCACTGTATGGACTGCTATACCCTGTGCTGTCCCTGGCGCAAGCGTTTCGTGTTAATGGCCATGAAGTACTGATTGCAAGCGGTGGAAAATTTGCACAGAAAGCAGCCGAAGCTGGGTTGGTGGTATTTGACGCTGCGCCTGGTTTCGATTCGGAAGCGGGTTATCGCCGTCAGGAGGCATTGCGAAAAGAAAATAACATTGGAACAAAAATGGGGAACTTCTCATTCTTCAGCGAAGAGATGACTGACCCACTGGTCGCGTTCGCCGGGCAGTGGCGGCCAGATCTCATCGTCTACCCTCCCCTTGGGGTCGTTGGACCACTGATTGCCGCTAAGTATGACATTCCGGTAGTGATGCAAACCGTCGGCTTCGGTCATACGCCCTGGCACATCAAAGGCGTGACGAAATCACTTTCTAACGCCTACCGCCGCCATGGGGTCAGCGCGCCACCAAGAGATCTGGCGTGGATAGACGTCACACCGCCCAGCATGAGCATACTGCAAAATGACGGAGAGCCGGTTATCTCCATGCAATACGTCCCGTATAACGGCGGCGCCGTCTGGGAAGAATGGTGGGAACGTACACCTGATCGCAAGCGTCTTCTGGTCAGCCTCGGCACCGTCAAACCGATGGTGGATGGCCTGGATCTGATTTCCTGGGTAATGGATTCTGCCGGCGAAGTAGATGCCGAAATCATCCTGCATCTTCCGGCAAACGCCCGCTCGGATTTACGTTCGCTGCCGCCGAATGTCCGTCTGGTCGACTGGCTTCCGATGGGCGTTTTCCTTAACGGCGCCGACGGTTTTATCCACCATGGCGGCGCAGGCAACACCCTGACGGCGCTACATGCCGGCATTCCGCAGATAGTCTTTGGTCAGGGTGCCGACAGACCCGTCAATGCCCGCGCCGTGGTCGAGCGCGGATGCGGCATTATTCCCGGTAAGAGCGGGCTTACCAGCAGCATGATCAATACCTTCCTCGGTAATCGCGCGCTTCGCGAGGCGTCGCAGGAGGTCGCGGCGGAAATGGCGGCCCAGCCTTGCCCGACCGAGGTGGCAAAAAAACTGATCGCCATGCTGCAACACGGCTAACCGCGGCAGCGCAATGACAATATGGCGGCTGAGCCCAGATTGCGTCGCCATATCTCATCTTTCACCGATAAGGAGGCTTAATGCCCGCGACTCATTCCCCCATGCCCGCTCGTGCCTGGATAGTTCGCCTTGCCCGCGTGTGTTGGGAACGTAAAACACTGAGCATCATTGTCATCGTAGCATCAGTATCGACCATTTTACTGGCTGCGCTGACGCCGCTAATAACGCGTCAGGCCGTCAATGACGCGATAGCAGGCGATACGACCCACCTGCCGTTACTTGCCTGCGGCCTGATATTAATTGCCCTTTTTGATTTTATCGGGAATTACGTGCGCCGCGGCTATGCCGGAGAACTCTCGTTGTGGGTTCAGCATACGTTACGTAGCCGTGCGTTCGACAGTATTCAAAAACTGGACGGCGCAGGCCAGGACGCCTTGCGTACCGGGCAGGTCATTTCGCGTACCAACAGCGATCTTCAACAGGTACACACCTTGCTACAGATGTGTCCGGTGCCGCTGGCGGTGCTCACTTACTATGTGGCCGGTATCGCGGTGATGCTATGGATGTCGCCATCCATGACGCTTATCGTGATTTGCGTACTGGCCGCCCTTGCTATTACCGCCCTGCGCGCCCGTCGCCGTGTTTTCGCGCAAACGGGGCTTGCCTCAGACCGGCTGGCGCACATGACGGAGCATATGCGCGAAGTATTGGAACAGATCTCAGTGGTGAAGTCCTGCGTGGCGGAGTTACGCGAAACGCGTTGGCTCGATGGTCAATCGCGGCAGATGGTGCGGGTACGCATCGGCGCCGCTATCTCGCAGGCGATGCCGGGCGCAACCATGCTGGCGCTACCGGTGATAGGGCAAATCGTCCTGCTGTGCTATGGCGGCTGGTCGGTGATGAACGGGCGCATCGATCTGGGAACCTTCGTTGCGTTCGCGAGTTTTCTCGCTATGCTGACCGGTCCTACCCGCGTACTGGCATCGTTTTTGGTTATTGCACAGCGCACACAGGCGTCGGTAGAGCGCGTCTTCGCGCTTATCGACACGCGTTCTCGCATGGAAGACGGTACTGAGTCGGTTGAGGGTCAGATTATTGGGCTGGACGTGGAGAAGATGAGTTTCCACTACGACAACGGTAACCGTATCCTCAATGAGATCTCCTTTTCCATTCACGCCGGTGAAACCGTGGCAGTGGTTGGCGCATCCGGCTCCGGGAAATCAACGTTGCTGATGTTGCTGGCGCGCTTTTACGATCCCACCTCCGGCGGAGTATGGCTCAACACCACTGCGGGTCAACAGAATATTCGCGACCTGAAACTGACGGCGCTTCGTCGTCGCGTTGGCGTAGTGTTTGAAGACGCGTTTTTGTTTGCCGGTACGGTGGCGGAAAACATCGCCTATGGGCACCCGCAAGCGACTCAGGACGACATTCGACGCGCCGCCGATGCCGCAGGCGCCAGCGGGTTCATCAATGCGCTACCGCAGGGGTTCAACACCCGACTGGCCGAACGCGGAAGCAACCTCTCCGGCGGCCAACGCCAGCGTATTGCGCTAGCCCGGGCACTGATTACCGCGCCGGAACTGCTGATTCTCGATGACACCACCTCGGCGGTCGATGCCGGTACTGAAGCGGAAATTAACACGGCTCTTGGTCGTTATGCCGATAATGAGCATATGCTGCTGGTGATTGCGCGCCGCCGCTCAACACTGCAGTTAGCCGATCGGATCGTCGTGCTGGATAAAGGCCGCGTCGTGGATATCGGTACCCAGGCGGAGCTGGATGCAAGGTGTCCGACGTTTCGCTCGCTGATGAGCGGCGAGGGTGATTTTCTCGCCCTCGCCCCGGCGGAACAACGTGCGCTATGGCCAACAACGCAGGCGGTAAAATCCGACGACGCGCATGAGCGCCAGCCCCCCGCCGGAAAAGGTTTTGTCGACCGGATGACGCGCGTTCCGGAACGCGCCGTACAGATGGCGCTGGCAGGCCACGGGCGTCAAGTCTCATCGTTGCTGACGCCAGTAGCCTGGATGTTCGTCATCGCCGCCCTGCTTATCGCGCTTGATTCCGCCGCAGGCGTTGGCGTGCTGGTGCTTTTGCAGCGCGGTATTGACTCAGGCGTTGCCGCAGGGGATATGTCGACTATTGGCATATGCGCCCTGCTCGCGCTGTGCCTGGTGGCGATCGGTTGGTGCTGCTATGCGCTGCAAACGATCTTCGCCGCCCGCGCGGCAGAGTCGGTACAGCATACGGTACGCTTACGCAGCTTCAGCCACCTGCTACGCCTGAGTCTTCCCTGGCACGAGAAGCACATCGACTCGCGTCTTACTCGCATGACCGTCGACGTTGATTCACTCGCCCGATTTCTGCAAAACGGTCTTGCCAGCGCGGCCACCAGCATCGTGACGATGGTCGCTATCGCCGCGGCAATGTTCTGGCTTGACCCCATTCTTGCATTAACGGCATTAAGCGCCGTGCCTGTAGTAATGCTGGCGACGTGGATTTACCGCCGTTTGAGCTCGCCTGCCTACGCCCAGGCACGGCTGGAAATTGGTAAGGTGAACAGTACGCTTCAGGAAAAGGTCTCCGGTATGCGGGTAGTTCAGTCACACGGCCAACAGAAGCAGGAAGCCGCCAGGCTACGGGCGTTATCAGACAACTTCCGCGCCACCCGCGTGCGGGCGCAAAAATACCTTGCTGTCTATTTTCCGTTCCTGACCTTCTGCACCGAGGCCGCCTATGCCGCCGTGCTTTTAATCGGGGCGACTCGGGTCGCCGGAGGCGAAATGACGCCCGGGATACTGGCGGCGTTCTTCCTGCTACTGGGACAATTTTATGGCCCGGTACAGCAGTTGTCAGGCATTGTTGATTCCTGGCAGCAGGCGACCGCCAGCGGCAAACATATCAATGCGCTATTGGCGACTGAGGAAACGGAGAATATTGAACCGTCATCCATAACGCCTGGCACTGGCGGCGCGCTACGTCTGGAGGCATTGACATTCCGCTATCCCGAAAAAACGCAACCTGTGCTTGATAATCTCTCGCTCACCATTCCGCCAGGAACGGTAGTCGCGGTGGTCGGACGTAGCGGCGTCGGCAAATCGACGCTGATCAAGCTGCTGGCCGGGCTCTACTCTCCCGGCAGCGGGCAAATCCGTGTCGGTGAGCGCCTAATTGATGCCGCGTCGCTTAGTGATTATCGTCGCCAGACGGGGCTGGTCACTCAGGATGTCGCATTATTTAGCGGCGATATTGCCGAAAATATCCGCTATTCGCGGCCAGACAGCAGCGACACGGAGGTAGAGATCGCGGCGCGACGGGCGGGACTCTTTGAAACTGTGCAACATCTGCCGCTGGGGTTTCGTACTCCGGTCAATAACGGCGGCACGGATCTGTCCGCGGGCCAGCGTCAGTTGATTGCCCTCGCCCGCGCGCAACTGGCGCAGGCGCACATTCTGCTGCTCGACGAGGCGACAGCGCGTATCGACCGCAGCGCCGAGGAGCGCTTAATAACCTCGCTTACCGGAGTGACGCACACCGAGAAACGCATCGCGCTTATCGTCGCGCACCGACTGACCACCGCTCGCCGCTGCGATGTTATTGTCGTAATCGATAAAGGATGTATCGCTGAATATGGTAGCCATGAGCAGTTGATAGCGGCTCATGGCCTGTATGCTCGTCTGTGGCGGGACAGCATCGGCCAGACACGCGATACGCAAGGAGAGGTCATAGGATAGTTTTTATCGCCACGATTTACGCAAAAGAAAGCCCGCAAGCGGCTGTTCCTGTAACAGCCGCTTTAGCTATTGATACTGACCGAAATATAAATGAGATGGAATACAGAAAATGAGACTGAGCCCGCCCGTCGCTCCTGTCGCTATACAGACCGCTACGCGCCTTCGCCGCCAACTCGCCGCCGGAAGCCAGGTTGACGCTTCTCACTTCTGGCGAGAAGCAAACTCGCTCGCGCTGCCGCTGGTGACAGCCATTAACGACGCAGACGATGAACGGGAAGTCACCTTCCTGTGGCGTGCCGCCTCTCCTCTGCGGGGGGTTTATGTCCGCCTGAACCGTGTCACCGATAAAGATAACGTGGCGAAAGGTATGATGACGCAACTGCCCACAACGGATATCTGGCATCTGACGCTTCGCTTACCGGCATCCTACTGCGGTTCCTATACGATGGTCGAAATACCACCGGAAACCCCGGACGAGACGGTGTTGCAGCTTGGAAGCCGTTTCGCCTCCCTTGTCGGGAAGGCGGACCCGCTGAACAGCACGCCGGGAATAAATGTTCGGGGCAATGCGCAGGAATCCGTTCTGGCGCTGGATCACGCCCCGGCACAGGAGGAGTGGTCAGGCTGTCGCGCTTACGCCGGGCAGCTTTTCACCTCAGAACATCGGCTCGCCGGACAACGTCGCCGTGTGCGGCTGTATCTTCCTGACGTTCCTGTCGTACAACCGCTGGGCTTACTGGTACTCACGGATGGCGAGATCTGGTTCGACCATCTTGGGGTAAGTGCCGCCATTGACGCTGCCATCCGCAGCGGACGCATCGCGCCGGTGGCCGTACTCGGCATTGATAACATCAACGCGCGTGAACGCGTCGCAATCCTCGGCGGTCGCCGCGAGCTGGTGCTCGACATTGCCGAACGCCTGCTGCCAACCCTTCGCGCCAAATACCCGGAACGGCGGTGGGCGGACCGTACACAAACGGTGCTGGCAGGGCAAAGCCTCGGCGGCGTGACCGCGCTGATGGCGGCCCGCCACGCGCCAGAGAGCTTCGGCCTGGTGCTGAGCCACTCCCCCTCAATGTGGTGGACGCCGGACAACCGCAATCGCCCGGACCATTTCAGCGCAGAAGAGCGCTCATGGGTCAGCGAACATGTGTTATCCGCGCCCTCGCCAGCCGTACGTACGCATCTGTGCGTGGGATCGCTGGAAGGTTCGACGGTCCCGCAGGTCAAACAGTTGCATGAAAAATTGCGCGCCGCCGGCGTCGAAAGCCATTGCAGCGTGTACACCGGCGGTCACGATTATGCCTGGTGGCGCGGCGCGCTGATTGACGGATTACGTCTACTGCCCCGATAAAACTTCACCTGCCAAAAAGGAATCACATCCGATGTATGGTCGCCAGTACCACAACAAGTGCTATCGCATGGCGCTATTTTTAGTGAGTTTTTGTTTTAGCGCGCTGAGTTATGCGCAGCCGGATATGCAGCCATTAGGGCCGAATATTGCTGATAAAGGTTCGGGATATTACCATTTTAGGGTCAATGACTTTCAATCTGCTGATGGCGCAAGACATTACCGGGTATGGACCGCTATTCCCAATAAAGCCGCCCCGCCGTCGGGTTATCCTGTCTTATATATGCTGGACGGCAACGCAGTGATGGACAGGCTGCCGGAGGCGCTGCTCAAACAACTGGCAGACCACTCGCCGCCGGTGATTGTGGCGATTGGCTATCAGACTAACCTGCCGTTTGATCTTAACGGCAGAGCTTATGACTATACGCCGGCGCCGGGAATCGATCGCGAAGGCAGTGAAAATAACCCGCGTTTCCATCGTAAAACCGGCGGCGGGCCAGCGTTCCGCCAGCTACTGGAGAAACATATCGCGCCGCAGGTGGAACAAGGAATCACCATCAACCCCGAACAGCGCGGGGTATGGGGACATTCTTATGGCGGCCTGTTCGTTTTGGACTCCTGGCTGTCGTCATCCTTCTTTCATATCTATTACAGCGCCAGCCCGTCACTCAGCAGGGATAATTTTGCCCTGTTGAATCGCCTTACGACAGTGAAGCCGTCGCCGTTCTGCCATAAAAAACTCATCATAATGGAAGGTTCAGCGTCGAATGGGGATAGCAGGCAACGCCAGATGGCCGAGCTCCTGCAAAAAGTTCAGGAGACCGTGAGAACGCTTGAGAACAACGGCGTTAACGCGGCCCTGCAGCATTACCCGGGCCTGGGCCACGGGCCCATGTTTAACGCCTCTTTTCGCAGTGCATTGCTGGATATCAGTCGCGAACCGGCAAGCCAAAAACCACGCTGCCATTAACCCGCCGCCAGATTATGCCCGCCAGCGGCGGGCATAATCCATCAAAACGAGGCCGTCACACCGGCATAATAAGCCCGACCCGGTTCGTTATAGGTATTTGCCCCTTCGGCGGAGCGATAGATCTGTTTATCGAAGATATTGCTGATACCGACATTAAGACGCAGGTTCTTATTGATATCGTAATTAACGTTAGCGCCGACCAGTGAGTAAGCCCCCAGCGCTTTCCCGGACAATCCTTTGGTCTCTTCACTACGCGACTCCGCATGTGTTCGCGGTTTTTGCTTGCCGTATAACGTCCAGTTGACGTTAGCGGAGAGCGCGCTGGTAATAGTCCAGTCGAGGAAGGTATTCACCGTATATTTCGGGATTATCGATAAGGGATTGCCGGTATCTTTTTGCTCAGAAGCGATCATATAAGTCGCATTGGTATTCCAGTTCAGACGGTCCGGCATCAGCGGAACAGCCATGCTGGCTTCAATACCTTCAATCAGCGCTTTACCGCCGTTCTGCCACTGCAATACATAAGCGCCAGATGCGCTTCTGCCAATAATTTTATCACCTGCGACAATCTTATTCTGATAATCGTTACGGAAATACGTGACGCTTGCGTGGTAATCGTCTACGGTAAATTCCAGCCCAATCTCTTTATTGATACTAATTTCAGGATCGAGATTCTTATTACCGACCAGGTAACAGCCGCCCGACGTAATATCTTTTGGACAACCGTTGCCTTTCGAATAGAGTAAATACCCCTCACTGGTTTGATACAAGTTCGGTGCCTTAAAGGCACGGGCAATACCGGCTTTCACCTTGACGTATTCACCTAACTCCTGGGAAAGGTTAAGACTGGGACTAAAATTACTCCCGGATTCGCTCAAATAGTCAAAACGCAGACCCGGAATAATATTGGTACCTGCCATGGGTTCGATATTATCTTCAACGTACAGCGCACTGATTTGCGATTTATTTTTGCTGCTACGGTTAGCCGCCGAACCGGGAATCCCGGCGATATTGCTATCCTTAACCGTCAGACTGGTAGAGGAAGGATCGTTCAGCTCATCGCGGTTCCACTCCGCGCCGACGGTGAGCGTTTGCTCAAATAGCCATATCACCGGGACATTCACCTCGCCGCTGGTGCGATACGAGGTCAGGCGGTTAGTGGTGAACGTCTGGTCGTTGGTAATACGCCCCTCGCCGCCGCCGGAGAGCCCCTCATTCATGCGGGTATTATCGGTTTTTTCATAGTAGAACCCCAGGCGGCTTTGCCCCCAGTTCCAGATGCCGTTATGAGTTAGACCGTAATTCTGCCGGTACAGGCGATTGGTCTCCCGCCCGGACTGCGCCAGACTTTTGGTAACCGCGTTTGAAGTACTGTTTTGCGTATCGCCGGCATAGATATTCCCCTGCCGACTGTATCCCGCTTCAAAATCAAGGATTTGCTGCGGGGTCATTTTCCATGAGAAGACGCTATTAATATCTTTATTGGTGACCCCCTCCCGTCCGGCGGCATTTTTGGTACCGGCGGAGGAGTTAATATCCCAGCTATCGGCATCGGTTCTGTTGAGATTACCGTACAGGCGCATCGTCAACGTATCTCCAGCCAACGGGCCGCTAAGGCTAAAGTTACCCCGCCGGGTGTCACCTTCTTTGCTGCTTTCCGGCTGGTTGGTATAGAGCGACAGCGAGCCGTGCCAGTCATTAGTGGGGCGTTTGGTGATGATATTCACCACCCCGCCTGCGGCACCGGAGCCATAGCGCGCGGCGGCGGGCCCACGGATCACTTCAATACGTTCTACCATCTCCGGCGGTACCCAGTTTGTATCGCCACGGGTGTCGCGTTCTCCGCGCCAGCTATAGCGAACCGAATTTCGCGACGTCACCGGCACGCCGTCAATCAGCACTAAGGTATTTTCCGGCCCCATACCACGAATATCAATTTGTCGGTTATTTCCGCGCGTCCCCGAGGCGCTATTGCCGGTAAGATTAACCCCAGGCATCTTACGAATAATATCGGCAAGATCGTTAACGGGAGGATTCTTTTGAATATCGTCACGAGTAATAATCGAAACGCCCGGCTGTTGCTTTAATACTTGCTCGGCAGTGGATTCAACCACCATCGTTTCGCCGTTGTCGTCTGTAGATTCTGCTGCTGATAATGGACTATTAATCCCTGTAGAAACCACGGTTATTAACCAGATGAACTTCTTAACTCTCATACCCATTCCCTAAATAATGTCTAAAGTAGCGCTGTTGCCCTCAAACTCACATCCTTGCCAGGTTACGGCTATATAGTAATTATTATCATATGCTAATGATAATAATTATCATTCAATTAAGAAAAAGGCAATCTTTCAACCGCAAAAATCTGGTAATAAAAAAACGGAAACGGGATTTTGCAATATGACTCTCTGTCCGGGCTCCACTTTGCCAGTAATCCGGGAAGGGGGGCAGAATGCGCCTACTGAACGAAGGTTTTACAAAACAGGAATAGAGGAAATTAATTATTTTTCAAAGCATTAATGATAATAAACAACCAGATAAGATGGTATAGCGCGGTTCAGGGTTCACCGCCGCTTCCCTGCCGACGGCGAACCGTTCTTACAGTTTGCCAGCGACTTTCCGTCTGGGTAATGGTGGGATCGGATACGATTGTAGTCATTCGATATTTGATGATGAAAGTGATGTTGGTGCCAAAATACAAAGCGCCTGGTAATATTTATCAGGCGCTTTGCAGACAGAAAACCATCAAACATCGGTTTCTCGTTCTCCAGGAGCTACTGGAAAATATGACAACCCACAGTTAGTGGGTTTTACTGCCGTGTCTTGAGAAGTACCTTCTTGTATTCCCAAGTCGTCCAGGAGACGCCGCAACCAATAAAGTTCAATCGCCTGTATTTTTCTCTGTCGTCTGTCTTCCCTTTCAGAAGGCGGGCGAATATCAGACTCATGAGTACATGTAACACAATAACCTTTTAACTCTATCCACTTAGGCTTAGGGGGGCCCTTAGGCTCGGGAGGCGTTGGGCTGGCAACGCACGAACAGGCACTTATACATCCAGGCATAGCGTTTTCCTTTTCAAACAATTCGCTTTAGTTGGAAGTTCTACTTGAGAAAATAGAAATGGTTATTCAGATATTTTTACCGTCGCATACTCCTGTAATAATAAAAGACACTGTAAATAATTTACTCTCAGCTACTATTCAGTAGCAGATAGTTATTCTTACATTTCTTTTATTTCAGATTTACGTCAAGTAGGGCTAAATATTTTCACTATAAAATACGTTAAAGAGTGTTTGTGTACTTGTAGACATTGTGGCGTCTTCAGTACGCAAATCGGTTAGTGTACAATCTTTAAAACTGGTATTGTTTAAATTAGCCTCAGCCAAATCAGCCCCGTCCAGGTTCGTAGAAATGAAACTCGCCTTTCGCAGGTTTGCCCGGGTTAAGATAGCGCCTTCCATATCAGCAGCCATTATAGTAGCACCCTTTAATGTCGCACCGCTCATATCGGCACGTATAAGGGTTGCACCTGAAAGATTAGTGTGATCCATATTTGCACCGGAACAATTACATTCTACCATGCTACAGCCTAACAGACTTGTGTGTTGTAAATTGGCACCAGTAAGATTAGCGCGATCGAGGGTAGCGCCACACATAATACTATCTTCCAGACAGGCGTTCATTAAATTACTGTCGCCTAATGATGCTCCCGATAGATTTGCGCCCTTAAAATTTGCACCGTCACAATCCGCCATAAACAGTACTGCCCCCCCTAAATCTGCGTCGCTTAGGTCTGCGCCACATAAATTTTCTGCCGTCAGATTTGCTCCGGTAAGGACAGCGCCTTTAAGATTCATGCCTCCCTGGGCAGTTAATATTACAGAATCCTGAGGGAGAGAAAATTCGCATCTGAATAGTAAAGCTCGACATATTTTTTCAAAAGAGGCAAGCGGAATTTCTCTCATCTCAGAATGGTCGCCTTTACTGACCCGTACAATAACTTGTCCAGCTTCGTTATTCTCACCAGGAAGATTAAATTCGACACGACACCCATCCATATCCTCCAGTATGATGTTTTCTGGCAACGGAGCACCTCTGTCAGACATTGAACTTTTCAATGTATCAGCCATAGTGTCTATCAATTCCTGATATTGTGCTTCATTTTTCCGACGCACCCCACCACAGGTAAAAAAGTTAATGATATATTCCAGAATGGTTTTGGGAGAGGTGGCTTGCCGCATAGCAGCAGAAGTCCCCGCGCCAAAAGCAGATGTAGCCATACCAGCCAGACTATCGAGTGAACGCTCCATATATTTTCTCCCAGAGAGAGCAACACAGTACATGATAAAATTTATCATATAGATTTGCATTTAGAGATAAGGTGAATACCCCCTTTGCGTCTGGTTACATAATCACGTATCACGGTGCTTTGCTGTCTGACTTACACAATACCAGCCAAATAAATATATTGGCTTATACTCGTCATACTTCAAGTTGCATGTGCTGCGGCTGCGTTCCCTCACCCCAGTCACTTACTTTAGTAAGCTCCTGGGGATTCGCTCGCTTGCCGCCATCCTGCAACTCGAATTATTTAGAGTATAAACATTATTTAAAATAATAAACGCGGCATTCGTTTTAATACTACGTTCAGGACTCATCCCACTCATTAGCAGAAAATCTATTAAAAAGCGTGTTCAGGCGTTTTATTGCTGCCATTGATAAACTGTTTAACAACGTCGTCTGTACAGGCCTTCTTCGTTGCCTTTACGTTTAACTCAATCAGGCTACCGTCTCGGTTATAAGTCTATCGAGTAGTAGGGACGTAGTATGACGATGCAGCAAAGTGATATGGAAAGATATAATCCATTATTAATGTTAAAAGAAGTCATGGCGCAGACGCCTTATCGCCATAAACGCTGGGGAGAGCGTAAGTTTCGCTATAAATTTGTATTACGTTGCCTTATTAACCCCGTAACGACAATTAAATACTTCAATGAATTATGCCATCTGTCTCAGCCCAGAACGCTGATCATTCATCGTCCCCTATTGCCGGCAAAAATCCAGCGGCCCTATTTGTATACCGGGCTTAGCATACGTTGCCGGGCAAGAGCTATTCTGGAACACTACCAGTTCGTTCAGTCCTTTCCGGAAAGTAAAATTAAAAAGATCCTTCTGTCCGAGGAACAAATCTTACTCGCTCACCTGGAAGGAAAAAACGGTGCTCTGGTAGATATCTACTGCGGTCCCTGTGGCTATGACAGAGAAGGTGAGCTGACATTAACGCTGTGCTTCAATGATACGCCGTTGGCACGTTTATCATTTTCCTTTATCCGCCATGAAGGGAAGCAAATAGCGCTGGTTGCCGGGTTACAAGGGCCCAGTAAACATATCGGCCCACAAGTCATACGTAACGCCACCAAAGATTGTTACGGTCTCTTTCCTAAACGGATGCTGTATGAAGCATTTGCGACATTGATGCAGGCCTGTAATGTCGACGAGATTTATGCGGTAAGTGAAAACAACCATGTTTATCGTCAACTCAGGTACTTATTCCAGAAGAAAAAAACTTTTGTGGCCAGCTATAGTGAATTCTGGGAGTCGCTAAACGGCGTTAAGAAAGGTGCCTTATATCATCTGCCATCACAGGTGATGCGTAAAGCGCCTGAAAGTATCCCCAGCAAAAAACGCGCAGAGTATCGGAAACGCTATCATATTCTGGATACAATAATACAAGAGGTTAACAGCCTCTCCCGGTAGAACTATTTCATACGCGGATGTGCAGATCCTGCTACCGTTCAGCGGATCTCTTTGAAATCTGTATCGCTACTGGATGGTTAAATACAGAATGGCTTGCGAGTGAAAAGCGCGGCATTAAACCGTCGCTTTCACTCATGCTATGATCAACATCTTAATCTTATTCCCTTCACCATAACGTCATCGATTAGCATGTTAACCATTAAATACAAGCTAAACATTTGTCACATTTTTATTTGGTTAAGCAAAAAAATAATACAAAATAGAATTTTCAGTAAGCCAAGTCAGGAGTTTTGGTGAAAATACAAGAAGTTAAGCGTATATTAACCCGCTGGCAGCCGTCTTCCTTTACCCTATACCGGGAGGTGTTTGCGCAATACGGCGGTAGTATCAATATGCACCCAGATATTGTTGATTATTTTATGAAGCGCCATAACTGGCATTTTAAATTCTTCCACTATGAAGAAGATGATAAGATTAAAGGCGCCTACTTTATTTGTAATGATCAGAATATTGGCATCCTGACGCGCAGAACCTTCCCGCTATCGTCAGATGAGATACTTATTCCGATGGCACCAGATTTACGCTGCTTCTTACCCGATCGTACTAACCGACTTTCGGCGTTACATCAGCCACAAATACGCAATGCCATATGGAAACTCACCAGAAAAAAACAAAATTGTCTGGTCAAAGAAGCGTTCTCTTCTAAGTTTGAAAAAACACGCCGTAATGAATATCAGCGATTTCTTAAAAAAGGCGGAAGTGTAAAAAGCGTTGCTGATTGTTCTTCTGATGAACTGACTCATATTTTTATCGAGTTATTTCGGTCTCGTTTCGGCAATACTTCATCCTGCTATCCCGCTGATAACCTTGCCAACTTTTTTAGTCAACTGCATCACCTTCTGTTTGGGCATATTCTTTATATTGAAGGGATACCCTGTGCATTTGATATCGTACTGAAATCTGAAAGCCAGATGAACGTCTACTTTGACGTATCTAATGGTGCAATTAAAAATGAGTGCAGGCCACTCAGTCCCGGCAGCATACTAATGTGGCTAAATATTAGCCGCGCCAGAAATTACTGCCAGGAAAGACAAAAAAAATTGCTTTTTTCCATCGGCATACTAAAGCCTGAATGGGAATATAAGCGCATGTGGTCGACCCCCTATTTTACCGGGAAATCGATTTGCTAAAAAGAAAGCCTGGACGTAAATATGTTTTTTACGTCCAGATTTTTCATAAATCCTGATGAACTGATAAAAAACTAAAATTTAATCAGAATTTAAAAAATAAGTTAACCACCATATAATCATAATGACAATTACTCGAAATTCACTTACACTATACTCGGTTTTATGGAATTGATTAACACGGTATGTTACAGATAACGTGCTAAAAAGCGTGCAGCGGTTATACATTTTCATATGTGTGTGTCATTAACCTGGCGTCAGGAACAGATGATGATGACAACCACCATTTTATCTCTTCTGGCCTGGCATACCGTCAGTAGATTAAAGGTGTAGCCTTGCTTTATGGCATTACAAAAATGCGGGTGGGGTCTATGCTCAATGCATACGTTATTTGTAACAACGCTCTTGTGCATAAACAATACGTTATTGTCAACAGCACTGAACGGGTACAGTGGTTCTTGCTGACAACAGGCTTAAAGATCGCCTTAACACGGGATACCTGATAACTGGATTATATTATGACACATGCAGACTGGCTGATTCTTGGGTATACAACTGTTATTATTATTTTTGGTATTGTATGTTATATCGGATTGCTTAAATTGATAACGAAAGGCAAGCATGAAAAATAACGCACTTACCGGGAAGAATATACTCTCAGGAGATAAAATGCTTCGGCAATGATATGACACCACTGCCGAAATGTTATTTTTACAGAAATCAATCAGGTATTGAGGGTGATTTTATCATAGCCGCGCCAGCGATAATTCAACAACGAGAGCAGCCAGAATAGCACAAAAGCGCCCACTACCCAGAAGCCCACATTCCCCATATGATCGTTAAGCGTGCTTACGGTCTGCCAAAATGTTCCGCTTAACTGTAACGCATCATCAATCAACCCCAGCGCCTCAAGCCCGCCAATCGCCAGCGCGACAATGACGGATGCGGCGGTAATGGTCATATTATAATAAAGCTTACGTAATGGATGCGAGAAAGCCCAACCGTAAGCGCCGACCATGACAAAGTTATCCAGGGAATCCACCAGCGCCATCCCGGCGGTAAACAGCACAGGAAAAATCATCATCGACCAGAGAGATAGCCCCTGGTTAGCTGCTGAAGCGGAAATGCCCAGCAACCCAACCTCGGTTGCGGTATCAAATCCCAGACCAAACAGAAAACCGACAAAATACATATGCCAACTGGAAGTGACCAAACGAAACGTACGCTGAAATATACGCGTCATCAGCCCGCCAGGTATCGCCTCGTCATGCGCCCTCACTGACTCGCCGCGGGTAACCGAGCGAAATTGCCGCCAGACGTTGAACAAAATAAACAGGTTAAGCAGGGCCATCGCCAGCAGAAAAAAAGCGGAAACAGCCGTACCAATCAACGAACCATATTGATGCAAAACATCAATACGATCGCGAAATGCCATCGACGTCACAACAATCGCCAGACATGCCAGAACGACAATGGTCGAATGACCCAATGAAAAAAACGCCCCCACGCCTAAAGGCGTTTTACCCTGCTGCATCAGTTTACGGGTGACGGTATCGATGGCTGCGATATGATCGGCATCAACCGCATGACGCAGCCCAAAGCTATACGCCAGTATGGCTGCGCTTAGCATGACGGCATGGTGATGAAAAACACAGAACGCCCAAATCCAGGCCAGGATGTTAACCCCAACAAGAAAGACGGTTAATGCTATTCCCCGTCGTTTAGTATGATTATTCATGCCCCTGCACCCACTATATTTTTAATTAACGCTACGGTTTGTAGGGGGAATGTATGATCATTTGATTAAAACGTCACACCTCAAGATGCGACTTTTTGTAAACGTGCTTTACCGCTGACACATTTGTGCGCATTACTGCGGAACAAGGCTTAAAAAGCGTATCCGAACGTATAACCCTCCCAACGCTTCGCTACGGGAAAAATGGGGATGAGTACGGTGCAGGCGTGCGATATCATTGACCAAAGCCAGACCAATGCCCGCCCCGGCCACATTTCCTACATTATCGAGCCGGTGGAACGGCTGTAGCGCCAGATGGATGTGTTCATCATCAATACCGGGGCCGCTATCTTCGACAACCAGCGTCACGGCATCACTATCCCGTTCAAGCCGCGCGGTGACGATGCCTTGCTCAGGCGTGTATTTCAGCGCATTATCCAGCAAGTTTCCGCACAGCTCGCTAAGCAGTACCTCATCCCCCTCGATCCACATCGCTTCCTGTTCGCCTTCGTAGCCCAGGTCGATATGTTTACTCCGCGCCTGCGCCAGGCGGGTAAAACAGCCGCTCTGTACGATATCGTACAGATTCACCGGGGAAAAACGCCGCTCGCCCTGCTCTTTATGCTTTACCGCAGAAAGTTGCAACAATCTTTCCGTGAGCTGAATGGTGCTATCCAGCGTTACGCTCATCGCCTGCAGACTTTCGTACCAGTGATGAGGGTGCTGGCTGGCTAACGCCACCGCCGCCTGCGTTTTTAACACCGCCAGCGGCGTTTTTAACTGGTGAGAAGCATCGGCGCTAAAGCGTTCCTGCCGGGAGAGGATGCCGCGGAGCCTGTCAATGTAGCGATTAAACGCCACGATTAACAAGCGTGTTTCCGACCACGGCAGCAGTTCCGGCAGCGGCGTTAACAGACCCGGTTCGCGGCGTACCATTAATGACGAAAGTTGACGCATAGGGCGCAGGATCCGGCGTAATAACCAGCCAACCAGCACCAGGGTCAGCAACACCAGCAGCCCCTGTGAGATCCAGGAAGAGAACAGCAGTTGGCCCGCCAGATAACGACGGGACTGCAGCGTCTCTGCGACATAAATCTCCGCCATGCCGATAATGCCGCCTTCGTTGACCGGCTGTAGCAAACGCGCCACGCGGATCGCCTCGCCGCGATACTCGGTATGATAGAACCACGCCAGCGCCGGATAAAGCCGGGTACGAGGCGTAGCAGGCGGCATGGCGGGCAGATCGTCATAACCGGAAATGACCTTTCCGGAAGGGTCGACGACTTTGTAATAGAGTCGATCATTCATATTAAGCTCGAAGCTATCCAGCACCACCCAGGGCACGTTAACTTCCAGATGGTTATTGCGCACCACCAGCCGTTCCGATACCGTTCGCGCCGAGGAGAGCAACGTACGGTCATAAGCCTGAGTGGCGGCCTGTAGCGCATTGACATAACTGTTAAACGCCGATAGCCCCCATAGCAGAATCAGCGGCAACCCCAGGAACAGTAAGAGTTGCAGGTACAACGATTGCGGCTTAACCCACTTCATCGCCGCGCTCCAGCACATAACCCAGGCCGCGCAGCGTCGTAATTCGTACATCGCTTCCCTGGAGTTTTTTACGCAGTCGATGAATATAAAGTTCGATGCTTTCAGGGCTTACCTCATCGTTCAGGCTGAACACCTGTTCAAAAAGCTGCTGACGCGAAACTGGTCGCGTTCGTCGGTACATCAATACGGTTAAGAGCGCCTGCTCACGCGGCGTCAGCGCTAACGGCTGTCCCTGTAACAGAAAATACCCTTCATCATGAAAGATCAATTCACCCAGTTGCTGAACTTCATGAACCTGCCCAGCGCTGCGTCGGAGCAAGGCCCGTAAACGGGCATCCAGCTCCTCCAGTTCAAAGGGTTTCGGCAGATAGTCATCGGCGCCGACGTTGAGACCTTTTACGCGATCCGCCACCGCGCTTCGCGCCGTGAGCAGCAAAACGGGCAAGGTCTGACCGCGTTTACGCAGCCGTTGCACCACCTCCAGTCCATCCATTCCCGGCATATTGATATCCAGCACCGCCAGCGCGTACATTTCACTGTGCAGAAGATGGTCAGCCGCCAGGCCGTCAAATACGCAGTCCACGGCAAAGCCGTTTTGCACCAGCGCTTTCTCCAGCCAGTGAGCCAGCTCACGGTTATCTTCCGCCAATAAGAGACGCATATCACATCCTGTAAAGTTTCTGCCGCATTGAAAGGGAATTGAAAGGTTATTGTTTTAACAATCACGCAACCGAACTGCTACATGTCGGCTCACATAATCACAAAAATCTTCTTCCGAACCTGAAAAATCCGGACGTCCGGCGTGAGGATAAAAAATGAAAAAACAATTACTTCGTACCCTTACTGCAAGCATTTTATTAATGAGTACCTCTGTTCTGGCGCAGGAGGCGCCGTCGCGAACGGAATGTATCGCACCAGCCAAACCTGGCGGCGGTTTCGACCTTACCTGTAAGCTGATTCAGGTGAGTTTGCTGGAGACTGGCGCTATCGAGAAACCCATGCGGGTAACGTATATGCCCGGCGGCGTCGGCGCTGTGGCCTATAACGCGATAGTCGCCCAACGCCCTGGCGAACCCGGGACTGTGGTCGCCTTTTCCGGCGGTTCGCTGCTCAACCTGTCGCAGGGGAAATTTGGTCGCTACGGCGTGGATGATGTGCGCTGGCTGGCAAGCGTGGGCACTGATTACGGCATGATCGCCGTGCGTGCGGATTCCCCGTGGAAAACGCTGAAAGATCTGATGACGGCGATGGAAAAAGATCCCAACAGCGTGGTCATTGGCGCTGGCGCCTCTATTGGCAGCCAGGACTGGATGAAGTCGGCGTTGCTGGCGCAAAAGGCGAACGTCGACCCGCACAAGATGCGCTACGTTGCCTTTGAGGGCGGCGGCGAGCCGGTGACGGCATTAATGGGCAACCATGTTCAGGTTGTCTCCGGCGATCTCAGTGAAATGGTGCCTTATCTGGGCGGCGACAAAATCCGCGTGCTTGCCGTCTTTTCAGAAAATCGTCTGCCGGGCCAGCTTGCCAATATCCCTACCGCTAAAGAACAGGGCTACGACCTGGTGTGGCCGATTATTCGCGGCTTCTACGTCGGGCCCAAAGTCAGCGATGCCGATTACCAGTGGTGGGTGGATACCTTCAAGAAGCTTCAGCAAACCGACGAGTTTAAAAAGCAGCGCGATCTGCGCGGCCTGTTTGAGTTCGACATGACCGGCCAGCAGCTCGATGACTACGTGAAAAAACAGGTTACTGATTACCGTGAACAGGCGAAAGCCTTCGGACTCGCGAAATAATCGCGGAGGCAATGATGAGCGATCGTATCTTTGCGGGTATCTGGCTGTTGCTCTGTATTGCCGGGCTATTCATCGCCTGGCAGATCCAAAGCGAATACAGCTATGAACCCGTCGGCCCCCGCCCTTTTCCGCTGGGGATTATCGGCCTGATGGCGCTCTGCGCGCTGGCGCTGTTATTGCGCCATCCCGACACGGTGAGCTGGCCGCGCCGCCATGTTCTGCAAAAGCTAGTTACCATGATCATCATCCTGTTGATGTATGCCTGGGGATTCGAATGGCTGGGTTTTCCCATCGCCACCGCGCTTCTCACCATGGTTATCGGGATGCTGTTCGGCGCCACGATTCCAGCGGCGGGTATCTCCGGCGCGGTATTAGGCATTCTGCTGTGGTATGCCTTTGACCGGCTGCTTGATGTCACCTTACCTCTCGGCGCCTGGCTGAGTTAACGGAGCAACGATGGATACCTGGATATATCTTTCTCAGGGCTTTGCGGTGGCGATGACGCCGGAAAACCTGGTTATCGCGTTGATTGGCTGCTTCGTGGGCACGATCGTCGGTCTGCTGCCGGGCCTGGGACCGATCAACGGCGTGGCAATTTTACTGCCGCTGGCCTTTGCGTTGCATCTGCCTGCGGAGTCGGCGCTAATTCTGCTGGCGACGGTGTACATTGGCTGTGAGTATGGCGGCAGGATCTCCTCCATATTGCTCAACGTCCCCGGCGATGCGGCGGCGATCATGACGGCGCTGGACGGTTACCCGATGGCGCAGCAAGGGAAAGGCGGCGTAGCGCTGTCGATTTCCGCAGTAAGCTCATTTTTCGGTTCATTAATCGCTATCGGCGGCATCATTCTGTTCGCCCCTTTACTGGCGCAATGGTCGCTGGCCTTTGGTCCGGCGGAATATTTCGCCTTAATGGTTTTTGCCATCGCCTGTCTTGGCAGCATGATGGCGCAAAACCCGCTTAAATCATTTCTGGCAGCGCTGATCGGTCTTGGCCTTGCGACCGTCGGCGTGGACGCCAACACCGGGGTTTATCGCTTTACCTTTGACAGCGTTCATCTTTCCGACGGCGTACAGTTTATCGTCGTGGTGATCGGCCTGTTCTCGGTATCAGAAATACTTTTAATGCTGGAACATACCAGCAGCGGGCAAACAATGGTCCGCAAAACGGGTCGAATGTTGTTCAACCTGAAAGAAGGCGCGCAGTGTATCGGCACCACCCTGCGTTCTTCGGTAATCGGCTTTTTTGTCGGCGTATTGCCCGGCGCCGGGGCGACCATCGCCAGCGCCATTACCTATATGACCGAGAAAAAACTCAGCGGCAACAGCGATAGCTTCGGCAAAGGTGATATTCGCGGCGTCGCGGCGCCGGAGGCGGCAAACAACGCCTCTGCCTGCGGCTCCTTCATCCCGATGCTGACGCTGGGCGTTCCCGGTTCCGGCACTACGGCAGTGATGATGGGGGCGCTGACGCTGTACAACATCACGCCAGGCCCGGCGATGTTCACCGAACAGCCGGATATCGTCTGGGGACTCATCGCTGCGCTGCTGATTGCGAACGTGATGCTGCTGATCATGAATATCCCGTTGATCGGTCTGTTTACCCGTATGCTCACCATTCCGCTGTGGTTCCTGGTACCCGCCATCGCTGCCGTATCGGCGGTAGGGGTGTATGCGGTACACAGCACCACCTTCGATCTGGTGCTGATGGTCGCGCTCGGCGTGTTAGGGTACATTTTACGTAAAATGCACTTCCCCATGTCGCCGCTGATCCTGGGATTCGTACTGGGGGAAATGCTGGAGCAGAACCTGCGTCGCGCACTCTCCATCAGTAACGGCAATATGGCGATTTTGTGGCAAAGCGGCGTTGCCAAAGCCCTGCTGATCATGGCGATCATGGTCATTGTCGTACCGCCAGTGTTACGTCTGATCCGTAAACACAGCCGTAAACCGCAGGTTGACGCCGGTTAATTGACTGCTGAAATACATTGTACTTGTCCGGCCTACGCGCTCATGTGCCAGGCCGGGCAACCCCGCCAGCATCACTCTCCCATAACTCGCTCATTTTACCCCCCTTCTTGCCGTTGTCAGGCTCGTGGCACCGTTAACCTCACCTTTCGCATTGTTAAATATTTGTTGTTTTTGATCACAATAATTAAACAAAAGCGGTTATTTCATACGCGTTCCTGAAAAATGTCGATATTTTTAATTTATGGCTACGAAATGAGCATCGCCATGTCTCCCTGACCATCTACCGAGAGGAATGATTCTGATGAATGCACTGACTGCCGTAAAAGCGAACACAGATGATTTAGCCCAACGCCATACTGGTTTCACCCTTGCCCCTTCGGTGCAGTCGCCGCGCCTGCTGGCGTTAACGTTTACGGCGGATACCACAAGACAATTTCTCCATCAGGTTGCGCAGTGGCCGGTGCAGGCGCTGGAATACAAATCTTTCTTACGTTTCAAAATCGGCAAGATCCTCGACGATCTGTGCGGCAATCAGCTACAACCGCTGTTGATCAAAACGCTCCTCAACCGTGCACAAGGCGCGCTGTTGATCAGCGCCGAAGGGATCGATGATGTCGCACAGGCAGAAGAGATGGTCAAACTGGCGACGGCGGTGGCGCATCTTATTGGTCGCTCCAACTACGATGCGATGAGCGGCCAGTATTACGCGCGTTTCGTGGTCAAAAACGTCGACAACTCCGACAGTTATCTGCGCCAGCCCCACCGCGTAATGGAACTGCACAATGACGGCACCTATGTTGAGGAGGTGACCGACTACGTGCTGATGATGAAAATCGACGAACAAAATATGGAAGGCGGTAATTCGCTGCTGCTGCACCTTGATGACTGGGAACATCTGGAGTCGTTTTTTACCCATCCGCTGGCGCGTCGCGTCATGCGCTGGGCGGCGCCGCCAAGCAAGAATGTTAGCCATGACGTCTGGCACCCGGTGTTTGATGTCGACCAACAAGGCCGCCCGGTCATGCGTTATATCGACCAGTTCGTCCAGCCAAAAGACTTTGAAGAAGGCGTCTGGCTCAGCGAGCTTTCAGACGCGCTGGAAACCAGTCAAAACATCCTCTCCGTACCGGTACCGGTCGGCAAATTCCTGCTGATTAACAATCTGTTCTGGCTACATGGGCGCGATCGTTTTACGCCGCATCCTGACTTGCGTCGCGAACTGATGCGCCAGCGCGGTTACTTCGCCTACGCCGCCAGCCATTATCAAACTCACCAATAAGCGCCACGGCGAAGGAATTACGCGGATGTATGATTTTGTGATTATCGGCGGCGGCATTATCGGCATGTCGACCGCCATGCAACTTATTGATCTCTACCCGGATGCGCGCATCGCGTTGCTGGAAAAAGAGTCCGCGCCAGCTTGCCACCAGACCGGGCATAACAGCGGCGTGATCCATGCCGGGGTGTACTACACGCCCGGCAGCCTCAAAGCGCAGTTTTGTCTGGCAGGCAATCAGGCGACCAAAACCTTTTGCGATCAAAACAACATCCGCTACGACACCTGCGGCAAAATGTTGGTCGCCACCTCGGAGCTGGAAATGGCGCGGATGCGCGCGCTATGGGAGCGGACGGCGGCCAACGGCTTAGAGCGCGAGTGGTTAAGCGCGGCGGAGCTGCGTGAACGCGAACCCAATATCATTGGCCTGGGCGGGATTTTTGTCCCTTCCAGCGGGATTGTCAGCTATCGCGATGTCGCGACGGCCATGGCGAACCGCTTTCAGGCCAAAGGCGGCGAGATCATCTACCATGCCGAGGTCAGCGCGCTAACAGAACATGCCGCTGGCGTTGTCATTCGCACCTCGCAAGGTCGGGAAATCGAAACCGCTACGCTTATCGGCTGTGCAGGACTGATGGCGGATCGGCTGGTCAAAATGCTGGGCGTGGAGCCCGGTTTTATTATCTGCCCTTTCCGCGGCGAGTACTTTCGTCTGGCCCCGCGACACAACCGGATCGTTAACCATTTGATCTACCCGATCCCCGATCCGGCAATGCCGTTTCTCGGCGTCCATCTTACCCGCATGATCGACGGCAGCGTCACGGTCGGGCCGAATGCGGTGCTGGCGCTTAAACGCGAAGGCTACCGTAAGCGCGACGTTTCCTTCACCGACACTCTGGAGATTTTTCGCTCCGCCGGCATCCGTCGCGTACTGCAAAACCATCTGCTTTCCGGACTGGGCGAGATGAAAAACTCGCTGTGCAAAAGCGGCTATTTGCGGCGAGTACAAAAGTATTGCCCCAGCCTGACCGTCAACGATCTCCAGCCCTGGCCGGCAGGCGTGCGGGCGCAGGCGGTTTCGCCGGACGGCAAACTGATTGATGATTTTCTGTTTGTCACGACGCCGCGTTCCATTCACACCTGTAACGCCCCCTCCCCGGCGGCGACATCCGCGATACCTATCGGCGCGCATATCGTCAGCAAAGTTCAGGCGCTACGCGCAAGCCAGAGCAACCCCGGACGTACGCTGCGTGCGGCACGCAGCGTGGACGCATTACACGCCGCATTTACCCGTTAACCCTTCAGACAGGAAGCAATTATGCAACTTAACGACTCTACCCTGTTCCGCCAGCAGGCCTTTATCGATAGTGACTGGCGCGACGCGCGCGGCGGCGATGTCATCCCCGTGAGCAACCCCGCCAACGGGAAACCGCTCGGCAATGTGCCCAAAATGGGGGCGGAAGAGACGCGCGACGCCATCAACGCCGCCAATCGCGCCCTGCCCGCCTGGCGCGCGCTCACCGCCAAAGAGCGAGCCAATATCCTGCGTCGCTGGTTCAATCTGATGATGGAACATCAGGACGATTTGGCGCGTCTGATGACGCTGGAACAGGGCAAACCGCTGGCGGAAGCGAAAGGCGAAATTAGCTACGCCGCCTCGTTTATTGAATGGTTCGCCGAAGAGGGGAAACGTATCTATGGCGACACGATTCCAGGTCATCAGGCCGATAAACGGCTGCTGGTGATTAAACAGCCCATCGGCGTCACCGCCGCGATTACCCCGTGGAACTTTCCCTCGGCAATGATCACCCGTAAAGCCGGCCCCGCGCTGGCCGCAGGCTGCACAATGGTACTCAAACCCGCCAGCCAGACGCCGTTTTCCGCGCTGGCGCTGGCGGAACTGGCCCGGCGCGCCGGAATTCCCGCAGGCGTATTTAACGTCGTTACCGGTTCGGCAGGCGATATCGGCGGCGAGCTGACCAGCAACCCGCTGGTACGCAAACTGTCGTTTACCGGCTCGACGGAGATTGGCCGCCAGCTAATGGAACAATGCGCCAAAGACATTAAAAAAGTGTCGCTGGAGTTGGGCGGCAATGCGCCGTTTATCGTCTTTGACGATGCCGATCTGGATAAAGCCGTCGAAGGCGCGCTGGCTTCGAAGTTTCGCAACGCCGGGCAGACCTGTGTCTGCGCCAATAGATTGTATGTTCAGGACGGCGTTTACGATCGTTTTGCGGAAAAACTCAACCAGGCGGTAAATAAGCTCGCGGTCGGCGACGGCCTGCAAGCCGACGTCGCTATCGGGCCGCTGATTGATGAAAAAGCCGTGGCGAAAGTCCAGGAGCATATCGCCGACGCGCTGGAAAAAGGCGCCCGCGTCATTACGGGCGGTGAAGCGCACAAATTGGGCGGCAACTTCTTTCAACCGACCATTCTGGCGGATGTCCCTGATAACGCGAAAGTCGCCAAAGAAGAGACATTCGGGCCACTCGCGCCTCTGTTCCGCTTCAGCGACGAGGCGGATGTCATCAGGCAGGCTAACGATACCGAGTTCGGCCTGGCAGCCTATTTTTATGCTCGCGATTTAAGCCGCGTTTTCCGCGTCGGCGAAGCGCTGGAATACGGCATCGTCGGTATTAATACCGGCATTATCTCCAACGAAGTCGCGCCTTTCGGCGGTATTAAGGCCTCCGGATTAGGCCGTGAAGGTTCCAAATACGGCATCGAAGATTATTTAGAAATCAAATATATGTGCATCGGCCTTTAACAGGAGAGTCGCTAATGAATACCAATAACGCTTTAATGCAGCGCCGTCATAACGCCGTTCCTCGCGGCGTGGGCCAGATTCACCCGATTTTCGCCGAGCGGGCGGAAAATTGTCGGGTCTGGGATGTCGAAGGCCGTGAGTATCTCGATTTCGCGGGCGGCATTGCCGTCCTGAACACCGGTCATTTACATCCGGGCATTGTTTCAGCGGTCGAAGCGCAGCTGAAGAAATTGTCGCATACCTGTTTTCAGGTGCTGGCCTATGAACCGTATCTGGCGTTGTGCGAACGCATGAACCAGAAGGTACCGGGCGATTTCGCCAAAAAAACGTTGCTGGTCACGACCGGTTCAGAAGCGGTTGAAAACGCCGTGAAAATCGCCCGCGCGGCGACAAAACGCAGCGGCGCTATCGCGTTTAGCGGCGCTTACCACGGTCGTACCCACTACACGCTCTCTCTGACCGGGAAAGTACACCCGTACTCTGCTGGTATGGGATTGATGCCAGGCCATGTCTACCGCGCGCTTTATCCTTGCCCGCTACACAACATCAGCGACGACGACGCGATCGCCAGCATTGAACGCATCTTTAAAAATGATGCCGCGCCGGAAGATATCGCCGCCATTATTATTGAGCCGGTACAGGGCGAAGGCGGATTTTACGCCGTCTCTCCCGCGTTTATGCAGCGACTGCGCGCGCTATGCGACCAACACGGCATTATGTTGATTGCCGACGAAGTGCAAAGCGGCGCGGGCCGGACCGGTACGCTGTTCGCCATGGAACAGATGGGCGTTGCGGCAGATATTACCACGTTTGCGAAATCGATCGCCGGCGGCTTTCCGCTGGCAGGCGTTACCGGCCGGGCAGACGTGATGGACGCTATCGCGCCGGGCGGTCTGGGCGGCACCTATGCCGGAAACCCGATTGCCTGCGCCGCCGCGCTGGCGGTACTGGACATTTTCGAGCAGGAAAATCTACTGCAAAAGGCAAATACGCTTGGCAAAACGCTGCGCGATGGCCTGATGGAGATAGCGGAAACGCACCGTGAGATTGGCGACGTGCGCGGACTGGGCGCCATGATCGCCATTGAGTTGTTCGAAAATGGCGACCCCGGCAAACCGAACGCGGCTCTGACCGCCGACATTGTGGCCCGCGCCCGCGAGAAAGGGTTAATTCTGCTCTCCTGCGGTCCTTACTACAACATCTTGCGCATCCTCGTTCCACTCACTATTGAGGCCTCGCAGATTCGGCAAGGCCTGGAGATTATCGCCCAGTGCTTTGATGAGGCGAAACAAGCGTAATGTCCAATAAGCAGCGTCGGATGGCGACGTAACTGTCTTATCCGGCCTACAAAAACCGTTTCGATTGTAGGCCGAATTAAGCCAGGCGCCATCCGGTAAACGAGCGCAATAACAATAAAGAGGTTTTAGGATGGGGCAATTGTCAGAATCACATGCATTAGGGGGCGGGCTGAAATCACGCCACGTCACCATGTTATCGATCGCCGGCGTCATCGGCGCCAGCCTGTTTGTCGGCTCCAGCGTGGCGATTGCGGAGGCCGGCCCTGCGGTACTGCTGGCCTATCTGTTCGCAGGACTTTTAGTCGTCATGATTATGCGAATGCTGGCTGAAATGGCCGTCGCCACGCCGGATACCGGTTCTTTTTCCACCTATGCGGATAAAGCGATCGGCCCCTGGGCCGGGTATACCATCGGCTGGTTATACTGGTGGTTTTGGGTGCTGGTTATTCCGCTGGAGGCCAATATTGCCGCCATTATTCTGAATTCATGGATACCGGGTATTCCGGTGTGGCTATTTTCATTAGTGATTACGCTTGCCTTAACCGGAAGCAATTTATTGAGCGTCAAAAATTACGGCGAATTCGAATTCTGGCTGGCGCTATGTAAAGTGATTGCTATCCTGGCGTTTATCGCGCTGGGCGCGACGGCGATTAGCGGTTTTTATCCATATGCCGAGGTAAGCGGTATCTCCCGGCTATGGGATCACGGCGGTTTTATGCCTAACGGCTTCGGCGCGGTGTTAAGCGCCATGTTGATCACCATGTTCTCTTTTATGGGCGCGGAAATCGTCACTATTGCTGCCGCGGAATCCGATACGCCGGATAAACATATCGTACGCGCCACCAATTCTGTTATCTGGCGAATTTCCATCTTTTACCTGTGTTCCATTTTTGTGGTGGTGGCGCTGATCCCGTGGAATATGCCGGGTCTGAAAAGTGTAGGTTCGTACCGTTCGGTACTGGAGCTGCTTCATATTCCGCACGCAAAATTCATTATGGATTGCGTGATTTTGTTGTCGGTGACCAGTTGTCTGAACTCCGCATTATATACCGCGTCCCGGATGCTCTATTCCCTTAGCCGCCGCGGCGATGCGCCTGCGATAATGGGAAAAACTAACCGTAGCAAAACGCCCTGGGTGGCGGTTCTCCTCTCTACCGGCGCGGCCTTTTTAACCGTTGTCGTCAATTATTACGCCCCGGCAAAAGTGTTTAAATTTCTTATCGACAGTTCTGGCGCCATCGCGCTGCTGGTCTATCTGGTGATTGCGATTTCGCAATTGCGGATGCGTAAAATTCTGCTGGCGCAGGGCGGAGAAATTAAGCTGAAAATGTGGCTTTATCCGTGGCTCACCTGGCTGGTTATCGGCTTTATCTGCTTTGTTCTGGTGGTGATGCTATTTCGACCAGCACAGCAACTAGAAGTCATTTCGACGGGGCTGTTAGGGCTGGGCATAATAGGTACTGTCCCCATTATGTCTCGCTGGAAAAAACTGATAAGGTGGCAAAAAGCCCCCCTGCAAAACCTACGTTAGTTATTCCCGGCGTCAGCCGGGAAGCTTCTCAGGAGTAAAAGATGACCGCCCTTTCCCAACCGACGGCCATAGATGGCTATCGCTGGCTTAAAAATGACATTATTCGCGGCACTTATCAGCCGGATGAGAAACTGCGGATGAGTTTATTAACCGCCCGCTATGCGCTCGGCGTAGGGCCGCTGCGCGAGGCGCTGTCGCAACTGGTGGCGGAACGGCTGGTCACCGTGGTGAATCAAAAAGGCTATCGCGTGGCATCCATGTCAGAGGCGGAACTCCTCGATATTTTTGACGCGCGCGCCAATATGGAAGCGATGCTGGTACGCCTGGCGATTGAACGCGGCGATGATGCGTGGGAAGCGGAGATCCTGGCGCGAGCGTATATGCTCAGTAAACTGGAAGCCAGCGATGCCAGTGAACATATGCTCGATGAATGGGACCAGCGCCACCAGGCGTTCCATTCCGCCATTGTCGCCGGGTGCGGCTCCCACTATCTGCTACAGATGCGTGAACGCTTATTTGACCTGGCGGCCCGCTACCGCTTTATTTGGTTACGTGAAACCGTTCTGTCCGTCGAGATGCTGGAAGATAAACATATTCAGCATCACACGCTAACCGAAGCGATACTGGCGCGCGAGGCGGCACGCGCCAGCGAATTAATGCGTCAGCATTTGCTGACGCCGATTCCCATTATTCGCCAGGCGATGGCAGGAAAAATGTAGCCTGGCGCGGCCTGATAGCCATTATTCTTCAGGAATACGCAACACTTGTCCCGGATATATTTTTTCCGGGCTTTTCAGCATCGGTTTATTTGCCTCGAAGATTTTATTATACAGATTGGCGTTACCATACACTTGCTTTGAAATAGCGCTCAGGGTGTCGCCTGATTTTACGGTATAAAACTGACTTTCAGCCGCTGGCGTCGTGGTTTTAACCTGATCGTCAACGCTGCTAATCCCGGCGATATTCCCCACGGCAACCAGAATTTTTTCTTTTGCCTCCTGACTCAGCCCATCACCCGTCACTGTCGCTTTTCCATCCGCAATTTGCACATTCACTTTGTCAGCGTCGGGTATTCCCGTTTTATTTAAATGTTCCTGGACTTTTTTCGCCTGATCGTCCTTATCATGATTAGCGGTTACCGCGTCCCAGAGTTTTTCACCTGCATCTTTTACAAAATTGAAAAGTCCCATATTCACCTCGCTTGTCAAAAATACACACAAAGAAAAGTGTAGCAGAGGGAATGAGGTTATCCTGATAAGCGGCGCTTATGCGCCGCCGGTGGCCGGTAATTAATGACGCATCTGAACCCAAAATGCGTGGATAAGCCCCGGAATATATCCGAGTAATGTCAGCAGGATATTAAGGATAAATGCCCAACCGAACCCTTTTCCTAAAAGTACGCCGAGCGGAGGCAAAATAATCGTAAATACAATTCTCCAGAAACCCATATACACTCCATACAAGCAAAATTAGTCATTGTTTAAAAAGAGATTTTATCTCTAAGCATAGTCAGTTTACCTGAGCCTGCCAGTCGCGCGCCGCGCTTTTACCCTCCTTTACGCTTTTTACGCTGGCATCAGGTTGACGTTTATTTTAGAATTAACTAAATTTAGAAAATGCTTAAATAACTATGACAGAGCTTGAACAACTTCAGGCCAGCGCAGAACAGGCGGCGGCCCTGCTCAAAGCGATGAGCCACCCAAAAAGATTACTGATTTTATGTATGCTTTGCGGTTCGCCAAAAACCAGCGCAGGCGAACTGGCGCGCATTACCGGGCTAAGCCCCTCCGCGACATCGCAACATCTGGCGCGGATGCGGGAAGAAGGGCTGATTGATAGTCAACGCGATGCCCAGCGCATTCACTATTTCATTAAAAATAAGGCGGTTAATACGATTATCGCCACGTTAAAGAATCTCTATTGTCCATAAGGAGGCACGATGTCCATTGGGATAGTTTCCCCCCGTGAGGCGCAAGCGCTGATAGCGCAAGGCGCGAAACTGATTGATGTGCGCGACGCCGATGAATATCTGCGCGAGCATATTCCACATGCGCAACTGGCGCCGCTCTCCCGGCTTGAACAGGGCGATTTGCCCGCCAACCTGCGAGCGGAACAGATTATTTTTCACTGTCAGTCAGGTAAACGAACCAGCAGCAATGCAGCAAAACTACAGGCCATTGCCGCCCCTGCTCAGGTCAGTCTACTGGAAGGCGGTATCGACGGATGGAAAGCGGCAGGATTGCCCGTCACAGAAGACAAATCGCAACCGTTGCCACTGATGCGTCAGGTGCAAATCGCCGCCGGCGGGTTGACGTTGCTTGGGGTGATTCTGGGCTATACGGTCCACGGCGGCTTTTTCCTCATTAGCGGTTTTGTCGGGGCCGGGTTAATGCTGGCAGGCATGACCGGCTTCTGCGGAATGGCGCGACTACTGGAAAAAATGCCCTGGAATACCCATACTCATTAAGCGGTACCTTCACCACGCGTCGGTAAGTGTGTAGTAGACTGAAGGCGGGTTTATAGCATTGTTCAACAGGAGGGCGTGATGTTCACACCAGGCGATTTTGTACAGCCCCGAATGGGGGGGCCGAAACTGAAAGTGATTGAAGTCAACGAGGATCATATTGTCGCGGTACAGGCCAGCAATGAGCAGGGCGAAAAATTGATCCTCAAAGCGGAAGATGTCACCCCCTATTGCGAAGAGGGCGATTTTGGCGTGTGCTGATTTATCAGAATGAGCATGGCGCAACGTTCCCTGAGTCCCGGTTAATAGAGACAGGAAACGAAGCGCCATCCGTTAAAGGTTATCCGTGATTAGATTAAGAAATCATCCAGAGATTTCCCCGCCGCCAGCGCCTGGGCAATCGGTTTAGGCGTACGACCTTGTCCGGTCCAGGTTTTTTCTTCGCCATTGAAATCAGTAAAACGATACTTTGCCGGACGCGGCTGGCGCTTTTTAGCAGAACGCGGCATTGCTGAATCCATGGCAAATAACTCTTCCGGGTTAATACCGTCTGCTTTCATCAGCTCCAGAAAGGCATTAATTTTCTCCTGCTTCTCGGCAAGCTGGCGTTGCTGCAATTCTTCTTCTTCGCGTCTTTCTTTAGTGACAACCCTGAATTTTTCGAGCATTTCTTCAAGAACGTCAATGGAGAATTCGCGAGCCATAGCACGCAGCGTGCGGATATTATTTAAGTTCTGTAACATCAAATTCATATCAATAAAAACCTTTTAACGCAGAAAACAAAAAACTATTACAGGCGGTATTGTATGCGATTATTGATTATATTTCCAGATCCTAAAGTTCATACAGATATACTCAGTATAACTCCATTAATTATATTAATCTGTTAACCAGAAGGTTATATTCATTACCCCCTGTGTATTTCAGGTTATTCTGCCTACGGTATATCTGTAGGTTTCCCGTTCAGCTGTTTATACCCTTCATACTTCAAGTTGCTTATGTGTTGGCTACGGATTACCCGGCCCATCCATGGGCCTCGCCCTGACGGGCCGTCGCACGCGACGTTCAAATCTGCTCCCGGCAGATTTGCCGCTCACCCCAGTCACATCGTTATCTATGCTCCTGGTGACTCACTCTCTTGCCGCCTTTAAGCAATTCGAAATCCATAGAATATATAGCGTATTGCGTATCTCAGTAGCCACGGTGACCCTCACGGTGGCTGACCTTATACAGAAGTGAATATTTCAGCACAATAATAGATTAACCATTCAAAAATCATCATCAGAGCTTTATGCTAAAAATCAGCCTGCAATAGCTATAATTATGCTGAGAAAAGTAGAGCGCGTGCCGTTAGCCGAGAATACATCGCATCTGACAACATTTGGAATGTGGCTGAAAATCGCCAGAAAAACAATGCATTATAATACATTGATTTAAAAGTAATTAATGACTAACAACAACGAAAATCTCGCCGCGAGCAAAAAACACACAATCGTAGAGTATTTTATCGACAAAAAGCCTATAAATAAAAATATTACACTAGTTGATAGTTATTATATAGGGATATACTCTATGCAAAGACAAAAGTGCTTTATGATTTCACTACCAACCATCACTTCATTCTGATCGATACGCTACAAGGAGCATTAACATGTTCTCTCCACAGTCACGCTTGCGTCATGCCGTAGCAGACACGTTTGCGATGGTTGTTTACTGTTCTGTTGTGAACATGTTGATCGAGATATTCCTCTCCGGAATGAGCTTTGAGCAGTCGCTTTCTTCCAGGCTGGTGGCGATACCTGTCAACATTTTGATTGCATGGCCATACGGCGTTTACCGCGATCTGATTATGCGCGTCGCGCGTAAGGCAAGCCCGGCGGGATGGGCCAAAAACCTGGCGGATGTATTGGCTTATGTCACCTTTCAGTCACCCGTTTATATTATCATCTTGCTGACCGTCGGCGCCGGCTGGCATCAGATAGTGGCCGCCGTGAGTTCAAACATTGTTGTTTCAATGTTAATGGGCGCGGTTTATGGCTACTTCCTGGATTATTGTCGTCGCCTGTTTAAAGTGAGCAGCTATCATCAGGCTAAGGCATAAGTTAACGTCGCGACTGGCATTGCCAGTCGCGCTTTTAGTCGCTTTTTTCGTCGCCAAAAAGCCCGTTCAGATAACGTTCTAACGCTATTCGGGAGCTAAAGCCGTGGGGAATACCGTAATGTTCGTGGGTCTCGCCGCCTAAATAGAGCGGAAAATTTTGGTAGTGATCGCAGGTTTTAATATCCGAAGCCGGGTCAGCCAGTGATGAGCTACGGTCTTTTAATCTGGGGTGAATGATCAGCGCGGTACGCCCCATACGCGCCTCGCGGTTAACATAAACATAATTCTCGCCGCGTCGATAACCATACGTCTTATTCGTCACCACATCGACGGTAAACCCTGCCTTTTCCAGTACCCGCGCCACCTCGTCAGGTCGTAAATACATATTTTATCCTCATTCTCTTTTACTGCGGGCTTACCTTACCCGATAGCGCGTTATCAACGCTTTCAGAAAAGTCCAGAAACGCATGATATCGCCGTAACAAGCCTCAGCAGGTAAAAATATGAACTACACTGAAAGCTACATCGAAATCAATGGAGGATCATATGCTTAACAAACCGAACCGAAACGACGTCGATGATGGTGTTCAGGATATTCAGAATGATGTCAATCGATTAGCCGACAGTCTGGAAGATGTCCTTAAATCCTGGGGAAGCGATGCGAAAGACGAAGCCGAGGCTGCGCGACGTAAAGCACAGGCGTTGTTGAAAGAGACCCGGGCGCGGATGCAGGGTCGTACTCGCGTAAAACAAGCCGCCTGTGATGCGATGGGGTGCGCGGATACGTTTGTGCGTGAAAAACCCTGGTGTAGCGTAGGAACCGCCGCAGCGGTAGGGATTTTTATCGGGGCGCTGCTCAGCCTGCGTCGCTAACGACGTGCGTTGCCGGATGGCGACATACTTTATTGGGCCTGCATCATTGCCGCAGGCCCAGGTCGCGCCATTCGGCGAAACGGTTACTGTATCGCCTGTCGCAGCTGCCATGCGACCTGTTTCGCCATGCCAGCGGAAGTAATATTGGTAAACGACAGTAAAATGCCCCCCTTTCCTGACGAAACCACTCACCAACGGCTTAGCGCCTGTACCGCCAGTCCGGCCTGATTCGCTTTCGCTACCTGCGCTTTATCATCGCCTTCAACCTCAATAACCAATTGAATACCGCCTTTCTGTAATGTCACGACAAATCCCTGTTCTGCCAGCGCCTCTTCAATCCATAACCGTCGCTGAGCATAATGTTGGCGCATCTTTTTCAGATGCCGCCAGAAATGGCCATCACGGATAAAATCAGCCAGCGTGTGCTGCCATAACAACGGTACGCTACAGGGCATCAGCGACGCCTGCTGGCGGAAATGCTCAATCTGCTTTATCGGCACCACCAGCCAGGCGGTACGTAATGCCGGAAAGAGCGACTTACTGAACGTTCCGGCGTAAATCACTCGCTGCGGGGCATCCAGACTCTTGAGCGGCGGAAGCGGTTTACCGTGATAACGAAATTCGCTGTCGTAGTCATCTTCAATAATCCAGGCCTGCACATTCGCCGCCCATGCCAGAAGTTGCCGTCGGCGAGTTAACGACAGCGCTACCCCCAACGGACTTTGGTGGGCGGGCGTCACCAATGCAAAGCGCCCCTGCGGGCAATCCCGCATCCCCGCCGCGACATTCAGCCCATCGGCATCGACCGGAATCGGCGCCAGCGTAATCCCCTCCTGCGTTATCACCGGGCGAATTAACGGAAAGCCGGGATCTTCCACCCACATGCTGTCTCCCGGCACAGACAATGTACGCAGGATCAGCCGCATAGAATCCGCATATCCGGAGGTAATAAATACCTGTTCCGGCAGACATTCAATGCTACGCGAAACCCGCAGGTAATCGACTATCGCCTGGCGCAAAATCGCCTCGCCGCAGACGTCGCCTAATGCCAGATCGAAGCGCGTCTGCGTGCGCAACCGACGCCCCATCACTCGCGCCCACTTCTCGCGTGGAAAGAGATCCAGCGCCGGTAACCCCATCTGAAAGGGTTTCGGTTCCGGACTTTCTCCGGCAAAAACAGCGGGTATCGGCGGCGCCGTCTCAAACCGTAGAGCGTTGCTCACAAACGTGCCTGCCTGGCCACGTCGCTCCAGCCAGCCCTGCGCCACCAGCTCGCCATAGGCATTTTCCACCGTGGCGCGAGAAACGCCCAGTTCCTGCGACCACGTCCGACTGGACGGCAAACGCGTTCCGGGCGCGAGTTCTCCTTGCTCAATGGCCGTTTTTAACTGACGAGCGATGTGCTGATAGCGCGGCATATGGTCTGCTTTTTCTGTAAAAATATGGCTCTCTTTTACAGACCATTATAGTGCTACAGTGCTCGTCATCAACACGAGGAGACACATGATGACGACGTTACGCCAACCCTATTATGAACTGAGCCCGGAGGTTTACAGCGCTCTGGTGCAGGCGAAAAACGCGCTGGAAAAGAGCACGCTTGACCTCACTCTGATGGAGCTGATTTACCTGCGTGTTTCGCAAATAAATGGTTGTGCATTTTGCCTGGAGATGCACAGTAAAGCGCTGCGTAAGGCTGGCGTAAATCAAGCTAAATTAGATGCGCTGGCAGGATGGCGGGTAAGCCACCATTTCAGCGAGCAAGAGTGCGCGGCGTTAGCCTGGGCGGAATCGGTGACGCACATTGCTGAAACCCACGCCGAAGATAATGTTTACCTGCCGCTGCTCGATCATTTCAGCGCGCGTGAAATCAGCGATCTGACCTTCGCCATCGGTTTAATGAACTGCTTTAACCGTCTGGCGATCGGTATGCGAATGTGACGCATTGTTGCCGGATGGCGCTGATGTCAGCCAACTCTGTTATGCGTGAACCTGCAGGCCGGATCGGGTGTTCACGCCGCCATCCGGCAAAAATTAGCCATGCCGCCCCTACCCCGCTGCGTTCATCAGCGACGTTAAAACCAATCGAAAATTCCCATATCTTGTATGGTTGAATCTTAATTCAACTACATCTAGTATTTCCTGTATCAACATCCGACAATCCGACGCGTTTCATCGCGCCGTTTTCTCATTTTAAATGGAAATACGAATCATGAGCATTACTATTTACACTCGCAATAACTGTGTTCAGTGCCACGCCACAAAGCGGGCGATGGAAAGCCGTGGATTTGAATTTGAGATGGTGAACGTCGATCTGGTGCCGGATGCAGCGGATACGCTCCGGGCGCAAGGATTTCGTCAATTACCGGTGGTGATGGCGGGCGATTTGAGCTGGTCTGGCTTCCGCCCGGACATGATTAACCGTCTGCACCCGACACCCCACGCGGCAAACGCATGAGCGCGCTCGTCTACTTCTCCAGCAGCTCTGAAAATACGCACCGTTTTATGCAGCGTCTGGGGCTGCCTGCCACGCGTATTCCGCTCAATGAACGGGAGCGAATTCAGGTAGACGAACCGTACATTCTGGTTGTGCCGTCATACGGCGGCGGCGGGATGGCCGGTGGGGTGCCGCGACAGGTGATCCGCTTTTTAAATGATGAACACAACCGGGCGCGCATTCGCGGCGTTATCGCCTCCGGTAATCGCAATTTCGGCGATGCCTGGGGATGCGCTGGCGATGTGATAGCACAAAAATGCGGCGTTCCCTGGCTGTACCGCTTTGAGCTCATGGGCACACAACGCGACATCGATAACGTCCGAAAAGGAGTAAATGAATTTTGGCAACAACTATCCCGGAGCGCGTAATGCAGGAAACCATGGATTACCACGCCCTGAACGCGATGCTGAATCTTTATGATAAAGCAGGCCATATTCAGTTCGACAAGGACCAGCAGGCGATCGACGCCTTCTTTGCCGCCCACGTCCGCCCGCATTCCGTGACGTTTGCCAGCCAGCATGAACGTCTGGAGACGCTGGTTCGGGAAGGGTATTACGATGACGCTGTCCTCGCGCGTTACGACCGCGCCTTCGTCCTCCGCCTGTTCGAGCACACCCACGCCAGCGGCTTTCGCTTCCAGACGTTTCTTGGCGCCTGGAAGTTCTATACCAGTTACACGCTGAAAACCTTCGACGGCAAACGTTATCTGGAACACTTTGAAGATCGGGTGACAATGGTGGCGTTGACGCTGGCGCAGGGTGACGAAACGCTGGCCACCCAACTGACCGATGAAATGCTTTCTGGTCGCTTTCAGCCTGCTACCCCGACTTTTTTAAATTGCGGTAAACAGCAGCGTGGGGAACTGGTCTCCTGCTTCCTGCTCCGTATCGAAGACAATATGGAGTCGATCGGGCGAGCGGTGAATTCGGCGCTGCAACTCTCCAAACGCGGCGGCGGCGTCGCGTTTTTACTCTCCAATCTGCGCGAGGCGGGCGCGCCGATCAAACGCATTGAGAATCAGTCTTCCGGCGTGATCCCGGTGATGAAAATGCTGGAAGACGCATTTTCGTATGCCAACCAGCTTGGCGCGCGCCAGGGGGCCGGCGCGGTTTATCTCCATGCGCACCACCCGGATATTCTGCGTTTTCTGGATACCAAACGGGAAAATGCTGACGAAAAAATCCGGATCAAAACGCTCTCTCTCGGCGTGGTGATCCCGGATATCACCTTCCGGCTGGCGAAAGAAAACGCGCAAATGGCGCTCTTTTCGCCCTATGACGTACAACGACGCTACGGCAAACCGTTTGGCGATATCGCCATTAGCGAACGGTACGATGAATTAATTGCCGATCCACACGTGCGTAAAACCTATATTAACGCCCGTGACTTTTTTCAAACACTGGCGGAGATTCAGTTCGAATCCGGGTATCCCTACATCATGTTTGAAGATACGGTAAACCGCGCGAATCCCATTGCTGGTCGCATTAATATGAGCAATCTGTGCTCGGAAATTTTACAGGTCAATAGCGCCTCCCGTTACGACGATAACCTTGACTATACCCACATCGGGCATGACATCTCCTGCAATCTCGGCTCGCTGAATATCGCTCACGTCATGGATTCACCGGACATTGGTCGTACCGTAGAAACCGCTATTCGCGGCCTGACGGCGGTGTCGGACATGAGCCATATACGCAGCGTGCCCTCAATAGCCGCCGGTAATGCCGCCTCTCATGCCATCGGTCTGGGCCAGATGAATCTGCATGGCTATCTGGCGAGAGAAGGCATTGCCTACGGTTCGCCGGAGGCGTTGGATTTCACCAATCTCTATTTTTACACCATTACCTGGCATGCCGTGCATACTTCAATGCGGCTGGCCCGCGAACGCGGCAAAACCTTCGCCGGATTTGCGCAGTCGCGCTATGCCAGCGGCGACTATTTTACGCAGTATTTACAGGACGACTGGCAACCGAAAACGGCGAAAGTCAGGGCGCTATTTGCCCGCAGCGGCATTACGCTGCCCACACGAGAAATGTGGCTAAAGCTGCGCGACGATGTGATGCGCTATGGCATCTATAACCAAAATTTGCAGGCGGTGCCGCCGACCGGTTCGATTTCTTACATTAATCATGCGACTTCCAGCATTCATCCGATTGTGGCCAAAATTGAGATTCGCAAAGAGGGCAAAACCGGGCGTGTGTATTACCCCGCGCCGTTTATGACCAATGAAAATCTGGACATGTATCAGGATGCCTACGATATCGGTCCGGAAAAAATTATTGATACCTATGCCGAGGCCACGCGCCACGTCGATCAAGGACTGTCGCTCACCCTGTTTTTCCCCGATACCGCCACGACCCGCGATATCAACAAAGCGCAGATCTATGCCTGGCGAAAAGGTATTAAGTCACTGTATTACATCCGGCTTCGCCAGTTGGCGCTGGAAGGTACTGAAATTGAAGGCTGCGTATCCTGCGCGCTATAAGGAAAGCCATATGAAATTATCTCGTATTAGCGCCATCAACTGGAACAAGATCCAGGACGACAAAGATCTGGAGGTGTGGAACCGGCTGACCAGTAACTTCTGGCTGCCGGAAAAAGTGCCGTTATCGAATGATATTCCGGCCTGGCAGACGCTGAGCGCCGCCGAACAGCAGCTCACCATTCGCGTGTTTACGGGTCTTACGCTGCTTGACACTATCCAGAACATCGCAGGCGCGCCGTCGTTAATGGCAGATGCCATCACGCCGCATGAAGAGGCAGTACTGTCGAACATCAGCTTTATGGAAGCGGTACACGCCCGCTCTTACAGTTCTATTTTTTCCACGCTGTGCCAGACGAAAGAGGTTGATGCCGCCTACGCCTGGAGCGAAGAAAACTCGCCGCTTCAGCGTAAGGCGCAGATTATTTTGGCTCATTACGTCAGCGATGAACCGCTAAAGAAAAAGATTGCCAGCGTCTTTTTAGAGTCTTTTCTGTTCTATTCCGGCTTCTGGCTGCCGATGTATTTCTCCAGCCGCGGTAAGCTCACGAACACTGCCGACCTGATTCGTTTAATCATTCGCGATGAAGCGGTTCACGGTTATTATATTGGCTATAAGTATCAGATAGCGCTACAAAAACTATCGGCAATCGAGCGTGAAGAGTTAAAGCTTTTCGCGCTGGATTTGTTGATGGAACTGTACGACAACGAAATCCGCTACACAGAAGCGTTATATGCGGAAACCGGCTGGGTTAACGACGTCAAAGCCTTCTTGTGCTACAACGCCAATAAAGCCTTAATGAACCTGGGTTATGAGGCGTTATTTCCGCCGGAGATGGCAGACGTGAATCCCGCAATCCTTGCCGCGCTCTCGCCGAATGCCGACGAAAACCATGATTTCTTTTCCGGCTCAGGTTCATCTTATGTGATGGGGAAAACAGTCGAAACCGAAGACGAAGACTGGAATTTTTAACCTTACGGGCATGGGAAATAACGTTACATTTCCCATGCCTTTATTTCAGGCAATACCGGGTTAAATCGCGCAAATATTACAACATGTCCTACACTCAATACGAGTGAGATTATTCACCTGGATTCCCCCAATTCAGGTGGATTTTTGCTGGTTGTCCCAAAAAATATCTCTCCCTCTCCATTCGCGTTCAGCCCTTATATCATGGGAAATCACAGCCGATAGCACCTCGCAATATTCATGCCAGAAGCAAATTCAGGGTTGTCTCAGATTCTGAGTATGTTAGGGTAGAAAAAGGTAACTATTTCTATCAGGTAACATATCGACATAAGTAAATAACAGGAATCATTCTATTGCATGGCAATTAAATTAGAAGTGAAGAATCTGTATAAAATATTTGGAGAGCATCCGCAGCGTGCCTTCAAATATATTGAAAAGGGACTATCGAAAGAGCAAATACTGGAAAAAACGGGGCTATCGCTTGGCGTTAAAGACGCCAGTCTGGCCATTGAAGAAGGCGAGATATTTGTCATCATGGGATTATCCGGCTCGGGTAAATCCACAATGGTACGCCTTCTCAATCGCCTGATTGAACCCACCCGCGGACAGGTACTGATTGACGGTGTTGATATTGCCAAAATATCAGACGCTGAGCTTCGCGAGGTGCGCAGGAAAAAGATTGCGATGGTCTTCCAGTCATTTGCGCTCATGCCGCATATGACCGTGCTGGATAATACGGCATTTGGTATGGAATTAGCGGGCATCGCGGCGCAAGAGCGTCGCGAAAAAGCGCTGGACGCCTTGCGTCAGGTGGGGCTTGAGAATTACGCTCACGCCTACCCGGATGAACTTTCCGGTGGGATGCGTCAGCGTGTTGGGCTTGCCCGCGCGCTGGCAATCAACCCTGATATCTTATTAATGGATGAAGCGTTTTCCGCCCTCGATCCATTAATTCGTACCGAAATGCAGGATGAGCTGGTGAAATTACAGGCGAAACATCAGCGCACCATTGTCTTTATTTCCCACGATCTTGATGAGGCTATGCGTATTGGCGACAGGATTGCCATTATGCAAAATGGCGAGGTCGTACAGGTTGGTACGCCGGATGAGATCCTGAATAATCCGGCAAATGATTATGTCCGCACGTTCTTCCGTGGCGTGGATATTAGTCAGGTCTTTAGCGCCAAAGATATTGCCCGTCGCAGTCCGGTCGGATTAATTCGTAAAACGCCAGGTTTTGGTCCCCGTTCGGCACTGAAATTATTACAGGATGAAGACCGTGAATATGGTTACGTCATTGAGCGTGGCAATAAATTCGTGGGCGTCGTGTCCATCGACTCATTAAAAGCGGCATTAAGCCAGGCGCAAGGGATTGAAGCGGCGCTTATCGACGACCCTTTAGTCGTTGATGCGCAAACCCCACTCAGCGAGTTGCTCTCTCACGTCGGCCAGGCGCCCTGCGCGGTGCCGGTTGTCGATGAAGAACACCAGTATGTTGGCATTATTTCAAAACGTATGTTGCTACAGGCTTTAGATCGCGAGGGGGGTAACAATGGCTGATCAAACGAATCCGTGGGATACCGCACAGGTGGCCGATACTACGACGCAAACGGCTGATGCCTGGGGAACACCGGCAGGCGTAGCCACGGACGGCGGCAGTACCGACTGGTTGAACAGCGCGCCCGCGCCAGCCCCTGAACACTTTTCTCTTCTGGACCCGTTCCATAAGACGCTGATCCCGCTGGATAGCTGGGTCACAGAGGGAATCGACTGGGTCGTCACCCATTTCCGTCCCCTTTTTCAGGGGATTCGTGTGCCGGTGGATTACATTCTTAACGGCTTTCAGCAACTGCTGCTGGGAATGCCCGCCCCTGTGGCGATTATTCTCTTTGCGCTGATTGCCTGGCAGGTTTCCGGCGTGGGCATGGGGATCGCAACGCTGATATCGCTGATCGCGATCGGCGCGATCGGTGCCTGGTCGCAGGCGATGATTACCCTGGCGCTGGTGTTGACCGCCCTGTTGTTCTGCGTCGTGATCGGATTACCGATGGGAATCTGGCTGGCGCGCAGCCCGCGCGCAGCCAAAATAGTTCGTCCGCTGCTGGATGCGATGCAGACCACGCCCGCGTTTGTCTATCTGGTGCCGATTGTCATGTTATTCGGCATCGGTAACGTGCCGGGCGTGGTGGTGACGATTATTTTTGCTCTACCGCCGATTATACGCCTGACGATCCTGGGCATTAACCAGGTGCCTGCCGACTTAATTGAAGCGTCGCGCTCGTTCGGCGCCAGCCCGCGCCAAATGTTGTTCAAAGTGCAACTACCGCTGGCGATGCCCACCATTATGGCAGGCGTTAATCAGACGCTGATGCTGGCTCTCTCAATGGTCGTCATCGCCTCGATGATTGCGGTCGGCGGGCTTGGCCAGATGGTATTACGCGGCATTGGTCGTCTTGATATGGGGCTGGCAACCGTGGGCGGCGTCGGCATTGTGATTCTCGCCATCATTCTGGACCGTCTGACGCAGGCCGTCGGGCGCGACTCGCGTAGCCGCGGTAACCGTCGCTGGTATACCACCGGTCCTGTTGGGCTAATCACCCGCCCTTTCGTTAAGTAACTCTCCTGACGCCCGGTGACATTGCGCTTACCGGGCTTACAACTCCCTACCATAATTAAAGGAACAACGATGCGACATACTGTGATATTTGCCTCAGCGTTTGCCACCCTTGTCACCGCCAGCGCTTTCGCTGCCGACCTGCCTGGCAAAGGCATTACCGTCCAACCAATCCAAAGCACGATTTCTGAAGAGTCCTTCCAGACGTTACTGGTCAGCCGGGCGCTGGAAAAGTTGGGTTATACCGTAAATAAGCCGAGTGAAGTCGATTACAACGTAGGCTATACCTCCATCGCCTCTGGCGATGCGACGTTTACCGCCGTGAACTGGCAGCCGCTGCATGATGATATGTATGCCGCAGCAGGCGGAGACAAAAAGTTTTACCGCGAGGGTGTCTTCGTCTCCGGCGCTGCGCAGGGCTATCTGATCGATAAAAAAACCGCCGAGCAGTACAACATCACCAATATCGCTCAGCTAAAAGATCCGAAAATCGCCAAAATCTTCGATACCAATGGCGACGGCAAAGCGGACATGATGGGCTGCTCGCCGGGCTGGGGCTGCGAAGCCGTGATCAATCACCAGAATAAAGCGTTTGATCTGCAAAAAACCGTTGAGGTCAGCCACGGTAACTATGCGGCGATGATGGCTGATACCATTACCCGTTTTAAAGAAGGCAAGCCGGTGCTGTATTACACCTGGACCCCGTACTGGGTGAGCGACGTAATGAAGCCGGGTAAAGATGTCGTCTGGCTACAGGTGCCGTTCTCCTCCCTGCCGGGCGAACAGAAAAATATTGATACTAAACTGCCGAACGGCGCGAACTATGGGTTCCCGGTTAATACCATGCATATTGTCGCCAATAAGGCATGGGCGGAGAAAAACCCGGCGGCGGCGAAACTGTTCGCCATCATGAAGCTGCCGCTGGCGGATATCAACGCGCAGAACGCCATGATGCATGCCGGTAAATCGTCTGAAGCCGATGTTCAGGGCCATGTGGACGGCTGGATCAACGCCCACCAGCAGCAGTTTGACGGCTGGGTGAAAGAAGCGCTGGCCGCGCAGAAATAAGATCGTTTTTTATGCCGGATAAGGCGCAGTTCATGCGCCGCTATCCGGCCAACGCAATCTCTCCTCAAAGCGCACGATTCATCACGTCACCGTTCCCCTTTATTCATCAACATCCGCTATGATTGTTTTCCCAGGAAATAATTATCTGAATCACGATTACCATAATGACGAAACCCACTCATGAGCTTAGCCCGGCGCTGATCGTTTTAATGTCTGTGGCCACGGGTCTGGCGGTCGCCAGCAACTACTATGCCCAGCCGCTGCTTGATACCATCGCGCATCACTTTTCGCTTTCCGCCAGCTCCGCAGGGTTTATCGTTACCGCCGCGCAGTTGGGCTATGCCGCTGGCCTGTTGTTTCTGGTGCCGCTCGGCGACATGTTTGAACGCCGAACGCTGATTGTCTCCATGACGTTGCTGGCGGCTGGCGGAATGCTGATCACCGCCAGCAGTCAGTCGCTTAGCATGATGATACTCGGAACGGCCTTAACCGGACTGTTCTCCGTGGTGGCGCAGATTCTGGTTCCGCTGGCCGCCACGCTTGCGACGCCCGCCACCCGCGGTAAAGTGGTCGGCACCATTATGAGCGGCCTGTTGCTGGGGATTCTGCTGGCGCGAACGGTCGCCGGACTGCTGGCAAACCTCGGCGGTTGGCGCACCGTATTTTGGGTAGCGTCGGCGCTGATGGCGCTGATGGCCGTCGCGTTGTGGCGCGGACTGCCAAAGCTCAAATCCGACACCCATCTTAACTACCCGCAGCTGTTGGGTTCTGTATTCAGCCTGTTTATTCACGATAAGCTGCTGCGTACCCGCGCGCTGCTGGGCTGTCTGACCTTTGCTAATTTCAGCATCCTCTGGACGTCAATGGCCTTTTTGCTCGCCGCGCCGCCGTTTAGCTATTCCGAGGGGATGATTGGCCTGTTTGGCCTGGCGGGGGCCGCCGGCGCTTTAGGCGCGCGTCCGGCTGGCGGATTTGCCGATAAAGGTAAATCTCACCTCACCACCACGTTCGGCTTACTGCTGCTGTTACTCTCCTGGCTGGCGATCTGGCTTGGGCACACCTCGGTACTGGCGCTGATTATTGGCATTCTGGTACTGGACCTCACCGTTCAGGGGGTACATATCACCAATCAGACGGTCATCTATCGTTTGCATCCGGATGCGCGTAACCGGCTCACCGCCGGCTATATGACCAGCTACTTTATCGGTGGCGCCGCGGGGTCGCTGATTTCCGCCTCCGCCTGGCAACATGCCGGCTGGGCCGGCGTTTGTCTGGCGGGTGTCACGGTAGCCTTACTTAATTTACTGGTCTGGTGGCGAGGTTTTCACCGACAGGAAGCCGTAAATTAAGCGGATAGTGAGCGTTTACCTTTGTTTAAGCTCCTTAGGGTGTTAAGGAGCTCCCCAGTCTGTTAAGGTTATGCTATTCATTTATCATGGTTATTTTTATACCGGTGAAGAATAATATAATTCTATGGAAAGCCCTGCATCCCCATCTGCTCCCAGGCCAATAGCGCCCGTTCAAGGATTCGAAGGTCGTTCACCGATAGCTATCCGTGATATTCCGGTGGCTTTTGCATCGGGTTGTAAGGCCGTTTACCCGGCTTTCGCCCCTCCCGCTTATCGTTCTCTCCTGATTTTTTCATGCAGGCACTCACGCTTTTCTCGTCATTCCTGGATTTGCCGCAGGCGGCGCTTTACCGGGCCCAATGTTCCCGCTGGCGTCTCAGTCTGCGTATCATTGGTTGCTTTATAGCCTGAAAGAATGATTTTGTATTAATAATACATTTACTTTATTTGTCACTGTCGTTACTATATCGGCTGAAATTAATGAGGTCATGCCCAAATGGATAGTTCGTTTACGCCCATTGAACAAATGCTAAAATTTCGCGCCAGCCGTCACGAAGACTTTCCTTACCAGGAAATTCTTTTGACTCGTCTTTGTATGCACATGCAAGGCAAGCTCCTGGAAAACCGCAATAAAATGCTGAAGGCTCAAGGGATTAACGAGACGTTGTTTATGGCGTTGATTACGCTGGAGTCTCAGGAAAACCACAGTATTCAGCCGTCTGAATTAAGCTGCGCGCTGGGTTCATCTCGCACCAATGCGACACGCATTGCAGATGAGCTGGAAAAACGCGGCTGGATTGAGCGTCGTGAGAGCGATAACGACCGCCGTTGCCTGCATCTGCAATTAACGGAGAAAGGCCAGGCATTTTTGCAAGAAGTGCTTCCGCCTCAGCATCATTGTCTGCATCAACTCTGGTCATCACTTAGCACAGCCGAAAAAGATCAACTTGAGCACATCACTCGTAAACTCCTGACGCGTCTTGATCAAATGGAGCAGGAAGGCACTGTTCTTGAGGCGCTGCGCTAAAGCGCCGACCCGCTCAAAAATCCAGATTAATAACAGGAAAGCGGACAGGCCGGCACGCATTACTGCTGGCCTTTCTGACAACAGGTCGGCTCAGCCGATGTGAATAATAAGATCGTGGAGAACAACATGAGCGCAAATGCGGAGATCCAACCCCCGCAGCAACCGGCTAAGAAGAAAGGCAAACGCAAAACAGCGCTGCTACTTCTTACCTTGCTCTTTGTTATTATTGCCGTGGCATATGGAATTTATTGGTTTTTAGTATTGCGTCATATTGAAGAGACAGATGATGCTTACGTGGCAGGGAACCAGGTTCAAATCATGGCGCAGGTGTCAGGCAGCGTGACGAAAGTCTGGGCTGATAACACCGACTTTGTAAAAGAGGGCGATGTTCTGGTCACGCTCGATCAGACTGACGCCAAACAAGCGTTTGAAAGAGCCAAAACGGCGCTGGCCTCCAGCGTGCGCCAAACGCACCAGTTGATGATTAACAGTAAGCAGTTGCAGGCGAATATCGACGTGCAAAAAACCGCCCTGGCGCAAGCGCAGAGCGACCTTAACCGTCGTGTGCCGCTGGGTAATGCCAATCTTATTGGCCGGGAAGAGCTGCAACACGCCCGCGATGCCGTCGCCAGCGCGCAGGCACAGCTGGATGTCGCCATTCAACAGTACAATGCCAACCAGGCAATGATACTCAACAGTAATCTGGAAGATCAGCCTGCGGTTCAACAAGCGGCGACCGAAGTGCGTAACGCCTGGCTGGCGCTGGAGCGTACTCGCATCGTCAGTCCAATGACCGGTTATGTCTCCCGCCGCGCCGTCCAGCCTGGCGCGCAGATCAGCCCCACCACGCCGCTGATGGCCGTCGTGCCTGCAACCGATCTGTGGGTGGACGCTAACTTTAAAGAGACCCAATTAGCGAATATGCGCATTGGGCAGCCAGTGACGATTATTACTGACATTTATGGCGACGACGTAAAATACACCGGTAAAGTCGTCGGTCTGGATATGGGGACAGGCAGCGCCTTCTCCCTGCTGCCAGCGCAAAATGCGACGGGTAACTGGATTAAAGTGGTTCAACGTCTGCCGGTACGCGTCGAACTGGACGCCCGCCAGTTAGAACAACATCCGCTGCGCATTGGTTTATCGACGCTGGTCACCGTGGATACCGCTAATCGCGATGGTCAGGTACTGGCCAGCCAGGTACGAACGACGCCGGTTGCCGAAAGTAACGCACGCGAAATTAATCTCGCGCCGGTCAATAAACTGATCGACGACATCGTACAGGCTAACGCGGGTTAATCCTGAGGTGCGTGTGATGCAACAGCAAAAACCGCTGGAGGGCGCGCAGCTCGTCATCATGACGATCGCGCTGTCGCTGGCGACATTCATGCAGGTGCTGGACTCCACCATTGCCAACGTGGCGATTCCGACCATCGCCGGGAACCTGGGTTCTTCCCTAAGCCAGGGGACATGGGTTATCACCTCTTTCGGGGTGGCGAACGCTATCTCGATTCCCTTAACCGGCTGGCTGGCGAAACGTTTTGGCGAAGTCAAACTGTTCATGTGGTCGACGGTCGCCTTTGCCGCGGCCTCCTGGGCCTGTGGCGTATCCAGCAGCCTGAATATGCTGATCTTCTTCCGCGTGGTGCAGGGCGTGGTCGCCGGGCCGCTGATTCCGCTCTCGCAAAGCCTGTTGCTGAATAACTATCCGCCTGCAAAGCGCTCCATTGCGCTGGCGCTCTGGTCAATGACCGTCATTGTCGCGCCGATTTGCGGCCCGATTCTGGGGGGCTACATCAGTGATAATTACCACTGGGGATGGATTTTCTTCATCAACGTGCCGATTGGCATCGCCGTCGTCCTGATGACGTTACACACGCTGCGCGGACGTGAAACGCATACCGAACGGCGACGTATTGACGCCGTCGGGCTGGCGTTACTGGTGATTGGCATCGGCAGCCTGCAAATTATGCTCGATCGCGGTAAAGAGCTGGACTGGTTCTCCTCGCAGGAAATTATCATCCTGACCGTGGTCGCCGTCATCGCCATCAGTTTCCTGATCGTCTGGGAACTGACCGACGATCACCCTATCGTCGATCTTTCTCTTTTTAAATCGCGTAACTTCACTATTGGCTGCTTGTGCATCAGCCTTGCCTATATGCTCTATTTCGGCGCCATTGTTCTACTGCCGCAGCTTTTGCAAGAGGTGTACGGCTATACCGCAACGTGGGCAGGTCTGGCGTCGGCGCCAGTCGGCATTATTCCGGTAATTTTGTCGCCGATTATCGGACGCTTCGCGCATAAACTGGATATGCGCAGGCTGGTCACGTTCAGCTTCATTATGTACGCCGTCTGTTTTTACTGGCGCGCCTGGACGTTCGAACCGGGTATGGATTTCGGCGCTTCCGCATGGCCGCAGTTTATTCAGGGATTTGCCGTCGCCTGCTTCTTTATGCCGCTGACCACCATTACGCTCTCCGGGTTACCGCCAGAACGGCTGGCGGCGGCATCAAGCCTGTCGAACTTCACGCGAACGCTGGCGGGCTCCATCGGCACCTCGATTACCACCACTATGTGGACCGATCGTGAGTCGCTACACCATGCGCAGCTCACCGAGTCGATTACGGCGTATAATCCAAACGCTCAGGCTATGTACGATAAACTGGAAGGCTTAGGGATGACGCACCAACAGGCGTCAGGCTGGATAGCCCAGCAAATCACGAATCAGGGGCTGATTATTTCCGCCAACGAAATCTTCTGGATGTCGGCGGGGATCTTCCTGGTGCTGCTCGGCCTGGTGTGGTTCGCCAAACCGCCCTTCGGTGCGGGCGGCGGCGGTGGCGGCGCGCACTAACTATCTGATAAAAGGGATCTGCGGATCCCTTTTTTAGTAGACCAACAATCAGAAGAAATATTTGAATCTCAGACGCCCGCCGTAACGCGCATCTTCACTGTTATCGCCATTATTCGGATTGGCCTCTACCCATGAAGCATAGGCGCCGAGGTAGATGTTAAAGTTTTTCATATCCATCACGTTGGGGAATAAATATGAGGCATGAATGGTGTGAATATCATAATTGCCGGGATCGGTGATCCAGCAATCGTCCTCACAAACGGCATCGATATTGGTAGCATTGAAGGCTTCGATTTTGTTATGCGCATAGATATAACCCAGTTCAAATCGATGCCACAGCGCATTCACCCCAGCGGTAAAATCTGTCTCATCGGTCGCATCCATATAAGCGGTATTCAGGTTAATCACCGCGCCATCTTCCGGGTCAGTTTTTTGACCATTCCAGGTCATGGTAAAACCATAGCCCGTACGATCTGACTGATCGATCCACTTCCCATTCTCATAATAGCCATAGGCGTTGTTAACGACGTTACTTTCCATCGCTATCGCCGTTGAAAAACGCCCGTTTTGCCAGGCGATAACCGGACGGACGTAAGCCACGTTTTTATCGTTGCTTAAATCCATTCCGTGGTACTGCTTCTCGGTATATAACGTACTGCCATTTTCCAGCAATGTGTTAACTTCGAAATACCAGTTGTCGATGGTTTTACTCAGCAGGAAGTTACCCCCACTGTCGCTACGTCCCCGTCCTTCTTTCATCATATAGATATAGCCGTAACCGTCACTGTAAAGATCGTTCGCTGTATTCCCCGAATATTCAATAAACGTATCCTGATTCAGTGGGAACATATCGTAGGCTTCAAAACGACCAACCTTAATTTTCCAGTCATTCTCACGACCAAAGAAGAAAACGGCATCATCAAGGTTCATTTTTCCGGTCAGGTCCGCCAGAGGCTGTACAGAGAATCCGGCAAAATTACCGTTGTCCAGCCGCTGGTAGCCATCAAAGCCCAGCAACAGGCGTCCGTTAATATCCCAGCGTTCATTGGTTCCCGGTGCCCAATCTTTATTCGCTGACGTTCTCGTCGATGTCAGACTACCGGAACGGCTTGCCGCATCCATATTAAATTCGACATCGCCATAGAACTTAATATCGCTGAATCCGGATAAGGTCAGCTTCGGCGGTGTTTTACCTGCTGCAATGGGCTCGGCAGACTGGACATTCACCGTCGGCGTAGCGGCGACCTGCTGCTGTTTCAACGAGCGAATTTGCGCCTCGGCATCGGATGCCCGTTTTTCAGCATTAACAACACGTTGCTCCAGTTCAGCCAGACGCTGCTCAATAGTGATATTATTCGCTGCCCAAAGGTTATGAGAAAAGCAAGCACCGATCATCAGCGCCAAATATTTAGCCTTCATTTTTTATCCCTTAAGTTTGATGTATACCAGATAAGATTTGCTAAAAACCCCATCGACCGGCTATTAGTAGAGTCTTGTTATTACCTGGATATCTGGCGCATTCCATTATGTTTTTCTATTAATTATTTATGATTTTTAGTTTATGTGATCAATACACTCTGGCATCGTGAGTTATCCGCCTTTTCTGTTTACCAGATCACATTTTATTATTTAACAGGCCAGGCATTACTTAATTTAAAATATATTCTCGCCGCAAATATAATAAACGCAAATTATATTAAGCAATAAAAAACCCCGGCCATAAACCGGGGTTAATTTAAATACTGGAAACGCTTACCAATAAGACTAAATATGCAGTTCCTGCAGTTTTTCTTTCGGCAGCGCCAGCTCTTTATTGCTGTTCACGCGCACATCACACTCCAGAATATGACGGGCAATGTCCTGCGCTTCACTGAGCGAGTGCATCTGATACGTACCGCACTGGTAAACGTTCAGCTCCGGGATCTGGTTTTGATCCTGCACTTTCAGCACATCCGCCATCGCCGCTTTCCAGGCGTCGGCAACACGCTGCTCGTCCGGCGTGCCAATCAGGCTCATGTAAAAGCCGGTGCGGCAGCCCATTGGCGAGATATCGATAATCTCAACGCCGTTACCGTTGAGGTGGTCGCGCATAAAGCCAGCAAACAGATGCTCAAGCGTATGAATCCCTTTTTCCGGCATCACTTCTTTGTTCGGAATGCAAAAACGCAGATCAAACACGGTTATTGCGTCGCCATGCGGGGTGTTCATCGTTTTTGCAACCCGGACCGCCGGCGCTTGCATCCGGGTATGATCGACTGCGAAGCTATCTAATAATGGCATTTAGTCACCTCCGATAATTTTTTAAAAATAAACTGAACTCTTTGTTCCGGGGCGAGTCTGAGTATATGAAAGACGCGCATTTGTTATCATCATCCCTGTTTTCAGCGATGAAATTTTGGCCACTCAGTGAGTGGCCTTTTTCTTTTGGGTCAGGCGTGTTTTGCAAGCCACGCGGCAAACGGCTCGGTATCCGCCGCCTCAATCTCCTGCTGACGACGTACTGAAGCGTCACGTTCAGCAATAAACTCTTCTTCCTGTAAAATCTCCAGCGGCTCTTCGCGTAACAGATTACGGTAAGCCTCACCGAACGCTTTCCCGGTGCCGCCAATGCCTTCATCAATCATAGACCGTAAGATTCGGGCAGAGAATGTCAGTTCAGGATTATCAAAGCAGGCGACCAACTCGTCACATACCTTTTGATACTCCTCTCCCCCGTGGATACTGTCCAGCGTTTGCGCCACGCGTTTCAGATCGCGGAAGAGATCTTTCCCTACTTTAGGCAGCGGGAACTGCGCGGTTTCACAGCCAATCCCCAGGGTAAGGCCCGGCTTACGCCCTTCCAGAATAACGCGATTCCAGTTAGTACGCGTACATAACAGCTCATCGCTACTCATTTCCGGCGCATCGGCCAATACGCACCAGACCATAAACAGATCGAGGAAGCGCACCTGTTGCTCGTCTACGCCGATCGGTGAGAACGGATTAATATCGAGAGAACGAACTTCAATATACTCAATACCACCACGCAGAAGCGCGTCAGAAGGCGATTCGCCGCTGCGCGTCACGCGCTTGGGACGAATGGGCGCGTACAGCTCATTTTCAATTTGCAGAACGTTGCTGTTAATCTGTAGCCGCTTACCGTCTTTTTCCACACCAATCCGTGCGTACTCCTCGGAAGGGGTTTTAATCGCGCGCTTCAGACCTGCAACGTATTCATGCAAATCGTTAAACGTAATTCCGAGATTGCTTTGCGACTTATTGGTATAGCCCAAATCACTCAAACGCAGCGACGTCGCATATGGCAGGTAGTACATGCCGCAGTCCGTTTTTTCAAACGGTAATGTGGTTGGCTTTCCTTGCAGGAAAGAGGAACAAATGGCCGGAGACGCGCCAAACAGATAGGGGATGACCCAGCCAAAACGGTAATAGTTGCGAATCAGACGAAAATAGCCGGCAGAAATTTTTTCTTTTGCCGCTTCGCCTTCCGTAACGCCGCATTTCGCCTGCCAGAACGCCATCGGTAATGAAAAATTGTAATGTACGCCGGAGATGGTTTGCATCAAAGCGCCATAACGATTTTTCAGCCCTTCGCGATAGAGCGTCTTAAAGCGCCCGGTATTTGATGTGCCGTACTGCGCCAGCTCTATGTCCTGCCCTTCCGCAATATAGCAGGGCATACTTAATGGCCACATCCGCTCATCGCCCAGTTTCCTGGCCGTATACCGATGGAGATCGCGCATAAAGGTGAGCATATGCTGGATATCGCCATCGACTGGCGTAATAAACTCCAGTAGGGCTTCCGCAAAATCCGTGGTAATCCATTTATGGGTCAGCGCTGAACCTAACGCTTCAGGATGACCTGTTGTCGCCAGCGTGCCATCAGCATTGACACGCAGCGTTTCGCGCTCTAACCCGCGCTGTATCCCCTTTAACGCCTGAGGATGTTTTTCCAGCCAGGCCAGAGCCTGTGATACGTCCGGGATCAAATTGACCTCCCGCCTGTCCAAATCGTTTTAATAAGCATAACTGTAATGGCGGCCATACATGCCAAACCTACAATTATTACCACCACATCATGCCCTGAACCGTCGCCGCTGCGAGCGCAACATAGCGCAGCGCCTTACCAAGACACAAAAAAAAGATCGTCCGCCCCCACGGGATGCGCATCCATCCCGCTAACAGGCACAACAAATCACCGATGACCGGCATCCAGCTTAATAATAGTGTGGCTGCGCCATAACGCTTTAGCCAGCCAGTCGCTTTTTCCTGCCAGCGCGACGTTTTGCGCAGCGGAAAGAAACGCCCAAGAATAACGTTAGTTACCCCTCCAAGGCTATTACCCATTGTTGCTGTTAAGACTAAGACCCAGGGATGGCTGACGCCGGAGACCAGCATAGCAACCAAAACCACCTCAGAATTACCGGGTAACAGCGTCGCGCTGAGAAAACTACTGGCAAACAGAGACAGGAGCGACAGTCCGTCACTCACAATAGTCGGACATCCACGGCATCCATTCCCGCCGCCCGCGCCGCCTGTAAACCAAAATCGGCATCTTCAAATACCACGCACTGCGTCGGCATGACGCCCATCCGCTGGGCGCACAGTAGGAAGGTGTCAGGCGCGGGTTTGTGATGCTGTACGTGATCTGCCGCCACAACCGCATCAAAATAACGACGCAGCCCCAGATGCGCTAACAGGGCTTCCGCGATAGCGCTTTCGCTACCGGTACCGACCGACATGGGACGCCGCCCATGCCACGCTTTGACCACCTCAACCAGCGGCAGCGGTTCTACGCAGTCCAGCAGGATGCTTTTTACCGCGTCGGTTTTCTCACGCGCCAGTGACAGGGGATCAAGATCGGCATGGTTAAGCTCAATGATTGACTGGGCGATAAGCCAGGTTGGCGAACCGTTAAGTGCGACCATTGCCTGTTCATCAAAACGAAGACCATAGCGCCCCAAAACCTCACGCCACGCTTTGCGATGCGTGGGTTCGGTATCCAGGAGAGTACCGTCCATATCAAAAATCAAACCAGCATAACGTGCGTACATCGTGTTCTCGCAAACCGAATAACCAGACAGTACTTTATCGCAATTGGTTGATTTTGTCGCTAATAGAGATGAAGAGGTATATTCAGGATAAGGGGAAAAGCGATTGCAGGGCAGTGACGTATCCGGGAGGATTATTCACCTTATGGGCCGTTGCTGACGCAACGTTATCCTTCCTGGTGCCAGCGGTGATTATAACTATCTTATCTGCATCTTCATCGCTGAAAGTACGGAGAATATGGTGCATCCGGGAGGATTCGAACCTCCGACCGCTCGGTTCGTAGCCGAGTACTCTATCCAGCTGAGCTACGGATG
>NZ_JAMMDE010000002.1:96308-578562 GCF_051700745.1 Salmonella sp. NW884 | reverse complement strand
GTGCATCCGGGAGGATTCGAACCTCCGACCGCTCGGTTCGTAGCCGAGTACTCTATCCAGCTGAGCTACGGATGCATCGGAAAACTTGCTTTACTGCCGATATTGATACCGCGGTGAAAGCCGTATCAAGTAAGAGATGGTGCATCCGGGAGGATTCGAACCTCCGACCGCTCGGTTCGTAGCCGAGTACTCTATCCAGCTGAGCTACGGATGCAAATGGCGGTGAGGCGGGGATTCGAACCCCGGATGCAGCTTTTGACCGCATACTCCCTTAGCAGGGGAGCGCCTTCAGCCTCTCGGCCACCTCACCACACGCCTCTTACGAGTGCTTCGAAGAACTTGTTCTGCTCATCGTCGCTGCGTGGCGCACATATTACTTTCTGGGACTTATAAGTCAAACAATTTTTCCAGAGCTTTTATCGTTTGCACACTTCACGCTCAATTAGTCTGTAAAAAAGCCAAAAAGAGTGTTTTATCAACAGATAATTTGATGACACGCTGGCCGCCAAAAGCGCACCATATCAACAGTGAGGTTGAAAAAAGTCATGAAGGGACAACGCGGGCGAGCGAGAAGAGAGGCTGCGTCTCACCCGAAAAGTGAGACGCGAAAACCTTAGTAACTGGACTGCTGGGATTTTTCAGCCTGGATACGCTGGTAGATCTCTTCACGATGGACAGAAACTTCTTTCGGGGCGTTCACGCCAATACGCACCTGGTTGCCCTTCACCCCTAAAACTGTCACGGTGACCTCATCGCCAATCATGAGGGTCTCACCAACTCGACGAGTCAGAATCAGCATTCTTTGCTCCTTGAAAGATTAAAAGAGTCGGGTCTCTCTGTATCCCGGCATTATCCATCATATAACGCCAAAAAGTAAGCGATGACAAACACCTTAGGTGTAAGCAGTCATGGCATTACATTCTGTTAAACCTAAGTTTAGCCGATATACAAAACTTCAACCTGACTTTATCGTTGTCGATAGCGTTGACGTAAACGCCGCAGCATGGGCTGCGGCGCCAACGAACGCTTATAATTATTGCAATTTTGCGCTGACCCAGCCTTGTACACTGGCTAACGCTGCAGGCAGAGCTGCCGCATCCGTACCACCGGCTTGCGCCATGTCCGGACGACCGCCACCCTTACCGCCCACCTGCTGAGCGACCATCCCAATCAATTCCCCTGCTTTAACCCGGTCGGTCACATCCTTCGACACGCCCGCAATCAGAGAAACCTTACCTTCAACAACCGTTGCCAGTACGATAACGGTAGACCCCAGTTGATTTTTCAGATCATCAACCATGGTTCGCAGCATTTTCGGCTCAATACCAGCAAGCTCGCTGACCAGGAGCTTCACGCCGTTGAGATCGACCGCTTTACTGGAAAGATTTGCACTCTCCTGCGCTGCGGCCTGGTCCTTCAACTGCTGCAACTCTTTTTCCAGCTGACGTGTACGTTCCAGCACGGCGCGCACTTTGTCGCCCAGATTCTGGCTGTCGCCCTTCAGCAGATGCGCAATATCGTTTAAGCGATCGCTTTGCGCATGAACGGTGGCCATAGCGCCTTCACCGGTTACCGCCTCAATACGACGAATGCCCGCTGCGGTGCCGGACTCAGAGATAATACGGAATAGACCGATATCACCGGTACGACTGGCGTGAGTACCGCCGCACAGTTCGGTAGAGAAATCACCCATGCTCAGAACGCGTACACGTTCGTCGTATTTCTCGCCAAACAGCGCCATAGCCCCTTTCGCCTTCGCCGCGTCGAGATCCATGATGTTCGTTTCAATCGGCAGGTTGCGGCGAATTTGCGCATTCACCAAATCTTCAACCTGACGAATCTCCGACGGCTTCATCGCTTCATTGTGCGAGAAGTCGAAGCGCAGCACTTTATCGCTAACCAGCGAACCTTTCTGCGCAACGTGTGTCCCAAGCACCTGGCGCAACGCCGCGTGCATCAGGTGCGTGGCGGAGTGGTTCAGACGGATACGTGCGCGGCGCGCTTCATCTACGTCAGCCTGTACCGCATCGCCCACTTTCAGAGCGCCCGCAGACAATTTGCCGAGGTGACCAATCGCCTGACCATATTTTTGCGTGTCGTCCACAGCGAAAGTAAATCCAGCGCCTTTCAGCTCGCCTTTATCGCCAACCTGACCGCCTGATTCCGCATAGAATGGGGTCTGATCCAGCACGACAACCGCTTCCTGTCCCGCGTTAATCGCTTCAACCGCTTTACCATCGACAAACAGCGCGGTCACTTTGCCGTTCAGTTCCAGATGGTCATAACCTTTAAATTCAGAAGCGCTATCAACGCGGATCATCGCGTTGTAGTCCGCGCCAAAACCGCTAGCTTCGCGCGCGCGACGGCGTTGCTCTTCCATAGCGGCTTCAAAACCGGCTTCATCGACTTTGATGTTGCGCTCACGGCAGACGTCCGCCGTTAGATCGACCGGGAAACCATAAGTATCATACAGACGGAAAGCGGTTTCGCCGTCCAGGGTGTCGCCCTGCAATTTCGCCATTTCTTCATCCAGCAGCGCCAGACCGCGCTCCAGCGTACGGGCGAACTGCTCTTCTTCCGTTTTCAGAACCTGCTCGACCTGCGCCTGCTGACGTTTCAACTCTTCGCCTGCGGAGCCCATTACCTCAATCAGCGGCCCAACCAGCTTGTAGAAGAAGGTCTCTTTCGCGCCCAGCATGTTGCCGTGACGAACCGCGCGACGAATAATGCGACGCAGCACATAGCCACGGTTTTCATTCGACGGCAGCACGCCATCGGCAACCAGGAATGCGCAGGAACGGATGTGGTCGGCGATAACACGCAGCGATTTATTACCCAGATCGGTGGCGCCGGTGACTTTCGCTACCGCTTCAATCAACGTGCGGAACAGGTCGATGTCATAGTTAGAGTTAACGTGTTGCAGTACCGCGGCAATACGCTCCAGCCCCATACCGGTATCTACAGACGGTTTCGGCAATGGTTCCATCGTCCCGTCAGCCTGACGGTTGAACTGCATAAAGACGATGTTCCAGATCTCAATATAGCGATCGCCGTCTTCTTCCGGGCTTCCCGGAGGGCCGCCCCAGATGTGGTCGCCATGATCGTAGAAGATTTCGGTGCACGGACCGCAGGGACCGGTGTCGCCCATCTGCCAGAAGTTATCCGATGCGTATGGCGCGCCTTTATTGTCGCCGATACGGATGATACGCTCGCGCGGGATGCCGACTTCTTTTTCCCAGATCTCATAGGCTTCGTCGTCGGTTTCATAAACGGTGACCCATAAACGCTCTTTTGGCAGAGCAAACCAGTTTTCACCGGTCAGTAATTCCCATGCGAACTGAATGGCGTCGTGTTTGAAGTAATCGCCGAAGCTGAAGTTGCCCAGCATTTCGAAGAAAGTATGGTGACGTGCAGTGTATCCGACGTTTTCCAGATCGTTGTGTTTACCCCCCGCGCGTACGCAACGCTGGGAAGTGGTTGCACGGGAATAATTACGTTTATCGAGCCCAAGGAAAACATCCTTGAACTGGTTCATCCCGGCATTGGTAAACAACAAAGTGGGGTCATTGTTAGGCACCAGGGAACTGCTGGCAACTACCTGATGCCCTTTACTATGGAAAAAGTCGAGAAACGCCTGACGGATCTCAGCGGTGCTCTTGCTCATAATTATCCTGAAATCAAGCTACACTTCATCCTTCAGGCCGCCTCTGCGTTGGCTGCGAGTTTCCCGGTCACGCGTTCCCGAGGCTCACTTGCCGCTTTGATGCGGCTTGAATGATTTTGTGTATTTAAGGAATATTCGTCGCAGACGCTGTTCGCCGTTAAGCAACCCGCGTCCAGACGGAAAAAGTGGGAATAAGATAAGTTTTCTTTACCGGGAAGTAAAATCCCGTATGCGCTCAATCTGCAAAATTTCGCCATATTTGCTGGATATCGTCCATCAGATACCCGCGATAGAGCAAAAAGTGCTGTACCTTAACCTTTTCTGAAAAGTTTGAAGGGAGCGGCTCGCCATATTTGCGAACGGCCTGTTCACGTGCCATTTCACTCCAGTCAATTTCACATTCTCGCATCGCTTTTTCAGTCGATTCACGGGAAATGCCTTTCTGATTCAACTCCTGGCGAATACGCGCCGGGCCATAGCCTTTGCGGCTACGACTGGCGATAAAGCGCATCACGAAGCGCTCGTCATCAAGATAGTGATGTTCGTGGCACCAGGCGATCACGCGTTCATAATCGTCTGCCGTCGCATCAATCTCTTCCGGCCCATTTTTGCCCATCACCGGCGCGGAGAGTTTACGCCGTAATTCCTGCTCGCTGTGATCGCGGACAGCAAGAATACGTACCGCACGATCAAGGAGACGAGCATAAGCGGGACGGCGCGATGTGGGTTCACTCATAAAAAACCTTAACAGGGAGAAATGCCAAAAGGGCCGCATAAATGCAGCCCTTGATGGTAATTTAACGTTTTGCTGAATGGCGGCTTCGTTTTGTCCGACCCACCATCACCTGATGATTAAAAATCTTCGTTGGTTTCTGCAACGCCTTCGCTATCGTCAACGGCGAAATCGGGCGTGGCATTCTGATTACTCAACAGTAATTCACGAACCCTTTTCTCGATCTCTTTCGCTGTCGCCGGGTTCTCTTTCAGCCAGGTAGTCGCGTTCGCTTTACCCTGGCCAATCTTCTCGCCGTTGTAGCTGTACCATGCGCCCGCTTTCTCGATCAGCTTCTCTTTCACGCCCAGGTCAACCAGTTCGCCATAGAAGTTGATGCCTTCGCCGTAGAGGATCTGGAACTCGGCCTGCTTAAACGGCGCGGCGATTTTGTTTTTCACCACTTTCACACGTGTTTCGCTACCCACGACATTATCGCCCTCTTTCACCGCGCCAATACGACGGATATCAAGACGAACAGAGGCGTAGAATTTCAGCGCGTTACCGCCGGTGGTGGTTTCCGGGTTACCGAACATCACGCCAATCTTCATACGGATCTGGTTGATGAAAATCAACAGCGTGTTGGACTGTTTCAGGTTCCCCGCCAGCTTACGCATCGCCTGGCTCATCATACGCGCCGCGAGGCCCATGTGAGAGTCGCCAATTTCGCCTTCGATTTCCGCTTTCGGCGTTAGCGCCGCTACGGAGTCGACCACAATGACGTCCACCGCGCCTGAACGCGCCAGTGCGTCACAGATTTCCAGCGCCTGCTCGCCGGTATCCGGCTGAGAACAAAGCAGGTTATCGATATCGACGCCCAGCTTGCGTGCGTAAACAGGGTCAAGCGCGTGTTCCGCATCGATAAACGCACAGGTTTTACCTTCACGCTGCGCAGCAGCAATCACCTGCAGCGTCAGGGTCGTTTTACCGGAAGATTCCGGCCCGTAAATTTCGACGATACGCCCCATCGGCAGACCGCCCGCACCGAGTGCGATGTCCAGTGAAAGCGAACCGGTGGAGATAGTTTCCACATCCATAGAACGGTCTTCACCCAGACGCATGATGGAGCCTTTACCAAATTGCTTTTCAATTTGGCCCAGTGCTGCCGCCAACGCTTTCTGTTTGTTTTCGTCGATAGCCATTATTACTCCTGTCATGCAACTTGGTATTGAACCGGATAGTGAATTCGTACTGTTGAAGCAATTATACTGTATGCTCATACAGCATCAAGTGTTTTGTAGAAATTGTTGCCACAGGGTTTGTAGCGCGTACGTCGTCGCCTGTCGACGCACCGATTCACGGTCGCCGCTGAAGCATTCCCGACGCGTAATCCCTTCTCCGCTGACGCTGGCGAAAGCAAACCACACCGTACCAACCGGCTTTTCTTCACTGCCGCCATCCGGCCCGGCAATTCCGCTAATAGCGACAGCAAAATCGGCGCGAGCGGCCTTCAGCGCCCCGATCGCCATTTCGACCACTACGGGTTCGCTGACCGCGCCATGCTGCGCCAGAGTCTCTTCACGCACGCCAATCATCTGCGCTTTGGCTTCATTACTATAGGTGACAAAGCCGCGTTCAAACCAGGCGGAACTTCCGGCGATGTCGGTAATGGCTTTCGCCAGCCAGCCGCCGGTACAGGACTCTGCTGTCGTTACGGTCGCCCCGCGCGCTTTTAACGCCAGCCCGACCTGTTCGCTAAGCCGCATCAGTTCACTGTCAGTCATCATGACCTCTGTCAGTTAGAAATCCTGCCGCACAAGATAGCACTTTCTCACCAGAGATGGGGACGAGCAGTCGATTTTACGAGTCGGATTCCGAAAAAATGCCAGCAGGTTATTTATGCAGAATGAAATGAGATAGCACATGACTAAATAGCAGTACCATGTCGCTAAATTTACACGCACGGAGAGAAAGCAAGGATGTCACTCAAAAAAACGGAAAGCACACAGCACAAACTGAAACAAACCTGTCAACTACGGCTGTGGTTAATTGTGGGTGGAGTATGTTCATTAGGAATGGGAGTACTGAATATATTGTCGTCAGGCTATTTTGAACCGTATGATGGCGGTCAAATTATCTTAGGCCTGGGATGTCTGGGATATAGTCTGGCACTATCAAAGAAGATATCCCACTTGCAGGCAGAGAATCAGCCCAAAAAGCCATAATAATAGCGGAGGGGGTGCTCCCCTCCCTAAGCGTAAATTAGCGCACCCGCGCCAGCGCTACCGCCTGGCCCAGTTGCCAAACCGCCATCGCATAATGCGTGCTGTGGTTATATCGGGTAATGGTGTAGAAGTTCGGCAGGCCGTACCAGTACTGGTAGCCCGTACCGATATCCAGACGCAGCAGGCTGGCTTCCTGATGATTGCCCAACGATTGCTGCGGCGTTAAGCCTGCGGCGGCAAGCTGAGAGAGGCTGTATTTTGTTTTGAAACCATTCGCCAGTCCCGGCGCCTGACCATTCGCTGGCACCGCAACCGTATCGCCTTTCACCCAACCATGCGCCTTGAAGTAGTTCGCCACACTGCCGATGGCATCTACCGGATCCCACAAGTTAATGTGCCCATCGCCATTGAAATCGACCGCATATTCTTTATAGGAAGATGGCATAAACTGGCCGTAGCCCATCGCGCCGGCAAAGGAACCTTTCAGATTGAGCGGATCGTCTTGCTCATCGCGCGCCATGAGCAGGAAGGTTTCCAGCTCGCCGGAGAAATATTCCGCCCGGCGCGGATAGTTAAATGACAGCGTCGCCAGCGCGTCCAGAATCCGCGTTTTCCCCATGATACGTCCCCAGCGGGTTTCCACGCCGATAATCCCCACGATGATTTCCGGCGGTACGCCGTATACCTGCCAGGCGCGGTTCAGCGCGTCTTCATACTGATTCCAGAACGCGACGCCGTTTTGCACGTTATCCGGCGTAATAAATTGTTTGCGGTAGCGCAGCCAGGCGCCATTTGGTCCGGCGGGCGGCTGAGTGGTCGGCGCTTGTCTGTCCATCAGACGCAGGACGTAATCCAGTCTTTTAGACTGCGAGAGGATCTCCTGCAGCTGCTGACGGTCGAAACCGTGTTTACTGACCATTTTATCAATGAACTGCTGCGCATTAGGGTTGTTGGCGAAGTCGCCGCCCATTTGCATGACGTTATGCTGCGGCTCAAGCAGAAAGCCGCCGGAAGGCGTGCCCGTCGTCGCTTGAGTCTCGGAAGATTTTGGCGTGCTGCTACAGGCAGCAAGCAATACGCAAAGTGGAAGTAACGCTACATAACGACGCTTGAACATGAGACATCCATTAAACAAATTCAGCCAGGGAGAAGTATGGTAAAGCATCCCCCGCCGCACAAGGAAGCGGCACAAGAGAATAAATCACCTTTCTCCTCTTTTCAGTTTGTATCCTCTCCCCCACCCCCGCAATCTTTCAACTTAAAATATTTTTCTTTTATTTTGCGATCACAATAACACTTTTGAATCTTTCAACATGATTACAATGAACAGGAAATTAGCAAGAAAACTAAAAACCCTACAGGAGAGAACAATGATCGAAACCATTACACATGGTGCGGAGTGGTTCATCGGGTTATTCCAGAAAGGCGGAGAGGTGTTTACCGGTATGGTGACAGGTATTCTTCCGCTACTGATAAGCCTGCTGGTTATCATGAATGCGCTCATCAATTTTATCGGCCAGCAGCGTATTGAGCGTTTTGCCCAACGCTGCGCCGGAAATCCGCTATCCCGCTACCTGCTTTTACCGTTTATCGGAACGTTTGTTTTTTGTAATCCGATGACCCTGAGTCTGGGACGCTTTATGCCGGAGAAGTACAAGCCGAGCTATTACGCGGCGGCCTCCTATAGCTGTCACTCCATGAACGGTCTGTTTCCGCATATCAATCCCGGCGAACTGTTTGTTTATCTGGGTATCGCCAGCGGACTCACCACGTTAGGGCTTCCTCTCGGCCCGCTCGCGGTGAGCTATCTGCTGGTAGGTCTGGTGACGAACTTCTTCCGCGGTTGGGTCACCGATCTCACCACCGCTATTTTTGAGAAAAAAATGGGGATTCAACTTGAGCAGAAAGTTCATCTGACAGGAGCGGTATCATGACACGGGTTCGTATTGAGAAAGGCGCCGGCGGCTGGGGCGGCCCGCTTGAACTGGACGTTACGCCAGGCAAAAAGATCGTCTATATCACAGCCGGTACGCGCCCGGCGATCGTCGACAAACTGGCGCAACTAACAGGCTGGCAAGCGGTGGACGGCTTTAAAGAAGGCGAACCACCGGAAGCGGAGATCGGCGCGGCCATTATCGACTGCGGCGGTACGCTGCGCTGCGGTATCTATCCGAAACGCCGGATTCCAACCATTAATATTCACTCGACGGGTAAGTCCGGCCCCCTGGCGCAGTATATTGTTGAGGATATTTATGTCTCCGGCGTAAAAGAAGAAAACATTACTCTTGTCGGCGAAACGCCTGCCAGTCCTCAGCCTGCCAAAACGACATTAGGACGTGACTACGACACCAGCAAAAAAATCACCGAGCAGAGCGACGGGCTGCTGGCAAAAGTCGGTATGGGAATGGGCTCCGCCGTGGCGGTACTGTTCCAGTCCGGTCGCGACACCATTGATACGGTCCTGAAAACAATCCTGCCGTTTATGGCGTTCGTTTCGGCGCTGATCGGCATCATTATGGCCTCAGGTCTTGGTGACTGGATCGCCCACGGCCTGGCGCCATTAGCCAGCCATCCACTGGGGCTGGTGACGCTGGCATTGATCTGCTCTTTCCCGCTGCTGTCGCCCTTTCTCGGCCCTGGCGCGGTTATCGCTCAGGTCATTGGCGTCCTGATCGGCGTTCAGATAGGCCTGGGCAATATCCCCCCGCATCTGGCGCTTCCCGCCCTGTTCGCGATTAACGCGCAGGCGGCCTGCGACTTTATCCCGGTCGGCCTGTCGCTGGCGGAAGCGAAACAAGACACCGTTCGCGTCGGCGTACCTTCTGTGCTGGTCGGACGCTTCCTGACTGGCGCGCCCACGGTACTTATCGCCTGGTTTGTTTCCGGCTTTATCTATCAATAAGAGGTTCAGACATGAGCGTGATTTATCAAACCACCATCACCCGTATCGGCCAGAGCGCGAAGGAAGCGCTCGGCGAACAGATGCTGATTACGTTTCGGGAAGGCGCGCCGGCGGATATCGAAGAATTTTGCTTCATCCATTGTCATGGCGAACTGACCGGCGCGCTGCAGCCTGGCGCGCGGTGTGAATTGGGCCAACATTGCTATCCGGTCACGGCGGTCGGCAGCGTAGCCGAGCAAAACCTGCGTGAACTGGGGCATATCACTTTGCGCTTCGATGGTCTGCGCGAAGCGGAATTTCCCGGCACCGTACACGTTGCGGGGCCTGTACCGGACGATATCGCGCCGGGCTGTATTTTGACGTTTGTCGCTTAAGGAGAAAAAACATGAATCAAGTTGCCGTTGTCATTGGCGGAGGCCAGACCCTGGGGGCATTCCTTTGCCGTGGGCTTGCAGAAGAAGGATACCGCGTGGCGGTCGTTGATATTCAAAGCGATAAAGCCGCGAATGTCGCCCAGGAAATTAACGCCGATTTTGGCGAAGGTATGGCGTACGGTTTTGGCGCCGACGCTACCAGCGAGCAGAGCGTGCTGGCGCTGTCCCGCGGCGTAGACGAGATTTTCGGGCGCGTCGATCTGCTGGTTTACAGCGCGGGTATCGCCAAAGCGGCGTTTATCAGCGATTTCCAGTTGGGCGATTTTGACCGCTCGCTACAGGTGAATCTGGTGGGCTATTTCCTCTGCGCCCGTGAGTTTTCCCGCCTGATGATCCGCGACGGCATTCAGGGGCGCATTATTCAGATTAACTCTAAATCCGGCAAAGTGGGCAGTAAACACAACTCCGGCTACAGCGCGGCGAAATTCGGCGGCGTGGGGTTAACCCAGTCTCTGGCGCTGGATCTGGCGGAATACGGCATTACCGTACACTCGTTGATGCTCGGCAACCTGTTGAAATCGCCAATGTTCCAGTCACTGCTGCCGCAATACGCCACTAAACTGGGCATTAAGCCCGACGAGGTGGAACAGTATTACATTGATAAAGTACCGCTCAAACGCGGGTGTGATTATCAGGATGTGCTGAACATGCTGCTATTTTATGCCAGCCCGAAAGCGTCTTATTGCACCGGGCAGTCGATCAACGTAACCGGCGGTCAAGTGATGTTCTGACCGTGAATTGCCGGATGGCGCCGTAGGCCGGATAAGACGGTTACGCGCCATCAGGCAAAACAACAGGAGCACATTATGGTTTCCACTCTGATTACCGTCGCCGTTATCGCCTGGTGTGCGCAGCTGGCGCTGGGCGGCTGGCAGATTTCCCGCTTTAATCGGGCTTTCGATAAACTTAGCCAACAGGGGCGGGTCGGCGTCGGGCGCTCCGGCGGGCGTTTTAAGCCCCGGGTGGTGGTTGCCGTGGCGCTGGACGAACAGCAGCGGGTGACGGACACTTTATTGATGAAAGGCCTTACGGTATTCGCCAGACCGGTTAAAATTGCCGCAATGCAAGGAAAACATTTGCATGAATTACAGCCTGATGTGATCTTTCCCCATGATTCGCTCGCGCAGAATGCACTATCATTGGCGCTTAAACTGAAACATGGGTAATTTCGTTGTGAATGCGTATAGCTTGCGAAATTATCATTTTGCAACCAATACCCTAAATAATTCGAGTTGCAGGAAGGCGGCGACGCAGTGAATCCCAGGAGCGTACATCAGTACGTGACCGGGGTGAGCGAGGAAAGCCAACGCACATGCAGCGTGAAGTATGACGGGTAAATACATAAGTCAGGGTAATCACGCCTATGAAACCTCGTCAGCGTCAGGCCGCGATTCTGGAGCACCTGCAAAAACAGGGAAAATGCTCGGTTGAAGAACTGGCCCAGTACTTTGACACGACAGGCACCACTATCCGTAAAGATCTGGTCATTCTGGAAAATGCCGGAACCGTCATCCGCACCTATGGCGGCGTGGTGTTGAATAAAGAAGAGTCCGATCCGCCTATTGATCACAAAACGCTTATCAACACCCACAAAAAAGCGCTGATAGCCGCAGCCGCTGTGAAATATATCCATGATGGCGATTCCATTATTCTGGACGCCGGAAGTACCGTGTTACAGATGGTGCCGTTGCTTTCGCGTTTTAGCAACATCACGGTGATGACCAACAGCCTCCATATTGTTAACGCGCTATCGGAACTGGACAACGAACAAACTATCCTGATGCCCGGCGGCACCTTCCGTAAAAAATCGGCGTCGTTTCACGGTCAACTGGCGGAAAACGCCTTTGAGCAATTCAGCTTTGATAAACTTTTCATGGGAACTGACGGTATTGACCTGAACGTCGGTGTGACCACGTTCAATGAGGTTTACACCGTCAGTAACGCAATGTGCAATGCAGCACGCGAGGTGATTCTGATGGCGGACTCCTCAAAATTTGGTCGTAAAAGCCCCAATGTGGTGTGCAGTCTGGAAACCGTCGACAAACTGATCACGGACGCGGGTATCGATCCGGCATTTCGTCAGGCGCTGGAAGCAAAAGGGATTGAAGTAATCATAACCGGAGAAAGCAATGAGTGATGCACTACTAAACGCGGGCCGTCAGACCTTAATGCTGGAGCTACAGGAAGCCAGCCGTCTGCCGGAGCGTCTGGGCGATGATTTTGTCCGCGCCGCCAATATCATTATTCACTGTGAAGGCAAAGCGATCGTTTCCGGCATTGGCAAGTCAGGTCATATTGGTAAAAAAATCGCCGCGACGCTTGCCAGTACCGGTACTCCCGCTTTTTTTGTTCATCCGGCGGAAGCACTGCATGGCGATCTGGGGATGATTGAAAGCCGCGACGTGATGTTATTTATCTCCTATTCCGGCGGTGCAAAAGAACTCGACCTCATCATCCCGCGTCTGGAAGATAAATCCGTCGCGCTGCTGGCGATGACCGGTAAACCTCACTCTCCGCTGGGGCGAGCGGCAAAAGCCGTTCTGGATATTTCCGTCGAGCGTGAAGCCTGCCCGATGCATCTGGCACCAACGTCCAGTACCGTCAATACGCTGATGATGGGCGATGCGCTGGCGATGGCGGTCATGCAGGCGCGCGGTTTTAACGAAGAAGATTTCGCCCGTTCGCATCCGGCTGGCGCACTGGGCGCGCGTTTGCTCAATAATGTGCATCACCTGATGCGCCAGGGCGATGCAATACCGCAGGTAATGCTCGCCACCAGCGTGATGGATGCCATGCTGGAACTTAGCCGTACCGGGCTGGGGCTGGTGGCGGTTTGCGATGAGCAACATGTTGTGAAAGGCGTCTTTACCGACGGCGACCTGCGTCGCTGGCTGGTGGGCGGCGGCGCGCTCACCACGCCGGTAAGCGAAGCCATGACGCCCAACGGTATTACGCTCCAGGCGCAAAGCCGCGCCATTGACGCCAAAGAGCTCCTGATGAAACGCAAAATTACCGCCGCGCCAGTGGTCGATGAAAACGGCAAACTCACCGGCGCCATTAACCTACAGGATTTCTACCAGGCGGGGATTATCTAATCCTTCAGTCCCAGACGTTTCGCCAGCCGGTGCAGGTTGGCGACGTCGGTTTCCAGCGCCCGCGCGCTGGCCGCCCAGTTGTGATTATTTTGCGCCAGCGCCTGGCGAATCATCTCTCGCTGGAAGTTCTCCGTCGATTCGCGCAAATTGCGGCAGGCCGGCAGCGCCAGAAAGCTTTCCGCAGACGGCGCGGGTAAAACGTCCTCTGACAAGGCAAAATGCTGCTCCTCCAGTACCACCTCATCCCCTGCCCGGGTCGCTCTCGCCAGTACAACCGCACGGTGAATGGCATGTTCCAGCTCCCGGACGTTGCCCGGCCAGCCATAGTTGAGCAAATGGCGGCGCGCGCCGGGACTCAGTACCACGCGGGACAGCCCCAGCCGCAGCCGGCACTGCTCGCAAAAATAGCCCGCCAGCAGCACCACATCATCGCCGCGCTCGCGCAGCGGCGGCACAAAGAGCGGGAAAACGCTCAGGCGATGGAACAGATCGGCGCGAAAACGCCCCGTCAGCACCTCTTCACGCAGGTCACGGTTGGTCGCCGCCAACACCCGCACATCCACGCGCAGGCTACGATCGTCGCCGACGCGCTGAATATCGCCATACTGCAACACGCGAAGTAGCTTGGCCTGTAGCGCCAGCGACAGTTCGCCAATCTCATCCAGAAACAGCGTGCCGTTATCCGCCATTTCAAACTTACCGCTACGATTACTGATAGCCCCGGTAAAAGCCCCTTTTACATGACCAAACAACTCGCTCTCCGCCACGCTTTCCGGCAGCGCGGCGCAGTTGAGATAGACCAGCGGATTGACCGCTCTGGGGGAGCCCTGGTGAATAGCTTTCGCCACCAGCTCTTTACCAGTCCCCGTTTCACCGCCGATCAGCACGTTAAGATCGGAGCCCGCCACAATCTCGATCTCTTTTTTCAACTGCGTCATCGCCGGCGACAGGCCGATCATGTGTGTCTCTTTTATCGGTTCAAACACGCCTGACGACCCCGGCAGCATGTTCTGGCTTTCCAGTTGTTCAATTAACAGCGCATTACTCAATGCCCCGGCGGCCAGCGCGGCGACAAGCCGTAGTTCTTCATCGCTAAATACCTCGAACTGCTCCGGCGTCATAGCATCAAGGGTCAGCGCACCGATGAGGTTCTGTCCGGCAAACAGCGGCAGACCAACACAGGCGTGGACTTTCAGGCTTTCCTGTCCGGGAATTAACCCGTCATACGGATCGGGTAAATCGCTATCAGCCGGAAAACGCACCACGTCCCCCGCGCGGGCGATGGCTTCCAGGCGCGGATGCCCTTCCAGGGTAAAACGTCTGCCGAGGACGTCCTGCGCCAGGCCATCAATCGCCAGTGGAATAAATTGTCGTGATTCATAACGCAACAGCGCCGAGGCGTCGCACGCCAGCACCTGACGCAGCGTAGTAATCAGCCGCTGAAAACGATCCTGATGCCCAATGCCGCGTTGTAACTCAATGGCGATGCCCGCCAATACCTCCACGGAAAAACTCATGGTTACCTCATTGTCATTTTGACAACCTATAGTGTCATATTGACAGCATCATTTATAGTCTTTTTGACTACATCAAAAATACAAAACAAATATAACTCAATACAAATCAATAAGATGAAAAGTTGGCACACTAGCTGCAATAAGCAAAACAACTTTTTGTAAACGTTGAATGAATTGAGGTGGTTATGTCTATTCTGGTTAAAAATAATATTCATTGGGTTGGCCAGCGCGACTGGGAAGTACGTGATTTTCACGGCACTGAATACAAAACGCTGCGCGGCAGCAGCTATAACAGCTATCTCATTCGTGAAGAAAAGAATGTGCTGATCGATACCGTCGATCATAAGTTTAGCCGTGAGTTTGTGCAAAACCTGCGCAGTGAAATCGACCTCGCGGATATCGACTACATCATCATTAACCATGCCGAAGAAGACCATGCAGGCGCGCTGACCGAACTGATGGCGCAGATCCCGGACACGCCTATCTACTGTACCGCCAACGCCATTGACTCTATCAACGGCCATCACCATCACCCGGAATGGAATTTTAAGGTGGTGAAAACCGGCGATACGCTGGATATCGGCAACGGCAAGCAGTTGATCTTCGTGGAAACGCCGATGCTGCACTGGCCGGACAGCATGATGACCTATATGACCGGCGACGCGGTGTTATTCAGCAACGACGCCTTTGGTCAGCACTACTGCGACGAGCGCCTGTTCAATGATGAAGTGGACCAAACTGAACTGTTTGAACAATGCCAGCGCTACTACGCCAATATCCTGACGCCGTTCAGCCGTCTGGTAACGCCAAAAATTACCGAAATCCTCGGCTTCAACCTGCCGGTGGATATGATTGCCACCTCACACGGCGTGGTATGGCGCGACAACCCAACGCAAATCGTGGAGCTGTATCTGAAATGGGCGGCAGATTATCAGGAAGATCGTATCACTATTTTCTACGATACCATGTCGAACAATACTCGCATGATGGCGGATGCCATCGCACAGGGTATCAATGAAGTGGACCCCAACGTGGCGGTCAAAATCTTTAACGTCGCCCGCAGCGATAAAAATGAAATATTGACCAACGTCTTCCGTTCGAAAGGCGTGCTGGTCGGCACTTCTACCATGAACAACGTGATGATGCCGAAAATCGCTGGTCTGGTGGAAGAGATGACCGGCCTGCGCTTTCGCAACAAACGCGCCAGCGCCTTCGGTTCTCATGGCTGGAGCGGCGGCGCGGTGGATCGACTGTCCACGCGCTTACAGGATGCCGGTTTTGAAATGTCCCTGAGTCTGAAAGCGAAATGGCGTCCGGATCTGGATGCGCTGGAGTTGTGCCGTCAGCATGGTCGCGACATCGCGCGTCAGTGGGCGCTTGCTCCGCTGCCGGAAACCACGCAGAAAACCGCGCCAGCCGAAGAAATCACAACCTGCGCCGCCGCAGACCTCGGTCCTAAAATGCAATGCAGCGTATGCCAGTGGATTTACGACCCTGCGCTGGGCGAGCCGTTGCAGGATGTCGCGCCGGGTACGCCGTGGAGCGAGGTGCCGGATAACTTCCTGTGCCCGGAATGTTCATTAGGTAAAGACGTGTTCGACGTACTGGCGACGGAGGCAAAATGAGTCGGGGGATCATCATTATTGGGTCGGGCTTCGCCGCCCGCCAGCTCGTCAAAAATATCCGTAAACAAGATGTGCATGTGCCGTTAACCCTGATTGCGGCGGACAGCATGGATGAGTACAACAAGCCCGATCTCAGCCACGTTATCAGCCAGTCGCAGCGCGCCGATGATCTCACCCGTCAGTTAGCGGGGGAATTTGCTGAACAGTTTAATCTGCGACTGTTCCCGCATACCTGGGTTGCTGACATTGATGCCGATGCCCATGTGGTGAAAAGTCAGGATAAGCAGTGGCAGTACGACAAGCTGGTACTGGCGACCGGGGCGGCAGCCTTTGTGCCGCCGATTGCAGGACGTGAGTTAATGCTTACTTTGAATAGCCAGCAGGAGTACCGCGCCTGTGAGACACAACTGCGCGACGCGCAGCGAGTGCTGATTGTCGGCGGCGGTCTTATTGGCAGTGAATTAGCAATGGATTTCTGCCGCGCCGGGAAAACGGTAACGCTGATGGATAACGCCGCCAGCCTTCTCGCCTCACTGATGCCACCGGAAGTGAGCAGTCGCTTACAGCATCACCTGACCGATATGGGGGTGCATCTGCTGCTGAAATCGCAGTTGCAAAAACTGGAGAAAACCGAAGCCGGTATCCGCGCTACGCTGGTAAGCCAGCATAGTATTGAGGTCGATGCGGTGATTGCCGCCACCGGCTTACGCCCGGAAACCGCTCTGGCGCGCCGCGCCGGGGTAGTCGTCAACCGCGGCGTCTGCGTGGATAGCTATCTACAGACCAGTCACCCGGATATTTATGCGATCGGCGACTGCGCGGAGATCAACGGTCAGGTGCTGCCCTTCCTGCAACCAATCCAGTTAAGCGCGATGTACCTGGCGAAAAATCTGCTTGGCGGCAACGCGCCGCTGAAGCTACCGGCGATGCTGGTCAAAGTCAAAACGCCGGAACTGCCGCTGCATCTGGCGGGAGAAACTCAGCGCCGCGATTTGAGCTGGCAGATTACCGCAGAATCTGACGGTATGATTGCCAAAGGCATGAGCGGAGAAGGCCAACTACGCGCCTTTGTGGTGAGTGAAGACCGCATGAAAGAGGCCTTTGCACTGCTGAAAACGTTGTTCGTATAAGCCTGTGATGCCGGATGGCGCCGCTTCGCGTCTTATCCGGCCTACGAGTGAGCATCTGTTTACAGGCCGGATAAGGCGCAGCCGCCATCCGGTGCCCTACACTTCCCTTAATGCTCGCGCTGCGGCAATCACGCCCTGTCCAAACGACAGCCCGCCGTCGCCCGCCGGTAACCGCTGCGGAAATAACAATTTAAAATCAGAAAGATAAAAGGCAAGACGCGCGCGAAGTAAGCGGTTGTGTATCACCCCACCGCTGAAGACCAGAGTGGTTATCCCCCGCGCCGTAGCCTGTTGGCGCATTAGCGTGGCAAACCCGCACGCCAGCGCATCATGAAAAGCCCAGGCGCGTTGCGCGGGCGTGGCCTGCCAGTTCAACCATTGCCGCCAGAAAACGGCGACGTCCAGTTGAGCGCCGTTAAGCGGCATCGTTACCGGATGCTCAACGTTAGCGCATTGAGAGGCCAGCGCCTCCAGCGCGCAGGCGGCCTCGCCCTCATAGCTAAGCGATGCTGGCGCGCAGCGAAGCGCGGCAGCCACCGCGTCAAACAACCGCCCGCAGGAAGAGGCCAACGGGGCATTGACGCCGCGCTCAATGGCGCGCGCCAGGACATTCCAGTTTTGCTGTTGCAGCTCCACTGTCTCCGGGTAATCCTGCCAGTCCGGCACAAAGCGCAGGCACTGCGCTAACAGATTACGCCACGGCTGTTTGGCAGCCAGATCGCCTCCCGGCAGCGCCACGGCGGGTAAACCACCTAAATGTTCGCATTCGCGATAATTGACCCGCAGACATTCTCCGCCCCATAGCGCGCCATTCTCGCCCATGCCGATACCGTCTACCGTCAGGGCAATCACCTCTCCGCCGTCCAGCGGCCAACCATGCTCGGCCAGGCAAGCCGCCGCATGGGCATGATGGTGTAACACCGTCTCTGTCGGCAGACGCATCTCACTGGCCCACTGACTGGAAACATAGCCCGGATGCGCATCACAGACGATACGCTCTGGGGTAAAATCGTAGATTGACTGGATCAGACGCAATGCCTCGCGCCACTGCGCCTGGATACCGTCATCGCTGAGATCGCCCAAATGCTGGCTGACAACCGCCTGTTCGCCGCGTACCAGACAGAACGTATTTTTCAGATCCGCGCCCAGACAAAGTATCGGCGGCACATCGCGAAATCCGGGCGGCAACGCAATCGCGTCCGGCACGTATCCCCGCGAACGACGCAGCATTTCACCGCTGTCGCGCACAACAGAGTCGTCCATGCGCTGTACAATGTCGCGATTGTGCAACAGAAAACCATCGGCAATATCGTGTAAATCGTCCAGCGCCTGTTCGTTGGTGATGGCGGGCGGTCTGCCGCTCAGGTTGCCGGATGTCATCACCAGCGGGTAATTGAGCGCCTGCAACAAGAGATGTTGCAATGGGTTGGCGGGCAGCATCACGCCCACCTCCGTAAGCCCTGGCGCGATGCCCTCACTCAGCGAAGGTACATACTGCTTATCCACCAGTACAATCGGGGCCGCTGGCGTGGTCAGCAGCGAACGTGCCGCGCTCGGCAGCGTTTGCGCCGTGGGCAACATCACCGCCAATGGTTTCGCCGGGCGATGTTTACGCGCCCGCAGCATCGCCACTGCGTTATCGTTGCGCGCATCGCAGGCCAGATGAAAACCACCCAGCCCTTTAACGGCAATAATGCCTCCGGCGTTCAGTTGGGCGACCGCCGCCTGCAAAGCCGCCTCTTTTTCCGCTCGCTCATGTTGGCTCCGCCACTCAAGATGCGGCCCGCATGACGGACAGGCAACGGGCTGGGCATGAAAACGGCGATCGTACGGATCGCGGTATTCGCTGTCGCATTCCGGACACAAGGGAAACGCCGCCATCACCGTAAATGGCCGGTCATAGGGCATAGCGCGAATAATGGTGAAGCGTGGTCCGCAGTGGGTGCAATTGATGAAAGGATAACGGTAGCGCCGCTCGCCTGGGGTATTCATCTCGGCAAGACATGCCGGGCAGGTCGCCGCATCCGGCACGATTTGCGTGTTCATCGAACCGCCTGCGCTCTGACGAATGGCGAAATCCGTCGGCGCGCGCTCCCATACCAACGACGCGTGTTCAACGCTATCAATGCGCGCCAGCGGCGGGCAATCCTGATAGAGCGCGGCAATAAATTGCGACGGTTCTTCCAGCAGCCGAACGACGACGCCGTCGCCGTCATTACACACGTCGCCGTGTAATCGCAACTGCTGCGCCAGCTGCCAGACAAAAGGACGAAAACCGACGCCCTGTACTTTGCCCCGAATGCGTAGCTGTACGCCGGAAGGTGTGTCTATCGCCATCTTATTTTCCCGCCATCATCGAACCCGGATGCCTGATGGCGCGACGCTTATCAGGCCTACAACCGCACGGACCGTAGACCGGATAAGGCATTGATGCCGCCATCCGGCAATGCTTTGTGGCGTATTCTACGCGCAATCGCAGAAATCAGAAAAGCAGCGATGCCGTTGAATCCAGCGCCGCACGACGGCGTTTTTCCGCGCTCAACTGTTCAAGCTTATTGCGGTCCACGCAGATGAGGGCGTGCGTTGGGCAAGCGGCCATACAGGCCGGACCGGATTCACGGTGGTGACACAGATCGCACTTGTTGGCTTCGGCTTTTTCGGCACGCACGTTCAGCCCCGCGCCGCTATTGCGAACCACCGGACGTACCACCACTTCCATGGCGCCGTAAGGACATGCCACTACGCAAGTTTTACAGCCAATGCAGCGTTCCTGCATCACATGAACAAAGCCTTTGTCACGGCTGATGGCGCCATTCGGGCAAACGTTGGCGCACGGCGCGTCTTCACACTGGCGACACAGCGTTGCCGTGGAAACGTTCACGCCTTTGATGACATGGATACGAGGTAAAAAGGTTTCAGGGGTCAGCGATGCGCAATCCTGATTTTCCTGATGGGATACGACGCAAGCCACTTCACAGGTACGGCAACCAATGCACTTACTCGCGTCTGCAATGATGAAACGGTTCATCAAATTCTCCAGCAATAACAGATGATGTGCCGATATATACACGAATCGTGCCAATTTTTATTTCATTGTTATTTAAGAATATTCTTTCTATTTTCGTGAGCATTTACGTGTCATCGTCACAAGTGTCGATGACACGTAATGTCGCCAGTGGTGGTCAAGATTTGCAGTGATAGCCAGCCAACTCTGCACCGCAACTGGCATCAATCCTGATTAACGCCTGGCAATACGTTACCGCGTATTAAACAGCGCTGCGTAAGGGAAAGATCATCCGTTTGCGGATTCCTTCCGGCAATAGGTTTGATAATTAATTTACGGCCAGGATAGTGATTAAAACGGGTCAGCGCCGGATAACTCAACCGGCCAAACCAGCCGTGTACGCGCTGCCAGCGGGCGTCCTTCACCTGATATAAATTGGTTATCCAGTAGCCTGAGTCAAACTGCATATCCAACAGTTGCGTGCGCCCATTGCCCTGTAAATCAAGCAAATCATCGACGCCAGTATCGGTGGCGGTATAAAACCCCCACGGTTCAAAGACGCAGGGGCGGCCATTATTGAGAAAGGTGAAAATGATGTATTGCGCGCTCGGCGCCAGGCCCAACCCAGGATTACCCAACCAGATAACCAGATCCTGAATGCCGTTACGATCGAGGTCAGCGCGATAAAATTGCGCATTACCCGCCAAATTAATCAGCATTCCCACCGGGACAACCCACGAATTACCGGCTCTGTCTTTTCCGCTAATCCGCCATTCGTTATCTTTTTTCGGCTCCGGCAGTAGCGTCACGCCACTGACTCCGACCTGGCGAAAATGCCATGTCTGGTCGGGCGATACAGAATAAGGCAGGGTCAACAGAGGCTTTAGCGCACGCTTTTGCGCATATTCACCGTCACTCATCGGCAGGTAACCGACAACACCGGTGGCCAGTGCGCGTGCGGCGAGGCAGAGAAATAGCAGTCCGCTCCATACGATAATCTTCACGTCCTTCTTACAACCTTTGCCGTGTAACACAAATTCTCCCTAAATATGTGCGCATTTTACGCCTCCGGCGCTTCCAGCGCGGCAAATCCGCCGTTTCCCTGCCAGCCTTCCAGGCGCTGATAGACGATGTTTACCGCGTCCTTAATCGGTTGAGTCATCGGATAATAAAACCCGACGATATCCGGCTGGATACCAACAAAAATCACCTCGCCGACATCCTCTTTCAGCTGATCGATAAGGTAGTTGAGCGGCATATTGTGGGTGGTCATCATAAACATTTCGGCGATATCATCCGGATCGATAATGCGGATCTCGCCCGGATTAAGTCCCATATCGGTGGCGTCGACAATCAACAGACGCTGCGGGCGCAGCTCTCGAATCGCCACAATGTCGTTTTCCGGCGCGCTGCCGCCATCGATGACAACCCAGTTGCCCTTCGGCTGCGCCGCGCACATTTCCGCCAGTAACGGGCCTGCGCCGTCGTCGCCCATCATACTGTTACCGACACAGAGTAAAACGTCAGTCACGAAGCCTCCTCACCATCAGGTAGATGGCGCTTTCCTGATGAATGTCATGCAGCATACTGAGCATCAGTTTGCTCCATTCTTGCTGCTGCGGGGTCTGCGCGGCGCGCGCCTCATCAAACGCGCGCGCCAGCATTTGCACATGGTTGAAATCGATAACGATCTCGCCATACTTCGGCACGCCTTCCATTTTACGCCGGGCATCGCTACCGGCTTCCAGGGTGGCGATCCACGCCAGATACTCATCCCATGGGCAGGTGAGCGCGGCCTCCAGACAATCGATAACCCCCAGGTGGTGACCAATCGCCAGGCTGTAATAGACAACCTGCTGCGCCTCGGCAGGCGTCGCATCGTTCTCATCAATAAACTTACGGCTCAGTTGACTGAACACCACCTGTTCGCTCATCGGATACGCGCCTCTTCAACAACATGATTGAGATGGGTGACAATTTCGGTTAAACGCGGATCGTTTTCCGCTTCCAGCCAACGCGCCACTTGCTGCTCGCCCTGCCCCAACTGTGTCAGGTAATCATCGGCGATCTGACGACCATAGCGATAACCCGCCAGCCGGCGCGCCGCGCGATCCACCTTCACGCGCAGCGGCTGCACCATATCCGGATGCAGGATCTCTGCGGGCTGATCGTCCAGCTCACCCGGCGCGCGGGCGTGGATTTTCTGCTCCAGCAGGCCAAGCGCCATTGCAAATCCGTACAGCGTGGCGGCAGGCGTTGGCGGGCACCCCGGAATGTACACATCCACCGGGACGATTTTGTCGGTACCGCCCCAGACGCAGTACAGATCATGGAAGATGCCGCCGCTGTTGCCGCAGGCGCCGTAAGAGATACAGATTTTCGGGTCCGGTGCCGACTGCCAGGCGCGCAGCGCCGGAGAGCGCATGGCGCGGGTCACCGCGCCGGTAAACAGCAGAATATCGGCATGACGCGGCGACGGTACCACTTTGATACCGAAACGCTCGGCATCAAACAGCGGCGAAAGCGTCGCAAAAATTTCGATTTCACAGCCGTTACAGCCGCCGCAGTCCACGCGGTAAACGTATGCCGAACGCTTAATATTTTTCAGTAGAGACGCCTTCATGCTGGCGATGGATTCATCCACCGTCATCGGTACCGGAATGCCGTTGGCGTCACGCGGGCCTAATAAATTGCTCATTAGCTGACCTCTTTCATATGGCGAGTCAGTTCAATACGGTCGGACGGCACCAGGCATTTCTGACGCTTACAGTCCGGGCAGGTCTCAAAGCTTTCGCGGTGGTTTTCCGCGCGGCTGTCGCCGTTGTGCGCAAGCAGCGCAATGGCGTAGTCAATCTCTTTCTGTACGGCGAAAGGACGATTGCACACGCGGCAATTGCACAGCGCAAAGCGGGACTGTTGCAGGAAGTCTTCTTTCTTCCACACTGCCAGTTCGTACTCTTGCGACAGTTTGATCGCCGCCGTCGGGCAAACTTCTTCGCAGCGGCCGCAGAAGATGCAGCGGCCAAGATTGAATTGCCACGCCAGCTCATTGGTCGCAAGATCGGTTTCCACCGTCAGCGCGTTCGACGGGCAGGCATTAACGCAGGCGGCGCAACCGATGCACTGCTGCGGATTATGTTCCGGCTTGCCGCGGAAGTTTTTATCAACCGCAATCGGCTCCAGCGGATAAGACGAGGTCGCCGTGCCGGTTTTGATAACTTTTTTGATAAAGGTAAACATGGCGATTCCTTATTTCAGCGGCGAGTTTTTACGCTCAATGCTGTAGCGCTCAAGTTCTTTGTACGGCACGACTTTGCTCTTCTTCTTACGCACATCGACCACCGTCATCCGGTCGGTACAGGAGTAGCACGGGTCGAGGCTGCCGATAATCAGCGGCGCGTCGGAGACGGTGTTGCCGCGCAGCATATAGCGCAGCGTCGGCCAGTTGGCGTAAGTCGCGGCACGGCAGCGCCAGCGGTACAGCTTCTGGTTGTCGCCGGTCATGCTCCAGTGGATATCGTCACCACGCGGCGCTTCAGCGAAGCCGAGCGCAAAACGGTGCGGAATATAGGTGAATCCTTCCACCATCAGCGGGCCGCCCGGCAGATTATCCAGACCGAAATCGATCATATTCAGCGAGGTGTAGACTTCGTTGATACGGACTTTCAGACGAGAAATCACGTCGCAACCCTGCTCGCTATGTACTTCCATCGGCAGCAGACCGTAGCCGACAAACGGGTGGTCGGCGCGGGTGTCGCGGGCGTGGCCGCTGGCGCGCACCATCGGGCCGACATTACTGAAGTCGCGGGCAATTTCCGGGTCCAGACGGCCGATACCCACGGTACGCTGTTCCATATTCGGCGTGCTCAGCAGCATGTCCACCAGCTCCTGCACGTCACGACGCATCTGCTGCGCCAGTTGACGGGTCTGGATCATGTCTTCTTTGAGCAGATCGCGGCGAATCCCGCCGATCAGGTTCAGTCCGTAAGTTTTGCGCGCCCCGGTCAGTATCTCCGCCATCTTCATGGAGGTTTCACGCACGCGGAAGAACTGCATAAAGCCGGAGTCAAAGCCGGTGAAGTGGCAGGCGAGGCCTAAGTTCAGCAGGTGCGAGTGCAGGCGTTCCACTTCCAGCAGAATAGCGCGGATCATTTGCGCACGCTCCGGCACCTGAATGCCCATCGCGTTTTCCACGGAAGTGGTGTAGGCGGTGCTGTGGGCGAAGCCGCAGATACCACACACGCGATCCGACAGGAACGTCACTTCGTTATAACCCATACGGGTTTCCGCCAGTTTTTCCATGCCGCGGTGGACATAGAACAGACGGTAGTCGGCGTCGATAATGTTTTCGCCATCGACGAACAGACGGAAGTGGCCCGGTTCATCGGAAGTGACATGCAGCGGGCCAATCGGCACCACGTTATTTTTCTTGTCACCCAGCTCGTTAATGAACTCGTAGGTTTCCGCATCGGTGGTCGGCGCCGGGCGCTGACGATAATCCATGCTGTCTTTACGCAGCGGATAGAGTTCATCCGGCCAGTCGTCCGGCAGCACCAGACGGCGCTCGTCCGGCAGACCGACCGGGATTAAACCGTACATGTCGCGTACTTCGCGCTCACCCCACACGGCAGCCGGCACGCGCGGCGTAACGGATGGGAATTCCAGCTTATTGGCATCCACTTCAACGCGGACGGTAATCCAGCACTTCGTGCCCTGCTCCATCGACAGCACGTAATAAACGGCATAGTGGCCGCACAACTGGCGTTCGTCATTACCGAACAGCACCGACAGCCACCCACCCTGCTGGTAGTAAAGAAACTCCACCACTTCCGGCAGATAGTTCACTTTTACCGTAATAGTCAGCTGATCTTTGGTCTGCCAGGCTTCGTCCAGCACGACGCCCGGAAACGCCTGGTGCAGCGCCGCAAGGTATTGTTGACCTAATTTTTCTTCAGACATGCTCAAACTCTCTTAAATCACGCCGCCAGCAAGGAGACGAAGGCTAAAAACGCAAACCCAAAACCGGCCCAGGTCACGCGTGAAGTGGCGCAAAAACGCAGTCGCGCCATGCTGTTTTCAAACAGGGCGATCACCAGTACGCCGACAATCAGCTTGACGACGGCAATCACCAGCGCCAGTAACAGTCCGCCTGCGCTGAAGGTTTCCATCTGTCCCCACGGCAAAAACACGCCGACGAACATTTGCAGCACCACCAGTTGTTTCAGGCTGATGCCCCATTTCAGCACCGCAAAGCCGCTACCGCTGTATTCGGTCAACGGCCCTTCCTGCAACTCCTGCTCCGCTTCCGCCAGGTCGAACGGCAGCTTGCCCATTTCGATAAAGGTGGCGAAGGCGCAGGCGCACAGCGCCAGAATCAGCGGAATACTGCGCGCGACAGGCCAGTGATAAATGGTATCGGCGATATTGCTGATATGCGTTGAACCCGCAACCTGCGCGGCTACCCACAGACCCAGCAGCAGAATCGGCTCCACCAGCACGCCGAGCATCGCTTCACGGCTGGCGCCGATCGCAGTGAACGGACTGCCGGTATCCAGGCCTGCAATAGAGAAGAAGAAGCGCGCAATCGCGAACAGATAAATCAGGGTGATTAAATCACCCAGTTGCGGCAACGGAGATCCAACGGTGACGACCGGCAGCGCGGTGGCGATAGTCAGCATCACGCCGACCATCACAAACGGCGTCAGGCGAAAAACCCAGCCGGAATCAGCGGGCGCAATACTCTGACGACCGAGCAGTTTGATAATGTCGCGGTACTCCTGCAACACGCCCGGCCCACGGCGATTGTGTAGACGGGCGCGCGCCACGCGAGTAATACCGGACAGCAATGGCGCAACGGCAAATAGCACCAGCGCCTGAATTAACGGATAAAACACACTCATTTTCAGGCTCCTCGTGAAACCACAATCACCACCAGCACCGCCAGCTCAATCAGCGCCAGACGACGGAACAGCCCCGCGGCTGCCGCGTTCTGCCAGCCCGGCACCAGCGATACCGGGTTCAGCCATTTACGCAGTTTGAGTACCGGGGCAAAGGCCTCTTTCACCGGCATGGCGAAACCGTGCGCGGTAATCACCATCGACTGCTCATGGTCGTAGCCGCACACCCAGGCCGCGCCGCGAGAACGCGACGGCAGACGGTTGCCTTTGAACATCGCCATAATGATGAACGGCAGTAGCGGACAGGCGACCAACAGCAGCGTGATCATCGGCTGCGATACGGTGGTGTGCGCGGTTTCCAGCGGCAACGGTACCGCAGTGGAAATCATCGGCAGCAGCCACGGCGCGGCAACCCCGCCCAGTACGCAGCAAACCGCCAATGCCACCACGCTGACGCCCATCAGGATCGGCGCGCAGCTGGCATTTTCAGCTTCCTTCGTGCGCGGCGCGCCAAGGAACGTCACGCCGTAAACTTTCGCCATACACATCACCGCCAGCGCGCCGGTAATCGCCAGGCCAACCGCCAGCAGCGGTCCTAACAGACGACCAACAAACGCGCCGCTGTTGCCCAGTTTGAAGAAGGACTGGTAAATCACCCACTCGCCGGCAAAGCCGTTCAGCGGCGGCAGCGCCGCCATCGCCATCAGACCGACCAGCATGGCGATAGAAATAACCGGCATCCGTTTACCAATACCGCCCAGTTTTTCGATGTCGCGATGACCGGTACGGAACCAGATGCTGCCCGCGCCCAGAAACAGCACGCTTTTGAACAGGCTATGGTTCAGCAGATGATAGAGCCCGCCGGTCAGACCCAGCGCGATCAGTACCGGCTGATTGAGAGCAATCCCGGTAACGCCTGCGCCCAGACCGAGCAAAATGATGCCGATATTTTCCAGCGTGTGATAGGCCAGCAGGCGCTGAATGTTATGCTCCATCAGCGCGTACAGACCGCCGACAAAGGCGGTGATCATCCCAAGCACCAACAGCGCCACGCCCCACCACAGTGGCGCATTGCCGCCAAGCAGAGATAGCGAGAGAATGCCCAGCAGCCCGATTTTCATCACCACGGTCGAGAACAGCGCGGCGGCGGGAGCGCTGGCGTTGGCGTGCGCCTGCGGCACCCAACCGTGTAGCGGGATAATCCCGGCCAGCAGACCAAAACCGATAACGCCGAGCAGCCAGATATCGGAGCCCAGCGGCAGTTGCTGAGCACGTTGATCCAGCAGCCCCAGATCCAGCGTGCCGTAGCGCTGCCACACCAACCAGCAGGCGATTGCCAGCAGCAGCGTACCGAGACGGCCCAGCGCAAACCACAGTTTGCCCTCTTTGCTACCGCCGGTAAGGAACACGGCGCAGAGCGCCATGATTTCAGCCATCACCACCATCGTCCCCAGATTACTGGCGACCACGGCGCAGACGGCTGCCGCCATCAGCAGGTTGATCAACAGTCCGTTGGCTTTTACCTGTGGATGGCGATGCCAGTCGATATTGAACAGGCTGACGAACAGACCGCACAGCCCCAGCGTAATCAGCCAGATAGCATTCAGCGGCGTAATTTGCAGCATGTGACCGGTAAACGGCATCACGCCGCTAACCGTAACGGCGCTGGTCAGCGCGGTGAACCCCGCGCCTGCCGTACACAGGCTGCCGACCGCGCCGCCGATACCGGCAATCCAGCCGCTCAGCGCTTTATGAAACGAAAACAGAAACGCCAGAACGGCGGCGGCGGCAAACCACGCGACGCCGCTAGTAATCAGTGAAAGTGAACTCATTATGCATCCCCACTCTGAGCCTGCTGAAACAAGGAGAGATCGCCAAAATCGGTATTAAACGTCAGCTCACGTTTACGTTTGCTGGCGCGGGCGATATCCGTGTTATCCACCAGGTGTAGCGCTTTAGTCGGGCACATCCGCACACAGGCCGGGCCTTGCTCGTCAAAGCTGCACAGGTCGCATTTCACCGCGATAGCGCGTACGCCCGGCACCCAGGCGAGCAACGTACTGACGCGCGCAGGCGCTGGCGGCGCGGGCGGCGCTTTCGGCGTATTGGCGTTCGCCGGAATATGCAGCGGACGGCTGCCGGAAAACTCAATAGCGCCAAACGGACAGGCAATACCACACAGTTTGCAGCTCACGCACAGGCTTTCATTAAGCTGGACAGCGCCGTCAACGCGATTAATCGCGTTAACCGGGCATACCGTGGCGCATGGCGCATCTTCACAGTGGTGACAAAGCTGCGGCGCAGATTCTTTTTCATTCAGCATCACTTTCAGGCGCGGCATTGACTGCAGGCCATGCTGGCGATGCGTCTCTGAACAGGCGGCCTCACAGGTGTGGCAGCCGATACAGAGAGTGGAGTCAGCAATTACAAAACGATTCACCAGGCATTCCTCAGGTGATTGTCATTTTTGACGAAAACATGCCGTTGAAATGTCATTTTCGACACTTATCGACACGCCCATCCCCAAAACATTCATGACATGGCGCAACGCCACATCGCGAATCAAAGCGGGCAACGCCTCAGGCTTATACCGCCGGGCTGTGTCCCTTTACCAATTGACGCAAATTAACCGGCGAGTTGGTTTCTACAGCGGTATAGAGGCTGTCGTAAACGCTGGCGATTTTTTCCAGATAGTGCTCCAGCACCTGCTCGCGATCGCGGTTGTTAACCCGTTCATCAACCTTGCCGTCGATATCGAGCTGCGCCTGTGCAATCAATTGTTTATCTTCGCCATCTTTGGTTTCAACGTAGTACTCAATGGTGTGGCTGTTAAAACCATCCGCCAACGCGACGTAAATACGAAAGTGCTCAAACAGGACAAAGCAAAGATCCCTTTCCGGCGCGCAGCTCATTGCGTGATGCAGGCGCGCTTTCGAGAGGGTGATCCCCTGAACCAGCGAGTTGCAGTAAATATGCCACTGGTCCTGTAGGCGACGATGCCGTTGCGCGATGTAATCGGCCTTTTCGCTTATTTCCCAAATAGTCATGTCAGGTTACCCGTTTAACAGAGATGCCTGCGTTAAGCATTTTCCATGCCAATTTTTAACTTATTGTTTTTAATGGCAGACGAGCACAGTCACTGCCGTTTCGACGCGGTGACGACATGTCATTTCGTCATCGTCGACATTAACCTGCCAGGGGATAAAAATATTGGCATAAATATTGCTTTACAGGGGCAACCACTACGGGAGGCGATATGCACGAAATCACCCTCTGCCAACGGGCACTGGAATTGATTGAACAACAGGCTTCAGCATACGGTGCAAAACGTGTGACAGCCGTCTGGATCAAAATTGGCGCATTTTCTTGCGTGGAAACCAGCGCTCTTTCCTTTTGTTTTGATCTGGTATGCCGCGGCACGATAGCAGAAGGTTGTAAACTGCACCTCGAAGAACAGGAAGCCGAATGCTGGTGTGAGCATTGTCAACAATATGTCACGTTGTTAACCCACCGTGTACGTCGTTGTCCGCAATGTCATAGCGATACGCTGCGAATTGTGGCCGATGACGGCTTACAAATTCGGCGCATAGAGATTGATGAAACTGAAGATTAATGCCGGATAAGACGCTCGCGTCGCCATCCGGCAGAAAGCCTGTAACAAGAAAAAGATCAGGAGTAAGCGATGTGTACGACTTGCGGTTGCGCTGAAGGCAACCTTTATATAGAAGGCGATGAACATAATCCGCACTCAGCGTTTCGTAGCGCGCCCTTTGCCCCAGCGGCTCGCCCGGCGCTGAATATTACCGGCATTAAAACGCCTGACTTTGCCCCAAGTCAGACCGCAGAAGGCGATCTGCATTACGGCCACGGCGAAGCCGGAACCCACGCGCCTGGTATGAGTCAGCGGCGGATGCTGGAGGTTGAAATCGACGTGCTGGACAAAAATAATCGTCTGGCTGAGCGCAACCGCGCCCGTTTCGCCGCCCGCCAGCAACTGGTCCTCAACCTGGTGTCCAGCCCCGGGTCCGGTAAAACCACCTTGCTGACTGAAACGCTAATGAAATTGAAAGACCGTGTACCGTGCGCGGTAATTGAAGGCGACCAGCAGACAGTGAACGACGCCGCCCGCATCCGCGCTACCGGCACGCCCGCCATTCAGGTCAACACCGGTAAAGGCTGCCATCTTGACGCGCAAATGATCGCCGACGCCGCGCCGCGCCTGCCGCTGGATGACCATGGTATTCTGTTTATCGAAAACGTCGGTAATCTTGTCTGCCCGGCCAGCTTCGATCTGGGCGAAAAGCATAAAGTCGCAGTGCTTTCCGTGACCGAAGGTGAAGATAAGCCGCTGAAATATCCCCATATGTTTGCCGCTGCGTCGCTCATGCTGCTCAATAAAGTCGATCTGCTGCCCTACCTCAATTTTGACGTTGAGAAGTGCATCGCCAGCGCGCGTGAAGTGAACCCGGAGATTGAAATTATCCTGATTTCCGCCACCAGCGGCGAAGGCATGGATCAGTGGCTGGCCTGGCTGGAGGCGCAGCGATGTGCATAGGCGTTCCGGGTCAAATCCGCGCCATTGACGGCAATCAGGCAAAAGTTGACGTCTGCGGCATTCAGCGCGACGTCGATCTCACATTAGTCGGCAGTTGTGATGAAAACGGTCAGCCGCGTCTGGGTCAGTGGGTGCTGGTTCATGTCGGATTCGCCATGAGCGTCATTAACGAAGCGGAAGCGCGCGACACGCTCGACGCGCTACAAAATATGTTTGATGTTGAGCCGGACGTCGGCGCACTGCTGTATGGTGAGGAGAGATAATGCGTTTTGTTGACGAGTACCGTGCGCCGGAACAGGTAATGCAGCTCATTGAACACCTGCGTGAACGCGCCGCCCTTCTTCCTTACACTGCCGAACGTCCGTTGCGCATTATGGAAGTCTGCGGGGGTCATACCCACGCAATTTTTAAATTTGGTCTCGATCAGTTACTGCCCGAAAACGTGGAATTTATTCACGGCCCCGGTTGTCCGGTCTGCGTGCTGCCGATGGGACGCATCGACAGTTGCGTGGAAATCGCCAGCCATCCGGAGGTGATTTTCTGCACCTTTGGCGATGCCATGCGCGTGCCGGGGAAACAGGGTTCTCTGTTGCAGGCTAAAGCGCGCGGCGCGGATGTCCGTATTGTTTACTCTCCGATGGACGCGCTGAAGCTGGCGCAGGATAACCCGACCCGCAAAGTGGTATTTTTCGGGCTGGGCTTTGAAACCACCATGCCGACCACCGCCATCACGCTGCAGCAGGCAAAACAGCGTGACGTGCGAAACTTCTACTTTTTCTGCCAGCACATTACGCTGATCCCGACGCTGCGTAGTCTACTGGAGCAGCCGGACAACGGCATTGACGCCTTTCTTGCGCCAGGCCACGTCAGCATGGTCATCGGCACCGAGGCGTACCAGTTTATCGCCGCCGATTTTAATCGCCCGCTGGTGGTGGCTGGATTCGAACCGCTTGATCTACTGCAAGGCGTGGTCATGCTGGTTGAGCAGAAAATAGCGGCCCTAAGCCAGGTTGAAAACCAATACCGTCGCGTGGTGCCGGATGCCGGAAACATGCTGGCGCAGCAGGCCATCGCCGATGTGTTCTGCGTTAATGGCGATAGCGAGTGGCGCGGTCTGGGCGTGATTGAATCCTCCGGCGTCCACCTGACGCCAGAGTATCAGCGCTTTGACGCCGAAGCGCATTTCCGCCCAGCGCCGCAGCAGGTCTATGACGATCCGCGCGCCCGCTGCGGCGAAGTGCTGACCGGCAGATGCAAGCCGCATCAGTGCCCGCTATTTGGTAAAACATGTAATCCAGAGACCGCGTTCGGCGCGCTGATGGTCTCTTCCGAAGGCGCATGCGCCGCCTGGTATCAGTATCGTCAGCAGGAGTGTGAAGTTTGAACAATATACAACTCGCCCACGGCAGCGGCGGCCAGGCTATGCAACAGTTGATTAATAGCCTGTTTATGGAGGCCTTTGCCAACCCGTGGCTGGCGGAACAAGAAGATCAGGCGCGTCTGGAGCTGGCGCAACTGACGGCGGAGGGCGACCGTCTGGCGTTTTCTACCGATAGCTATGTGATCGATCCGCTCTTTTTCCCCGGCGGCAATATCGGCAAACTGGCGATTTGCGGTACGGCGAACGACATAGCGGTGAGCGGCGCGATCCCCCGCTATCTCTCCTGCGGCTTTATCCTTGAAGAAGGGCTGCCGATGGAGACGTTAAAAAGCGTGGTCAATAGCATGGCGGCGACCGCGCGGGAAGCGGGTATCGCCATTGTAACCGGCGACACCAAAGTTGTGCAGCGCGGCGCGGCGGATAAATTGTTTATCAACACTGCCGGCATGGGGGCGATTCCCGCCGATCTTCGCTGGGGCGCGCAAACGCTGAGCGTTGGCGATGTGCTGTTAGTCAGCGGTACGCTTGGCGATCACGGCGCCACTATCCTCAACCTGCGTGAGCAACTGGGACTGGATGGCGAGCTGGCGAGCGACTGCGCAGTATTAACGCCGCTTATTCAGACGCTGCGTCATATTGACGGAGTGAAGGCATTGCGTGACGCCACGCGCGGCGGCGTGAATGCGGTCGCCCATGAGTTTGCGGCGTCCTGCGGTTACGGTATTGAATTGTCCGAATCCGCACTGCCGCTCAAACCTGCCGTGCGCGGCGTCTGCGAGCTGTTGGGGCTGGATGCCCTGAACTTTGCCAACGAAGGAAAACTGGTGATTGCCGTTGAACGGCAGGCCGCAGATCGGGCGTTGGCGGCATTACGCGCGCATCCGCTGGGACGTGATGCGGCGCTGATTGGCGAAGTCGTGGAACGCAAAGGCGTTCGCTTAGCCGGACTCTATGGCGTGAAGCGAACCCTTGATTTGCCACACGCCGAACCATTACCTCGTATATGCTAGCAGCCTGTTGGCAGCATACTGTAAGCCGGATAAGACGCATTTGCGTCGACATCCGGCATTAACGCTGCATGAACGCCTGATGGCGCTTTGCTTATCAGGCCTACGGAGTGTGTGACCAGCGAGTTTGCGGTCAGCCATCCGGCAATAACTTACGACTTATACCTATAATTCATTTACCGTTTTCGCACCGTTTTGCGGTATTTTCCTGGAAAAGCAACATGTCGTATACACCCATGAGCGATCTTGGACAGCAAGGCTTGTTCGATATCACTCGTACCTTATTGCAGCAGCCCGATTTGGCGTCGCTCAGTGAAGCGCTTTCGCAACTGGTAAAGCGTTCAGCGCTCGCCGACAGCGCCGGCATTGTGCTATGGCAGGCGCAGTCGCAACGCGCACAATATTATGCGACGCGAGAAAATGGCCGTCCTGTTGAATATGAAGATGAAACCGTACTGGCGCACGGCCCGGTACGTCGCATCCTTTCTCGCCCCGATGCATTGCACTGTAATTTCCATGAGTTTACCGAAACCTGGCCGCAGCTTGCCGCGAGCGGCCTCTACCCTGAATTTGGTCATTACTGTCTGCTTCCTTTAGCCGCGGAGGGCCGTATTTTCGGCGGCTGCGAATTCATCCGTCAGGAAGATCGCCCCTGGAGTGAAAAGGAATATGACCGTCTGCATACGTTTACCCAAATTGTCGGCGTGGTCGCCGAGCAAATTCAAAACCGGGTAAACAATAATGTCGATTATGATCTGTTGTGCCGCGAACGCGATAACTTCCGTATTCTGGTTGCGATTACCAACGCCGTCCTGTCGCGTCTGGATATTGATGAGCTGGTAAGCGAAGTCGCAAAAGAGATCCACCACTATTTCAATATCGACGCAATCAGCATCGTGTTGCGCAGCCATCGCAAAAATAAGCTGAATATCTACTCCACCCACTACCTTGATGAGCATCATCCGGCGCACGAACAGAGCGAAGTCGACGAAGCCGGCACGCTCACGGAGCGCGTCTTTAAAAGTAAAGAGATGCTGCTTATCAACCTCAACGAACGCGATCCGCTTGCCCCCTACGAACGAATGCTGTTCGATACCTGGGGCAATCAGATCCAGACGCTTTGCCTGCTGCCGCTGATGTCCGGCAAGACGATGCTTGGCGTGCTCAAACTGGCCCAGTGCGAAGAAAAAGTGTTTACCACCGCCAACCTCAAGCTGCTGCGTCAGATTGCCGAACGGGTAGCCATTGCCGTGGATAATGCGCTGGCCTATCAGGAAATCCACCGTCTGAAGGAACGCCTGGTCGACGAAAATCTGGCGCTCACGGAGCAGCTTAATAACGTCGACAGCGAGTTTGGCGAGATCATCGGACGCAGCGAAGCGATGTACAACGTGCTAAAGCAGGTTGAGATGGTGGCGCAGAGCGACAGTACCGTGCTGATTCTGGGCGAAACGGGAACCGGTAAAGAGTTGATTGCCCGCGCCATTCACAACCTGAGCGGACGTAGCGGACGCAGGATGGTAAAGATGAACTGCGCCGCGATGCCGGCGGGGCTGCTGGAAAGCGATTTGTTTGGTCATGAGCGCGGCGCGTTTACCGGCGCCAGCGCGCAGCGGATTGGCCGTTTCGAGCTGGCGGATAAAAGCTCGCTGTTTCTGGATGAAGTGGGCGACATGCCGCTGGAGCTACAGCCTAAGCTGCTGCGCGTCCTTCAGGAGCAAGAGTTTGAACGTCTCGGCAGCAATAAACTAATCCAGACCGACGTGCGGCTGATCGCCGCGACTAACCGCGATCTGAAAAAAATGGTCGCCGATCGCGAATTCCGTAACGATCTCTACTATCGGCTGAATGTTTTTCCGATCCAGCTTCCTCCGTTGCGCGAACGTCCGGAAGATATTCCACTACTGGTCAAAGCGTTCACTTTCAAAATCGCCCGCCGAATGGGGCGTAATATCGACAGCATTCCCGCTGAAACGCTGCGCACGCTCAGCAGCATGGAATGGCCGGGGAACGTTCGCGAGCTGGAGAATGTCGTCGAGCGCGCCGTGCTGCTGACGCGCGGCAATGTGCTACAACTGTCGCTGCCGGATATTACCGCCGTAACACCCGATACCTCGCCTGTTGCGACTGAAAGCGCCAAAGAAGGCGAAGATGAATATCAGCTTATTATACGCGTGCTGAAAGAGACCAATGGCGTAGTGGCTGGACCAAAAGGCGCGGCGCAGCGTCTGGGGCTTAAACGAACCACCCTGTTGTCGCGTATGAAGCGATTGGGTATTGATAAAGACGCGTTAGCGTAACGGGTTGCCGGATCTGATCCGGCCTGGAGATGATGCGCGCCGTAGGCCTGGCGCTTCCCCTTCACTTCTTGCGCTGATATTTTTCCGGCAATTCCGGAACGGGGCGCTTATCGTCGATAAGGTGCCGCACGGTCAGGACAGGATGCCGCCAAAGCATTCGCGGACCTGCCCAACGCATAATCTGCTTCATCTCCTCGCGTTTAGCCGGCTGATAGCAGTGCACCGGGCACTGCTTACAGGCGGGTTTTTCCTCGCCAAATACGCATTTATCAAGACGTTTTTGCGCGTAGGCGAACAGCGCGTCGTAATGCCCCTGCACCGCTGACGCCTGTGGGCACTGGCTTTCATACAGCGCGATCATTTTTTTGATCGTCAGTTTTTCACGAGCGATACGTTTACCAGGCATCGTGCTCTCTCCGAACATTAAGGTGTATTTATTTTACACCTTATCCCTCTTTAGCACTATCACTGCATATCATCGCCATTACGCAAATAAGAATTATTTTCATTTATTCATACCTTGTGCTATATAACATAGCAAAGGCTATATTCGATGATTAATTAACCACATTGTTGCGAGGGATACTATGACGAATCTACATCGTCTGAAAACACTCCTGATTGCCGGTATTGTCGCGATACTCGCGCTATCGCCAGCCTATGCAAAAGAGAAATTTAAAGTCATCACCACGTTTACCGTTATTGCCGACATGGCGAAAAACGTGGCGGGCGACGCAGCGGAAGTCAGCTCGATTACCAAACCCGGCGCTGAAATCCATGAGTATCAGCCAACGCCCGGCGATATTAAACGAGCGCAGGGGGCACAGCTTATCCTCGCGAATGGTCTGAACCTGGAGCGATGGTTCGCCCGCTTTTATCAGCACCTTTCCGGCGTACCGGAAGTCGTCGTCTCCACCGGCGTCAAACCGATGGGCATTACCGAAGGCCCGTATAACGGTAAACCGAACCCGCACGCCTGGATGTCGGCAGAAAACGCGCTGATTTATGTCGATAACATTCGCGACGCCCTGGTGAAGTACGATCCGGATAATGCGCAGATCTATAAGCAAAATGCCGAACGCTATAAAGCGAAAATTCGCCAGATGGCCGATCCGTTGCGTGCCGAGCTGGAAAAAATTCCCGCCGATCAGCGCTGGCTGGTCACCAGTGAAGGCGCGTTCTCTTACCTGGCGCGCGATAACGACATGAAAGAGCTTTATCTCTGGCCAATTAACGCCGATCAACAGGGGACGCCAAAACAGGTGCGTAAAGTGATTGATACCATTAAAAAGCACCATATTCCCGCCATCTTTAGCGAGAGTACGGTTTCCGATAAACCCGCCCGCCAGGTCGCGCGTGAATCCGGCGCGCATTATGGCGGCGTACTGTATGTCGATTCTCTGAGCGCCGCTGACGGCCCTGTGCCAACCTATCTGGATCTGCTGCGCGTCACGACCGAAACCATCGTCAACGGCATTAACGACGGACTGAGGAGTCAACAATGAGTCAATCTGCGATTACCGTTGATCAAGTCACGGTGACGTATCGCAACGGTCATACCGCCCTACGGGACGCTACTTTTCAGGTGCCTGGCGGTTCAATCGCCGCGCTGGTAGGCGTAAATGGTTCCGGTAAGTCTACATTATTTAAAGCGTTAATGGGCTTTGTGCATCTTGCGCAGGGCGATATCACTATCCTGCAACAGTCAGTCAACAAGGCGCTGAAAAAAAACCTCATTGCTTATGTTCCGCAATCGGAAGAAGTGGACTGGTCATTTCCGGTACTGGTAGAAGATGTGGTGATGATGGGACGCTACGGCCATATGGGCTGGCTACGCCGTCCCACTGCGCATGATCACGCCTGTGTTGACGCCGCGCTGGCGCGGGTGGATATGCAGGAATATCGTCACAGGCAGATTGGCGAGCTGTCCGGCGGGCAGAAAAAACGTGTGTTTCTTGCCAGGGCCATCGCTCAGGATGGACAGGTAATCCTGCTGGATGAACCTTTTACCGGCGTGGATGTAAAAACCGAAGCGCGAATCATCGATCTACTGCGGGAACTGCGCGATGAAGGCCGCACGATGCTGGTCTCAACGCATAATCTCGGCTCCGTCACCGAGTTTTGCGACTATACGGTAATGATTAAAGGAACCGTACTGGCCAGCGGCCCTACCGAAACCACGTTTACCGCCGCGAATCTGGAACAGGCGTTTAGCGGCGTTCTACGTCATATCGCGCTAAGCGGAGGTGAAGAGCACATCATCACCGATGACGAGCGCCCCTTTATTTCCCGGCGCGTGGCCAGCGGAGGAAAATCGTCATGAACTGGCTTGTTGAGCCGTTTGGCTACCAGTATATGCTCAACGCGATGTGGGTCTCCGCGATGGTGGGCGGTCTGTGCGCGTTTCTCTCCTGCTATTTGATGCTCAAAGGCTGGTCGCTCATTGGCGATGCGCTATCTCACTCTATTGTGCCTGGCGTCGCTGGCGCCTGGATGTTAGGGCTGCCCTTCTCGCTCGGCGCGTTTCTTTCCGGCGGACTGGCGGCAGGCAGTATGCTCTTTCTTAACCAACGCTCACGCCTGAAAGAAGACGCGATTATCGGGCTTATCTTCTCCTCTTTTTTTGGCGTCGGCCTTTTTATGGTGTCGCTCAATCCGATGTCGGTGAATATCCAGACGATTATTCTCGGCAACGTGCTGGCGATCGCGCCAGCGGATATTGCGCAACTGGCGATTATCGGCGCAGTCTCGCTGACGATTCTGCTGTTAAAGTGGAAAGATCTGATGGTCGTCTTTTTCGATGAGACCCATGCGCGTTCTATCGGGCTTAATCCGGGTCGACTAAAGCTGTTGTTTTTCACTCTATTGTCCGTCTCTACCGTGGCGGCCCTGCAAACCGTTGGGGCGTTCCTGGTGATCTGTCTCGTCGTCACGCCGGGCGCGACGGCCTGGTTACTCACCGACCGTTTTCCACGTCTGCTCATGATTGCCGTCGTGATTGGTAGCCTGACCAGTTTTCTGGGCGCATGGCTTAGCTACTGGCTGGATGGCGCCACTGGCGGAATTATTGTCGTCATGCAAACCTTACTGTTCATCACAGCCTTTATTTTCGCCCCGAAACACGGTCTGTTAGCCAACCGTCGACGCGCCCGCCTGCAGAAGGAGCCGACATGTTCTTAACAACGTTACTGGAACCCTTTCAGTTTGATTTTATGGTGAACGCCCTTATGGTTTCGGTCATTGTGGCGATTCCCTGCGCCTTACTGTCCGTGTTTTTAGTGTTAAAAGGCTGGGCGTTAATGGGCGATGCAATGAGTCATGCGGTATTCCCCGGGGTCGTGCTGGCATATATTGTGGGGATCCCCCTGGCGATTGGCGCTTTCATTGCCGGATTATTTTGCGCTATCGCGACCGGCTATCTGGACGATAACAGCCGCATCAAACGTGATACGGTGATGGGCATCGTCTTTTCCGGGATGTTTGGCGCAGGTCTGGTGCTCTATGTTTCTATTCAATCGGAAGTGCATCTGGATCACATCCTGTTTGGGGATATGCTGGGCGTATCGCTGGGGGATATCGTACAAACGTCGGTTATTGCACTGGGTATTGCGTTAATCATAGGGCTGAAATGGAAAGATCTCCTGCTACACGCTTTTGACCCGCACCAGGCGAAAGCCAGCGGGCTGAATACCACACTACTGCATTATGGCCTGCTATGTATGATTGCGCTGACTATCGTCGCCACGCTGAAATCGGTGGGCATTATTCTGTCGATCTCACTGCTTATCGCCCCCGGCGCAATTGCCATTTTGCTGACGCGACGCTTTGCGCGCGCGCTGGGATTAGCGGTGAGTCTGTCAGTTATTACCGCTTTTGCGGGCGTCTATCTGTCTTTTTATCTTGATAGCGCGCCAGCGCCGACCATCGTGGTATTATTTGCCATCGTGTTTATTGCGGTATTTATTTACGCAACATGGCGCGACAGGCGTAATGAAATCGTACCAGAGGCGCAAGGTTAAAAGCAGCGTTCAGAAAATAAATAGGACAGTTATAGTAGAAAGCCACCCTATATCTGTTGTTGGTCAGTATGGTAAGCAGCTATCTTTAAATTTCTTTGCAACAAGCGTAAAGATAAGCTGCTTTACTCCCCATATTTTTCCTGTTTCGAAATTTTTTCAGAGTTTGGCTAACCCAGCATAATGTGATTATTACTCACAAGATCTGTAATATCCCAGCAAAAAATAAATCTATAACTACACGTAATACAAGAGCATGATTGTCACATAAAAAATAGTTTAATTCATTCCTACTGCAATCGGTAAGGCGCAATTATCGTCAAGTACACCAGGGTTATGTGCAAAAGCAGTGCGCTGTAAATGCGCGTCTAGTTTCAGTCCCCGGAACAGCGATAGCGGTGAAGAGTCCATCCCCAAACGATACATAACCTTCTTACGATAAATACTGACGGTTTTTGTTCCCAGACCAAATTTTTTCGCTAGTTCAATTGCCGGATGTCCGGAGGATAATAATATCAGCAGCGCATATTTCGCCTGAGTGACGCCGGGAGGTAGATTCCACCAGGCGTATTGATTGATATTAAACAATACCTCTTCCGGCGTCTCGCCGGCATTAAAAGCATACGTAGTAGCCACGGTTTTCTTTTGTGACCTGTGGCAGAAACGCAGCCAGGCTTCCGGAAGACGGAGCTTCTCTCGATCCGAGCGGATAGCGCAGGATAGTTCGTCTTTTAAAACATAATCCATAACGCCAAAATATTGCAGCACACAGCGATCGATATAATACAAGCGATCTGCCACTACCAAAACTTTACGGTTCTGCAACCGCGTCTGCAACGCATGAAAAAGATAAACATGCTCATGCGGGTTCAAAGCTAAAATCAGCCCGGCGTCCGGCATATCGGATAGAGAATGCAAAAGTGCGGTTAATGAGTTACACGTTTTAACGCACTTTTCCGGATATTTTTGCTTAAAAATAGACTGTAGGGCATAACAATTAGTCCAGTTAATACCGTATATAATTACATTTCTCATTTATTTATCCTTTTTTGAAAACTGACCACAGCTTCGGTAATGATTTTTCTTCCTGGGCGACTACTGCGCAAGTAGATAACGCCCTCTTACTACAAAGGTAATAAGACCAGATACGTTATTACATGCGCAATGTCGTTACCGAAATGAATTCCTTTTACAAATCTGATAATGATTAAATTTGCTGTTTTACTTTACTGTAATCTCTTAGAGTACAACGATTGCCTGACGCCTTGTGGCCATGTATGTCTGACAATGAACGCTTTCGGTTCCCTTTCATTAGCTACATATCACTGGTGTAGCGATACTGAAATATACACTACGATTAAAAAATATTTGGTATCTGTAACGCAAACAGATAGTAACGTTTAAAATAATTTCACAAATCAATGGTTCATTGTACGCATAAAGCTAAGCGGTGTAATCTTAAAATGCCGTTTAAAAATAGCGATAAAATAAGAAGGCGTATCATAGCCACACATCGTCGCGACTTGTGAAATATTTCCAGCCCCCATACGTAATAATTTTATAGCCTGATTCATACGAGCATCCAGATATATTTTGCTAAAACTCACCTCTTCAGCGGCCAGTTTTCGCTTCAGACTTGATACGCTCATAAACAGCTTTCCTGCCACCTCAGCCTGTGACCATTTGCGGGTGAGATCGCTGATAATAATGTTATAAACTTTCTCTTTTGTCGTAATTTTTATTGCTCGCTCAAGGAAATCAAACCCACCGGGCTTACGTACAAATGCCGATATAAGATACATCAATGAGAAATATGAATAATCATGATCATCAATACTCACATTACTACAAACCCGTGGACATGCCACACCATGCAAAATAGAGTCAAAAGTATCACTCATCCCTGGCAACAAGTCCGCATGAAAAAAATACTTTGGTTTCGTTTTTAATGATAGCTCTCGATCATTATAGTTTCTTGTACTGTAAAAAACTTTGTAGAATTTTTGCATTAAGTCATAGGAAACTTCCAGTGAAGAAAAATCAATATGCCCTTCTATTTCGCTCATACTAAGCGTGATTGTTTGATCTTTTTCCAATAAAAATAAACACGGCGCAGATTGTTCGATGAACTCCCCAAATTCGTTTTCAATTCGCAAACTGCCTTTATTAAGTTTAAACAATAAGCAGTTTGCGACATAATAGTCTCTTACGTCAGCTAATCCATTTATTAATGGAAATTTGTTCGGCTGTTGAAGGTGATTATTGCTAATGGCCTCAACTGATTTATTCATTGAAGGCAATACCATATTTTATCCTGTGTGCTATAAGGAACTCAAAATCGTTATATTCTTATAAACAAATAATTAAAACTCACAGAGATGATTTAAATCCGATTTTTTTATTATTATAGCCAATAATTACATTCCAACGCGCGTTCATTTCGTCACAAAAAGATACTCTTACAAACTTTATGCACAATTTTGTAATGTAAGCTTACAATATTAATGTAATCATTTCAGAATAAAACGCCTGGTAGATACCTTAATAATCCATATACATCAATAAGATAGATACACTGGCATGGTGCATTTTCTGCATTATTTGCTAATATATACACCATACCTTATCACAAATCGCCAGCAATGGGGGGTTCACCAGTCAATTGCCTCTTTGTTTTCCCCGCCCGATAAAATAATCTCCTGCATCCAGGAGGTCATTTGTGACTGTGCATTCATTGTACCAACTAATAATCCGTTTAAAGCCTCATATAAATGGGTGCCCGGTTCAACTTTTGCTAACATGTTTTGTAGCATAGCCGTTTGCTGCTCAAAAGAAACAAAAGCCGAATCACCACTTTTAGGATCTTTGAAGGCATTCATCTCTTGATAAATGCTATCTTTAAGCGTTTCAGAAGAGGCTGACTCAGGAAGCGCCAAAAGTCGTTGGTAGAATGCATCATAAAGATCAACGTCGCCGCCATTGCTTAAAGGCGCGCTATCCACATTATTCAGCATAGCGGCCCTGGCACTCAACGAAACCACACCCGTCGCTTCAGTATCCGCTGTCGGGACCAAATAAGAAGTCGGAATCGTACCCGGTATCACCTTATAACCTCCATTTTACAATGCTTGCGTTTTTTTCTTCCATTCATCAATAAGTGCGTTAATGGCGTTATCAGAAATCGTCCGGCAGTCTTGTGGAAGTTCATCAAGATGATGTTTAATGACGCCTACTGCCGTTTCAACAAACTGTTCAGGTGAAAATTCTGCGATCTGATCGCCGCAACTCATGATAAAGCGCTGTTCCTGATGATATTTAAGATTAAAAGTGCCAGGCCAGTTCTCCATAAGCAACACCATCAGTTTTTGGTGATCTTTTTTCGCATTAACTGGCAGTGTTAAAAAAAGTTGCCCCTCCGGCTTATCGAAATCCCTCAGCCACTCATCCAGGACGGTTAAAAGCGTTTCGGGATGGTCGACCGCTGCTGAAAATAACTCGCGGGCATAAGTCTGTATTTTTTCCATCCACTTCCAGGCCATTGTCTGATTATCAGTAAGATAAGCGGCGACCTGCTGTAACGCGTCTATCATTCCCTGCTCGTAACCTTCCTGATAGGCGTACATCCGCAAGGTCTTTGCCTCTTCTTCCGCCTCTCGCAAAATACGCTTAGCCCGTTGATGCGCCTGCTGTTCTAATCTTTCAATAGAGAAATAACGTTCCAGCGTTTTACGCTTTATCAGTATCCCCTCAACAGGCGAAAGCGGGGACGGAATTGGGATATTTTTGAGCATATTGTAAGGCCAGTAGCAAAATTGACATTTCTACAGCATCCTGCTTCGATGCCTCCTCAATAAATGGAGGAAAAAGCAAAGGAAAACGCTGTGCTAAAGATTCAGGTAAAAATTCATTCAGGGCATTTAACTGTGCATACCCGACGCTAAGTAAAAACCGGTGATTCGGCGCCTTATTGCAGACAGATAAACTTGTTCCCTGATGCATTGCCAAAAATGCTTGCGCCCAATCCGGCAGGCCAAGCAAGGCTCCCTGCCTTGCCAGATCGGCTCTCAGTTTATGGCAACCGAGTAAATACGCTACTTGCGGCAGTCGGCGCCACTGACGCAGCCACAGCTGCGTCAGTGAGTTTTGAATACACTCCTTTTCTCCGTTCTTAAGCCGCCATGCCGCCAGTATTAACTCATTTGCCGCCGCCCTGGCGGCGGGTCTGACAATCATTTCCGGCGCTATCTGCAACCGCTGAGGATGGATATACGATAACGGATCAAAAATGATTCTTTGCCAGATAATGGGTAATGGCTGCCTATTCATTTGACGATTTCGCCTTATCATCAGCCGTTATGCCTTTCTTATTGCGGGCATAATGGTTTTTGTAATACCAGACGCCAAAGCCTGCTGACATCACGGATAACAAAATAATCAACACAATCCAACTGGTTGCAAAAGAATTACGTTTTACTGGTGTGCCGGGAGCCTGTAATTGGGCATCAGAACGTTCTGACAACACAACAGAAATGTTGTCATAATCCACATCGGCAAAACTATTCTTTAAGAAACGCTTGATATCGCTGATCTGATGCGCAAGCGGCGAACCTCGTTCATATACGGCTAATGCCGACAGATGAACAGGTTTTGGCGGGCGGCCATTTTCACCAGCATCAATATCATAACTAATATGGACCCTGGCGGAGAGCACGCCCTCCATCGTCTGTAATGACTGTTCCAGTCGCTGTTCAATAGCCGAATATAACCTGGCCTTTTCAGCTCGCGGAGAGGATACCAGCGAATCCGCCGGGAACATCTGCGCTATTTCCACCCGTGGCCGGGGAGGAAGCTGATAAGTTTTAATCCAGTACACCGCAGCGGTAAAATCAGGCTCAGCAACGGTAATGCTATAGCCCAATTTTCCGCTATCAATTTTATTCGCCTCTATATTGTGCATTTGCAGAACGGCAATGACCTCATTAGCCTGTTCCTGGTCCAGTCCTTTTAAAAGATCCTTATCCTTACAGCCGGCAAGGGTCATTACCAGCAGAAAGGTATATAGATATCGACGAATCATGAGCGTAATAGCGTTTCAACAGCCCCGACTCCTTTACGAGTAAGGGTACTTACCATAGAAACATACAGGTTATAATCTGAAATCATCTCTTGCGAAATAGCCAGCTCTTTGGGATCCGTCACCAGATTAGGGTCCTCAATCCTGTTGGTAATCGTCTGTTTATCCACAGCCGTGGCAATCGCCGAACCAGAAAAAGCCTGGAGTAGCCGGTCATCCAGCGAGACAATGTCCGTTTCCATAGACCTGATATTGACCGCCTGCCCTATAACGGCATTCTCAGGGACAATAGTTGCAATCGACATAATCCACCTTATAACTGATTAACGGAAGTTCTGAATAATGGCAGCATCAATATCCTTAAAGACTTTTACCGTGTTCGATTGCGCGTTACGGTACAAGTTATATTCCGAGAGCTTACTCTGATACGCCGCCAGTAGCGCCGGATCGGAGGGTTTTGCTGCTAATTTATCCAGCGCCTCTGTTACCTGCGTTTGTAGATCATCAACGCCCGTATCAAATTTTGCTGAAACTTCATCCAGATAGCCTGACCAAGATGTTGGCATAATGACTTCCTTATTTGCGTTAAATTAAAGTGGGCTTGGGAAATACCAGTGGCCTGGGCTCATTTTGATATAACCTTCCGCCCCGTACTGAAATGAGCGCCCCTTGAGCCAGTCATCTTTTAATTCGATCGCAAACTGCACATAGCGTCCTCCCCATGTGCGGTAATAGCTATCGACAAATTGACGGGCTCTGAGTATTTCTACATCATCGAGCGCCCCCTGAATAACAAACGTTACGCCCCCCTTATGATTCCTGCGGGAATAAGGTAACGCCTGCTGTTTTAGCCCCGCTTCCGCCTGGCCTGCGGCGGTAACATCGTCCATCAACGTGATGTTAACCGAATCCGCGTAAGGCATTAGCGCTCTCAGCTTTTGACTTAACACCTCGAGCTCTTTCTTGCTCATCGTGTTTCGCTGGCGGCTTAGCCAGAAAACGGGTTTACGCGGCTCATCGAAATGAATCCGATAATAAGCCAGCTGCGGATAATAGGTATCCAGCCAGGTAGAGATACGCTTATTTTCTTCGTTTTCGTTAATCACTCGCGCATTTTTATCATAATCGCCCCTCGCTAAAACCTGACGAGCCCACAGCGTATCTCTTTCATTTTGCGCAGCGACATAGAGCATTTTGTCCCGGCCTGGCAACACCTGAAAACGCTCCTTCTCCTGCCCCAATAACGAATCGAGCTCTGCGGCCTGCCGCTGCGGCGAGTTAAGTATCCATAACGTCCCCACCGTCCCAATTCCCAATATAAAAAACCCGGCCAGTGCTGCTACAATTCCGTTTTTAAAACGCGGCTCGTTCTTTTTTGCAGACGTTTCTAACTTCTCAGGCTGCTCGGGCACCCACGGCTCGCTTTCCGGGCGAATCAGGATAAGCAATTCACCGACCTGTATTGGCGTATTTAATTGCACCGAACGAGATTCAGAATTTCCTTCTTTCAGCTCATGGAGTATAATTTCGGTCGTATCCGTATCCACCTGGATTTCAAAATTTACTCCGCCATGGTCCAGCGGGATAAAAAAGCTATCGGCAGGTATATCAGGGAGTTGGCCTGAAGCAGTGAGCGCATCACTCTGACCTACCACAAAGAGTGTTCGGCCTGTCAGCAATGGAAACTCACAGCCGTTCAGTGAGCTGTTAAGTAATCGAACTATGTATGGCCCAGGGCTTGTTATCGTCTTCTCTTTTGATGTTTCCATATATACTGTTAGCGATGTCTGTCGTTCTCGATAGCAGCAGATTACCGCACAGGACACAGGGATTCCTGATGAAAATAGAATGAAAAGTGAGAAATAAAATCAATTTATTCTGTATAATGCGTCTCAACACATATTAAAAGAACCATCATCCCCATTGGGGCTTAAACTACTGTAGATAAATTACCCAAATTTGGGTTCTTTTGGTGTAACAATCAGACCATTGCCAACACACGCTAATAAAGAGCATTTACAACTCAGATTTTTTCAGTAGGATACCAGTAAGGAACATTAAAATAACATCAACAAAGGGATAATATGGAAAATGTAACCTTTGTAAGTAATAGTCATCAGCGTCCTGCCGCAGATAACTTACAGAAATTAAAATCACTTTTGACAAATACCCAGCAGCAAATTAAAAGTCAGACTCAGCAGGTTACCATCAAAAATCTTTATGTAAGCAGTTTCACTTTAGTTTGCTTTCGGAGCGGTAAACTGACGATTAGCAATAATCACGATACGATTTACTGTGACGAACCTGGGATGTTGGTGCTCAAAAAAGAGCAGGTAGTTAACGTGACGCTTGAAGAGGTCAATGGCCACATGGATTTCGATATACTCGAGATACCGACGCAACGACTTGGCGCTCTCTATGCACTTATCCCAAACGAGCAGCAAACCAAAATGGCGGTACCCACAGAGAAAGCGCAGAAAATCTTCTATACGCCTGACTTTCCTGCCAGAAGAGAGGTATTTGAACATCTGAAAACGGCGTTCTCCTGTACGAAGGATACAAGCAAAGGTTGCAGTAACTGTAACAACAAAAGTTGTATTGAAAATGAAGAGTTAATTCCTTATTTTCTGCTGTTCCTGCTTACTGCTTTTCTCCGACTCCCGGAGAGTTATGAGATCATCCTTAGCTCGGCTCAGATAACGTTAAAGGAGCGCGTTTACAACATTATATCTTCGTCACCCAGTAGACAGTGGAAGCTTACGGATGTTGCCGATCATATATTTATGAGTACGTCAACGCTCAAACGGAAACTTGCAGAAGAAGGTACCAGCTTTAGCGACATCTACTTATCGGCAAGAATGAATCAGGCAGCAAAACTTTTACGCATAGGCAACCATAATGTTAATGCTGTAGCATTAAAATGTGGTTATGACAGCACGTCCTACTTCATTCAATGTTTCAAAAAATATTTTAAAACTACGCCATCGACATTCATAAAAATGGCGAACCATTAACATTTTTTGTATCTGTCACTCAAGTAAAGATTTTTATTAAAATTGTAATAATTTAAAATTCAGACTGCGCATTAACACGCTCTATCAGGATGGGGGGCTATTCAACATCATTGTTCTGTCCGGAAGACAGCTTATACTGATATCTCTGGTAGTTTAAAGTAAGGCTGATTATATAAACGATTTTTGTGAACTTGTCATCGCTATGATGACTGGTAAACCGATATTGCCTTATTCACAGCGTAAGAATCCGTCCAGATGACACTATCTCCTTCCGGCTTTAACCCTGTGGATTAAGGCCGGCATTTTATTCATATTCATATTTATACATCATCCGTTCCCTCTGAGAACTATTTGCCTGAACGGTCTATACCGAAACAGTCACGCTTGTTAGCTTTCTGCCAGGCATACCTCTTCTCTTCCTCCTGATATCGATATAATGCCTGGGGGCCAGCCTGAGGATGATACTGCTCATAACCCCCCTGCCTTTTTGACGCTATAGCTGAAGGGAGTAAAGAAAAGACGCTATCATTATTTTGCAAAAAAATATAAAAATAAGCGCACCATTAAAAACAGTCTTTCATTTATATTTTGGCACCTAAGACAAATTACACTCTTAAACTTTCAACGAATGGTCATTTAGTGGAAATCTTCGAGAAAAATGGTTCTGATGGTGTAATTATCAGACCATTAACCATGAAGATATAATAAGCAGCATTTACACCCCAAAAAAATGCAGTAAGATAGCTACAAAACTAATCTCTATTGCAATGAGGCCAAGTTAAATATGTAAATATTTAGATGCCCGGCGCTGACTCTCTCTGCACCAGGATATACGGCAGCGTCCATTCGATAATCACAGTTAGTTATAACGATATTATTACCAACATGTCAGTTATTTAAAGCACAGGCATAAGCTAAATAATCAAATGTTAAAAACATATAAACCCGAGCCCGTAGAATATGACATTAAGCTCATAATAAAAGCTCAACCTGACCGTTAGTACTAACAGCAGAATTACTGAAACAGTAGATTCTATCCTAACGACTTGTATTAGCTATTATAACTTTTCACCCTGTAAGAGAATACACTATTATCATGCCACATTTTAATCCTGTTCCTGTATCGAATAAAAAATTCGTCTTTGATGATTTCATACTCAACATGGACGGCTCCCTGCTACGCTCAGAAAAGAAAGTCAATATTCCGCCAAAAGAATATGCCGTTCTGGTCATCCTGCTCGAAGCCGCCGGCGAGATTGTCAGTAAAAACACCTTACTGGACCAGGTATGGGGCGACGCGGAAGTTAACGAAGAATCTCTTACCCGCTGTATTTATGCCTTACGACGTATTCTGTCGGAAGATAAAGAGCATCGTTACATTGAAACACTGTACGGACAGGGCTATCGGTTTAATCGTCCGGTCGTAGTGGTGTCTCCGCCAGCGCCGCAACCTACGACTCATACATTGGCGATACTTCCTTTTCAGATGCAGGATCAGGTTCAATCCGAGAGTCTGCATTACTCTATCGTGAAGGGATTATCGCAGTATGCGCCCTTTGGCCTGAGCGTGCTGCCGGTGACCATTACGAAGAACTGCCGCAGTGTTAAGGATATACTTGAGCTCATGGATCAATTACGCCCCGATTATTATATCTCCGGGCAGATGATACCCGATGGCAATGATAATATTGTACAGATCGAGATAGTTCGGGTTAAAGGTTATCACCTGCTGCACCAGGAAAGCATTAAGTTGATAGAACACCAACCCGCTTCTCTCTTGCAAAACAAAATTGCGAATCTTTTGCTCAGATGTATTCCCGGGCTTCGCTGGGACACAAAGCAGATTAGCGAGCTAAATTCGATTGACAGTACTATGGTTTACTTACGCGGTAAGCATGAGTTAAATCAATATACCCCCTATAGCTTACAGCAAGCGCTTAAATTGCTGACTCAATGCGTTAACATGTCGCCAAACAGCATTGCGCCTTACTGTGCGCTGGCAGAATGCTACCTCAGCATGGCGCAAATGGGGATTTTTGATAAACAAAACGCCATGATCAAAGCTAAAGAACATGCGATTAAGGCGACAGAGCTGGACCACAATAATCCACAAGCTTTAGGATTACTGGGGCTAATTAATACAATTCATTCAGAATACATCGTCGGGAGTTTGCTATTCAAACAAGCTAACTTACTTTCGCCCATCTCTGCAGATATTAAATATTATTATGGCTGGAATCTCTTCATGGCTGGTCAGTTGGAGGAGGCCTTACAAACGATTAACGAGTGTTTAAAATTGGACCCAACGCGTGCAGCCGCAGGGATCACTAAGCTGTGGATTACCTATTATCATACCGGTATTGATGATGCTATACGTTTAGGCGATGAATTACGCTCACAACACCTGCAGGATAATCCAATATTATTAAGTATGCAGGTTATGTTTCTTTCGCTTAAAGGTAAATATGAACTGGCACGAAAATTAACTAAAGAAATATCCACGCAGGAAATTACAGGGCTTATTGCTGTTAATCTTCTTTATGCTGAATACTGTCAGAATAGCGAGCGTGCCTTACCGACGATAAGAGAATTTCTGGAAAGTGAACAGCGTATTGATAATAATCCGGGATTATTACCGTTAGTGCTGGTTGCCCACGGCGAAGCTATTGCCGAGAAAATGTGGAATAAATTTAAAAACGAAGACAATATTTGGTTCAAAAGATGGAAACAGGATCCCCGCTTGATTAAATTACGGTAAAATCTGAGAGAGGAGATATGCATTATTTTTTTATCATCGTAATCTGGTTGCTTAGCATAAATACAGCATGGGCTGATTGCTGGCTTCAGGCTGAAAAAATGTTCAATATTGAATCCGAACTACTTTACGCTATCGCCCAGCAGGAATCGGCGATGAAACCAGGCGCCATTGGTCATAACCGAGATGGTTCAACCGATCTTGGCCTGATGCAAATTAACAGCTTCCATATGAAAAGGCTGAAAAAAATGGGGATTAGTGAAAAACAGTTGTTACAGGACCCCTGCATTTCTGTCATTGTGGGCGCCTCCATTTTATCAGATATGATGAAAATCTACGGTTATAGCTGGGAGGCCGTTGGCGCTTATAATGCCGGGACGTCGCCGAAACGATCGGATATAAGGAAGCGTTATGCTAAAAAAATTTGGGAGAATTACAGAAAATTAAAAGGGATGTCAGCAGAAGAGAAAAACAAAAGACTTTCTATCGCGGTAAACAAATAATGAGACAGGAATAGCTTACTTTCAGATAGTTCTAAAAGTAAGCTATATTTTTATCAGCTTGCCGTCGTCATAAGCAGCTGGGCTTGCATTGCTTTTAGTTGTACAAACTGTGAGGCGTCTTCCAGCATTCTATTGTTCCGTGAATCCCGGAAATCTGCACGTACCTGCTCCAGATTACTATGAGGATTATCCTTAAGTACAAGGGCCGCCGCCATCGTTCCGGTTCTTCCCACTCCGCCCAGACAATGAATCATCGGTAAATGCTTATCTGATGAACTACGCCCCGGCGCGCCATTTTGGTTACTATTTTTCACAATATCCGCCAGGTATTCTAACTGATCCGTAGACGGTAACGGCTGGTGATCTGGCCAATTTTTCACATGCAATACCGGGATTGTATACCGCTTTTCCCCGCAGGACAGTTGCATATTGTATTGGTCTACCGCACCTCCCTGACTGGCTGAACTCACTTTTTGGCTGTTGGTATGCACCTCGCCAAAGGTGTAGCTCCCTCTGAAATAGGGTGGTAATTGTTTTGCCTGCATCTGATCTTCCGACGTTAACACCACCAGGCACGAGCATTCTTTTTCAAGAAGCATTTTCATATGCGCTTCCAGCGCGTCCGGCGTATTTTTTGGGTACGAACCGGCTAATGCCACAGGCTTACCGTCAAAAGTTAACGTATTCACTGGCACAGGCATTCCATCGCTCAGTTTCACCTGGGTTTGCTGATTAATTGGAATGCTGCTGACCGCAAACCGTGCCAGGCCCAGTGTCGGTCCGCTCATCGTCTGTGGCATTGGCGCGCCGGCTTTTATTTTCTCAAATTCAGCTGTAACGTTTTTCAGTTCTTTAGCAATAACGTGAATTTTTTTTACAGCCTGGGTTAATTCATGGGTAGAGGCTTTATCAATCCACCTCTCAACCACTCCCCCACAGGTTCCCCATTGTGAGAACCGGGCTACACCGACCTGAATATTTGTTAACGTTGTAACATAATCATTAAGTTGTTTAGCCTCTGGAATTTTATTTAAATTCTGTAAATTCGTCATTAATGAACGCAGCGGGCCGTTACCTGAAGCCATCTCCTGGAAGTTTTCTCGCAGGCTATTTCCATCCATTTGTTCCAGTTGCGGTAATGTTCTTTTAAGTCCCTTTAGCGCGATATCAAGTAAAGGTTGCTTACTTTCTGCTCCAACATCGTTATTTTTTTCTGCCACTTTTGTATCGCCGCCTTTTATGACTAAAGCGGCATTCCTGACACCAACATTATCCTTGATATTAATAAGGTTTATAAACCCTTCGTCAGCAGCTTTTACACACTCCGTGATCTGCACTGCTAAACGTTGGGTAAGGGGTTTGTTCATATTTATACGGGACATTAACAGTGCGTCATTAACCGCTGTTTCCCCATATTTTTCCGTTAGTGCATGGAGAAATGTCTGTAAAATCTTTTGGTCCTGTACTCTGATATTTTCCGTATGTTTTTGCACCACTTCAGTGTTTTTAAATAACGGCATTTTTCCAAGCCAGGTTAATACTTTTGACGAAAATTTTTCAGGCGCAACATATGCCTTATCAGTATTTTCCTTAGCAATATAAAGTCGGGCATCATTCGACACACCAACTTTTGAAAACGAAGACAACGTTAAATTATTCAATTTTCTCTCCTCATACTTTAGCATATTCCTGCAGTATGTTTTTGAGCGCTTCCTGCTGATTCACAAATGACTCAAGCTGCGATATAATATGGTAAGTATTTGTCAGATCGGTAATTGCATGTATAAACAACAACGTCTCTGCGGCATCAATATACGCTAACGTACCTTCATTATTCGCAGCCAGTTCACCATTAATCACCATAATCTGCCGCCAGATAGAATCGCCACAAAAAGGCGATAACGGTATAATCATACCGTTCAATAACCAGATATCATCTTTAGCTTCAATAGACGTAAAAATATCGCTATCGAGTAATAATAAGCACTGATTGTTGTCGTCAAAAGTGAGCGGTAAACCCAATTTCTCACCAATATTAGCGATAATATCCTGGTGTGCTTGCAATTTACTTTCCTCTTGAATTATATCTTTTATAAGATTGCTTCTTCAAATTTAATTTGGTTACACAATGTCTTGATACTTTTTCGCGCCCATCGCCGGGCGCAATATTTCTCTCCTTTAATCCAGTAGAATAGCCATTCACTACGCATCGGAACACATATCAGCAGCTCCTTCGGATCATTTTCAACATGACGTAACTTGCCTTTAATAACAAAACGCGAACTGTCAGCAATATCATCATATATTGCAGCCATACCTGAACCGGGTACTACATGTGTGATGATTTTCATAACAATTAATCTTATTCAATTGTTGTCAAGCGAGAGAAAAATACTACACCCTGGACTCAAGACTTTTTTTAACAACACGGCATATATCCGCAAAGGTCGTCATATCAGGAAGATCGTTTTCATTGCAACTAATGTCAAACTCCTCACTAAGACCAAATACAATATCAATTAAATCCAATGAGTCAGCGTAAAGATCCTCAACCAGATGGGTCTGACCATTGATACTATCAACATCAACGGCAATACAGGAGGTGATCACTTTTTTGACTCTTGCTTCAATATCCATATTCATCGCATCTTTCCCGGTTAATTAACGCTGCATGTGCAAGCCATCAACGGTAGTAATAACCCGATCCACGCCAGGTTTATTCAGGTATGACTCGTAAGCCGGGCCAGCTCGCCAGCTACCGTCTCCGATAAGGCCGTCCAGCACATTACTTAACACATAGTCAGTTTCCCCTTTTTGCCTGGTCAACCCCGCCTCTCTGGCAAACTGCAATGCAATCTCAGCCAGTTTTTCTTTTTGTGGATGATGAGTAATGACCTCTTTGAGAGTCTCCATTTTCGCTTTCAATTCTGGGTGCTTGTCAATATCGCTACATTGCGCTTTCAACGCTGCACTCTTTATCGTGTCATTGGGTAATATTTCCGCACGCAAGCCGTCAAACGCTCTGCGTACAGGGAACGGTGTGGAGGTATCTGGCTCCAGGGCTTTACGTATCACACCCAAAAACGTCTCACGGGCGTCGAAATGCATTGAATGCATATTCGTAACGCTCGGTACTGTTGAGAGGAAACTATTTTGCTTAAACTTCAAACCAGAAAATGGGCCAGTCTTATCTGTCTGACTATTATCATTATCGGTCGTACCGGCTTTATTACCTGTAATTACCGTCGAGTCTGATTGTAAGGTATCGATTTTAACATTCTCGACGCCAGCCAGTTGACTGGCAAGCGGCTTCACATTCACAATCTCTGCCGTCTGGCTTTGCTGTTTATTATCATCAACGCCGTGCACCGTGGCCTGTACAGGCTTGCCGATAATGTTCTTGCTGGTTACGCCATCAACTTCATCAAAAGAGGGTGTTTCACCCGTAGTGCCCTTTTCTGACGTGACCACCTTTCCATCTTTACTTTCGGATGAAGCGTTGGTCACAGCCTCTGCCGTCGCATGAGCCGTGACGTCAATTTTACCCGCGATGCCATGGTCAATTGCCCCTGTGCTGGCGCTGTGTGCCGTCTCCGTTTGATGCGTAGTCGAATCCACACGCGAATGACTATGACTTACGTTGCTGCTATTAGTCGAATGGTGTGACTCGCCATGGCGTTGGCTGTTATCAATAAATGTTCGGCTATTATCAATCGTCTTCCGGCTATTATCATGGTTGCTATTATCGATATGGCGCTGACTATTATCGACATGGCTTCGGCTATTGTTAATATGCTTACTGTTATCCACGCTACGGTTACTGCTATCAATATTAATATTGATATTAATACCCGTAGGTTCTGCTTTTTTCCCACCATCAGGTACTGGTCCAGCCGCAGGCTCCGGAATTTTAGGGTCAGGCAGTTTATCTGCAGGAATTTGTGCAAAAACATTACGTAGCAGCAGGGGTATCAACGTTTGCATTTCAAGGTGCCGGGCTTCCCGTCCTACGCTGGTACCCTGCTCTTGCGTTAATTTTTGGTGGCACATATCAAGCGCCTCAACCGCCTTCGCCGCCGCTTTGTCAACAAGCTGCGTAAGACTGCTGCGGGTTAACGGATCCAACGTACAGCCAAAGTTATGTTCAATGCAGCTGGCAATATAGGGCATCACCTCCTGCATAACAAGATTCGTCGATAATTTACTTAATTCACCGCCAGTGTTATTTTTGATGATATCTAACAGCTGCTTTTCCAGGTTTTCCAGCTTCGCTTCCGCTTTCTTTGTTTCTGGCATCCATGGTCCAAAAGCTGACTTTTCTTTCAGGCCATCTTTTATGATTTGCGCGGTATACTCTGCCCCCACCTTCATCAATAGCGTCTTCGCCTCAGGAGAATCACTGGTGGCGTTGAGCGCTGAACGAAAGAGCCCGGCAAATTCCATTATCGCTTTCTTACTGGCGACATTATTTGAATTGGTAAAAACTTCTTTTAACGCCTCGGCGTCTTTCCCGCATTTAAACAATGCATCCAGACTCGCCTGTTTGATCAGCGCGGGAAAATCTTCCAGTTGCGGGCCTTTAATTTCCCCTGACAGCGTCGCTGTGGCACTTTCTCTAACTGCGGAAAGATTCGCCGCAAGATTCGTGGCCTGCGTTTTGATCTCGGTCTGCATACCTGGCATTATAACGGGGGGCTGAGTCCTTACACTTGTAACCATTATTAATATCCTCTTCTGTTATCCTTGCAGGAAGCTTTTGGCGGTTTCCAGGCTGCTACTTATCGTACTGCTCAGCACTTTTACCAGGTTGTCGTACAATGAATTGGCATTGCTATATTTTTGCGTCAGCGTCTGTAATGTGGTTTTCAGATTTTCTTCCTGCGCTTTAAAACCCGACTGCCAGGCTTGATATTTGGCGTTATCCATTTCGAGTTTTGAATCTTTTCCCGGCGCGCCTAAACCACCAATATCCTGAACCATTTTTTGTAATGGCGTCAGATCAACGGTGACGACATAACCGGATCCATAAGATTTCAGGCAGCTATTCGGCAAATTCAATTCACTGAGCCACTGTCTCGCTTCCGCTTCAGTAGCTACTTTAACGCCGCTGCCTGACTGCGCTGGGAATAAAACGGTATTACTGTTTATTTGATTATATTTATTGACTAAACTGTTTAAATCATTTTTGAGTGAGGTAACATCTAGCTTAACGGTATTACCGTCCTTACCTGGTAATAACCAGCCTCCCATTTTGGAAAGAATATCACTGAAGGCCTGATAAAAATCGGTATAGACTGCGACAACGTTTTCATAAACGCCCAGATAGCTGTCACCTATCGCCGATATATTTTGGGAAACCATATCCCAAATCTCAGCATCAGAAATGGTTGTTCTCGGCTGCGCCATAGGCGAAGCGCTAAATAAGGCCGACGTCGGCGCAGAAAACGCGCTCCGCAGGTTCTCATTTTGTTCTGCGGATAATGACACGCCGGACTTCGCCAGCGCATTCAGGCTGCTGGTCAACTGTTGGCGCGCCAGCGTGCGCTCGTCATTATTCTCTTCAGAAATCGGCGGCGTTGACTGCAGAGTCTGCTGTGCCTGCTGGATTTTAGTAGCCGCCTGCGATAATGAAATGATATCTGTGCCGCGATGTTCTGTGGTAGACGGTACCACGGCAGTCTCGACGTGCTCGCTCGCCGAGGGAGTCTGCGGCCGTTCGGCAACGATCCCCGGATGAGGAGAAGCGGAATAATTTTGAATATTAAGCATAATATCCCCAGTTCGCCATCAGGAGGGCGATTAAATCCCCCCTGATGGCGTATAGATGACCTGTCAGATTAAGCGCGAATATTGCCTGCGATAGCAGCGAGTGCGGATGCTTTCGACTGGTTAATGCTCTCCATTGTTTTCAGCATTTCCTGAATCAGGCTGGTCGATTTACGTGAACTTTCACGGGCTTCGTCCGATGCGGTGCTGGCAACCCGGTTATTCACCTGACTAATTTGCTGCTCGGAACGTTCCTGAGTAGCGGCGTACTGCCCGGACGCCCCTGCAATACCACCGACCGTAACTGAGTTTTTCATAATCAGATCGCCCGTCATCTGCATCTTGCGCGCATCAATTCGGGTCATATCCATAGTATTCTGCTCAAGACGAATATCGGATTCGACAGACTCAAGACGTTTCGACAGAATAGCCTGATGTTCAGGGGAGATTTGTTTATTGCTGTCTTTAATACCCAGACTTTCCGTGGCGCTGGTTCCGGCATTAGATTTAAGCGTCGCATCATTAAGATTTTTCGTCGCATCGGTACCGGTTTTCTTCATATTTAACGATTTCAGAGAATCGACGCCTTCAGCACCGAGTTTGACGCTATTCTGCCCGTTCAGCACGTTTTTAATACTGTGGCTTTCAGTGGTCAGTTTATCGATCTTCGCGGCATTATGTTTAAGCGCGCCTCTTTCATTCTGCAGCCCCTTATATTCCAGTTTTGCGCCCACGCCAGTGATCCCCAACTGAAGCGCGCTCTGGGAAATACTACCGGACAGCGCATTCATCCCTTCGCGCATCATGGAGCTTGCCGTCGTTTTAGCTGCATCAAAACTGACTAATGACAACTTACCAGACAGTTTGCTATCAGCCTGGTTCAACGTCAGCATTAACGTATTCGCGGCAGCCAACAGCGCAACGGCACTGGAAGACATCCCGCTAATATCAAAAAACTTTCCGACTTCTGCCTGCTGCTCGCGTAACTGGGTTTGCACAACCTCATTCGCTTTAGTCGTGACATTATTTGCCAGGGCATTCAAATCCTGATTCATGTCGGTATTTTGAATACTGGCTTTTAAAAAGGACGTGATCGTTCCGGGGGTTTGCGTTAATACCCCAGGCGCAGGCGCGCTCAGTGTAGGACTCAACCCCAGGTCACTGACTTTACTGCTGCTAATACCAATACTATTCAGAATATCTTTAGCGCTAACGGATTGCGAAGCTGTCTGTGAACTATTCTCAACAGAATGATTATTTAAATAAGCGGCGGGATTTATTCCCACATTATTAATTAACATATTTTTCTCCCATTATTTTGGCAGTTTTTATGCGCGACTCTGGCGCAGAATAAAACGCGAAGCATCCGCATTTTGCTGTACCGCAGAAGACATGGCTTTTTGCAGTTCCGCCGTTACCTTCTGGTTTTCACCAAATATTTCTACGGATTGTTTAAGCCACTGCTGAATCTGATCCATGGCAAAACGGGCGAGCATAAAATCAGCAAGCGCCTCGCTGGCATTTTTAATAAATACGCCCTCGGCAACACCACCGGCTGACTGGGCTGCGGTATTCGTGACTTCCATGCCCAACGCCACTTTATTTAGGGTATTACCTACCAGCTCTTTACTTAAGGCATTCGTTTGCAGGCCCATCTTGCTACCCACATTACCCAGGCCGCTAGTAATACGTTGCATCCCCTGGGTAAAGAGTTTGCTGCCGTTTTGCGCCAACTGTTTCAGCACGTTAGGCACCAACTTCTTAATCGTTTCGCCCATCATTTTGCTCAGCGCGTTACCTAGTTTCGCCGCCGCGCCTTTCCCGACAACTGCGACCACCACAATGACCGCTACCATCGCAATAGCGGCAACAATCGCACCAACAATGCTGCCTGCCATCTCTGCCGTTTTCTTATCGACGCCTAATCCTTCCAGCGCTTTGGTAATCGCCTTGCCAATCAGCTCCATTAACGGCTTCAGCACATGCTCCATAATCGGGTTTAGCGCCTGCTGAATAAACGACACCCCCGTCGCCGCCTTCACAATTTCATCGGCAACCATTACCGCAAGTCCCACCGCAGCCAGCGCCAGACTCGCCCCACCGGTAAAAACAGCGGCCACAACGCTGACAATGGTTAGCAGCGCGCCGAGGACTTTCCCGATACATCCCATAATGCGGTTCGTTTCCTCGGCTTTGCGCGTCTCTTCCTGGAATTCAGCCGATTTCTTTTCCATCTCTGCCTGACGCCCTTCCTGCAAGGCGTTGAAAAGCGCAAGATCGTTTTGCAGGCTTTCTTCCGTATTTTTGCCCACAATCTCAATAAACATGGCCATGAGCATAGTGAGGCGGGCGACATTTGACAGATTATCCTGCTCACCCTGGGAAACCTGATTCTGAGAGGCGGCATTAGCCGTTCCCTGGAATTTGGTCAGAATGTTATCCGCTTTCTCGGCTTTCGCTTTGGCGTCTGTGCCTGCTTTAACCGTCGCATCCGTGGCCTTATCTAATGCCTCTTTCGCCTCTGTCGCTTCTTTTCCGGCCTGTTCTACCGCGGCTTCAGCTTGTGCATAGCCGGGGTCAGCCGGGTCCAGCGATTGCAATTTATTTTGCGCCTGCGTCAGTTTTTTGGCCGCAGCGTCATAAACACTCTTGGCGGTATCCGTCTTTTTGATGCTGGCTTCATAGAGATCCGTCGCCTCCTGAGCCTCTCCCAGAGCCGTCTGGAATTCTTTCGATACCTGAATCCCCATCTCTTTTTGTGACTCAATCATCGCCTGCCATACCGCCAGACGAGACTCCAGTTGAGACAGCGAAACATCGCCCAGTAGTGTCATTAACTTGCCAAGCAGTAATGTCAATTGCCCTTCGCTGGAGAGTTTTTCCCGGGCGGCGTCCGTAGGCGGCTTTAGACCCACCGTATTAATAGCGCTCTCGCCGGACTTTGTTCCGGCTTTAAGGTCGCCCGCTTTCGTTGCCACCACATCTTTAAAAGCTTTATCCGCCGCTTTTAAAAAGTCCGTGTTCTTACGAACGCCTTCAAAAGCCGCCTCAGCGAGGCGCGGATTTTGGGTATATCCGCTACGGCTAATGCTACTTGCGTCATTTACCATAATTATTCCTTTTCTTGTTCACTGTGCTGCTCTGTCTCCGCCGTTTTTAGCGCCTCCAGATAGACCAACGCTTTTGCCCGCAGAGACTCATCTTCAGTACGTTCATTGACAAGTTCAAAACACTGTCTGGCTTTTGCCGCCTTACGCATTAATAATTGACATTGCCCGGTAAAAAAAACGGGGCGATAATCATTTTTAAGTAACGTAAACGCTACTGCATAAAGGTCACATGCTTTCTGAAATTGTTTTTTCAGTTGGCATACCGCCGCCAGTCCCATGGTGTAATCGGGATTGTAAAAATCATAAATGCATAAGAAACGAAAGAATGTCTCAGCTTCATCCAGTCGTCCCTGGTTATAAAACTCATAAGCATGAGCATATAAACCGTCCATCATATCTTGAGGGATCCCGTGAACGTCTTTTAGCGTGGCGCCTTCACTAACGGCATCCCAAATCATTTCCGCAACACGTTCTTCGCTGACATTATTTTGATAATCCATTACTTACTCCTGTTATCTGTCACCGACTTTGTAGAACTTAACGACTGCGTTTATCTGATGCAGTTATTAAACCCCGACGGTGGTTAGTGAACATTCAAAAAACGCCCAATGAATACATCGCTACTGCTTTACGCGGCTCAATGCCGTACCTCGTTTTCTTGTGGCTGAATAACGTCTTTGCCCGCGTTTTCTACCTCTTCCAGCCAAACCAGAAGACGTAAAACTTCATCAATTTCTTCCAGACTCACCAGATCATAACGGCGATGGGTTTTGAAAAGACTGCGCGCCAGTTTGATATCGACGATCACAGGTACGCCAACCTTCTCCGCATAGGCGCGGACGGCCAGCGCGCGCTGATTCGTTTCATACACCGAGATCATCGGAATCGGCATCAATTCGGGTTTAAAATAAATCCCGATCGTAATATGCGTGGGGTTGGCAACAATCAGGCGTGAGTTTTCAATATCGGATTTCACCTGTTCAGACAGAATTTCCATATGAACTTCACGTCTTTTAGATTTAACCTCTGGGTTCCCTTCCTGCTCCTTCATTTCACGCTTCACTTCTTCCTTATCCATTTTCATGTCTTTCATGGTCAGGAAATATTCCGCAATAGCATCCAATAATAAGACAATCAATGCGCAAGCAAGGCAAGTTAATACCAGCGCGAGGAGAAGTTCACGCCAAATGACGGCAATATCCACAATATTGCCATTTAACTGAGAAAAGATTTCAACCTTATATTTCTTCCAGCAAATGATGGCGGCCACCACAAAGGATGAGAGATACAGTAGGGTTTTGACCGTATCTTTAACCGTGCGCATACTAAAAAGTTTTTTCGCCCCTTCTACCGGGTTTAACGCCGATAAATTAGGTTTTAATGCTTCTGTCGCCAGCACAAAACCGGCCTGTAATAACGCCGGTAATGCGGAACACACTAAGCAGAGCAGCATAAATGGAATCAGATATTTTAACCCTATCCCAAAAACGGCCAAACTGTAGTCAGCCATGCTCTGATCAAAATTATCCGCAATAATGATCTTAATTATCCCCATAAACTCATTAAATGAGCCATACGACACCAGATAGGCAATTCCTCCCAGCGTCAGGCAGGCGATAATGAGATCTTTACTTTTAAATGACTGGCCTTTTTTAGCGGAGTCTTCCAGCCGTTTTTTAGTCGGTTTTTCTGTTTTATTCGAGGACATGCGTCGCCCCTCGCTCGTAAAACCAACTGCTTAATCCTGTGGCCTGGAAAGAGAGTCGCAGTACATTGTCCGGTAGTACCGGAGAGAAATAAAGCAGCATAATTAAAACGGCAATGCCGCTTTTTACCGTCAGTGAAATCGCAAAAGCGTTCATTTGCGGAGCAAAGCGCGACAATAAACCCAGGAATACTTCTGACAGCAACAGCACTAATACCACCGGACTGGCCAGAACCAAGGCGTTTTGAGCCACCTGATTAATAAACGTTAATAGCGGCGGTAATGAAGGCGTGCACTCGTTCATCGGATCGCATAGCTGATAGCTTTTATTTAACACGTCAACCATCGTGACCAGACCGCCGTTTTGTAAATAAACGACAGCGGCAAACATATTCAGGAAATTAGCCATTTCCGAGGTATCAATACCGTTTGCCGGATCGATACTGCTACTTAGCGTTGCCCCTCGCTGGTTATCGATAATACAACCCAGCGCATGCATAACCCAAAAAGGCCATGACAGCAGACAGCCCAGCATGACGCCTACCGCCGCTTCTTGCAGAACTAACGGGATCATCGCCACCGATAAAAACGGCGGCGCCTCGTTCAATGCATGCGGCCATACTCCCAATGCCACCAGGATGATAATGGCGTTTCTCGGCGCGCCGCTTAATACCCCGCTATTCAAAAACGGCAGGAAGAAAAAAATCGGCGCCACGCGAGCAAACCCTAGCGCCGCAGACGCAACCAGGTGATGAATTTCAAAGTACAACGCGTAAAACATTTTTTACCCCTTAGCCAACGCCAGGAATATCACCTGACGCCCGTAAGAGAGTAAAACTTCGCCATACCAGCCAGACAGTAAAAACAAGCATAAACACACGCCAAGTAATTTAATGCCAAAAGGCAGCGTCTGTTCCTGTAATTGCGTTACCGTCTGGAATAACCCTACCAGGAGGCCGATAATCGTTGCGACAATCGTCGGCCACCCTGACAGGATCAAAACAAGATAGAGCGCCTTATTACCTGCAAACACTAAATCATCCATTTAACTATCCCGTCTCGTAATGATGTCATGTTGCAATGTCCATATACTGTAATATCAATCCTTTAGACAGTAAGGTCCAGCCATCAAGCGCGACAAAAAGCACCAGCTTAATAGGTGTAGATATCGTCACCGGACTCATCATCATCATCCCCAGCGCCAGTAGCACGCTGGATACCACCAGGTCGACGACGACAAAGGGCAAATAAAGATAAAAACCAATTTTAAACGCGCTTTTTATTTCGCTCAGCGCATAAGCAGGTAATAACGCAAATATTGAAGGTTTTTCAATTTCATCTTTGTCACGCTTTACCGTCTCGGTCTCTTCTCCATACTGACGCTTCAGTTGCGCGTTTTCAAAAAACTGAACTAACTCGCGATCTGAATATTTGATCAGATAATCGCGATAACCATCCAGACCTTCATCAACGTGTTTACTTAATGATGAAATATCATTAAAGGTGACATCTTCGTCCTCAAAATAGACGTAGGCATCATGCATTATGGGCCACATAACAAACATAGAAAGCAGCAATGCGACGCCGTTCAGCGTCATATTTGAAGGTATCTGCTGCAATCCCAGGGCGTTACGCACCATGACAAATACAATAGAAAATTTAACGAAACAGGTTCCTGACGCAATAATAAATGGCAACAGGGTGGAAAATGCCAGTAAGGCAATTAATGAGATATCATTCCCCATTACCAGACTCGCTCAGCCATTCATGGATCTCAACGCCTAAGGTGTCATTCATCTGTACCAGTTCGCCATTACCCAGCAAAACACCATTCGCCATAATTTCAACGTTAAGTTCAGCATTGGTCGGCAGTGATAATAGCTGTTGCTGCCCCATGGCTTCGAGTTCGGCGAGGGTAACGTTCTTACGATACAAAACAAATTCCAGTTTGACGGGCAATTGATTCAAGCCAGGCAGAGTTTCTGCAGTTTCAGTTGTATTATTTTCTTCTTCGATATGTTGAATATCTAACGTTTCCACAATAATTCCCCCTTCAACACGGTTGAAATGACCTAACTTTTTCGCGTAGCAATAAACTTCCGCACGGGAAGTACGAATCAGGAGTACATCTCCGATCCCGATTCGGCCCAGCAACGAACGCTGCGTATCACTGCTACCGATTACAAAGCGCAACGGCCAACGCAGCATTTTCGGCCTGCCGCCCCCGACTGCAGGCAGTTCAGGAAGATGCTCAAACCACAGGCCGCCCCGATCGCTCATAATGTGCAACAATTTCCCTTCCGGCAGCGCGCTTCCCGGTACGGGGTTCTCTACGCATAAACGCCGACAGGACAAATGCGGCACGGGCAACTCAAACGGTCGCTCTGTTGCAGCAAGCCAGGGAACGACCAGGTGCTCAGCGCCAGCAGAAACCGCCGCCCCCGCCAGAGCGGGAGAGACATGCTCAAGCCAGTCCCCAGGTTTAATCCAGGCCGACCACCGTTTTTCTGCATCGCTCAACCGAACCCACATTCCCTGTCGCGTCGGATATTCCAGCGTCGCTTCCCGGCCATGGCGCTGGCATTCTGTCGCGGTTTGCGCCAATAGCCATTCGCGACGATCAATCTGTCTCACACGCAATGACATCAGGCGTCATCCTCCTCGCCAGATTGCTGTCTGTGCTGTTGCTGCTGCGGATTTTGTTGATCGTCTCGCGTCAGGTGCCAGCGCTGGGGATTACCGTTTTGCCATTGATCATGCAAACGATGTTCAACCTGCGTATTTGACGGTATTAACGAAAACTCCCCTGCTTGCCGCGCCTGAATATTGACGGAATAGTCATTTCCCCAGCGCTGAAAACGGTAAGTCAGCGAGCTATCCTCTCCTTTCACGCCATCGGCAGTGGGAAAAATAGTCATCATCGGCTTTGATTGCGCCGCTAAAGGCATTTTTTCATCGCCGCCGGTTAATTGGCTAAGATCGGCGATAGTGGTTGGTTGCAGCGGAAGCTGAGAAACATCTTTAACCTTTTTATGATCTTTATCTTCAGGCTTACCGGTATTGGCTGTGGCCATTCGGGCAGGTGCGACATCCCGCGCCAGCGGCGCGCCCTCTTTACGAACGCCTTCGCCCGCGATGGCTTTATTATCCCCAGGCAATGCCTTGATATTATCGTCAGAGATTCCCGTGGCGTTATCGGTTACTTCACTAACGGATTCCACAGCTTTTAAATCAGCAGATAATTTTTTACCGCTTACGCTTTCTAACGGCCTATTTTTAGGCGATAGCAACGCTGCGGATTTATCTACTTTGGCCTCCGCAGAAATCAAACCGACAGATTTTTCAGCAGTGACTTTCAACAGTTTTTCAGCAATCCTGAGTTCGCCTTTTCCGTTATGATGCAGACCAGAAACGTTGCCATTGTGATGTTCTGATTTCGCTGGCGCGCCATGTCGCCATGCCGCCAGTAATACCGGTAAAGCCGTTTCTTTATGCATTACGAAAGCATCGCCATAGTCGCGATCTTTTTTATCACCGGAATATTCTGTCTTATGTTTTTCCACCGCTTTTTTTAATGCTTCTGATAAACCGCCAACCTCATCCTGCTGCGGCAGTAAAATGTTCCCGGATGAACTGACAGCTGACACATCGCCCATTAAATTATCTCCTCTGACTCGGCCTCTTCCTGCTGTATCTCTCGCTGGATATAGTGTCTTTTCTGACGGATTATCCAGCGTTGATAGTTCCCTTCTTTGCGCAACCAATATTTACTTTTTTTCTGAAACTCTTCCCTTTTCTTTTCCAGCTCGCTCCGTTTTTCCTGAATTTGTATAATCTGGAGTTCTAAATCTTTTATCTGCCGGCGAACAATAGACTGCTTACGTAATAACGTATAAATTTCCTCACGACTGAGCTGTCTGTTTTCTGCACGCAGCGTATCTAATAACAATTTCAGACCCGCTATTTGTTCAAGGATCGCCTCCTCCTCGGCCTGCAGCCCGCGGTCCTCATCCTGATAGCGAAGTAATATCGACTCACACTGTGAATGAAATACCGTACAGCGCCGCTGCAATACTTTAATTCTGGTCAGCGAATGCATTCATACCGCTCAACGTGTCATCAAAGGATGAATATTGCGCTACCGGCTGGCATAACCAGGCTTTCAGGCTATCCCGCATCTGCATCGCCCGATCGTTATCGATATTTTCGCCAGGACGATATTCTCCCAAATCAATGAAAAGCTGGAGCTCTTCCAGACGCGTCATTAATTTACGCACGGCAGATGCCTGTTCAGCATGTGTCGGCGTCGTGACTTGTCCAAAAACGCGGCTTACGCTTTTCAGTACATCGATTGCCGGATAATGTCCCTGCCCGGCCAGCTTTCTGCTCAGATACAGGTGACCGTCAAGGATAGAGCGAATTTCATCCGCCATCGGGTCCGCCTCTTCCTCGCTCTCCAGCAGTACCGTATAAAAGGCAGTAATGCTTCCCTCGCTGGTCGCCCCGGGGCGTTCCAGCAAGCGGGGCAAATTATCGAATACGGAGGCGGGATAACCTCGACGGGCCGGACGCTCTCCCGACGCCAGTGCCACATCTCGCAAAGCACGCGCATAACGGGTCATGGAATCGATAAAAAGCACGACCCGTTTTCCCTGGTCGCGAAAATATTCCGCTACGGTTGTCGCCAGTTGCGCCGCATTGCAGCGATCGACCGAGGGGAAATCGGAAGTGGCAAAAACCAGCACGCATTTTTCTTTCTTATGCGAAGCGCGCAACATATCCACGAATTCAGTGACCTCGCGGCCTCGTTCACCGATAAGACCGATAACAAAGACATCCGCCTCCGTTTGCTCGATCAGCATATGCATCAGCATGGTCTTACCGCATCCTGCGGAGGCAAAAATGCCCATTCGCTGGCCTACGCCACAGGTCAATAACCCGTCAATCGCGCGCACACCGGTAATCAGCGGTTCACGGACGCCAACGCGCGAAGCGTAAGACGGCGGTGCGACATCAATAACGCGTTCTTCGCTAATCGGCGCCACTTCAGGGGTAAAACGCTCAACGATTTTCCCCGTCGGATCCAACACCGCGCCTAATACCGAGTATCCCACCCACGCCGATAACGCACGTCCAGTGGGATAAAGCACGACATCGCGGCTCAGCCCCTGGGCGTTGCCGATAAGGCTCAGCACAGTGCGTTCCCGCTGTAAGCCAACCACCTGCGCACGTGCAACAACCTGTTTTTGGTGCCAGCCACGGCGTATTTCACACAGTTCGCCAATGGCCACATCGCGCAATTCCGCCTCAATAATTGGGCCGGTTATTTTTTGTGGGTAGGCCAGATATTGCAGTAAACGAGGTGTTTTCATCTCATTAGCGACCGACTAAAAACTTCCAGATAGTTGTAAAACCCATTCAAGGCAGTAGAGAACTTTTCACCGTCAGATAAAAAATCCGGATGCACTAAGGCTTTAAGCGTTAGCTCCCCATTCTGCTCCCCCAGTAGTAATTGCCCGCCGCGGGCAAAATGGCATCCTTCCATGATGGTCATTAAGATTTCATAAGCCCGCTGTTGTAATACCACCATGCTGTCAGCCCCCAATTGCGCCCAGATCCATACATCATCGTCCTTGACGCTGATACAGATACTTGGCAATGCAAATAAATCCAGAACAATTGTTGAATGGCTATCTATTCCTCCAATTAATGAAGGATCGCAACCACTTACTTCCAGTGCGGAACGAACTAATTCAGCGATATCCAAATGTTGCATAGATCTTTTCCTTAATTAAGCCCTTATATTGTTTTTATAACATTCACTGACTTGCTATCTGCTATCTCACCGAAAGATAAAACCTCCAGATCCGGAAAACGACCTTCAATCATTTTCTTAATAAATCGACGGACATCGACAGACGTAAGGAGGACAAGATCTTTATGTGCAATCAATAAATCATCCAACTTAAGTGTAATGAGATCCATCAAATTAGCGGAGGCTTCCGGGTCGAGGCTGAGGAAGGTACTGCCAGAGGTCTGACGGATCCCTTTGCGAATAACATCCTCAACTTCAGCAGATACCATTACTGCTCGTAATTCGCCGCCATTGGCAAATTTATGACAAATATAACGCGCCATTGCTCCACGAATATGCTCCACAAGGTTAATGACATCTTTTTCTCTTGGCGCCCACAATGCGAGCGCTTCCATAATTAATTTCATATTACGCACGGAAACACGTTCGCTTAACAAACGCTGCAAAACTTCAGATATACGTTGTACCGTGGCATGTCTGAGCACTTCTTTAAGTAAATCAGGAAATTTCGCTTCCAGTTGGTCCAGCATATGTTTTGTTTCCTGAATACCGAAATATTCATTGACGTTGCGCGCCAGCGTCACCGCCAGACAGTGGTAAAGCTCATCAAGCGCGTTCCGCAACACATAGCCAAGCTCCCGGAGTTTCTCCCCCTCTTCATGCGTTACCCAGAAATACTGGCTGCTACCTTGCTGATGGATTGTTGGATTAATGCCAAAGGACACAACTTCATCGGAATAATTTATCACTCGCATCAAATCAAAATAGACCGTAAATTGTTCAACACGGATCTCATTAATCAACAATACGATGCTGTTATCGTCCAGGCCCTCGCCATCGCGTAACAATACTTCCGGCAGGCGCACGCCATAATCAATAAAGAACTGACTACGTAGACGCTCCGCAAGTTGAGCTTTTTCCAGATCTTCACGCCGGCTCTTCGGCACAAGTAATATCAACGGTACAGTCTCTGTAGAGACTTTATCGAGATCGCCAATCAGTCCTAACGACGACCCTTCTTTTTCCTCAATACTGAGCGGCTGCTCGCCTTTGCTGGTTTTAGGTTTGGCGGCGCTACGTTTTGCTTCACGGAATTTAAAATAGAAGAGTACGCTTAAAACCACCGATAAAATAACAAAAACCGGCAGCGGGAATCCCGGCAGAGTTCCCATTGAAATGGTCAAAATAGCCGTAACAACCAATACAAATGGGTTGTTCAACAGCTGCGTCATGATATTCCGCCCCATGTTATCGCTATCGCCATTTACGCGAGTCACGATAAAACCGGCACTAATCGCAATCAACAATGCGGGAATCTGGGCGACAAGACCATCACCAATGGTCAGCATGGTATAAGTAGACAGAGCGGAGGACAAATCCATACCATGGCGGGTCATCCCCACCGAAATACCGCCAATAAAGTTCACAAAGATGATAATGATGCCGGCAATAGCGTCACCTTTGATAAACTTCATCGCACCGTCAAAGGAACCGTAAAGCTGGCTTTCCCTTTCCAGTACGCTTCGCCGTTCGCGCGCGGCATCCGCATCAATAATACCGGCCTTCAAATCGGCATCAATACTCATCTGTTTACCGGGCATACCATCCAGAGAAAATCGGGCCGCGACTTCCGCGACGCGTTCTGAACCTTTGGTAATAACGATAAACTGGACCACGGTGACAATAGAGAAGACAACAAAACCCACCGCCAGGCTATCGCCAATAACGAATTGCCCGAACGTGGCGATAATTTCACCGGCATCGGCTTCAATCAAGATAAGACGACTGGTACTGATTGATAATGCCAGACGAAAGAGCGTGGTAATTAACAGTACCGCAGGAAACGTTGAAAAACTGAGGATTCTGTCAATGTAGAACGACCCCATAAACACCAATATCGCCAGTACGATATTCAGTGCGATCAGGAAATCAACCAGATAGGTAGGTAATGGAATGACGAACATAGAAATGATCATCACCATTAGTACCAGAATCAGTAATTCAGGTCGTAAACGAGCACTGTTAAGTAGAGAAAGCAGCACTATAGGTATCCTGTTAATATTAAATTAAGACAGCTTTTCAATAGTACGACGCTGTTCTGCCATTTCATGCTTGTAGGCAATATCGGTCATACTACGTAACGCCATTAACAATTCTTCCTGCCAATATTCTTCATAAAAGAGTGAAGAGGGTATGGCTTTACATACTTGATAAAATATCTGCAAAAAGGATGCATGTTCTTTATGACTAAGCAATAACGCATTCAAGCCTATAATATCGGCTAACAGCGAATCTACTTCATGTGGCTGTTGCAATAGCGAAAGCATCAGTAGTAACCACGACGACTCCTCCGCATTAAACGCTTTGGTAAACGAATACGACAACAATGTACTCACAAACAGCAGGTCAGCGGAGCGCAACATTTTAAGTTGCGTCAGGCGTCGTAAAAGCTGGCCAAACTCCAGACGCGAACAGCTGGCGTCATTCGCGTCAATATCGGTTAATAGCGAACCCTCGATAAAATCCAGTACCACCAGTCGACGTTGATAGCCATAACTGGCTATCCAGTCAGAGTAAATCTCCACTTCATGTGACTCACTCTGGATAAATTGCCGATAGCTGGCGCGCAATAAGCCTGGTTTTAACGATAATGTTTTCCCAAAAAGCCGGGCCTTCAACGCACAATTAATCCCTGCCTTGAGGGTCTTCGGATCGGTTTGCTCTTCAACGTGCTTAAGTAACGACTCCAGCTTTTTCCGCACGATCTCTTCCAGGTCTTTACGACGAAGCAATTCGCGTAACACAAGGACTAAATCACTGGGGTCAGGAAATAAGCTACGCGCCTGACGTAAAAAATCTTCTAACGCGCCGCCATGTACGCTAATTAGCTTTAATATTTGCTTCGCCTTCGGTAAAGCCTCATCCTCCAGCACGCGTTCAAAACTGTTAGATAAATTACTGGATTTTTTTTCATAATCGCGACGGTTACGAAATTGCGCCAGCGCCGCTGACATTTCGTCCGTCGACTGGACAAATTTTTGTACTTCCGCCCCTGGAGACGAATCCTCTGCGGCCTGTTGTATTTCCGCCTGTTGCGCATCAGTATGCTGGGTCGCATCCTGATGAGATGTCTGCCGGGACAATATTCTGGAAAATGAAATACCGGAGGTTGAGCCAGGAATCATTTAATTGCCTCCTGACCTCTATCCAGATAAACACGAACCCATTTCTGTAACTTATCGTCCCCACTCCAGGCACCGCTTTGCTTCAGAATATTGTTTACCGATTCGCTGGCATCCGGCGTTAACGGGTCGACAATTTCTTTTGGTTCAATCATGAACACACGAACAACATTACTTTTATTCTTACTGGAATAACGGAACAGGCTACCAATAAGCGGTAATTTGCCTAAAAACGGAATACTTTGGACAGTATCGGTATTTGCATCCCGTGTATAACCACCGACCAGCAAACTTTTTCCGTGCGGAACTCTCGCAATAGTGCTAATTAACGTTCGCCCGACTTCGGGTAACGCATCTACGGAGGTGGTAGTATCGGATTGCGGCGTCTTATCGTTGCCATCTTCAATGTCCAGCGACATTTCTATCTGACCATCTGCGGAAAAACGGGGCAGCACTCGGATCATTGTTCCGTATGTTACATGCTCAAGCGCCACATTACGTTCCCCAATCAGCTTGGTGTAAAACGTTCTGTTGTTATCAAAAATAGCGGGAACATTTTCCTGAGTCAGTAATACCGGGCGCGAAACCACCGTCGCCTGTTTCTTCTCTTCTAACGCATTTACCGCGGCGATGAATCGGCTGCCATCGAGGGTACTTATTGAAGACTGGTTTAATGACACGCCAAGTTTGTCCCCAATAGTAATGCTGCCGCTCCATGAAGTGCCCAAACGCTCCAGATCGCTTTTATTAAGATCGACAATCCACAGGGATAATTCTACGTGACGTTTGGCGACATCCAGCGCTTTAACCAGCATTTCGATAAAATGCACCTGCTCAGCCGTTCCCTTTACTAACAAACTGTTGGTATCCGGATAGGCCACGATTTTAATATTGCCCGCCGCGGCATTTTGCTTTAAAGCTTCCTGCAGACTCATGCCACCGGCATAATTTGCTGCTTTACCTTTTTCTCCATTCGCTGAAAACGCTGGCATCGCTGGGGGTTCGCTACTGACAATATTACCTAAAGGTTGCTCTTCTCCCTGCAACAACCTTTCAATGGCCGTGGCAATACCGGGGATAACCATTTTCTGATCGCGCAGATTGTAGGTACGATCGCCCACGAAGGTATTGTTCAGACGCATCACCCCTATTTTCTGGCGTCCCAGCTCAATACCATCGTTTTGCTTGTCCATCATGGTGGCGGCGTTGACCACCATATCAACATAGACGGGTGGCCCTGAAACATAGAATGTTCCTTTACGGTTATCGCCACGTAGCGGGTAATTTTTGTTATATAAACCTGAGCGTTTTAGAAAATTGTTGAACTCATTGAGTGAGACGTTGCGTAAAGAAACCACGGCATTGCGCATTTCACTGGCGTCATAAATATAGATAGCCTGCCCATCGAAATACCAAATCAGCCCCAGTTGTAGGGAAAGCTTCTCCAGTAATGCGTTAGGATCGTGAAACTCAAAGTTGCCCGTAATTTTTTTTCGTGCCGCCATTTTGCTAACAATGACAGGCTCCTTTAGCTGTAGCGCCATGGCATCGAAAAATGTCCGCAGGCTATCGTCTTTCGCAACAAACCCACTTCCCGTTACAGGTATTTTTTCACTAGAATAACCAGGTGCAACCAGAACAAGCGCGGCACATGCCAGCACTCTGGCCAAAAGAATATGTGTCTTCATTTGTCTGCCAATTGAATAATATTTGATAATTTCCGCGGCGAAACGCCGATCAGCTCTTTGATCTCACTAGAAAAATGTGAAGGCGATGAGTAACCATGATTAACGGCTAATTGGGTGATGTTCTCGTGGCCTTCTACACTATTCAGCAGCGATTGCGCCATACGCCAGTTTCGTAATTCACTCTTCGCTTTTCCGCCCAACGCTCTGCTGCACAAACGACGAAAATGGGTATAAGAAACGCCATAGTCTTCTCCCAGCATTCTCATCGTGTTGCCGCTGGTTGACTGAGCGAGTAAATAGCCAACCAACCAGTAACTCTCGCTTTTTCGTAACAGCGCCAGTACCTTATTGAAGGCAGGAGAAGGCGTAATAATTTGCTGCAAAAACCAGTACTCGCAGCGTTTACGATCTTGCCAAATAGCGCGAAACTCAGGACTCAGCAAAACCCATTTATCGGATTCAGCATATGTCGTGTCCACTAATCCTGCGCCATCGATAAATGCCAGTAATTTGCTGAGTACTTCAATTTTTAACGGTCGAAAAACCACGTCTCCTGATACTGGTGCGACAACGGCCTGCTCGCAAAAAAGCAGCGCGCCTTCCTGAATCAGGCAGTTTTCATTGTGTCGGCTTTCAGAAAATGACATATGCAGCTTTTGCGCGGAACACGTCTGTATAAACCATGCTTCCGGGCTGCGGATTTTCCGCTTCTCTCCTTCTTTAAGTACTTCCTGCGTATTTAGCATAGTTGTCAGCACCAGTTAAAAATCATTTTAATATGTAAACAATACCGGGAGCGGGTGGCAAAATCCTGATGCAATCATTATGAAACTGATGCCACCCGCTAATTAAATTAGCCAACTTGCACAGCACCCGCTGATTTAAAATAGAAAATCAGCTCATAGTATATAAATTCTGGCTTATTGTTCTGCAGCAGCAAAAATTCAGATATTGTCATCTGGATGGAGAATTAATTATTTATATCAGGAGTTTTTTTTGCTAGCATTCCTGAAACGCATTCGCCCCTTATCACTATTGTCAGATAACATTCTGACGGTTGTGTAAAAACATTGCGCCTCATTCTTCTGTAGTTGGAGTTAATATGAAAAAATTTTATAGCTGTCTTCCTGTCTTTTTACTGATCGGCTGTGCCCAGGTGCCCCTCCCTTCCTCCGTGAGCAAACCGGTACAGCAACCTGGCGCTCAGAAAGAGCAACTGGCCAACGCAAATAGTATTGATGAGTGTCAGTCTCTTCCGTATGTGCCGTCAGACCTTGCGAAGAATAAATCATTATCAAACCAGAACGCTGATAATTCCGCATCAAAAAATAGCGCAATCAGCTCAAGCATTTTTTGCGAAAAATATAAACAAACCAAAGAGCAGGCGCTCACCTTCTTCCAGGAACATCCACAATACATGCGTTCGAAAGAAGATGAAGAGCAACTCATGACCGAATTTAAAAAAGTTTTGCTTGAACCCGGAAGTAAGAATTTAAGCATATATCAGACGTTACTTGCTGCCCATGAAAGACTGCAAGCCTTATAAGGCCATATCACCGTTGGCTGAACTCATCATGATATAATTAAGACCATATTTTGCATTGCCACTTAATATCAATATAATTATTATAGCTATGGTCACTTTTACGGTTGGCCATTTGTCTCTTACGTTGCATTTATCAATCTGCTTTTTGATACAGCAGCACCTCGCTGCTGCTTTTTTTATTTGCGATAAAGAACTGCCTCCCAGACTCGGGAAAATAGCCGAAACTTATACTGACAAACTATCGTCTCGTATATCGCGGTAAACTGACATCCCCCTCTTGCCCCACATGTTGGCATTGTTGCGATACCCCATCCACTTTTCGCGGATAACGTTCTTTTTACCCGTGACAGCGTATTGACGACCAGGCTAGTATAGCGGCAGAAACGTCCCGATGCCTGGAATGAATGGCAAACAGTCTATAAGGTGATTGAATGGATACGACAGAAGAACTAAACGGAACCTACTTCTACCACGGACAATCGAACCTGTCAGCAGGTGAACTATTTGATGTAATTTTCCTTGAGCAATTTTGTGATGAACTTGGGATTGGCATTGAGTCAGGTGCTGCTATCCTCGCCGGGCAACCGTGGTTAAAAACCAGAACGAAACCGGGAGAGGCAATCAAAGGGACAAGTGTTATCTCCAGGTATGGGAGAATGCTTTTACGAAATGCACGAACTCCTTTTGGTATTAGAGTTCCTACACCCGTTGGTATAAGAATGCGAAAAACAAATAATCTTGCCGCAGTCATAGCACGATATGTTCCATGGTTAGGTTGGGTTGGTCTTGTGAATTCAATTTACCAGGTATCAAGGAGAACTCAGGCAAAATACAACCTAATAGCACGCCCTAAAGATCGTATACAATGGACATCCTTTTGATGGACACAATTCAGCAAGAGGTGTTAGCACTCTTCCGTGAAGAGATTCCCGGATATTTAGACAGCAATTGGAAAGAAATCCCATTAGAACTTGATTCTGATTTATTTGAAGCTCCAGGCGATGACCTGCATGAAGCTTTGGATAAATTTGAAAAAAAATTTAATGTAGATTTATCACAAGTTAAATGGTCGTGTTATTTCCCTTGGGAGAATACTCCACTGCTTACACGATGGTTTAAATTAAAACGGGAAGATGTAGAACGAACTCGTAAGCCTTTAACAATCAGAATGTTTTCTGAATCAGCGAAAGCTGGGAAATGGCTTTATGATTAATGAAAAACATGTCGAATTAATCAGGAGCTAATTACTATGAATTTTATTAATCGATTAAAATTAAAAGTAGTAAATTTCATATACTTTTCAAATTAAAATAATGTGTTGTATCTACCTTTCGACCACCAGTAACTCTGACGCCATCCGTTTTAAATTGACCATTTGGTTCTGGTGGTATATCGCGAGTAGATATTTCTGAAGTACTTGACTATTCACTCTTTTTTAGCCTGCATGTATGGTGGCGACGATGCTGTTACATAGGTACCGGTATATTACCAAATTGATTCTGCCAGATATCCCGCCTCACGTAGAGCATTCATAATTTTATTCGCTAATTCATACTGATATTCATACGAGGTATTCTCCATGGAAAATACCGTTAATTCATATTTATAATACAGCCAACCATCATTCTCATTTATCAACTTAGGATTACAGTCATAATTTATTTCTATTGTAATCATTGTATTTTCGTATCTTAAATATAATAAGTTCACTTTTATTATGTCTGGAATCCCTTGGGATAAAAAATCAATTAACTCATATTTATCCAGATCAGACTCAACAACGATTGTGAATTCAGAGTTAACTTCTTCCATTATGGAACCTCAATATATGGGCCTCTATTAAACGGTGATGATTGTTTCATTACCGATACCTGTATTTTTGTTACATCATCCGGATGAAAGTGTAGGATATACATCCTCCCATATGCCACCTTCATCACCAGGGCCTAATGCACGCCGTTGAGCCTTTGTTGATTTTTAACCTTCTGATCTTACTCAGCAATAGTGGACACGCAACTAAGTGAGTAAACGCTCAAGCAAGAGGTGACTCACATAACAAAACCAGCATCAACCACCAAAAAGCCACGCAAGCAGCACGCGCTTGAATTTCGTCAGGAAGCCCTGAAACTGGCGGAACGCATTGGGGTGGCCGCTGCCACCAGCGAGCTTAACCTGTATAAATCACAGATCTACAGCTGGCGAAACTCAGCTCTCTTCTTCTGAACGTGAGCAGGAGATGTCCGCCGCTTAGGGTTGTGTCCCTATTACGCGGGTAGGATCAATCAAGCAGTTACGGCAAAAAAGAGAATCATGAATATATTTAGCAAACTCCCTGATGATACGTAATCAGTGAGATTAAAGTAATACAATCGCGATAAACCGAAGTTAATCCCCTGTTTAAAGACAGTGAACGACCTTCTTGCCATGCCTGGACTATATCAGCCTCACATGTACGCCTTGAAAGCGTACAGATATGTATTATAATTGTACATATTGTTCATAAACAGGAGGATGAAAACCATGCCTCAGATAGCTATAGAATCTAACGAAAGACTGTCGTTACGTGTATCGACGGATGCCAAAAAGTTGATAGTCCGCGCTGCGGCAATCCAGCAAACCAACCTGACGGATTTTGTGGTCAGTAACGTACTACCTGTCGCACAGAAGATTGTTGATGCCGCCGAACGGGTATATCTGACGGAGCGTGATACTCAAATGATCATGGAAATTTTAGATAACCCGCCAGCGCCGAATGAAAAGCTTCTTGCCGCTGCTTTCGCCCTGCCGGACATGAAGAAATGATGTTTACAGACTGGCATGAGGCCGCGATAGGGAAAACCCACAATCGAATGAATTTTGATTGTGGGGATGCCGATCTGAACCAATTCCTACAACGCCATGCACTACAAAATCATGAGAAAGGGACAACGAAAACCTATGTTGCGCTTGATAATTCGGATGTTACACGTATCCACGGCTTTTACTCAGTCAGTCCTGCATCACTGATATATGCACAGGTTCCCGGCGCAATCAGCAAAGGATTAGGGAGATATGATGTGCCAGTGTTTCGTCTGGGTCGTTTAGCCGTAGACAAATCTATGCAGGGGCAAGGGCTGGGAGCACAACTTTTGTTATCTGCCGGAAAGCGTTGCATACAGGCGGCTTTGCAGGTCGGCGGCGTAGCCCTGCTTATTGATGCCAAAAATAAACAGGTCTGCGACTGGTACAAAGGATTTGGCGCAGTACCATTAAACGATCAACCCCTTTCCTTGTTGCTGTCGTTTAAAACGCTTTATGCTGCTTTATCTGCATCTGGTAGGTTATGACAACATGAGGCTTTGTTGAATAATTCAGAATCGGCCAACGATAAGGATACAGGACTCCCATCGGAGCACTCGTTATACGAGCCTGACGCTGGTCGGCATTGCCAACAACGTCATCCGGTTCAGCGCTTTGACCATCGCCATCGCTTCACCCACCTGCGCACCATAGTTCCGCTGGCTCAGATGGCCGCCCAGCAAGGTTTTGATACGGAACATCGCTGTTTCCACTACTGAATGACGGTGATAGCCCACTTTCTTTTCCAGACCTCATTGCTGCCGCTCCGATGTTGATTCGCCACCGCGTGGTTACGCTCATGGTACTTGCCCGGCCAGTATCGCGCACCGCTTCGTGGCGGGATTAGCGGCCTGATTAATAACACATCATGGCAATAGCGCGTGTCATAAGCGCCGTCAGCCGAGGCTTCCCTGATTTTACGGTGAGTCTGGCTAATCAGCCCCGGCAGTGCCTGCGCATCTGTCGAGCCTCTGAGCGGGAAAGTATGCCTTTGCAATTAATCAATAAAGTGTTGCGCGAGAAATCGTGCATCTTTCAAGCACATCGTCTACTTTAATTAACCGATTCATAAAATATATATTCTCTGTTGATTTCTAGCTTGTAGGCTATTTTAATAACTGTGTATTTTAAAGAATAAAATTTAATATTACCCTATTTCTTTGTTATAATACCAGCCTCCAAAATTGTGCTATAGGAACATCATGGAATTAATCCGTTATGCTGACATCAACAGCGATCTCTATCGCCACATTTGGGTCGTTGGTGATATTCATGGATGTTACTCCTTATTGTTATCAAGACTGGCTCAATTACATTTCTCTCCTGATACCGATCTCTTGATCTCCACTGGAGATAACATTGATCGAGGAAAAGAAAACCTTGAAACACTGAGACTGTTAAATGCCTCATGGTTTATTTCTGTAGTGGGTAATCATGAAGCTATGGCGCTTGACGCTTTTGAAACACAGGATGGCAATTTCTGGTATGTAAACGGTGGTTACTGGTACGACTCGGTCACCGAAAAAGACAGGCAAGAAGCCACTGAGCTATTACTAACTTTTAAGCAGCGTCCTCACATCATAGAGGTTGAAACGTCCTCAAAGAAGTACGTGATTGCCCATGCCGATTATCCAGATGACAGCTACGATTATGGGAAGCAAGTTGATATTGATAGCGTTCTATGGTCACGCGATCGTCTGCTTGGTTCGTTACAGGGGAATATCCATCCAATACGCGGTGCGGATACTTTTATCTTCGGCCATATGATTGTTGACTACACAACAACATTCGCCAATCAAATCTACATTGACACCGGTTCTTTCTGTTCAGGCAATCTGTCTTTTTTTAAAATAAAGTAATCTGGAAATAGAATTATATAATATACGCAACGATAGCGTTACTTTATTTTGTATTCTGAGGATATATATTCAAACATAGAATTCTATCATAGCATATTAACCCTCCCTGCATTATGGGCAATGATATAGCCTTCAATAAGTACCATTGCCCATTCGTAATAGCGTCTAAATTTCGCGTTTTTCTGCCCATTTCAGCATTAAGATCGCAGGCCAAAAAAACGAAGCCGTAATCCGACGCAGGTAGTTACTCGAGCGCCTGAGACGAGTAAAGATCGCACATCTCAAGATACCTATCGGAAGAAAGCGCAATAACCGTGGTGGCGAAATGGATCGGCTTGCCTTCATGCAACACAATCTTAATACTGGCGGCGGCCGGGATGAAGTTAATGCTCTGTGAATGCCAGGTGTTTTCGGCGATATTTGTCCAGGCCGCGAATTTGCCATTACAGAAGCGAATACCTTCACGACTGATGGTGACTGCCGGCTTTGCCGCGCTTAAAAATGAGCGAGCCAGGCGCACAATAAATAACAGACTGCCGCAACAAATAAGTCCCATAAAGACGGCACCGCCAGTTTTGGGCTCCTCGGGATCGGTGGCCATATTCACCGCCAGTGCAATAAAAACTCCCATCATACAAATCCAGAACACAATACCAACCAACGTTTTAGATCTGGAATAATAGATATTGAACTCCACAGGCATGTTTTGCTGGCTGGTTTTTGATACGTATAGTTCCATTGATTCATCCTTGTATAAAAATGTCGTCAGGCGGGTAAACGCTGGGAAAGAAAGTTGAGCAGCAGCGGCTCATTGACGATAGTGGAGCGGTCGATTTTGCAGATCCGGCCCGTAGCGGTGCTAATCATCAGATAGCTCATTGAACTGCCAGCACCCTCCTCGCGCTGGGTGCGAATACTGGCGATCTGCGCATACGGCACCGCCCGGTTTTTGTGTTCAAGCCGATCCGCCAGCGCGGTCACTTTGCCGAATTTAAGACGTCCATCGGCGGCGAGGCGCGCCCCCAGCGCAGAACCGTGTCGCCGGACAAGTTCAGCAGCCAGTCGGTCGTAAATTCCGTTGCCATCGTTCCAGAAATCAAGGTAGATGACGTACTTCTTGCCGCCACTGTGGCGCAAGATGAGTTTGTCGGATTGATGGAGCAGACGCATTGATTCAAGCGCATCGTAATGGATAACACGATGCCCGGCCTGCAACGCGGTTTCGGTTAACGTCATCCTGCGCGGCGTAAACAGAAACAGAACTGTGACGCTGAATTTCCAGATGATAAACAACAGGCCCACCAGTAGCGATATACCGGAAAGCCGATAATTCACGGTGGCTGTTGCTATGCTGAGAATAAAAAAACCGATCCCGATAGCAAACCATTTCAGCTCCGAAAGCGAAAGATGCCGGGTGTATTGACGACTTTCCATGATGGTATGGTATCCCTGATTTTACTGTCGGCGTATTACGTCAGGTTGAGTAAGGAAGCTATATCCGTTATGTTTTAGGTTATATACACTTCATCCTTCAGGCTGCCGGAGCAACTATTGTACGCTCCCGGAGATTAATGAGAGACATCCTGCCTCTCACCGAAGACCAACCACGAGCCTATACACCATTCGGTGTAAATGCCTTTCTCAGAAGTGAACGTCCAGGCGGCTACCGAACCCGAGCGTGATAATAAAGCGACTCGTTGTCATGAGCCAGTCCCTTAGCGACATTGTCCATTTTCGGATGTCGGCCTGAATTGCCAGTCACACGACCTTTTTCACTGACTCGTCCGTCGGAAACACCGTACGCTTTTTAATAGCATGTTGATTATCTATGCCGGAAATGCGGGTCTGGTTTTTCTTCAGCAGACGATCGAACGGGCTGAGATCTTCAGGTATTTTGAGATTTTGGCCAGTGCATTAGCCAGAGCCTGCAACTGTTTTTCGTCCATAAAGCAACCAGCTTTTGATGTTGAATCGAACATATCAAAATCAGGCAATTACACAATTTTAATTACAGTCTCATTTTGAGTTCGGAAGCATCCGTTTCCCTCTTAATTTTGTTGGGATTTCTCTTTGTTGCGAGCATGGTCTGAACTAATTGCCTGGCTACTTGCCTTGTTTCGTCAATATTTGGAAAATCGAACACATTTCCAACTTTTACTTTCAAGACAGAACTTGGCTTCCTACCCTCACTGACATTACGATCTGACGAGGCTACTCTTCGCTGGATTACGTAGGTTTTTTTCGTCAAACTGGCTTTTACCCCGAAACCAGCAGGAGCTTCTCTGTGGTCATCGAAAACAATGTAGAGTTTTTGAGCTGGGTTAGCTTCGAAAACGACTTTTCCAGAGCGACTGAGTGCAGGCTTAACATTGATACTTACTTGTTGATAATGAAAGGCTGGCTGAGAGTTGTTTTCAAAGTATCACCCCTGTTGTAGTCCAGGAATGATGAGAATGTAACCTGTCACATTTTAGGCTACAGGTGAGCTACAAATTTATGGGTTTATGTGAGTTTATAAGGGTTTTACCCGGGGCCACATGAGCACTTGAAAGAATAAAAAAACGAGTAAAATCAATATGAATGAGTCATTTGATAAGGACTTCTCCAACCACACCCCGATGATGCAGCAGTATCTCAAGCTGAAAGCCCAGCATCCGGAGATCCTGCTCTTTTATCGTATGGGAGACTTTTACGAGCTGTTTTATGACGACGCAAAGCGTGCGTCGCAGTTGCTCGATATTTCGCTGACCAAACGCGGCGCATCGGCTGGCGAACCTATCCCTATGGCGGGTATCCCGCACCACGCCGTAGAAAACTACCTCGCGAAACTGGTCAATCAGGGCGAATCCGTCGCTATTTGCGAACAGATTGGCGATCCGGCCACCAGCAAAGGTCCCGTTGAACGTAAGGTCGTGCGTATCGTTACGCCTGGCACCATCAGCGATGAAGCCCTGTTACAGGAGCGTCAGGATAACCTGCTGGCGGCTATCTGGCAGGATGGTAAAGGCTACGGTTACGCCACGCTGGATATCAGCTCCGGGCGCTTTCGTCTGAGCGAACCCGCCGACCGTGAAACGATGGCCGCAGAGCTGCAGCGCACCAATCCCGCCGAACTGTTGTATGCCGAAGATTTTGCTGAAATGGCGTTAATAGAGGGACGCCGGGGTCTGCGCCGTCGCCCGTTGTGGGAGTTTGAGATTGATACCGCCCGCCAGCAGTTAAATCTGCAATTCGGTACGCGGGATCTGGTCGGTTTCGGCGTCGAAAATGCCTCGCGTGGATTATGTGCGGCAGGCTGCCTGTTACAGTACGTAAAAGATACCCAGCGCACCTCCCTGCCGCATATTCGTTCCATTACGATGGAACGCCAGCAGGACAGCATCATTATGGATGCCGCGACCCGCCGCAATCTGGAAATTACCCAGAACCTGGCCGGCGGTGTCGAAAATACCCTCGCCGCGGTGCTTGACTGTACCGTGACGCCAATGGGTAGCCGAATGCTTAAACGCTGGCTGCATATGCCGGTACGAAATACCGACATATTGCGTGAACGCCAGCAGACCATCGGCGCCTTGCAGGACACCGTCAGCGAACTGCAACCGGTGCTGCGTCAGGTCGGCGATTTGGAGCGTATCCTTGCGCGTCTGGCGCTGCGCACCGCACGTCCGCGCGATCTCGCCCGAATGCGTCACGCCTTTCAGCAACTGCCGGAATTGCACGCTCAGCTTGAAACCGTTGACAGCGCGCCGGTACAGGCGTTGCGTAAAAAAATGGGCGATTTCGCCGAACTGCGCGACCTCCTGGAACGCGCCATTATTGACGCGCCGCCGGTACTGGTCCGCGACGGCGGCGTTATTGCGCCCGGCTACCATGAAGAGCTGGACGAATGGCGCGCGCTGGCGGATGGCGCCACCGATTATCTCGATCGTCTGGAAATTCGCGAACGCGAGCGTACCGGGCTGGATACGCTGAAAGTCGGCTATAACGCGGTACATGGTTATTACATTCAGATTAGCCGTGGTCAAAGCCATCTGGCGCCCATCAATTATGTGCGTCGCCAGACGCTGAAAAATGCCGAACGCTACATTATTCCTGAGCTAAAAGAGTACGAAGATAAAGTTCTGACCTCGAAAGGCAAAGCGCTGGCGCTGGAAAAACAGCTATATGACGAATTGTTTGATCTGCTGTTGCCGCATCTGGCCGATTTACAGCAGAGCGCCAACGCGCTGGCGGAGCTGGATGTGCTGGTTAACCTGGCCGAACGCGCCTGGACGCTGAATTACACCTGCCCGACATTTACCGATAAACCCGGTATCCGTATTACCGAAGGTCGCCACCCGGTGGTTGAACAGGTACTGAATGAGCCGTTTATCGCTAACCCGCTCAACCTGTCGCCGCAGCGCCGGATGTTGATCATTACCGGCCCCAATATGGGCGGTAAAAGTACCTATATGCGGCAAACGGCATTGATCGCCCTGCTGGCCTATATCGGCAGTTACGTTCCGGCGCAAAACGTGGAAATCGGCCCCATCGACCGTATTTTTACCCGCGTCGGCGCAGCGGATGACCTGGCCTCCGGGCGTTCGACCTTTATGGTGGAGATGACCGAAACCGCGAACATTCTGCATAATGCCACGGAAAACAGTCTGGTATTGATGGATGAAATCGGGCGCGGTACCTCCACGTATGACGGGCTGTCGTTGGCCTGGGCCTGCGCGGAGAATCTCGCGAATAAGATTAAAGCGTTAACGCTGTTCGCTACCCACTACTTCGAGCTGACCCAATTACCGGAGAAAATGGAAGGCGTGGCGAACGTCCACCTGGATGCGCTAGAACACGGCGATACTATCGCGTTTATGCACAGCGTGCAGGACGGCGCGGCAAGTAAGAGCTATGGCCTGGCGGTCGCGGCGCTTGCGGGCGTCCCTAAAGAAGTCATCAAACGCGCGCGCCAAAAACTCCGCGAGCTGGAAAGCATCTCGCCCAATGCGGCGGCAACGCAGGTGGACGGCACGCAAATGTCGTTGCTTGCCGCCCCGGAGGAGACATCGCCCGCCGTTGAAGCGCTGGAGAATCTCGATCCGGACTCCCTGACGCCACGCCAGGCGCTGGAGTGGATCTATCGGCTGAAAAGTCTGGTGTAAACGTGTCAGACCCGATAGCGCCGCGCTATCGGGTCTGCGCGCCGGAACAGGCTTTTCAAGCTGTGACTGTCGTTTCATGTAAATGACGCCAGACTATCCGTCTTCTTTCCCTTTTTAAAATGACCGTCGACCAGCGTACCGTCTCAGCCTGGCCCGGCAGTTGCTGGCGCTCACGATAACGCAGCGCGGCGCCTTCCGGCCACTCCGCCACAAGGTCAATGTGCTCAACCACGATAACCAGCCCCGGGCGACACGCGCGCTGCGCCTGGAAAAAAGCGCCCAGCGCCGGATAATCCAGACAAATACCTCCTGGCGTTATCATCGTAAAATCAACAGCGAAACGTGCTATCAACGCCTCCAGGCTACCCATCCCCTTACTAAGCCAGTTCTCAATCGCCGCATGGGCGTGAATAATATCTTCTTTATATGGATTCATGATCTTTCCTTTTTCAGGCACAGAAGCGCCTGTCTATTGTTTAGACAGACAGCGTAAATAAGGGGCAGCAGGGTGATACCGGCGGCGGCAATAAAGGTCCAGCGATAAGCAACCTCAAGCGACATAACGCGCTGGAGCGCGTTTAACAGCAGCGTCAACAGCGTCGCGCCAAGGAAAAAGCTGAGCTGACGATTAAGATTCCATAGCGCGCTGGCGTCAGGCATGTCCCGGCGAGCAATAGTCAGGAAAGCGCCACTCTGCGCAGTACTGCTGCACAAACTGCCGCCAGCGCCCATTAAGGCGAATATCATCATCAGTACACGGTGCGATGTCGCAGGCGTAACGTTAGTTAAAAGCAGTATCCCTGCGGCCTGAAGAAGACAGCCGACGATAATCAGCGGACGCGGCCCAAGCCGATTGAAGTAACGTCCGGTAAGCATAATGGCGACAAATGAAGCGATCGACCAGGGGATCATCAGCGACCCCGCCGCCGCAGGCGATAGCTGCGCGACGTTCTGTAGATAAAACATCCCGACCACGCTGATACCAATGAACATACCCGGTACGCACAGATAGACGATCATGGCAAAACGCAGCAGCTTGTCCATCAACAAAGGCAGATGGAGCAATCTTGCTGACGCCATTGTCGTCGACGCAACGTTCAGCCAACAATAAGCGAGCAATAAAGTGAGAACGGCCACTGGCAGCGTGGCAAAGAATATCCAGCGCCAGCCGCACGTTTCCACCAGCAGCCCGCCAATCGCAGGCGAACATGCCGGCGCCAGTAGCGCCACCATCATGACAACCGATGACACGCCAGCGCGTTCATGCGGTTTAAACTGTTGCCAGGTTAACGCCTGACCAACCGGGATCAATAAGCCACCGCCCGCCCCCTGCACAATACGCCAGAAAACAAGGCTGTGTAAGGAATTGGCAAAACCTGCGGCAGCGGCGGCAACGCTAAACAGAATGAGCGAAAATATGATCAGCCGTCGTGCGCCGAGATAACGCGAAAGAAACGCGCTAAACGGAACGATCAGCGTTAATCCTGCGATATAACCGTTACTCACCCATGCCAGCGCCGATATGGACGTATGCAGCTCCACGGACATCGCAGGAAAAGCCACGCTGGCAATAAACAGATTAATCAGATCAAGAAAGAAGCCGAGCAGGTAAACCACTGCCACTTTACTGCGATACGTCATTATGCATCCTCCGTCAGAGGCGCTAATGTAGCCGTCCGGAGAAAGCCAGATAAGTCCGCGCTTCAACGATATACTGTCAAAATAATTTTGACAGTAAAGGAGCTCGCCATGCTCAATTTGCAGCGTATGTCGCTGTTTATCGCCGTGGTAGATAGCGGCAGCTTCACGGCCGCCGCCGCCGCATCGGGCCAAACAAAAGCGGTAGTGAGTTTTAATATTCGGCAGCTTGAAAAAGAGCTTGGCGTAACGTTACTGCTACGTTCCACCCGACGACTGACGCTCACAGACGCCGGCGTCCTCTTTTACCAAAAAGGCGTGAATTTACTCAATGCCGCGAAAAATTTGCAGGATGAAGTGCGTGCCAGCCATAGTGGGCTGGGCGGCGAGTTACGTATTACCACTACGCCCGAGTTTGGCGAACAGGTGGTCATTCCGGTACTGGCGCAGTTTAGTCAGCGCCATCCCGATCTCCGTATTCGGCATATGTCCTCATCACATCATGCCGATTTAATTGCCGAGCGCTTTGATGTGGCGATTCGGCTTGGCTCGCTGGCGGACTCCCGCTATCGCGCCGCGCTGATATCCCGCTTTACCATTCTGCCGGTCGCCGCGCCGCAGTGGCTCGCCCGCCACCCCGTGTCGTCGCTGGAGTCGTTGGCCCAGGCGGAATGGATTATTCATGAGCGATTACCTACGCCGCTACGGTGGACAGTAACGAATAATCATGGCCAACACTCACGCCTGGAGATAAGCAAAGCCGGCAAAATTTCTGTCGACAGCGCGCGCTCGCTGATGGCCTTCGCTCTCGCGGGAAGCGGCGTCGCATTACTGCCGCAATGGTTAGTCAACACCGCACTGGAGGATGGAACGTTAATTCACGTGTTACCCGACTATCATTTTCCCCGTCAGGGCATTTATGCCGTTTATCCGGACGCCCGCCATGTATCGACAAAAGTACGCGCATTTATTGATTTTTTACGTTCGCAATGGGATTGCGGGGAGTACGCCCCATCATTGTAACCAGTCCGGGAGCATTGCGCTCCCGGACGGATAATACCGTCTTAATCCTTAACTACCAGCTTGTCTTTGATCCCCTGCGCCTGCCAACGCACCCACAGCATAATTGCCGCCAGAACGACGATCGGCAGTAACGGATCGAGCCAACTGCCGCCGGAACCGAACAGCAGGTTTATCAGCGCCACGCCGGTGCCGCCAATCGCCCAGGCAATGGTCGTCGGTACAGACCAAACCACCATCTGCTGTTTGACATCAGAGACGCCCATCATGCGGTTAACCACCCAGAACAGGCTGTCGTTGAAGTAGCCGAAGAACAGCGACCCCATCGTTGCGGCCTGAGCGGCAAGCAACATATTGATGCCGGGGATCTGCGCCAGGATCGGCGCGGAAATCGAGGCGGCAGTGATCATCGCCACCGTCCCCGATCCCTGAATCAGGCGTACCAGCGTCGCCACGATAAACGGGATCAGGATCGGCGAGATCGGCAGGTTGGCAACCTGCTCCGCCAGCTGTTGCCCCGCGCCGCTGTCGCGCAGGATCGCGCCCAACGCGCCGCCAGCGCCCGTGACCAGTAAGATAATCCCGGCGCTTTGCAAGCCCTCTTCCAGACGCTCTGCAGTGGTATGTTTATCCATGCGCGGCACCAGCGTATACACCGCCAGCAGAACGCTGATGGCCAACGCGATCACCGGACTTCCCACAAAGTTGATTGCCTGTACCACCGGATGCGTCGCCAGGCCGGACCATCCTTCTATGGTGGCGAGAGTGGAGCAGATAGCCTTCAGGAAGATCAGCACGATCGGCACCACAATAGGCAGCAGAGAGAGCGTCAGGCTCGGCAGATCCTTTTGCTCTTTCTCTTTATTGTACTGCTCCAGCGCGGCATTAACTTCATCGGCGTTCAGCGTACGCGGCACGAAATCAGGGTAGCGTTTATCCAGCCACTGCGCATAGAACACAATGCCGATCACACAGGGCACCGCCAGCGCCATCCCGGTCAATAACATTGCGCCGATGTCGACGTTAAAAATCCCGGCTACCCCCAGCGGACCGGGCGTCGGAGGTACCGTATGGTGCGTGACCACCAGCCCGCCCGCCAGCGCGACGCCCAGCGTCAGTAGCGAACGTTTACCGCTTTTCGCCAGCGCTTTCGCCACCGGATAAAGAATGACAAAAGCGGAATCGACGAAAATGGGGATGCTGACAATATAACCCGTGATTGCCAGCGCCCACTCTTCACGGCGTTTCCCCAGCCATTTGATAAAGCTCCAGGCGATACGCTCCGCCGCGCCGGAAACCTCCAGCAAGCGCCCCATCATTACGCCGAGACCAATCACCAGGCCAATGCTGCCCAGCGTCGTACCGAATCCGCTGGTGATGACAGAGAGCGTTTTATCAATGCCCATTCCCCCCAACAGACCGGCGATACAGGCTGCCGCCAGCATCGCGATCAGCGCATGAACACGGGTGCGTAACACCAGCCATACCAGCACGAAAACGGCAACGATCAGGCCGATAATTGGGGTCGGTAAACTTGTCATGACCTCCCCTCCATATCATCTTGTCGAAAGCGTTCAATAATGTCATCGAAGCGTTTATCGGCGACAAAACCTAACGCCAGCGCACGCTGGTTATCGATACGTCCCGGCCAGGAGGCGACAATTTTCTCGACGCCTTCGTCGCGCTGATGCGTAACCCGATCGCGCGCCGCCTGGCCGCCCGCCTGACGCAACGTTTCCAGCATCTCGCCCACGGTTACGCTGATCCCGGGTAAGTTGATGCTGCTCGCCTCGCCAGGCGCGGGTAACGTTGCGGCCAGCGACAGGTTATGGATCACCGTCGCCGGGCTGGAAATCCACAGCCGCAAACTTTCCGACACCGGACAGATGGTCGTCTCGCCCTGCAACGGTTCACGAATAATCGCGCTGACAAAAGAAGAAGCGGCGCGGTTTGGTTTACCCGGGCGAACACAGATCGTCGGCAAACGCAGCGCCAGCCCATCCACATAGCCTTTGCGGGTATAGTCGTTGACCAACAGTTCACAGGCGGCCTTCTGCGCGCCATAAGACGAGCGCGGCGTGAGCGCGGTGGTATCGGTGACGCATTCCGGCAGCGTACCGCCATAAACGGCAAGCGAGCTGGAGAAGACAAAACGAATTTTCTGCGGTTGCCGACGACACGCCTCAAGTAACTGGCGGGTAAGATCCAGGTTAACTTTCCATCCCAGATCGAAATCGTCTTCCGCATGACTGCTGACAATCGCAGCGAGATGATAAACAACAGAGGTATTAGCGGTAATCACATTCTCCAGTACGCCCGGCTGGGTTAAGTCAGCTTCCAGGCAGCGTAAACGAGGGGAATCTGATAACCGTGCAGGCATTTTTAAATCAACAAGAAGCAGTTCGTTAAACGCCAGCGATGAGTTTAATAAGGCGCTTGCGAGTTTCTGGCCTAAAAAGCCGCCCCCGCCGGTAATGATAATCTGCATCCGGATGTCCTCTTTATTGTTGTGTAGGGTAGTTCAGGGTTAGCGCCAGGCGTTAAACCAGCCAAGCCCGTCCTGAGTGGTATTCCGTGGTTGGTATTCGCAGCCTATCCAGCCGCGATAACCTACGTCATCGAACAGCCGGAACAGCCACGGGTAGTTGATCTCGCCATCATCCGGTTCATGTCTGTCCGGTAGCGAGGCGATTTGTACATGGGCATAGCGGCCCGCATACTCGCGAATCAGGTGACTCAAATTGCCATCCACTTTTTGCGCGTGGAAAGTGTCGAGCTGGATGAACACATTCGGGCGGTCAACCTCTTCTGCGATGCCCAGCGCCTGATATTGGCTGGAAAAGAGGTAGCCGGGTTTAACGCCGGGACTCAGCGCTTCGATCAAAATACGTTTATCGTGGGCGGCAAACCGGTCGGCGGCATAACGCAAATTATCGATAAACGTGGCGCGATAACGTGCGCCATCAGCGCCGTCCGGCACTACGCCCGCCATGATGTGAACCTGCTCGCATTCCAGCGCCAGAGCGTATTCCAGAGCCAGATCGATATCGGCGCGCGCGTCGTGTTCGCGCCCCGGTAGCGCGGCACGTCCCCACTCGCCCGCCGCGGTATCGCCCGCCGAAGTATTAAACAGCGCCAGCGTCAGATCATGACGCGATAGCTGGGCTTTAATCTCGCTCGCGGCAAAGCCGTAGGGGAACAGAAACTCAACGGCCTGAAAACCGGCTGCGGCAGCGGCGGCAAAACGCTCGATAAACGGCGCTTCGGTAAACATCATCGACAAATTGGCGGCAAAACGCGGCATCGGGTTATCTCCTTAACTGCGCAATTTCTTCGGTGGTTAAATAACGAATCGGGCGTTCGCCAAGGATAAAAATCAGCTTTGCCGTCTCTTCCAGCTCCTCGGTATTATTAGCGGCTTCCTGCAAATTCTCCCCGCACACGACCGGCCCATGATTAGCCAGTAAAAAGGCCTGATGCCGGGCCGCCAGCGCAGCCAAATCGCGAGCAATTCGGTCATCCCCCGGGCGATAGTAGGGAACCAGCGGAATGTCTCCCATCCGCATCACCACATAGGGGGTAAACGGGCGAATCACATTTTGCGGGTCCAGCCCTTCGAGACAGGAAAGCGCCGTTGACCAGGTGCTGTGCAGATGTACCACGGCCTTGCAGCAAGGGTTATTGCGATACAACGCCAGATGAAAACGCACCTCTTTAGACGGTTTATCGCCGCTGAGCCATTCGCCCTGCGGGTCCACTTTGGATAGCCGCTGCGGGTCGAGATTACCCAGACACGAACCGGTGGGCGTCGCCAGAATATTGCCGTCCGGCAGTAGCAGCGAGAGATTGCCTGCCGAGCCGGTGGCATAGCCGCGCTGGAAAAACGAGGCGGCTATCCTGACCATCTCTTCTCGCAAAGCGTGCTCTTCTTTTGCCAGTGTCGTCATACCTGAAACTCCCTTTGAGCGCGGATGAAAAAGGATTCATCGCCAAAATTGCCTGACTTTAGCGCCAGCGAGACTGGCGCATGGAGCGCGTTGACCCACGGCACGCCGGGTGAAATGCACGGTCCAATGTGGAAACCGGTAATACCGAGGCTTTGCGTCACCACGCCCGAGGTTTCGCCGCCCGCCACAATAAACCGGGTGATACCGCCTTCCGCTAAGCGAGCGGCCAGCAGGGAAAAGAGCGCCTCTACCGCATAGCTGGCTTCGGTAGCGCCATATTGCTGCTGGATGGCAGCCAGCGCCTGCGTGGAGGCGGTGGCGCTAATCATTGGCGCCAGTTCGCTGTCCTGACTGAACACCCACTGCGCCAGCGCTTCGGCGTAGGCCTCGCGCGCCTCGGATGACAGGCAGCGCGCCACGTCAACGTCGCGTGTGGGAGCATGTTGTCGATAGAAGGCCACCTGCTGATTCGTCATTTGCGAACAGGAACCGGAAAGCACCACCGCGCGACCGCTCAGCGGATAGCCTGCGGAACGGGCCTGAGAAACGCCGTGCTTCGCCCACTGACGCGCCAGCCCCATTGCCAACCCGGAACCGCCAGTCACCAGCGGGGCATCACGCAAAACCTCGCCCTGGATTTCCAGGTGCCGCTCATTGAGCGCGTCAAGTACCGCGTAGCGATATCCTTCCTGCTGTAAACGCGACAGCGCCGCACGGGTCGCGGCAACGCCTTCATCAAGCGTCTGAGCCGGAATAACGCCGCAGCGCCCTTGCGCCTGCGCTTCCATCAGACGCGGCAGGTAGCTGTCGGTCATCGGATTGATAGGGTGGTGGCGCATACCGGACTCCGCCAGCAAGTGGTTCATGACAAACAGATAGCCCTGATAAACCGTGCGTCCGTTAACCGGCAGCGCGGGAGAAATCACGGTAAATGAGGTATCCAGCGCCACCATCAGCGCATCGGTGACCGGGCCGATATTGCCTTCGGCGGTACTATCGAAAGTCGAGCAATATTTGAAATAGACTTGCTGGCAGCCCTGTTTTTTCAGCCATACCAGCGCCGCCAGCGATTGTTTTATCGCCTCTTGCGCCGGGCATGAGCGGGTTTTCAGGCTGATAACCACCGCGTCGCACCCTTCCGGTTGCGTCCCGGTTGGGACATCATTGATCTGCACTGTTGGCATCCCGTTTTCGACCAGAAAACTGGCGATGTCAGTCGCGCCGGTAAAATCGTCGGCAATGACGCCAATTTTTAACATGACGACTCCTCAGGCGTAACGCCAGGCAGAGTAATCCCTGAGAAAATTTTGATCACAGCGCTGTCATCCTCTTTGCCATAACCGGCGTTACTGGCGCTGGTGAACATATTTAACGCCGTAGAGGCCAGCGGTAAGGGGAAGCGCAGCGCTTTCGCCGTGTCGGCAACGAGCCCCAAATCTTTGACAAAAATGTCGACGGCCGAACGCGGGGTATAGTCGCCGTCAACGACATGCTGCATACGGTTTTCGAACATCCAGGAGTTTCCGGCGGCATGGGTCACGACGTCATACATCACGTCCAGAGGAATACCGGCCCGCGCGGCCAGCGCCATCGCTTCGGCCGCCGCTGCAATATGCACGCCAGCCAGCAGTTGATGAATGATTTTGACGGTTGAGCCTGCGCCCGGCGTATCGCTGATGCGATAAACGTTGCTGGCAACGGCGTCCAGCACAGGCTTCAGGCGGGTAAACGCCGCCTCGCTCCCGGAGGCCATCACCGTCATTTCGCCCTGCGCCGCTTTTACCGCGCCGCCGGAAACCGGCGCATCCAGCATGTTAAGATTCAATGCCGTCAACGCCGCGGCGATCTCTTGCGCGTCGGCGCTTGAGATCGTAGACGAGACCATCACCGCGCCTCCGGGTTTCATCAGATGGGCGACGCCATCCTCACCGAATAACACCTGTCTGACCTGGGCGGCATTGACGACCAGAATGACTAACGCATCCACGACGCCGGCGAACTCCCTGGCGCTGGCGGCAGCTCCACAAGCCCCTTCAGCAAGAAGATTCGCGCACGCTTGCGGGTTAAGATCGGCCCCCCATGTGGAAAGCCCGGCGCGCAGGCATGAACGCGCAGCGCCCATTCCCATTGAGCCAAGTCCCACAATGCCGACATGAAAATCAGTTCCTGTTGTCATTATCACTCCATGTTAATTTACGTGATATTATGTTTTGTTATGTGAATATAGGCGTTTTTGTAAACAATTGCGGTGAGTTGTTTCACAAAAAATAACAAAATGTGTTATTTTTTGTGAAGGCAATCCTCATAGAACTTCACACGCTGTGACGAGAAATCGCGTAAAATCGCGACAGGACTAAAGAAAGGAGCAGACGTTGATACCTACTGAGCGTCGACAAATCATTCTTGATATGGTAGCGGAGAAAGGCATCGTCAGTATCGCTGAACTGACCGAGCGCATGCATGTATCCCACATGACTATCCGCCGTGATTTACAAAAACTGGAGCAGCAAGGCGCGGTAATCCAGGTCTCTGGCGGCGTGCAATCATCGACTCGCGTGGCGCACGAACCCTCGCATCAGATCAAAACCGAACTGGCGACGCCGCAGAAAGCGGCAATTGGCAAACTGGCCGCCAGCCTGGTACAGCCAGAAAGCTGTATCTACCTTGATGCAGGTACGACCACGCTGGCGATCGCCAGGCAGCTGGTTACGATGAATAAACTTACGGTGGTGACCAATGATTTCGTTATCGCCGATTACCTGATGGACAATAGCGATTGCACAATTATTCACACTGGCGGGGCGGTATGCCGGGAAAACCGGTCGTGCGTCGGTGAAGCCGCGGCGACGCTTTTGCGCGGGCTGATGATTGACCAGGCCTTTATTTCCGCCTCTTCCTGGAGCGTGCGCGGTATTTCAACGCCGGCAGAAGATAAAGTCACGGTGAAACGGGCCGTCGCCAGCGCCAGCCGCCAAAAAATTCTGGTGTGCGACGCGACCAAATACGGCCAGGTCGCGACGTGGCTGGCGTTACCGCTGGCGGAATTCAACCAAATCGTCACCGATGACGGCCTGCCGGAAAGCGCAATTCGGGCGCTGGCTAAAGTGGATATCTCACTGCTGATGGCCAAACAATAGCGAAGCGGCGCAAGCCGCTTACGTCATCATCTTGCGTACCAGTTGCGTAAACTGTTCGCGTTCTTCAGCGCTCAGTCGCCCCAAAAATTCATCGTCAACGCGATCCCCCAGTGGTATCGCGGCGGCGAGCAACGTTTGGCCCTGAACGGTGAGATAGACAAAACGCCGACGTTTATCCAGCGGATCGTTTTCTCGCTTTACCAGCCCACGATTTTCCATCCGGCTTAACATCTCCGCCAGCGTCGCTTTAGTGCTGACCGCCGCTTCGGTCAGATCGACCTGTTCAATACCCGGATGTTCAGCAATAACGCGCATCACCGCATATTGAGGTTTGGTGAGCTCCGGTAGTTCATGCTGCCAGCGTGCGGTATGTTGCTGAAAAAGTTGGCGTAACAGATGAAACGCGGTGTTTCGTAACTCCATGAGCGCTCCGGATAAATTAACTTTTTCTATCATAACGACTTATGCACGGTTTTTTAATGACGAATGCTTTAGCTAAACGTGCGCAGGCGTCGGGAGCGATCTTGTCGCAAAGGCCGTGTGGGCGTATTTTGATCAAAATGTTCGTATACGAACGATATTTGAGGTAAGAAATGAGATTGATTGTGGGGATGACCGGTGCGACCGGCGCGCCGCTTGGCGTCGAGCTACTCCAGGCATTGCGGGCGATACCTGATGTTGAAACGCATCTGGTGATGTCAAAGTGGGCGAAAACCACTATTGAACTGGAGACGCCCTACACGCCCGCTGAGGTAGCCGCCCTGGCAGATTATTGTCATAGCCCGGCCGATCAGGCGGCAACCATTTCCTCCGGCTCATTTCGTACCGACGGCATGATTATTATCCCCTGCAGTATGAAAACACTGGCTGGGGTTCGCGCCGGCTATGCCGAGGGGCTGGTGGGACGCGCTGCCGATGTCGTGTTGAAAGAGGGTCGCAAGCTGGTGCTTGTGCCGCGGGAAATGCCGCTCAGCACGATTCATCTGGAAAACATGCTAGCGCTTTCTCGTATGGGGGTGGCGATAGTGCCGCCCATGCCCGCGTTCTACAACCTGCCGCAAACCGTTGACGATATTATCCAGCACATCGTAGCGCGCGTTCTCGACCAGTTTGGTCTGGAGCATACGCGCACGCGCCGCTGGCAAGGACTGCGACAGGCAGCAAATTTTTCACAGGAGAATGGATAATGGCATTTGATGATTTGCGCAGTTTTTTACATGCGCTGGATCAGCAGGGACAACTGCTGAAAATCAGCGAGGAAGTGAATGCGGAGCCGGATCTCGCCGCCGCTGCCAACGCAACGGGACGAATCGGCGATGGCGCGCCCGCGCTGTGGTTTGACAATATTCGTGGTTTTACCGACGCCCGCGTGGCGATGAATACCATCGGTTCCTGGCAGAACCATGCCATCTCACTGGGTTTGCCGCCTAACACGCCGGTTAAAAAACAGATCGATGAATTTATTCGCCGCTGGGACAATTTTCCGGTTGCGCCGGAGCGCCGCGCCAATCCAGGCTGGGCGGAAAATACCGTCGACGGCGACGCGATCAACCTGTTTGATATCCTGCCGCTGTTTCGTCTGAACGACGGCGACGGTGGATTCTATCTGGATAAAGCCTGTGTGGTATCACGCGATCCGCTCGATCCCGATAACTTCGGCAAGCAGAATGTCGGCATCTACCGTATGGAAGTTAAAGGCAAGCGTAAGCTGGGTCTGCAACCAGTGCCGATGCATGATATCGCATTGCACCTGCACAAAGCTGAAGAGCGCGGAGAAGATCTGCCGATTGCGATCACGTTGGGTAACGATCCGATCATTACCCTGATGGGCGCAACGCCGCTGAAATACGATCAGTCAGAGTATGAAATGGCAGGCGCGCTGCGTGAAAGCCCCTATCCTATCGCCACCGCGCCGCTGACCGGTTTTGATGTGCCGTGGGGATCTGAAGTCATTCTTGAAGGGGTCATCGAAAGCCGTAAACGTGAAATTGAAGGACCGTTCGGCGAATTTACCGGCCACTATTCCGGCGGTCGCAACATGACCGTGGTGCGTATCGATAAGGTCTCTTACCGCAGCAAACCCATTTTTGAATCGCTCTATTTGGGGATGCCGTGGACGGAAATCGACTACCTGATGGGGCCGGCGACCTGCGTGCCACTGTATCAACAGCTGAAAGCCGAATTTCCGGAAGTGCAGGCGGTAAACGCCATGTACACCCACGGCCTGCTGGCCATCATCTCGACCAAAAAACGCTACGGCGGCTTTGCCCGCGCGGTGGGCCTGCGAGCGATGACAACGCCGCACGGTCTGGGATATGTGAAGATGGTGATCATGGTCGATGAAGATGTCGATCCATTCAATCTGCCACAGGTGATGTGGGCATTGTCGTCGAAAGTGAATCCGGCAGGCGATCTGGTACAGCTACCGAATATGTCCGTCCTGGAACTGGATCCGGGCTCAAGCCCGGCGGGGATTACCGACAAGCTGATCATTGACGCCACCACGCCGGTTGCGCCAGATAACCGTGGTCACTATAGCCAGCCGGTTGTTGATTTACCGGAAACTAAAGCCTGGGCTGAAAAGCTGACCGCCATGCTGGCCAACCGTAAATAAGGAGTAACCGATGATTTGTCCACGCTGTGCCGATGCACATATTGAACTCATGGCGACTTCGCCGGTAAAAGGAGTCTGGACGGTATATCAGTGTCAGCATTGTCTGTATACCTGGCGCGATACCGAACCGTTACGCCGTACCAGCCGCGAACACTATCCACAAGCGTTTCGCATGACGCAAAAAGATATTGATGACGCGCCAATGGTGCCGAGTATCCCGCCGCTGCTGGCAGAAGACAAACGGTAAAAAAAAGGCCAGTCTGTCGACTGGCCTTTTTTTGACAAGGGTACTTACTCGCGGAACAGCGCTTCGATATTCAGCCCCTGCGTCTGCAGAATTTCGCGCAGACGGCGCAGGCCTTCAACCTGAATCTGACGAACACGTTCACGCGTAAGACCGATTTCACGGCCTACATCTTCCAGTGTCGCAGCTTCATATCCCAGCAGACCGAAACGGCGCGCCAGCACTTCACGCTGTTTGGCGTTCAGTTCGAACAACCATTTGACGATGCTCTGTTTCATATCGTCATCTTGCGTGGTGTCTTCCGGACCGTTCTCTTTTTCATCGGCCAGGATGTCCAGCAACGCTTTTTCGGAATCACCGCCCAGCGGGGTGTCTACCGAGGTAATGCGCTCGTTGAGACGAAGCATACGGCTGACGTCATCAACCGGTTTATCCAGTTGCTCTGCAATTTCTTCCGCACTCGGTTCGTGGTCCAGTTTATGCGACAACTCACGTGCGGTGCGCAGGTATACGTTCAGCTCTTTAACAATGTGAATCGGCAAGCGAATCGTACGGGTTTGGTTCATAATCGCCCGTTCGATTGTCTGGCGAATCCACCAGGTTGCGTATGTTGAGAAGCGGAACCCGCGTTCCGGGTCAAACTTCTCGACTGCACGGATAAGCCCCAGGTTGCCCTCTTCAATCAGGTCCAGCAACGCCAGTCCACGATTGCCATAACGGCGGGCAATTTTTACCACCAGACGCAGGTTACTCTCAATCATGCGACGGCGAGAAGCGACATCTCCACGCAGTGCGCGACGCGCAAAATAGACTTCTTCTTCGGCTGTTAACAGTGGTGAATACCCAATCTCACCAAGGTAAAGCTGAGTCGCGTCCAACACACGCTGTGTGGCCCCTTGCGATAACAGCTCTTCTTCAGCCAGGTCGTTATCACTGGGTTCCTCTTCACTCAAGGCTTTTTCGTCAAAAGCCTCTACTCCGTTCTCATCAAATTCCGCGTCTTCATTTAAATCATGAACTTTCAGCGTATTCTGACTCATAAGGTGGCTCCTACCCGTGATCCCTTGACGGAACTAGCAAGTCAAAGCCTGGTTCCGCCGCTTTATCGCTGCGGTAAATAACGCAGCGGGTTTACGGATTTCCCCTTGTAACGAATTTCAAAATGCAAGCGTGTAGAGCTGGTGCCGGTGCTACCCATAGTAGCGATTTTTTGCCCCGCCTTAACTTCCTGTTGTTCCCGGACCAGCATCGTATCATTATGGGCGTAGGCACTCAGGTAATCATCGTTATGTTTGATGATAATAAGATTACCGTAACCACGCAGTGCGTTACCGGCATATACGACGCGCCCATCAGCGGTTGCGACGATAGCCTGTCCCTTACTGCCTGCAATGTCGATCCCTTTATTGCCCCCTTCGGAAGCGCCAAAGTTTTCGATCACTTTGCCATCCGTCGGCCAGCGCCATGCGGAAATCGGCGCGCTGGTTGACGTACTGCTTGCATTTGGTTCGGTCGTGCTTATCGTTGGTGCCGTTACAGGCGCTGTGACAACCGTCCCAGCAGGCTTGTTGTTTGGCAACATTTTGTTAGCACTTTGTTCACCTGAGCCCTCAGAATACGTAATTGTTGGTTGAGACGCAACTGCAACGGTGGAATTTTGTGCAGACCTGGTCACAACTCCTTGCTGTGCTGCATCCGCCTGGGTGATCGCATTTCCGCCAGTAATTGGCGTACCGGATGCGTTACCAACTTGCAAAGTTTGCCCTACATTCAGGCTATACGGGGCAGAAATACTGTTTCTCTGGGCCAGATCGCGGAAATCGTTCCCGGTAATCCAGGCGATGTAAAAAAGCGTATCACCCTTTTTCACGGTGTAAGTACTGCCACCCGTATAGCTACCTTTCGGAATATTCCCATACTGGCGATTGTATACAATTCGCCCATTTTCCATCTGCACGGGCTGTTCCGTGACAGGTTGAGTTTGCATGGGCTGCGTTACAGGACGCTGAACGGGTTGAATTTGCGGCGCTTGTTGCGGCGTTTGTTGCGTCGTCGCGCCCATTTTTGGCGGCGGTGTGATCAACATCCCGGAATTGGTATTTGATGATGAACCACTGTCCACAGACGTAACCGGCGCCGGAGGGTTTGACGAACTGGTACAACCTGCCAGCCATAGTGAAACCAGTGATAGTGCCGCAATGCGACTAACGGTGAATTTTGGGCTTCCCGCGCTCATTTATCCCCCAGGAAAAAATTTGGTTAACAACCAGTGACGTAAGAACCGTGCAACGCATTAAGTGAACACGGGAAAATGTGTTCACGATACGCTTAACCCACCGGGAATAACCAGGAAAACTCCAGGTATTCGTTTCGGCTTCATCAGGCGTAAGAGTGGGTGTTTGCAGGGCAAACTAGGCCAGCTCTCCCTTGACTAACGGGACGAAGCGAACGGCCTCCACGGTATCGATAATAAATTCGCCGCCCCGGCGACGCACGCGTTTCAAAAACTGCTGCTCATCGCCCACGGGCAGAACAAGAATGCCGCCTTCATCCAACTGTGCCATGAGCGCGGTAGGAATTTCCGGCGGCGCGGCCGTCACAATGATAGCGTCAAACGGCGCACGCGCCTGCCAGCCTTGCCAGCCATCGCCATGACGGGTAGAAACATTATGTAAATCGAGCTGCTTCAGGCGGCGACGCGCCTGCCATTGCAGCCCCTTAATCCGCTCAACGGAGCAAACGTGATGTACCAGATGCGCCAGAATCGCCGTCTGATAGCCGGAACCGGTGCCAATTTCCAGCACCCTGGATTGCGGCGTCAGTTCGAGCAGTTCCGTCATTCGCGCCACCATATAGGGCTGCGAAATCGTCTGACCCTGGCCTATCGGCAAAGCGATATTTTCCCAGGCCTTATGTTCAAACGCTTCATCAATAAATTTCTCGCGCGGCACTGCGGCAAGCGCATTAAGCACCTGCTCATCTCTGATGCCCTGCGCGCGCAATTGTTCAAGAAGAGCCTGTACACGTCCACTTACCATTGCGTGCCAACTCCCACGCTGTCTAACCAGTCTGAAACCACATCATGCGCGCTGTGCGCGGTTAAATCCACATGCAACGGCGTGACGGAGACGTAGCCTTCATCCACCGCCGCGAAATCGGTATCCGGCCCGGCATCGTATTTATCGCCTGGCGGGCCAATCCAGTACAATGTATTACCGCGCGGATCTTCCTGCGGGATTACTTTATCCGCTGGATGGCGGCTACCACAGCGAGTCACGCGGATGCCTTTAATCTGCGCTAACGGTAGATCCGGGACATTCACGTTGAGAATACGCCCGGTACGCAACGGCTCCCGGCTTAACCCTCGCAAAAGCGCGCAAGTCACGACCGCAGCCGTATCATAATGCTGATAGCCGTTAAGGGAGACCGCTAATGCCGGAAAGCCGAGATGACGACCTTCCATCGCCGCGGCGACAGTACCGGAATAGATCACATCATCGCCCAGATTCGGACCCGCGTTAATACCGGAAACGACAATATCCGGACGCGGACGCATTAAGGCATTAACGCCCAGATAGACGCAATCGGTCGGCGTCCCCATCTGTACGGCGATATCGCCATTATCAAAGGTAAAAGTACGAAGCGAAGATTCCAGCGTGAGGGAATTAGACGCGCCGCTGCGGTTACGATCCGGGGCTACGACCTGTACATCAGCAAACTCACGCAGCGCTTTCGCCAGCGTTTGTATACCGGGCGCGTGAACCCCGTCATCGTTACTCAGCAATATGCGCATAATCACCCATTGTGTTGATCAGTTCCCTTACTACGCTGGTGGCAAAACTGCCTGCGGGCAGCCAGAAACGTAACTCGACGGTAACGTCATCCCACCAGTTCCAGCTTAATTGTTGCGGATAAAGCAGCATCGCTCTGCGCGACGCCTCTACTTTTTCGCGCAGCAACAGCGATTGCAACACCGTTTCCTGGGCAATGGCATCTTGCTCAAACGCCAGCGCCGCACGCTGTGTTCCCCACTCTCCGCTGCCCGGCAACGACGCTGTAATCATCAGCTCTTTTTCGTCTACCCGGCGCTGCAATTCAGGCAGTTCTTCAGATGTCGCGACGAACCAGCTTCCACGCCCCGCTAATTGTAGCGCATCGCCGTCAACAACTTGATTAAAGTCTGGTTTCTTCAGCCGCTGGTGAACAATTTGATTAAACAACGCGCTACGTGCCGCCGACAACCAAAAACTGCGTTTATTGCGATCGCGCACCGGCGCGTTACTTTGCGCCCAGCGCAGCGCGCCCTGCAAGTTGCTGCCGCCAATGCCGAATCGTTGTGCGCCGAAATAGTTCGGCACGCCGCCATCGCGAATCGCCTGCAATCGTGTTTCGACATCGCGGCGATCGCTTATTTCACGCAATACCAGCGTAAAGGCATTGCCTTTCAGCGCGCCTAAACGCAGCTTACGCTTGTGACGCGCGTATTCCAGTACTTTACAACCTTCCAGCTGAAAGGCGCTGAAATCGGGCATCTCTTTCCCCGGCACGCGCGCGCACAGCCACTGCTCGGTAACGGCGTGTTTATCTTTTTGCCCGGCAAAGCTCACTTCGCGAGCGTGAATTTTCAGGAATTTCGCCAGCGCGTCAGCGACAAAACGGGTATTGCAACCGTTTTTCAAAATACGCAGCAGAATGTGCTCGCCTTCACCATCCGGCGTAAAGCCTAAATCTTCGACCACCACAAAATCTTCCGGATTCGCTTTCAGCAATCCGCTACCTTGTGGTTTTCCGTGCAGCCAGGTGAGATTGTCAAACTCTGTCATTTCGCCGCCTTCATCAGCAACGCGACCGCTTCGCAGGCAATGCCTTCTCCGCGTCCGGTAAATCCGAGCTTTTCCGTCGTCGTCGCCTTCACGTTAACGTCATCCATATGGCAGCCGAGATCTTCGGCGATAAAGACGCGCATTTGCGGAATATGCGGCAGCATTTTCGGCGCCTGCGCAATAATGGTGACATCCACGTTGCCGAGGGTGTACCCCTTGGCCTGAATACGACGCCAGGCTTCACGCAGTAGTTCGCGGCTATCCGCTCCCTTAAATGCCGGATCGGTATCCGGGAAGAGCTTGCCGATATCGCCAAGCGCCGCCGCGCCCAGCAGCGCATCGGTCAGCGCATGTAACGCCACATCGCCATCGGAATGCGCCAATAGCCCTTTTTCATAAGGGATACGCACGCCGCCAATAATAATCGGCCCTTCTCCGCCAAACGCGTGTACGTCAAAACCGTGTCCAATTCGCATTATGCTTTCTCCTGGTGGATGGTTCGGGTCAGATAAAATTCCGCCAGCGCCAGATCTTCCGGACGGGTGACCTTGATGTTATCCGCGCGACCTTCTACCAGCGCCGGATGAAAACCACAATACTCCAGCGCTGACGCCTCGTCGGTGATGGTCGCGCCTTCATTCAGCGCACGCGTCAGACAATCGTGCAAGAGTTCGCGGGGGAAAAACTGCGGGGTGAGCGCGTGCCATAAATCGGCGCGCTCTACGGTATGGGCAATCGCGTTTTTCCCCGGTTCGCCGCGTTTCATGGTGTCGCGCACCGGACTGGCGAGAATACCGCCGACCCGGCTGTTTTCGCTGATGGCCAGTAACCGCGCAAGGTCATCCTGATGCAAACAGGGTCTTGCCGCGTCGTGCACCAGCACCCACTGCGCCTCTGCAACGGCCTGTAACCCGGCCAAAACGGAATCAGCGCGTTCGTTGCCGCCATCCACAACGGTGATTTGCGGATGATCCGCCAGCGGAAGTTGGGCAAAGCGATGATCGCCAGGGCTGATAGCAATAACAACGCGTGTCACCCGAGGATGCGCCAGCAGCGCATGAACTGAGTGCTCCAGAATGGTTTTATTACCGATTGAGAGATACTGCTTAGGACATTCTGTTTGCATTCGGCGGCCAAATCCGGCCGCCGGCACCACGGCGCAAACGTCCAATAAAGTGGCTGCCATGTTAAATCCCTGGATGGTTTATCGATGAGTTTGCCCCGCCGTTGCCGCGCGTTTTGAGGCGTCAGGCACCAGACGATAGAAGGTTTCGCCCGGTTTGGTCATGCTAAGTTCGTTGCGCGCGCGCTCCTCTATCGCTTCCTGGCCGCCATTGAGATCGTCAATTTCGGCAAAAAGCTGATCGTTACGCGCTTTAAGTTTGGCGTTTGTCGCCTGCTGCGCGACCACATCATCGTTGACGCGGCTATAGTCATGTATGCCGTTCTTACCGAACCACAGCGAGTACTGTAGCCAGACCAGTAAAGCCAGCAACAGCAGCGTTAGTTTACCCATCCTGCCCCCTGAAAAACGGCATCATCATCCCATAACGTCCTCTGTGACTCCACATTCAGGACGGGATTGCCGCGACAACGCCGGCAAATGTACCACATTTGCCGGATGTTACGTATACCCGAGTAAGGAGAACATAATCTCATTGTTGGTTACGGTTTGAATTATGACCGGAGGCGCAGTGATAACCCGTCTACCCTAATAGCCATATGAATAACGCGCCGAACAGCGCGCCTACGGCCAGTAGAGTAAACATGATGCTAAAAAGTATTTTGCCCTTTACCAACAGATGCAACGCAATGCCGATAATCACCGATACCGGCATTAACGCGAGGAAAAAGGGCCAGGTATAGAGGAAAAAAAACAGCGTGTTAGGGCCATAAAGCAGAAAAGGGATCCCCAACGCCAGCAGCCATGACACAAAGCCGACCACCGCCCCCGGAAATGCACTGGTGGCGTCATCGTCGACCATGAAGGCGTCTGACCTTGTGAAAGTAATGTTATGGCTATTACGCATATTAAATCCTGTAACCTTGACCATACCGGGCATACAAGCCCGGTGGTGTCTCAGGATCTGATAATATCGCGCCGTCTCAGCAGGTCTAATAATTGGGAAACCAAATTTGTTACTAATTGTTCACCATTAAGATGAACCTGTGGCGAGTCAGGCGCTTCGTAAATGGCGTCGATACCGGTAAAGTTACGCAACTCGCCCGCGCGCGCTTTTTTATACAACCCTTTAGGATCGCGCTGTTCACAGATAGCCAGCGGCGTATTGACATAAATCTCGATAAAACGATCGTGGCCGACGCGCTCTTTTACCAGTTGCCGCTCGGCGCGGTGCGGAGAAATAAATGCCGTCAAAACAATCAGGCCGGCGTCCGCCATCAGACTGGCCACTTCGCCTACCCGCCGGATATTTTCCTGGCGATCGGCATCGCTAAAGCCTAAATCACGGCATAAACCGTGGCGCACATTATCGCCATCCAACAGGTAGGTACTGACGCCACGGTGATGTAACGCCTCTTCCAGCGCGCCGGCCACCGTTGACTTTCCCGAACCGGAGAGTCCGGTAAACCACAGCACCACGCCACGGTGGCCGTGGAGCTGTTCACGAGCGGCGACAGTAACGGGATGAGAGTGCCAGACCACGTTCTCATCATGCAGCGCCATGTTTATCTCCCAGCAAATCGCGGGCGTCCCAGTGCGGAAAATGACGGCGTACCAGCGCATTCAGCTCCAGCTCAAACGCACTGTATTCCACGGGCGGCGTCGCTCCGCGTTCGTCCAGTTCCCGCACCATGCCAGCGCCCACGGTGACGTTAGAAAGTCGGTCGATAAAAATCAACCCGCCCGTCACCGGATTTTGCTGATAAATATCCAGCGCGAGCGGCTCATCGAATGTCATCTCCACCAGACCAATACCGTTTAACGGCAGACTCTCGACGTCTCGTTGGGTCAGATTGTTGATATCAATCTGATAGCGAATAGCCTCGATACGCGCGCGGGTTTTCTTGCCCGCGAGTTTAACGTCGTAGCTTTGGCCCGGCGCCAGCGGCTGTTCCGCCATCCATACCACATCGATCGCGGCGTGCCGCGCAGGTGCCAGCGTCTCGTTTGCCGCCAGCAGCAGATCGCCGCGGCTAATATCAATGTCGTCGTTGAGTACCAGGGTAATGGCTTCGCCCGCACAGGCTTCTTCTTTATCGCCATCAAAAGTGACGATACGCGCCACGCTGGATTCCACGCCGGACGGCAGCACTTTAATGCGCTCTCCGACTTTGACGCTACCAGACGCCAGAGTGCCGGCATACCCCCGAAAATCAAGATTCGGGCGATTGACGTATTGTACCGGAAAGCGCATCGGCTGACGGTCTACCGCACGCTGTATGTCTACCGTTTCCAGGACTTCCAGCAGCGTCGGACCGCTGTACCAGCGCATATTGGCGCTCTGCGCGGCGACATTATCCCCTTCCAGCGCCGAAAGCGGGACAAAGCGAATATCCAGATCGCCCGGCAACTGTTCAGCAAAGGTCAGATAATCTTCACGAATACGGGCGAAGGTCTCTTCGCGGTAGTCAACGAGATCCATTTTGTTGATTGCCACCACCAGGTGTTTGATCCCCAACAGAGTGGAGATAAAGCTATGGCGACGCGTCTGATCCAGCACGCCTTTACGCGCGTCGATCAGTAGGATCGCCAGATCGCAGGTGGACGCCCCGGTCGCCATATTACGAGTATATTGTTCATGGCCCGGCGTGTCGGCGATAATAAATTTTCGTTTTTCCGTGGAGAAATAGCGGTACGCGACGTCAATAGTAATGCCCTGCTCACGCTCGGCCTGTAGCCCATCTACCAGCAGCGCCAGATCGAGTTTTTCTCCCTGCGTGCCATGACGTTTACTGTCATTATGCAGAGAAGAGAGCTGATCTTCATAAATTTGCAGGGTATCGTGCAGCAAACGACCTATCAACGTACTTTTACCGTCATCAACGCTGCCACAGGTTAAAAAACGCAGCAGGCTTTTGTGTTGTTGGGCCATCATCCAGGCTTCGACGCCGCCTTCATTGGCGATTTGTTGTGCAAGTATGGTGTTCATGGCGGCTCCTTAGAAATACCCCTGACGTTTTTTAAGCTCCATCGACCCCGCCTGATCGCGGTCAATCATCCTCCCCTGGCGCTCGCTGGTGGTAGAAACCAGCATCTCTTCGATAATTTCCGGCAGCGTTTGCGCGTGGGATTCCACCGCCCCGGTGAGCGGCCAACAGCCAAGTGTACGGAAGCGCACCATCCTTTTTTTGATGACTTCGCCAGGCTGGAGATCGATACGATCGTCATCCACCATCATCAACATGCCGTCACGTTCCAGAACCGGGCGTTCAGCAGCCAAATACAGCGGCACGATGTCGATGTTTTCCAGCCAGATGTATTGCCAGATATCCTGCTCTGTCCAGTTGGAGAGCGGGAAGACGCGTATACTTTCGCCTTTATTAATCTGACCGTTATAGTTACGCCACAACTCTGGACGCTGATTTTTCGGGTCCCAGCGATGGAAACGGTCACGAAAGGAGTAAATACGTTCTTTCGCACGGGATTTTTCCTCATCGCGCCGTGCGCCGCCGAACGCGGCATCAAAACCGTACTTATTCAGCGCCTGCTTTAACCCTTCGGTTTTCATAATGTCGGTGTGTTTAGCGCTACCGTGAACGAACGGATTGATGCCCATCGCCACGCCTTCCGGATTTTTATGTACCAGCAATTCGCAGCCGTATGCGTTGGCGGTACGATCGCGAAAGGCGTACATCTCACGGAATTTCCAACCGGTATCAACGTGCAATAGCGGGAACGGTAACGTACCCGGATAAAACGCCTTACGCGCCAGATGCAGCATGACGCTGGAGTCTTTACCAATGGAGTACAGCATGACCGGATTAGCGAATTCCGCTGCCACTTCACGGATAATGTGGATACTTTCCGCCTCCAGTTGCCGCAGGTGGGTGAGTCGTTTTTGATCCATAACCGTTCCTTTGCAATACCGTTTTTTGCTAAACATTTCGATTACACGACTATAGGGAGCGCAGGAGAGTGAATGAAATGACGAATTGGAATGAGTAGTTCCTCAAAGGAATAACGCGGCCCAAAAACCAATATCAAAAAATGCTTAACGTACCGGATTGCCAGCATTTAGGAGCAAATGAAATTGTATTAACACGATCGCGGTTTCATACTAGCCCCGTAAAATTTTGTTCTGTATTTAAGGACTCATTATGTTTTCCGCAACGCGCCGCTTTGCCGTCATTCTGGCGCTCGGCGTAGGCTTTATCCTTCCTGCACAAGCAGCATCACCAGGGCCTGGTGAAATAGCGAATACTCAGGCACGACATATCGCCACCTTTTTTCCCGGGAGAATGACTGGCTCCCCCGCCGAGATGTTGTCTGCCGATTATTTACGCCAACAATTTACCCAGATGGGATACCAAAGCGATATTCGAACGTTTAATAGCCGATTTATTTATACCACGAAGGATAATCGCAAAAACTGGCATAACGTGACGGGCAGTACGGTCATCGCCGCCCATGAAGGGCGCGTGCCGCAACAGATCATCATTATGGCGCATCTGGATACGTACGCTCCGCAGAGCGACGCTGATGTCGATGCCAATCTGGGCGGTTTAACGTTACAGGGAATGGATGATAATGCCGCGGGATTAGGCGTTATGCTGGAACTGGCGGCGCGTCTGAAAGATATACCGACCCATTACGGGATTCGTTTTATCGCCACCAGCGGGGAAGAAGAGGGAAAGCTAGGCGCGGAAAATTTACTCAAACGAATGAGTGACGCTGAGAAGAAAAATACGCTGCTGGTGATTAATCTCGATAACCTGATTGTTGGCGACAAGCTCTATTTTAATAGCGGGAAAAATACGCCTGAAGCGGTGCGTACACTGACCCGCGATCGGGCATTAGCGATTGCGCGCCGTTATGGTATCGCCGCCAACACCAATCCGGGACGCAATCCATCCTACCCCAAAGGAACGGGTTGCTGTAATGATGCGGAGGTTTTCGATAAAGCGGGAATATCGGTGCTTTCTGTTGAGGCGACGAACTGGAATCTGGGTAAAAAAGACGGATACCAGCAACGCGTGAAAAATGCATCCTTCCCGAACGGCAATAGCTGGCACGACGTACGGCTTGATAATCAACAGCATATTGACAAGGCGCTGCCTGGGCGAATTGAGCGCCGTAGCCGCGATGTAGTGCGGATAATGCTGCCGTTGGTAAAAGAGCTGGCGAAGGCGGAAAAAACGTCCTGATATGCTGGTGAAACGTGTTTATCCCCGCTGACGCGGGGAACACGCTTCGAGTGATGGAAAGACAGGAGTTGTCTTCGGTTTATCCCCGCTGGCGCGGGGAACACGCTGGTCTGACGATAACGCCGGACCGCAGCTGCGGTTTATCCCCGCTGGCGCGGGGAACACACTGCTATCGCTATTGCAAAAGACTATGCCAGCGGTTTATCCCCGCTGGCGCGGGGAACACTAATACACATAGTTATTGTCGCAACTGCCAGACGGTTTATCCCCGCTGGCGCGGGGAACACCCCCATGTCCAGCCCGTTTTTTTAATCTGGTCCGGTTTATCCCCGCTGGCGCGGGGAACACACTCCCCGTCTGCCAGCGCCTTGATTTCCATACGGTTTATCCCCGCTGGCGCGGGGAACACAACATCAATCCGGCGTTTTACTGTCATGTTTGCGGTTTATCCCCGCTGGCGCGGGGAACACGGGACACGGTAGCGTTTCAGGGTATCCTGGTACGGTTTATCCCCGCTGGCGCGGGGAACACGACTTGCCTTGTTTCCCCGGCCACTTCCGGGGCGGTTTATCCCCGCTGGCGCGGGGAACACGTAGTCGGCGTCCGTCATGTTGTCGATTTTCTCGGTTTATCCCCGCTGGCGCGGGGAACACGATGCGTACTGCGATGAATGGGGCGAGGATTGAGGTTTATCCCCGCTGGCGCGGGGAACACAAAAAAGAAGAAATTCTCACCTATATGATCCGCGGTTTATCCCCGCTGGCGCGGGGAACACTGCGTTTGATATCAGTCTGCATTTTTACCCGCCGGTTTATCCCCGCTGGCGCGGGGAACACCAAATTTTATCGCTGTTAATGATTTCAATGGCCGGTTTATCCCCGCTGGCGCGGGGAACACTATTAACATTTCTGATGGCGGCGTCACGCAGTCGGTTTATCCCCGCTGGCGCGGGGAACACAAATGAGTTGCTGCACCCGCGACTAAACTGGTCGGTTTATCCCCGCTGGCGCGGGGAACACCTTCGGCTCGCAGTAGTATTCCTCCCGGGCATCGGTTTATCCCCGCTGGCGCGGGGAACACTATTTATCACAGCAATAGCGGTGTTAGCAGTGCGGTTTATCCCCGCTGGCGCGGGGAACACCAAGCCGTGAAAATGAATAACCATGCCGATCCCGGTTTATCCCCGCTGGCGCGGGGAACACAGCACCTGGGGCTATTCTTTCCCCAGGATCGCCGGTTTATCCCCGCTGGCGCGGGGAACACTGCAATGGCGGCAAAAGACGACAAAACGCGCCCGGTTTATCCCCGCTGGCGCGGGGAACACCATCACCGGCACGGCCATAGAATTACCGATCGCGGTTTATCCCCGCTGGCGCGGGGAACACCATCTTACACGGCCCGAACTACAGGCCAGATGCGGTTTATCCCCGCTGGCGCGGGGAACACGCTGATGAATCCGATCACGCGGATAAGCTCATCGGTTTATCCCCGCTGGCGCGGGGAACACGTCAGCGTGTTCTTTATTTAACCCCCTGCACGCGGTTTATCCCCGCTGGCGCGGGGAACACTCTAAATCTACCCAATTGAATTTAAATACTTTTTTAGCACACAAAAAAACCACCAACTTTTCCTAATTTTTAAAGATCTCTAACTTATTGATTTTCAACAGGTAGAAACGACACCAATCGCAGTCCATCAAGATCTACCGGAATACGTCGATTTACACCAAAAGTCTGAAACTCAAAACCTGATTCTGTATTTGTCGCCCACGCCATAACAACATTTCCCTCATCTGCCAGAACGGAAACCTGTTGCCATATCATCTCGCGGATCTTTGCGGAAACATCACCAACATACACACCAGCTCGAATTTCCAGTAACCAGACGGCCAGCCTCCCCCGCAGACGAGGAGGAACATTTTCGGTAACGACAACCAGCATACTCATCGTTAGGTACTCCGATGACCGGAATCTCCCAACGCAACAGGAAGAGGGATCGCTATGGGTTGTGAATCTTCAGGAGGTAACGGCGGTTGAATTTCCCCTGCCGCGAGAACATCTTCAATAAGAGGAATCAATTTCGCCAATGTTTTTCCACTGCGGAAGATATCCCGGCAGGCAATACGGACATCACGATCAGGCTCGGCAGGATTACGTCGCGCAATTTCAAATGCTTTCGGTACAACGGTCTCAAATTTAATGATATCGGCAATATCATAGACAAAAGAAAGCGGCTTGCCGGTGTGCACAAATCCAATCGCGGGCGCATATCCGGCAGCCAGTATTGCCGCCTCCGTTACGCCATAGAGGCAGGAGGTTGCCGAGCTGATACACTGATTAATGACATCGCCTTTCTCCCAGTCTTTCGGATCGTAGCGACGTCCCTGCCATTTCACGCCATACTGCTTAGCAAGTAGTGCATAGGTTGCCCGCACACGGCTCCCCTCAATACCACGCAATTGATCTACAGAACGACGGCTCGGCGCGGGTTCGCCAAAACGTAATTCAAACATTTTACGCACGACCTTCAGCCGCAAATCTTCATCCAGTGCAAGTTTCGCCTGATAAAGCAATTTGTCGGAACGGGCACCACCAGGCTGCCCCGAAGCGTAAACGCGTACGCCCGCTTCCCCCACCCACACCAGTAACGTACCCACCGTTGCCGCAAGTCGCACGGCGGCATGGGAAACCCGCGTCCCCGGTTCCAGCATGATGCAGGCCACCGATCCAACAGGAATATGGGTACGTACACCCGTTTTATCGATAAGCACAAACGCACCGTCGATCACATCTATTTGTCCGTACTGGAGAAATATCATCGAAACACGGTCTTTCAACGGGATGGGATTCAGCGGCAGCCAGCTCATCAGCGTTTCCTTTTTACCATCAGCATTCCGCAGCCCAGCGCTTTACTTTTACCTAATCCGGAAAATAAAGCCTGTTTAAACAGTGCTGCATCGGTGATACAGAGCGCACCGCTAAAATCAACGCTACTGAAAGTGATTGGGGTTTCCTGGTCTTTACGGACAAAACGATGCTGCTGATACGCTTGCACGCATCCACAATGCGCCTGCAATTCACTGTACTCGTCACCAGCCCACATAGCGAAATCATCAGGTTCCGGTGCAATCAACCGGAAACCATGCTGCTGCCCTTGTTGTTCCAGCCACGCCTGCGCGGCCTGCTGTTGAAGCTCCCACCACCGCTCTTTCTCCACACCATTCGCCTTCGCCTGATGTTTCGCGTTCATCATCACGTCACTGCGCTTACCGTTACGGGTTATCACCGGGTTAGCTCGTAGTTGAAAATCAAGCTCAAGACCATTTGTCAGTTGCGGATTAAATGGTTTGGTTTCAATAAGAAACAGGGAGTGCTGCAATAACGGCGGTATTGCCGAGAGCATAAAAAAGCCGCCATGCGCCTCTTCGCGAAACAGAAACTGACGCAATTCCTGTTCCGGAAAGAGCTGCCATAACCACTGGTGGCTGGCATAAGGCCTGGCTGAATTCCACTTTGCCAACATCTCCGGTCGCAAATTATTAAACCGGAGTTGAATACGAGAAAGATACATTATGTTCTCTCCTGCAACGGCCCATTGAAGCGGGTGTAGCCGCCAAACTGCCAGCGTTGGCGGCTAACTGGCTGGTTATTGCTATGCTGCTTTTGTTGCCAGACCAGACTCTCCTCATCAGGATCATCCCAATAACAAATGCCCTCACGCAGGGTAAATCCACTTAATTCTGCTGCGGAAATCTCCTCCACAGCATGGGTGAATACCTCTTTTAAGGTGCCGGTCATTAAACGCGCCGCTAACGGTAACGCCAGCGGGCAGGATTTTCTCCCCAGATAGAGCGGAAAATGCGGTGTCAGCAGCGCCTCTCGCAATTCGCTAAGCGAATGTGGTGCATCAGGCGTGGCGCTTATTGCCACATGCCAGTAGCCGTCGCAGCGATATTCTCGCTGCGAGATAAGCGTCCCCACTTCATCCGGCGCGAGAGTCAGTTCATCCCGGCGCGTGTAATAACGATACTTTTTGTTTTCTCGCGGCGCGCTAACCGTGTGATAATCTCGCAGCCAACGATCTTGTGAAGCCAACGCGTGCACCGCCAGATGATAGTGCCGGTTAAAGTTATTCAGCCGCGCTTCTTCGTCGCGACGAATTCCTAACGCTGCGGCAAGCAGACCCAATAGCGCAGAGCGCGTGGGAACCGTAGCTGAGTGGCGAATCTCGCCAGACGCTTCTTCCCCCCACGACGCCAGCGGCGCATAAAGCTGAAAAACCAGATATTCCTTCATTATTCATCCTTACTGGCTAACAAAGGCCAGTAATTCCGCCAGAGATCCCGTACCTTCCTGAACGTTCAACTCGCGATAATCGTCTGCACAGTTTCCGTATACGCTATCGAAGCTGGCGCGCTGCTGTTTTAAACGGGTTATTGCCGCAGGAATTTGATCGGTATCGCGCACTGGCTGGAAAAATGCCGCCGCCAGAGAACGCGGTTGTTTTTGCCCGACTTCGGCCAACGCATAGGTGGCATAGGCACGAGAAGCGAAGCTGTTTTGTTTACCGGTTGGCGAGACGGTTAACGCTGTTTCAGTGAGTGCCGCGATAGTACGCTTCGCCAGTTCTTCGTTACCACCCAGGTTTTCCACCAGCAGATCGCGGCTGATACAGACATAGGTATAGAAAAGCGCCGAGGCAAAACCCTGCTCGCCCATATGCCCGGAACCTGCGTCTTCCTCTTTATTATTCAGATCGTCAACGGCGGTGAAAAAATCAGACTCAACGGTCACGGCACTTACGCCCAACGCATGGGATACCTGACAAGCAGCCTCGACGTTGAACTCAGGCGATGACGCCAGCATACGGCCAAACAGCGCCATATCTACGCTACGCTGCTCTTTGCGCAACAACTCCACTTCTTCATCGTTAGGTTCGCGTTTGTCGGCAATTAGCGTATCAACCAGTTGCTTAATCAAACTAATTTCATGGTTACTGACGTGAACGATCTGCTCAATTTCGAGATTTTTTTCTTCGGGCGCATTTTTATCACTCTTTAACTTGCCAAATTGCGCAGCAATTTTCTCCGCTGCGCTTTTCGCTATTTTCCCGGTAACGCCAGCGGCAATCATCGGACGATAAACATAATCCACGCCAATTCGACGAGTACGCTTACCCATAAATCCATCCATCGCGCCTTCAAAGGTTTCCGATACGCGCCAGGCGCGTTTCAGGCTTTGCGATGATACGCGCAGACGCTCTACGCCGCCCATATACGCTGTTTTCGGTCGCCCAGAGTCATCACGGTTCAGGTTAGCGGGCGCATAAGCAGTCAATAAATGCAGTTGAATAAAAGTTGTCATTATCAAATCCTTCTAAAAATGATTATTTGCCACGCGACGTGGAAAGATATTCGTTCGCCCAACGGATGCGATTTCGTTCAAAGGGGGTACGGAATTCCGGCTGATGGTTTTCGCGTCGTTGCCACTCTTCCATCCACAGGAAAATGCCATCGGCAAGTGAAAGAACATTCACCCCCTCCGTACCGCGAATCTTCACTGCCTGAATCAACAACTGGCAAAATGTTTCCGGGTCGGACGCTTTTTGCAAACGTTCAAAACGCAGAACAGAAACGCACGGCGTAGAACCGTTAAGCTTTTCCCCTAACTGCGCAGCGAAACTAATATTCTCCTTATGACTCTTAATATGCACAGCGACGCTGACAAACAGCGCCAGAGCCATCTCATCAAGAGGTTGCAGTCGCATATGTTTAAGCAGCGTCTGGCGGAGGGCGTCATACCCTTCACATATCATTACGCCATATGGCGGCGCCATTCTTTTCAACTCAGCCCGCCAGACGCGACCGTTGACTCGTTTACCATCCTTGCGCTCATAACGCTCAGACAACGTAGCAAACCAGTCAAGTAGCGCCTTCTGCGCATCGGGGTGGAGAATTCTGCATAACGCTGCGGTATTGCTGTTCAGCATATTTGGCTTCCTTCTGTTATTCGACCAGCGCCAACACATCCTTGCGCGCTTTATGTTTACGATAACTGCTGGCTAAATCCTGTCGGGCCGTCAGCTGGCGCTGCAGGATATCGTCCGGGCAGTCGGGGTTGGTCAGGGCATCACGGTCAAAAACGTGAAATAGATAGTGTGCTAATTCCGCCTCCCACTGACTTACTGCGTGACGAGTCTGCGTATCCTGCCGAAGCGGATCGACAGCCAGCGCCTCTTGCAACTCCCGAAAAGCGGGTTCGGTTTCCTGCCAGAAGGCGATATCCACCATACTGAAATCCATTTTGGCTTCTTTCGGACAATCGAATTTGGCGCTTTTTAGCGCATTTCTCAGCAGTGACAGCGCTTCTGATGCCAGCACCAGCACGGTGTTAAGTGCAGCGAGAAATTGCTCTTCATGGGAAACGCTAATGAGCGGAATTCGGTGCTGATACCAACAGCGAGCCTTGGCGTTATCCATATCAAATGCAAAACACCACAGGCTCATATTGTTCCGCTGTCCGGCGGCACGAACGACCTTCGCAGGCTGCATTTTGTTGAACTTATCCTCGCGATTAAGCATCAGCCCCAGCCAGTCTTTATAACTTAACCCGCCCGGCTGCCCTTTAAACGCCAGCCAGGGTGCGGATGGATCTTTCAATGCCTGCCGATATGGGGAGAAGGGATGTAGCCAACTGTCGTACTGAACGCCATAATTTTTACTACGCATTTGCAGTAGCAGTGATTCGTGATGCTCCCCGCACAAATCGCAGATACCTGCCACAGTGTGAGTGAAATCCAGTTCTATGCGTCGCGGCATCCCCCAGTAGGCTTGCAATGGGTGCGAGTTATCCGGCGTGACCACATTTCCCGCTTTTTCGCTGGTTTTCGTCGGCGCAAGCCAGGGAAAAATGAGTGGATGCTGTGTAACATTCGGCGGCTCTTCCTGCGGCAAAACGTTAAGCCAAAGTTTTTTCCATAGTGGATATTTATCTTCTTCCTGCGGTACCACCAGCGTAGTCAGCGGACCACCGCCGCGCATCCCTACCCGGTAACCCGCCCCGCCGGCAGGTGAATTGGTTTGAATCGCAAATAGCGCTATCGCCGCGCAGTGGGGGCAAATTTGCTCCACATTGCCACGTTTTACAAAATGATCTTTATTGAGCTTGAGCGTATTACCGCCCGGCGCATCCACCAGCAGCCCGGCAATAGAACCATATTCACTATCGAGAGGATCAAAACTTTGCAGGAAGGAAGGTTTTTGCTCGCCGAACTGTAGAGCCAGAGAAATCGTATTTAACGCCTTCTCCCATTGTTCGAATTCGATACCGTCATGCCAGATATCCGCCCATTCTTCTTTATCTTCCGGCGCGATGGTACATTGTAAAATACCAATCAGCATTTGCCATGCTGCCCCCTGGAAATCGGGCCGGGGGTATGCAAGATCCTGAATGCGGTTATCCAGAAGATCGCGTAATGATATTCTCGTTTTTTCGCCGCTTGAGAATATGACGGGAAGCCATTTTTCCGTAATTAAATTCATCCAGTTTCTCCAGAATAACTGGCCCCAAAGGGCCAGTGCATTACAAACGCCTCAAACCGGCCAAGAGAAATGCAAACATCAACATCATTTCCTCATGACTGAACGTCAAAGAAACCATCATTTATCGCTTCCTTTTCAGGCACTGATGATCTGAACGCCCATTCCATAGTAAGATGCAGTTGTCGAAGCTGCCCCGGTGTTGGACGTTCTATATCCAGAAACCACCTCAACACTGGGGCCTTTCTGTTGAAGTGATGGTAGCAACATGATCTCAAATGATCAAAGAAAATTTTAAGGCTACATGGTACCTCAAACATAAGGCTACATGGTACCTCATATGACACCCAAAACTCAGACCAATTGCATTTATAATTTGTGCTATCCTTTTCCTGTAAGTTCCCCGCGAGGCGAGCGCAGGGATGAACCGGCTACTTGGTAGCCTCAAACGACGTTCCCCGCGTCAGCGGGGATAACCTTGGCTGAACCCAAAAACACCTAGCCAACTTTTCTTATCTCACATTAAAATTGACGTCATTGTACCCTCCTCCCAACAGGAAAAAGATGACGCAGATGGAATATCTGAACTACCTCCGGTATTGGGGGAAAACCAATAAATCAAACAAAGATATAACCCCCCCTTATCATTTACTGGCATACCATTGCCTTGATGTTGCTGCCTGTGGTTATTACATAATTAAAAATAATATTTTTGACTCTAGAAGTATCTTAGAAAAATGTGGAATAATCGGTACAAATGCAGAAAACTGGATAATCTGGTTTCTTGCCAGCCACGATATCGGAAAATTCGCCAGAGGATTTCAAAAATACGCCGAATTCCCAGACTCTCCCTTAGTCTCTCCCGTTAGCGGTGTTTCCGCATTTGAGAGACATGATTCCTTAGGCTTCTATTTATGGGGTAAATTATTTGAAGCGTGGAGTTCAGGAAGTAATGAAATTATCGCAGGCATTGAACCAGAAAACCGCAACAGGTTTGAAAGCGCTTTAAATAGCTGGATGCTTATTAGCACCGGGCACCATGGCATCCCGCCGGACACCATGAAAAACAGAAGCTCGCTGGCATTCACCGATGAAGACATTGTCGCAGCAACGCATTATCTGGAAGCATTAAGTGAATTATTTCCTTTCACTCTACCTCAGGAGTGGAAAACCAAAGCAGGGAGAAAATGTTTAAAACAGCACAGTTGGTTTTTCGCTGGGCTTGTCACCCTTGCCGACTGGATGGGCTCGGATGAAAGCCAGTTTCCACTGCTCAGCAGCGCCATGCCATTGAAAGATTATTGGCCTCTCGCTTGTGAAAAAGCCCAACAGGCCATCCTCCGAATGCCGCCGTTATCTCAGCACAGCCATTATCAAGATCACCGGGCATTATTTCCGTTCATTCAGACACTCACCCCTCTTCAACAACGAGCAAGCGAACTGGATATTTCAGCACCCGGTGCACAACTGGTTGTCCTGGAAGACGTTACCGGAGCAGGCAAAACAGAGGCCGCGCTGATTCTGACTCACCGCTTAATGTCAGCCAATAAAGGCCACGGTCTCTACGTTGGGTTGCCGACAATGGCCACCGCAAACGCCATGTATCAGCGCCTGGCATCGGCTTATCATGCGCTATTTACCGATGAGTCCAGGCCATCGCTCATCCTGGCACACGGTGGGCGAGAAATGTCGGACTCTTTCCGACAATCCATCTGGCAGCCAACAGAAAATATAGCTGAAGATTATGCCCGTGATGATGGCAACGCGACTACTGAGTGCCATACCTGGTTTGCAGATTCACGCAAAAAAGCGCTGCTGGCGGAAGTCGGCGTAGGTACTCTGGATCAACTCTTAATGGCGGTGATGCCTTTTCGCCATCAATCACTCCGATTGCTAGGGATGCGCGACAAAATCCTGCTGCTGGATGAAGTGCACGCCTATGATGGTTATATGGTTAAATTGCTGGAAGGTTTATTGCGCTTCCATGCCGCCCAGGGCGGTAGCGCTATTATTCTGAGCGCCACTCTTCCCGCCGCTTTACGGGAAAAATTACTTAATGCGTTTAGCGATGGCGCGGGATTTATGAGCGCTGGTGGTAGCGATAACGCGGGTTATCCATGGTTAAGCCACCTCACTTCCTCCGGTCTGTTAGAGCAACCACTGGCCACACGTCCCGAAGTCCAAAGGACTGTAGCCGTTAATTGGATACAGCAGCGCCAGGAAGCACTGGACATTATTTATCGCGTTGTGGCAACCGGACAGTGCATTTGTTGGATCCGCAACACGGTTGATGATGCGCTGGATACTTACCAGCAGTTGCTACACGAGGGAATCGTTCCACAGCAGGATCTTTTGCTTTTCCACAGCCGTTTTGCTTTTATCGATCGTATTGCTATTGAAAATAAAACGTTAAACTGGTTTGGTAACAATGCCCCCGTTTCTGAACGACGTGGTAAGGTATTAATCGCCACACAAGTCGTTGAACAAAGTCTCGATCTGGACTTTGACTGGATGATCACCGATCTGGCGCCGATTGATTTATTGATCCAGCGCGCCGGTCGCCTGCAACGCCATATCCGCGATGCCCATGGGCAACGAAAATCTACGCTTCCGGATGAACGCCAGCCACCAGTATTGCATATTCTGGCCCCTCACTGGCAGGAGCAGGCAGAAGAGGGCTGGTTGGGGCAAGAGCTAAAAGGTACCGGCTTTGTTTACGCCGATCATGCCTGCCTGTGGCGTACACAGGCGCTGCTGCGTCAACATGGTGAGATCCGTATGCCGGATAATGCCAGAGCACTCGTTGACGGCGTATACGAGCAGAAAATTGCTGCGCCAGCAGGCTTGCAGACGATCTCTGACGTTGCCTTTGGCAAAGTCCTTAGCCAACGTTCAGTGGCTGCGCAAAATTTATTACGTTACGATCTCGGTTACGATCGAGAAGCCAGCGACTTTTTATGGGATAAAGATAGAGAATTTTCTACCCGTCTGGGTGAAGAGAGTGTTGATGTTTATCTCGCCAGAAAAGACATTGATGGACAGCTACGCCCTTTAGTTGATGAAATAGATTTCTGCTGGGAAAAAAGTCGCTTATCCGTCCGAAAATCATGGTGGCAAAAAAATTCTGGTACATTCCAATGTCCAGATGAGGAAACATTAGCCTGTTTCAGAAAACGCCACCATCGCCCTTCCGGACAGATTGTGCTGGTATCTGATGCCGGAGAAGCTAGCTATTACAGTAAACGTTTTGGATTGGTTGGATAACAGGTATTATTCTAACTCCGTTGTATAGAGAAGTTATTACATTAGATTCACTAAAATCTTTGTAGCTTCTCTATCTACATCCATTTCCATGAATACCTTTAATTAATTAAATTTAACTACTTCATTTCATCATACTTTATCTCTCAGCATCAACACCATTCATGACAAACCAAAATTTAAAAAAAACGACCATTTTCGGCGAATCATCTACCTTTTGTCTGAATTATCGTCACCACAAAGGATTACCAACCATAAATGTGCTGTATTAATAATGTCGTTCAAATTCTCTCCTGTAGTAAACTTTATCTGTTTAATAAAAAAGAGAGAATTGAACGATATATTTTACTCCGGATATTGAATAATATAAATTTGAAGGAAAATATTATGCCAGTCACTTTAAGCTTCGGTAATCATCAAAATTATACGCTTAATGAAAGTCGGCTTGCTCATCTGTTAAGCGCAGATAAAGAAAAAGCAATCCATATGGGGGGCTGGGATAAAGTCCAGGATCATTTTAGAGCGGAAAAAAAGGACCATGCGCTGGAAGTGTTACACTCCATCATTCACGGGCAGGGCCGTGGTGAACCTGGAGAGATGGAAGTTAACGTAGAGGATATAAATAAAATTTACGCCTTTAAACGGCTACAACATCTGGCCTGCCCGGCTCATCAAGATCTGTTTACTATCAAGATGGACGCTTCTCAGACACAATTTTTACTTATGGTCGGCGACACGGTGATCAGCCAAAGCAATATTAAGGACATCCTTAATATATCAGATGATGCAGTGATAGAATCTATGAGTAGAGAGGAGAGACAATTATTTTTACAAATATGTGAGGTGATTGGTGCGAAGATGACCTGGCACCCGGAATTACTTCAGGAGTCGATTTCAACTCTACGAAAAGAAGTGACGGGAAATGCACAAATCAAAACGGCGGTTTATGAGATGATGCGTCCCGCAGAGGCTCCAGACCACCCGCTTGTCGAATGGCAGGACTCACTTACTGCAGATGAAAAATCAATGCTGGCCTGTATTAATGCCGGTAACTTTGAGCCTACGACTCAGTTTTGCAAAATAGGTTATCAGGAGGTACAAGGTGAAGTCGCTTTTAGCATGATGCATCCGTGCATCTCCTATTTACTACATAGCTATTCACCGTTTTCAGAGTTTAAACCAACAAATTCTGGTTTTTTAAAAAAACTTAATCAGGATTATAACGACTATCATGCAAAAAAAATGTTTATTGATGTAATTCTTGAAAAACTATATCTAACCCATGAACGTTCTTTGCACATTGGTAAAGATGGGTGCAGTCGTAATATATTACTGACATAAAGATAGTCAGTAATATACCCTTCATACTTCAAGTTGCTTATGTGTTGGCTACGCTCGTTCACCCCAGTCACATAGTTATCTATGCTCCTGGGGACTCACTCCCTTGCCGCCTTTAACCAACTCGAATTATTTTGGGTATATAACCAATTTAAAATCCGGCTGCCTGCCGGATTTTTCATAACAGCAAGTATAATCATACCGCGTAAGGACAATCACCCTTCATGCAGCCCGCACTCGCGCTTCAGCCCGAAGAAGCGTGTCTCTTCTTCCGCCATGCCCGGCTCCCACTTGCGGGTGGTGTGCGTATCGCCCACCGACAGATAGCCCTGATCCCACAGCGGATGGTATTTCAGGCCATGCTTTTGCAGGTACTGGTAAACGGTGCGATTATCCCAGTCGATAATCGGTAGCACTTTAAACACGCCGCGCTGGATAGCGAGAACGGGTAAATGCGCGCGGCTACCGGACTGCTCGCGACGCAGACCCGCAAACCAGGTCTGCGCGTTTAACTCTTTGAGCGCCCGGTTCATCGGCTCGACTTTGTTGATCTCATTGTATTTCTCAATGCCCTCAACGCCCTGCTCCCACAGCTTGCCGTAGCGCGCTTCCTGCCAGGCCGGACTTTCGCCCGCGCGGTAAACTTTCAGGTTGAGTTTGAGTTTGTCCGTTAGCTCATCAATAAACTGGTAGGTTTCCGGGAACAAATAGCCGGTATCGGTGAGGATCACCGGGATATCCGGGCGAATCTGGTTCACCAAGTGCAGGCTCACCGCCGCCTGGATGCCAAAGCTTGAGGAGAGCACGTATTCGCCGGGCAGATTTTCCAGCGCCCAGGCCACGCGTTCTTCGGCGCTCAGTTTTTCCAGTTGGGCGTTGGTTTCCGCCAGAGCCATTACGCGATCGACTTTTGGCAGTTCATTCAATGCGTTGAGATCGAGTTGGGACATGAGTTCCTCACTGTTTGCCTTGCCTGATGGCGCTGTGCTTATCAGGCCTACACAGACGCCATCCGGCAATTCAGGTTATTCCCAGAAATCACGCGCGGGATCGAGCACCGGGCGAATGATGCCCGCACGCACCGTAAAGTCGCCGAAGCCTTCACCCGCTTCACGCTCTTTCGCCCAGCGCCCAATCAGTTCATCCAGCGAGGCCAGAATATCCGGCTCGGCGATATTTTCTTTATACATCCGTGGGATACGACTCCCGATGCGGTTGCCACCAAGATGCAGGTTATAACGACCAGGCGCTTTCCCTACTAAGCCAATTTCCGCCAGCATCGCGCGACCACAGCCGTTCGGGCAGCCGGTCACGCGCATCACGATATGCTCATCAGGAATACCGTGTTTTTCCAGAATCGCTTCCACTTTGTCCGTGAACGACGGCAGGAAACGCTCGGCTTCCGCCATTGCCAGCGGGCAGGTCGGGAACGATACACAGGCCATTGAGTTTTCACGCTGCGCGCTCACCGCATTCATCAGCCCATGATCGCGCGCCAGCGTCTCGATCTTCGCTTTCTGACTTTCCGGCACGCTGGCAATAATCAGGTTCTGGTTAGCGGTAATACGGAACTCGCCCTGATGAATCTTCGCGATCTCCAGCAGGCCGGTTTTCAGCGGGCGCCCCGGATAATCCAGGATACGACCGTTTTCGATAAACAGCGTCAGGTGCCAGTTGTTGTCGATCCCTTTCACCCAACCGATGCGATCGCCGCGACCGGTAAACTCATACGGGCGGATCGGCTCGAATTTGATCCCCGCGCGACGCTCCACTTCTTCTTTGAACGTGTCGACACCGACGCGCTCAAGCGTGTATTTGGTTTTCGCATTTTTACGATCGGTACGGTTCCCCCAGTCACGCTGGATTGTCACCACCGCTTCCGCCACCGCCAGCGTATGCTCCAGCGGTAGATAGCCAAACTCGCTCGCGGTACGGGCATACGTTTTCTTATTACCATGCTCAATAGACAGACCGCCGCCCACCAGCAGGTTAAAGCCGACCAGCTTGCCGTTCTCGGCAATCGCCACAAAGTTCATGTCGTTGGCGTGCAGATCGATATCATTTTGCGGCGGGATCACCACCGTGGTTTTAAATTTACGCGGCAGATAGGTTGCGCCGAGGATCGGTTCTTCGTCAGTGGTCGCGACCTTCTCCTGATCGAGCCAGATCTCCGCATACGCACGGGTGCGCGGCAGCAGATGTTCGGAGATCTTCTTCGCCCACTCGTAGGCTTCCGCGTGCAACTGCGATTCGTACGGGTTGGAGGTGCACAGCACGTTACGGTTCATGTCGTTAGCGGTTGCCAGCGCATCCAGCCCCACCGAGTGCAGCATCTGGTGCACCGGCTTAACGTTCTTCTTCAGAATGCCGTGGAACTGGAAGGTCTGACGGTTGGTCAGACGGATACTGCCATAAATCGTGTTATCCGCCGCGAATTTATCGATCGCCTGCCATTGCGTCGTAGTAATCACCCCGCCCGGCAGACGGCAGCGCAGCAGCATGGCGTGGCGCGGCTCCAGCTTCTGCGCCGCACGCTCGGCGCGAATATCGCGGTCATCCTGCTGATACATGCCATGAAAGCGTATTAGCAGGAAGTTGTCGCCTTTAAAACCGCCGGTGAGACCGTCGTTCAGATCTTCCGCAATGGTACCGCGCAGGTAGTTGCTTTCCAGCTTCATGCGCTCGGCATCGGACAGTTTACCTTCGACCACCAGTGGGCCTGGATGTTTTTCGCTCATTAGTAGACATCTCGCTGATAACGGCGCTCCACGCGCAGCTCACTTAAATATTCATCTGCCGATTCGAGGTCCATACCGCCGAATTCAGCGATCACTTCCAGCAATGCTTTTTCGACATCTGCGGCCATGCGCCTGGCGTCGCCGCAGACATAAATATGCGCGCCATCATTGATCCAGCGCCACAGCTCGGCGCCCTGTTCACGCAGCTTGTCTTGTACGTAAATTTTTTCTTTTTGATCGCGTGACCAGGCCAGATCGATCCGGCTCAGCACGCCTTCTTTCACGTAGCGCTGCCACTCCACCTGATAGAGGAAATCTTCGGTAAAGTGCGGGTTGCCGAAGAACAGCCAGTTCTTGCCTTCCGCCCCTTCCGCCGCACGCTGTTGCATAAAGGCGCGGAACGGCGCGATGCCGGTACCAGGGCCAATCATAATGACCGGCGTTTCCGGGTTCGCTGGCAGGCGGAAGTTATCGTTATGCTCAATAAAGACGCGCACTTCGCCCTCTTCTTCCACGCGGTCGGCGAGGAAGCTGGAGGCGCCACCGGCGCGGGCGCGGCCTTCAATGTCATAACGAACCACGCCAACGGTGACGTGGACTTCGTTTTCAGTTTCCGCCTGCGAAGAGGCGATAGAGTACAGACGCGGCGTCAGCGGGCGCAGCAGGTCGATTAGCGCCTGAGCATCCAGCTGCGCCGGAGAGAAACGCACCATATCAACAATGGGCGTGGTCGCGGCGTAGTGCTGGAGCTGCGCTTTGTCGCCCACTAATGGCAACAGCGACTCACTGCGCGTCAGGGTCGCGTAGTTCTCAACAATGTTGGCGGTATTCACCGTCAGCTCGAAGTGCCACTCCAGCGCTTCGGCGAGCGGCAGGGTTTTACCATCAACCGTCACCGGCTCATCGCCTTTCAGCCACAGCAACTCAACCAGTTCCTTCACCAGAGCCGGATCGTTCTGATACCAGACGCCCAGCGCATCGCCCGGCTGGTAACGCAGACCGGAGTCGCCTAAATCAATCTCAATATGACGAACGTCTTTTTCCGAGTTGCGACCGGTGATTTTCTGATTCACGGAGAGGGTCGCGGTCAGCGGCGCGTCTTTGGTATAGGGGCTGGTGTGGATGTCGTTTACCGCGCCAGTAGCGACGGATTGCGAAGGTGCCGCGACAGGTGCGCGGGACTTCAGAACATCAACCACGCGGGCGCGCCATTCGCTGGCAGCTGCCTGATATTCAACGTCAGCATCGACACGGTCGAGCAGACGTTCACCGCCCAGTTCCGCCAGTTTGCTGTCGAAATCTTTTCCGGACTGGCAGAAAAATTCATAAGAGGTGTCGCCGAGGCTAAACACGGCAAAAGCGGTGTTTTCCAGTTTCGGCGCTTTTTTCGAGAACAGGTATTTATGCAGCGCGACGGCCTCTTCCGGCGGCTCGCCTTCTCCCTGGGTGGACGTCACTATCACCAGCAGTTTTTCACTGGCAATCTGTTTGAATTTGTAGTCGCCGGCGTTCACCAGTGTCACATTAAGGTTGGCCGCCAGCAGATCATCACGCAGCGCTTCCGCCACACGACGCGCGTTGCCGGTTTGCGAAGCGGAGATAAGCGTAACCCCCGGCATCTTCCCCTCAGGAGCAGGCGTGACGGCAACAGCGCCTGAGCGCGGGTTCAGTACGCCCCAAAAATAGCCGGAGACCCAGGCAAGCTGTTCGGGAGTAAGGTCGGTTGTCGCGGCCTGAAGGCGCGCCAGTTGCTCCGGATTAAGCGGAAGCAACCCAGTCAGTGGAGCCGGTGTCGTCATGCGTCGTTATGTTCCAGTAAGCAAAGCGGATCTATACACAAAATCATTCAAGTTCGCTGTAGCCAGACTGTAAGCTGATCGCGCCCCAGGAGCGTACATAAATACGTGACTGGGGCGAGTAAACGCAGTCAACACAGATGCGGCTTGAAGGATGAAGTGTATAAGCGATAAATCCCAAACTAAGGATAAGGGTAACGGTGAGAGGAATAACAATTAAAGAAGGGTTGGAAATAACAAATAACCAAATGAACTAACCTGTTTTAGTTATCGTTATTAACGCCAAAATCGATTTTATAATTGATTGATAATTATTAAATTTTCTGGAAATTCTTAAATTAATTGCCCGTCACAAGGCGGAGAATGGTTTTAGTTAATGATAAAAAATGCGCTTTCCGGTACCCTACGGCGGTTTTTTTATTGCCTGAGAGTTCATCATGTCCACCACGTTGTATAAAGATTTCACCTTTGAAGCCGCTCACCGCCTGCCTCACGTGCCTGAAGGGCATAAGTGCGGCCGCCTGCACGGACACTCGTTTATGGTGCGTCTCGAAATTACCGGTGAAGTCGATCCGCATACCGGTTGGATTATGGATTTCGCGGATCTCAAAGCGGCGTTTAAACCGACTTACGATCGTCTTGATCACTACTATCTGAATGATATTCCAGGGCTGTCCAATCCCACCAGCGAAGTGCTGGCAAAATGGATTTGGGATCAGGTTAAGCCCGTCGTGCCGCTACTGAGCGCCGTGATGGTGAAAGAGACCTGTACAGCCGGCTGCGTCTATCGCGGCGAATAAGGTTTATTAACGCGTGGGCTGGATGGCAAATTGATTCCAGCCTATCCACACGACGTTTTATCAGTGAAAACATTGTCCAGCGCGCGGTGTTAAAAACGCAGCACATCACCGGTTGCAGGTGCGGTTATTTCCGGTAGCCACAACCGCCCCCAGGCCCCTGTACAGTGACAACCGCATAGTTTTTCAGGTTTTTGTTCTTGCAGAAAGCGCCTGACTCGCCACAGCGTGAACGGTGATGCGCAGCGGAGATGAAATCCGCCGACAAGCGCGTAAATCCGCTTTATACCAGTAATATTCTGACAGTGCCGGACAATATTTGCGATCCCCCGATGCCCGCATCCCGTAATGATGACTAATCCTTTTGTCGATTGGTAAATCAGTACGCCCTCATCCAAAATAGAGTCCGGCTCCGCATCGTGGCCGCCAAAAATGCCGTAGGCTTCAGGCGCGACCACCGGTATTTCCCCTGACCAGATAAAGTTTTCGCCAATCGGCAGGGGGTCACGCGTGTACATCATTCGATAGCGTGAATAGTCCACCTCACACGACAATTTTTTTATTTTTCGGGTAATACCGAGAAAAGTCATTGCCGCATAACGTTCGCGCGCAATATCGGGATGGCAGATGATTCGACTGTTGTCAGGAAGCCACGGCACGCCGCCGCAATGATCGTAATGACCATGCGAAAGCACCACAGCAGACACATCGGACAGGTCGATCCCCATCGCCGACGCGTTTTGCATAAAACTGCCATCAGGGCCGGTATCGAACAAGATAGACGTAGACTCATCCTCGACCAACAGGCTTAATCCTGGCCGGGCCTTCAACGATTTATCCGCTCCAGCTCCCTTATGATTTTCGAGCAATACCCTGATCCTTAACGCCATGGCCTTCTCCTGTATAAAAGCCTCCCCGGGAAAACGCGGCCTTTTTACTTTACAGGTTTGTAGCAGCCATTACTGGTACACAGATTATGATTATGCAACGGCTATCCTTGTTGGCGCGGGGAACACTAACTCATCACATCCGCGTCAGACCTCGTGACCGGTTAATCCCCGCTGGCGCGGGGAACACGACAACGCATCAAGACCGATATACACCACGCCCGGTTTATCCCCGCTGGCGCGGGGAACACCCGGACAACAGTGACACCTGTAAATTCTGCGCCGGTTTATCCCCGCTGGCGCGGGGAACACAGCAAACTCAGTGGCAGCGGCGGTGCAGTTTTCGGTTTATCCCCGCTGGCGCGGGGAACACTTTGTCCAATCTGAATGGTTCAGGTTTCGCGTCGGTTTATCCCCGCTGGCGCGGGGAACACGCCTGCGCCGCGTTCAGAAATCGATTAAAGCGTCGGTTTATCCCCGCTGGCGCGGGGAACACTCATTCCAGGTCACAAGCCCATTTTGCTTACCCGGTTTATCCCCGCTGGCGCGGGGAACACCCCACGACAAATCGCGGGCACAAAAAAAGCCGCGGTTTATCCCCGCTGGCGCGGGGAACACGAAAATTAAGCGCGTGCCGCCTGGTTGCAGATCGGTTTATCCCCGCTGGCGCGGGGAACACTGGGGTGTTAGTGGCCGGTGCCATTGCCGTGGCGGTTTATCCCCGCTGGCGCGGGGAACACGATCTGAAGCTGGGCCTGATCGACCTCAAACACGGTTTATCCCCGCTGGCGCGGGGAACACCGCTGCGTTTCCTTGCCATTCATAGACAGGCGCGGTTTATCCCCGCTGGCGCGGGGAACACCCGGTGAGCAATACGGATTTTCCTAGCCAGCGCGGTTTATCCCCGCTGGCGCGGGGAACACCCAACGGCCGCCGCTATTGCAGATTTTCCATTCGGTTTATCCCCGCTGGCGCGGGGAACACTCTTCTGTGTTTAGTTCGCTGTCCAGCCAGGCCGGTTTATCCCCGCTGGCGCGGGGAACACTTATTAGTGAGCTGCGGGCTAAATATAGCGATCGGTTTATCCCCGCTGGCGCGGGGAACACGGTCTGGCCTGGTTTAGCCCTGACTGCCGTCACGGTTTATCCCCGCTGGCGCGGGGAACACTTTTGTCATTAACAAATTCAAACGTCACGATGCGGTTTATCCCCGCTGGCGCGGGGAACACCAGTGACTACAAATGACGAACGTAACGCCACACGGTTTATCCCCGCTGGCGCGGGGAACACTGAATTAAACGCAAGTTAATCCTTTTGGTTTTCGGTTTATCCCCGCTGGCGCGGGGAACACGCCTCTGCACCATCGTACCCCCAAACCCTGCACGGTTTATCCCCGCTGGCGCGGGGAACACCTCATCCTTACGATATCCAACAAATTGGTTATCGGTTTATCCCCGCTGGCGCGGGGAACACGGCTGTACACGAAATCCAGTGAGTTAAATGGTTGGTTTATCCCCGCTGGCGCGGGGAACACGCCATTGCGTTGTGCAAGGGGCTGAATGATGTAGGTTTATCCCCGCTGGCGCGGGGAACACATCAGCCGAGAAACGCTCAATTGCGGACACATCGGTTTATCCCCGCTGGCGCGGGGAACACACCTTCTCAGTGATTAATGGCTAAAGAATCATCGGTTTATCCCCGCTGGCGCGGGGAACACACTAAACGTATATCATTGTTTATAAACTACTTTTTATCAGCACCACATTCTACCAACATAATCGCAGCAATTTAAATTATTAAAGAACAGCTAATTTGCTGATTTTGATGCAAAAAAGTTTATAGAATGATTTTTTCTTTAAATTTACCAAAATAGCGTGATCCGTGCATCGCTATGGAAAAATTTATCAGCGCTTTTATACACTCATCGAAATTCACATAGAGAAAATAAACAATGCAAGGTAATGGATGAGTCACAGACGGCATCGGCAGGCCGTCTGTAAGATTAGTAATGCATCAGGCGATATTTAAATATTTATGCGTTTGCATAGACAGCCGCCAGTTACGTGCAATACACGTTTCAATACACAGACGCGTCGCGTCTTCTTTCTGGCTAATGGGCTGCAAAGCAATCACGCGCGGTTTATCATCGCTCAACGTGGCTAACAGTTCATCCAGCGCCTCAATATCACGAACTCGCCCAACGGGATGCTTGATTTCATTGGCGCGCTCCAGCGCCTGGGAAAGCACGTCATATCCTCCGCGCATATTCACTTTTGGTGAAACCGTTACCCAGGTATTGGGCGTACAGCGCACTTCGTGCGTCCCGCTGGTCTCAATCTGACAACTAAAGCCACTCTTTTCAAGCAGATCGGTGAGCGGCATGAGGTCGTGAATACAGGGTTCGCCACCGGTGATGACAACGTGACGCGCGGTATAGCCCTGACGATTAATCACTGCCAGCAAGTCTTCACTGCTCGCAGCACCCCATTTGTCGCTCTCTTTGGTTTTTGCCAGAATGCTGAACAGAGACACTTCCCGATCGCTCAGTTTATCCCAGGTATGCTTAGTATCACACCAGGCACAGCCGACCGGACATCCCTGTAAACGAATAAAAATAGCGGGGACGCCGGTAAAATAACCCTCGCCTTGTAGGGTCTGGAACATCTCGTTAATCGGGTACTGCATAGCGTTCTCTGTTAAGGGGATAATCGTTAATTATTGCAGATTTCGTCTGCCCGGTCATGCACAGCGGCTGCGCTATTGAACCGATACAAAAAAACCCGCCGAAGCGGGTTTTTACGTTAAGAGCTAAAAGCAGGATTACGCCTGGCCTTTGATCTCTTTACGACCGTTGTACGGTGCTTTTTCGCCCAGAGCTTCTTCGATACGAATCAGCTGGTTGTATTTAGCAACGCGGTCAGAACGGCTCATAGAACCGGTTTTGATCTGACCTGCAGCGGTACCAACAGCCAGGTCAGCGATGGTAGCGTCTTCAGTTTCACCAGAACGGTGAGAGATGACAGCAGTGTAGCCAGCGTCTTTCGCCATCTTGATTGCAGCCAGAGTTTCGGTCAGAGAACCGATCTGGTTGAATTTGATCAGGATGGAGTTAGCGATGCCTTTCTCGATGCCTTCTTTCAGGATTTTGGTGTTGGTTACGAACAGGTCGTCACCAACCAGCTGGATTTTGTCGCCCAGTACTTTGGTCTGGTATGCAAAACCGTCCCAGTCAGACTCGTCCAGACCATCTTCGATGGAAACGATCGGGTACTGTTTGGTCAGTTCTTCCAGGAAGTGGGTGAATTCTTCGGAGGTGAACGCTTTGTTGCCTTCGCCAGCCAGAACGTATTTACCGTCTTTGTAGAATTCAGATGCTGCGCAGTCCATCGCCAGGGTGATGTCTTTACCCAGCTCGTAACCAGCCGCTTTAACCGCTTCAGCGATAACAGCCAGTGCTTCCGCGTTGGAGCCCAGGTTCGGCGCATAGCCGCCTTCGTCACCCACAGCGGTGTTCATGCCTTTGCCTTTCAGCACTTTTGCCAGGTGATGGAAAACTTCAGAACCCATACGGATGGCTTCTTTAACCGTTTTCGCGCCAACCGGCTGGATCATGAATTCCTGGATGTCGACGTTGTTGTCAGCGTGCTCGCCGCCGTTGATGATGTTCATCATCGGAACCGGCATGGAGTATTTGCCCGGAGTGCCGTTCAGTTCAGCAATGTGCTCGTACAGCGGCATACCTTTAGCGGCAGCAGCAGCTTTGGCGTTAGCCAGAGAGACAGCCAGAATGGCGTTTGCACCGAAGTTAGATTTGTTTTCAGTACCGTCCAGGTCGATCATGATTTTGTCGATGCCAGCCTGGTCTTTAGCGTCTTTGCCAAGAATAGCCTGAGCGATCGGGCCGTTAACCGCGCCAACAGCTTTGGTTACGCCTTTACCCAGGAAACGGGATTTGTCGCCATCGCGCAGTTCCAGCGCTTCGCGGGAACCAGTAGAAGCACCTGACGGAGCCGCCGCCATACCTACGAAACCACCTTCCAGGTGTACTTCAGCTTCAACAGTCGGGTTACCACGGGAGTCGATGATTTCACGACCGATGACTTTAACGATTTTGGACATTAGGTTTTCCTCAAGTCACTAGTTAAACTAAAACTTCAGACAAACGGTGCACCGCTGAGGGTGCACCGCCGTTCTAACTTTTTTACTTCGCCTGACGTTTCTGATGCTCGTTGGCGGCTTTAACAAAGCCGGCGAACAACGGATGTCCATCACGCGGCGTGGAAGTAAATTCCGGATGGAACTGACAGGCCACGAACCACGGATGATTCGGTACCTCAATGATCTCGACTAACTGATCATCACCGGAACGGCCTGCGACACGCAGACCCGCTGCTTCAATTTGTTTCAACAACATATTGTTGACTTCGTAACGATGGCGATGACGTTCAACAATCGTCGGCGCGCCGTACAACTGACGTACCAAGCTGTCATCGCTAAGCTGGCACTGCTGCGCGCCCAGGCGCATGGTGCCGCCCAGATCGCTCTTCTCGCTACGGACTTCAACGTTACCGTCTTCATCGCGCCACTCGGTAATTAACGCCACAACCGGGTACTTACAGTCTGGCACAAATTCCGTTGAGTTGGCGTTGTCCATGCCGGCCACGTTACGAGCGAACTCAATCAACGCAACCTGCATCCCCAGGCAAATGCCCAGATAAGGAATATTATTTTCACGCGCATAGCGCGCAGTGGCGATTTTACCTTCAACGCCACGATAGCCGAAGCCGCCGGGGATCAGGATAGCGTCCAAATCTTTCAGAATTTCGACGCCGCGCGTTTCAACATCTTGCGAATCGATCAATTTGATGTTGACGGTAACGCGGTTTTTCAGACCACCGTGTTTCAGCGCTTCGATCACCGACTTATAGGCATCCGGCAGTTCAATATATTTGCCGACCATGCCGATAGTCACTTCGCCTGCCGGGTTCGCTTCTTCGTAAATGACCTGTTCCCATTCAGACAGGTTAGCTTCCGGACAGTTCAAGCTGAATCGTTTACAAATATAATCATCAAGCCCCTGAGATTTCAACAGGCCTGGAATTTTATAAATGGAATCGACATCTTTCATTGAAATAACGGCTTTTTCCGGCACATTACAGAACAATGCAATTTTTGCACGCTCGTTGGCAGGAACCGCGCGGTCGGAACGACAGATCAGAATATCGGGCTGAATACCGATAGACAGCAGCTCTTTCACGGAGTGCTGAGTCGGTTTAGTTTTCACTTCGCCCGCAGCCGCCAGGTAAGGTACCAGCGTCAGGTGCATAAACAGCGCGTGTTCACGACCGATATCTACCGCCAATTGACGAATCGCCTCAAGAAACGGCAGCGATTCGATATCACCGACGGTACCGCCGATTTCCACCAGTACCACATCGTGGCCTTCGCCGCCTTCCAGCACGCGCTCTTTAATCGCGTTAGTGATGTGAGGGATGACCTGTACGGTTGCGCCCAGATAGTCGCCACGGCGTTCTTTACGCAGAACGTCGGAGTAGATACGGCCAGTCGTGAAGTTGTTGCGGCGAGACATCTTGGTGCGGATGAAACGCTCGTAGTGCCCCAGGTCCAGGTCGGTTTCAGCGCCGTCTTCAGTAACGAACACTTCCCCGTGTTGGATTGGGCTCATAGTACCCGGATCGACGTTGATGTACGGATCCAGTTTCATGATGGTCACGTTGAGACCACGGGCTTCCAGAATGGCTGCGAGGGAGGCTGCGGCAATGCCTTTACCCAGAGAGGATACGACCCCGCCGGTCACAAAAATATAGTTCGTTGTCATGCGGAACCTGAGAAGTTAGGTTTAAAAGACGATGGAATAACCAGGACGGGAAAGCAGTATACCCGAACATGACCTACGCCACAAACTTTCATTATTCCTCCTCTTCGTCAGGCTGACATTCACACAGGGAGGGAGAAAATAGCCCCTTTGAGGTAAATGTTTTTGACGTAAATCAAGCGCTTGTTATTTAAAAAATCACACAAATCGCTCTTGACCGCCTAAAACCTTTAGAGATCAATTTCCTGGCGTTTTACTTCCTGCCAAACTTCTTCCATTGTTTCCAGGTCCACCCCGGTCATTTCCAGGCCTCTGGCTGCGACAATACGTTCAACTTCGCGAAAACGACGTTCAAATTTATCGTTCGCTTTTTGCAAAGCGAGCTCCGCTTTCGTACCTAAATGACGCGCCATGTTGACCGTGGCAAAGAGCAAATCGCCCATTTCCTCTTCCAGTTTAGCCTGATCAACAACCGCCTGCCGCGCCTCGAACATCACCTCATCGATCTCTTCATAGACCTTATCGACGACCGGCCCCAGCGTCGTCCAGTCGAAGCCCACGTTTGAACACCGTTTCTGGATTTTTTGCGCGCGCATTAAGGCCGGTAAACTACGCGGAATATCGTCCAGCGCGGAATGCTGCGCTTTTTGCGCGCGCTCTTCCATTTTGATTTGTTCCCAGCGAACTAATGCTTCTTCGCTATTATCCGCGGAAAGCTCGCCAAAAACATGCGGATGGCGGCGCTCCAGCTTGTCGCTGATGGCAGCGCAGATATCATTAAAATCGAAGCGGCCTTCTTCCTGCGCCATCTGCGCGTAAAACACCACCTGGAACAACAGGTCGCCCAGTTCGCCGCGCAAATCGTCAAAATCCTCACGCGCAATCGCATCCAGTACTTCATAGGTTTCTTCCAGCGTATAAGGCGCGATGCTGGCGAAGGTCTGCTCTTTATCCCACGGGCAGCCGTTTTCCGGGTCACGCAGGCGCTGCATGAGGGTGAGAAGACGGTCAATTTGATGGTTAGTTGTCATGGTTTTTAATCGGTTGTAAATACTAGCGACAATTGTAACGTATTATTCTTAACCATTCACGCACAGAGACACTACGACAACGCCTATATAATAAAATATATTGTTAACAGGTGTTGAATGCTACCTTTCCCGTATAACTTTAAAATTATTAATCGATACACAACAATATAATAATCATATAACTAATTTATTAAAAAAACAGATATTTGTACCAGACATTATAAATAACATCAATTAAGTAAAAAAATTATGCAAACACTATAAGCACCCCACCCAAAGAGACTTCCCTTTCAAAAAAAATAAATTATTTCACTTTTACGGAAAAACGAGTAGCATGCACGCCAGTTTAATATTCAAAAAAGACCACTTTTTTTGTTTTTTCTGGAACATACATGAAATAAATATATTGAAAGTATTACATATAATATTCTATGAGCAGGTACGATCATTCAGCTCATAAGAATATACTCATAAAAATGTAGAAATATAATATTTTTATTATGACCTATTTTTTACCCAAAGCCCGCAGCATGGCTCTATGCCGCATATCCCTTGGTATACGCGTACAAAATGTTGCCATAAAACACGTTAATTAAGGATAACACGATGAAGTCATCTCATTTTTGTAAACTGGCAGTAACTGCATCTTTAGTTATGGGAATTGTCTCCGGCGCTCAAGCCGCGGGTAGCAACACAGCGAAGGTCACTTTCCTTGGTAATATTGTTGATTCCCCCTGCTCTCTCACACTTGTTTTTTAGATAAAAAGGCTATAACCAATTTACATGCTTACCAGCATCCTGATTCTGGCTCAGAATACGTATCACGATAACTTCCGTAACTGATTGTATAAAATAGATAATATGCCTTTCAAACGGTAAGGCATAAATGTATTCACCCAGTTCAGGTCGAGGCGTGCCAATGTTATTGGCACTCATAATGCTGAATATTTCTGATAGATGATTAATATATCGATCGGCCTTTATTTCGCCAAAATGCTGCCAGCCGTAATGCCAGATATTTTCCAGATCTTCACTGGCCTTTGGCGTTAATTTTACCATTCTCATCGGGTTTGATCATCCCTGTTTTGACCTTCCGTAAAAAGGCATCCTTTTCCCAGGCCTGCGGCTCTCCGCTGTTCAGACCTTCAGCCAGAAGTTCACGTAACGCCTGAAGTCGTGACTCGGCCTGTTTTTCCCTCAGCAGACGAAGAGACTCTCTGATCACTTCACTTTGTGTTCTGTAATCACCTGATTCTATGAGCGATTCAATAAACTCGCGCAGTTCATCGCCAAGATCAACGGTCATTGTTCTGGCCATAACAGCCTCCACTGTAAGTATAAATCTTACATAAGAGTACACCGGAAATGAAATGTACGTCAAAAACATACCCCATATCTCATGCTTATGGGGTTGCTAATGCGGCTTTGCTGAACGAGTAGCAAAGCCGCTACACTATTAGTGTCTGGGGTTTACCCCCCGTGCAGTCGCCGTGCATCAATCACATCCGGCACCTGGTTCAGCTTACCGAGCACGCGGCCCAGCACCTGCAGGTTGTAGATCTCGATGGTCATATCAATGGTGGCGATCTGCTGTTTAATGTCGCTGCGGCTGGCGACACCCAGCACGTTGACTTTTTCGTTAGCCAGAATGGTGGTGATATCACGCAATAAACCGCTGCGATCGTTGGCCTGGACGCGCACCACCAGCGAATATCCCGCCGAGTAGCTTTCGCCCCATACCGCCTCTACGATCCGCTCCGGCGCATGGGAGCGCAGTTCCGCCAGCTGTTCGCAGTCGGCCCGGTGCACGGAAATCCCCCGCCCCTGAGTAATGAAGCCGACAATTTCATCCCCCGGAATCGGCTGGCAGCAGCGGGCAATGTGGTGCATCAGGTTACCCACGCCTTCTACCACCACGCGCCCGTCGTCTTTACGACGATTTTGCGGCGCGTATGTTTTTTGCTGAAGCTGTTTCAGCGCCGCTGCATCCTGCTCCTCCGCACTCGGCTTATTGAACTGCGATTGCAGGAAATTCACCATCTGATTAAGACGGATATCGCCGCCGCCTATCGCCGCCAGCAACTCTTCCAGCTCATTAAAGTTGTAGCGCGGCAGCAGATGTTTCTCGGCCTCTTTCAGGCTAATCCCCAAATGCGCCAGCTCATCGTCGAGGATCTGCCGTCCAGCCAGGATATTTTTGTCACGGTCCTGTTTACGGAACCAGGCGTGAATTTTCGAGCGTCCACGGCTGGTCGTCACATAGCCCAGGTTTGGATTCAGCCAGTCGCGGCTGGGATTCGGCTGCTTCTGCGTGATAATTTCAACCTGATCGCCCATCTGTAACTGGTAGGTAAACGGTACGATGCGCCCACCAATTTTCGCGCCGATGCAGCGGTGCCCGACATCGCTGTGGATGTGGTAAGCAAAATCGAGCGGCGTAGATCCGGCAGGCAAGTCAACCACGTCGCCTTTTGGCGTAAAAACGTAGACCCGATCGTCAAACACCTGGCTGCGCACTTCATCCAGCATTTCGCCGGAATCGGCCATCTCTTCCTGCCAGGCGATCAGCTTACGCAGCCACGCAATTCTGTCTTCATGACCGGAACGCACGCCGCCGGACGCGGCGCCTTCTTTATACTTCCAGTGTGCCGCCACGCCCAGTTCGGCGTCTTCATGCATCTGTTTGGTACGGATCTGGATCTCAACGGTTTTACCGCCCGGCCCCAGAACCACGGTGTGGATAGACTGGTAACCGTTCGGTTTGGGGTTAGCGACATAATCATCGAATTCATCCGGCAGGTGACGATAGTGCGTATGCACTATCCCCAACGCGGCGTAGCAGTCCTGCAGACGTTCAGCGACAATACGCACGGCGCGCACGTCAAAGAGTTCATCAAACGCCAGATGCTTTTTCTGCATTTTGCGCCAGATGCTATAAATATGTTTTGGTCGTCCGTAGACTTCCGCCTGCACGCCTTCGTTTTTCATTTCGGCGCGCAGATGTCCAACAAACTCTTCGATGTAATGTTCGCGATCGAGACGGCGCTCATGCAGCAGTTTGGCGATGCGTTTGTATTCCGCCGGATGCAGGTAGCGGAAACAGTAGTCTTCCAGTTCCCACTTCAGTTGCCCGATGCCCAGACGATTAGCGAGCGGCGCATAGATGTTGGTACATTCTTTCGCCGCCAGCACGCGCTCATCTTCCGGCGCCTCTTTCACTTCGCGCAAATGAGCGATTCGCTCGGCCAGTTTGATCACCACGCAGCGGAAATCATCCACCATCGCCAATAACATTCGACGGACGTTATCGACCTGCTCCGAAGAAACAGAATCATTATGAGTGGCGTTTAACTGGCGGATCGCCGCCATATCGCGCACGCCATGAATCAGGGTAACGATAGATTTGCCGACGCTTTCGCGCAGTACATCTTCGCTGACTACGTTGGCGTCAGCCAGAGGGAACAGTAGCGCCGCCCGCAGCGTGTCGATATCCATACTCAGCGTGGAAAGAATTTCTACCATCTCCACGCCACGCCACAGCAACAGATCCGCATCCGGATGTCCTTGTGTCTGTTGCAGGCAATACGCCCAGGTTTCGGCTAAGCGCTCACACGACTGCTGGCTGGAAATTCCCAGGCTTGCGATCCACTTCTTCGGATCAAATTCACCAGCTTTATTAATATGTGCACTTCTTACCGCGACCATCGTCCTCTCCTTAAGGGACCAGGCCTACCGAAGTCGGTAAGCCGGTAATCATTACATGCGCTCGAACAGAACCATGGATTCCAGATGTCCTGTGTGCGGGAACATGTCGAGCATCGCTAAACGCGTAACCTCATATCCCGCATTGACTAGCGCTTCACTATCGCGCGCCAGCGTCGCCGGGTTACAGGATACATAAACAATGCGAATAGGTTTTAATTTTATAATATGTCGCATCACTCCTGTAGCCCCCGCACGCGCAGGATCGAGTAAGACTTTGTCAAAGCCGTTTTTCGCCCACGGCTGCTTCGTGACATCTTCCTCCAGGTTCTCGTGGAAGAATGTCACATTATGTAAACCATTGCGGATGGCGTTTTCACGGCCTTTTTCTACCAGCGCCTGAACGCCCTCAACCCCTACCACGCTTGCCGCACGCGTTGCCAGCGGTAGCGTAAAATTCCCCATTCCGCAGAACAGATCCAGGACACGATCCTCGGCGCGCACATCAAGCCACTCCAGCGCGCGGGCGACCATTTGCTGGTTTACCGCCTCATTAACCTGAATAAAGTCTCGCGGACTGAAGGCTAAACGTAAGCCGTGCGAATCATACCAGGGCGCTTCGCCAGATACCGTTTCCAGTATCTCGCTAAACGGCGCCAGGAACAGAGACAATCCCTCAGAATGCGAAAAGCGTTCCAGTTTTTCTTTATCCGCCGCACTTAATGGCGCGGTATGGCGCAGGATCATCAGCGTACCGCTTCCCGCCTGTACCAGCTCAACATGCCCAAGATGTCGGGTGCCGTGTAAACTCGCCAGACACGCCCTGATTCGGGGCAGCAATGCTTCAAGCTGGGGCGCCAAAACGGGGCACTGTTCGACATTGACGATATCGCTGGAACCCGCTTTGCGAAATCCCATTTGCAGCGGTTTATCCGGCGGGCAATTCAGACTTAACCGCGCACGACGCCGATAACCCCAGGGCGCGCCGGCGATGATGTCATTCACCTCGTGTTTCATCAAACGCGCCAGCGCCGCGCTTTTGCTGCGTTGTTGCAGGGCGATGCTGACATGCTGTTGCTGACAACCGCCGCAGACGCCAAAATGCGGGCAGCGCGGCGTTTCTCGTTCCGGGCTATCATTCAAACGGCGCGAAACGCGTGCGCGGGCAAATTGCTTTTTATCTTCTGTAATAATGACTTCTGCGCTTTCCTCAGGCAATAAACCGGGGATAAACAGCGCCTTTCCGTTATGACGGGCTACGCCCTGACCAAATGAATCGAGGTCATTGACTTTAACGGTTATGATCTGACGCGTCGTCACGCGCCGTTTTGCAGAGTAGAATTGCGCCATTGACCAGCTTTTTCTCAATTTAACAGTGTGACCCTAATTGTCCCATAACGGAACTCCATGACCAACTACAGCCTGCGCGCACGCATGATGATTCTGATCCTGGCCCCGACCGTCCTGATAGGTTTGCTGCTCAGTATCTTTTTTGTAGTGCACCGCTATAACGACCTGCAGCGTCAACTGGAAGATGCCGGCGCCAGTATTATTGAACCGCTCGCCGTCTCCAGCGAATATGGTATGAACTTACAAAACCGGGAGTCTATCGGCCAACTTATCAGCGTCCTGCACCGCAGACACTCTGATATTGTGCGGGCGATTTCCGTTTATGACGATCATAACCGCCTGTTTGTAACGTCTAATTTCCATCTGGACCCCTCACAGATGCAGCTTCCCGCCGGAGCGCCGTTTCCACGTCGTCTGAGCGTCGATCGCCACGGCGATATTATGATTCTGCGCACCCCGATTATCTCGGAGAGCTATTCGCCGGACGAGTCAGCGATTGCCGACGCGAAAAATACCAAAAATATGCTGGGGTATGTGGCGCTTGAACTGGATCTCAAGTCGGTCAGGCTACAGCAATACAAAGAGATTTTTATCTCCAGCGTGATGATGCTTTTTTGTATTGGCATTGCGCTGATCTTTGGCTGGCGGCTTATGCGCGATGTCACCGGGCCTATCCGTAATATGGTGAATACCGTTGACCGCATTCGCCGCGGACAACTGGATAGCCGGGTGGAAGGATTTATGCTGGGCGAACTGGATATGCTGAAAAACGGCATTAATTCCATGGCGATGTCGCTTGCCGCCTATCACGAAGAGATGCAGCATAATATCGATCAGGCCACTTCGGACCTGCGTGAAACCCTTGAGCAGATGGAAATCCAAAACGTTGAGCTGGATCTGGCGAAAAAGCGTGCCCAGGAAGCGGCGCGTATTAAGTCGGAGTTCCTGGCGAACATGTCGCACGAACTGCGAACGCCGCTGAACGGCGTCATTGGCTTTACCCGCCTGACATTAAAAACGGAGCTGAACCCCACCCAGCGTGACCATCTGAACACCATTGAGCGTTCCGCGAATAATCTGCTGGCGATCATTAATGACGTGCTCGACTTCTCCAAGCTGGAAGCCGGTAAGCTCATTCTGGAAAGTATCCCTTTTCCACTGCGCAACACGCTGGATGAAGTGGTTACGCTGCTGGCCCACTCGTCGCATGATAAAGGGCTGGAGTTGACGTTAAATATTAAAAACGACGTCCCGGATAATGTGATTGGCGACCCGCTGCGCCTGCAACAGGTCATTACTAATCTGGTGGGTAATGCCATTAAGTTCACCGAGAGTGGCAATATCGACATTCTGGTAGAAAAGCGGGCGCTCAGTAACACCAAAGTACAGATTGAAGTGCAGATCCGGGATACGGGGATCGGCATTCCGGAGCGCGACCAGTCGCGACTGTTTCAGGCGTTTCGCCAGGCCGATGCCAGTATTTCTCGCCGTCACGGCGGCACCGGGCTTGGGCTGGTGATTACGCAAAAGCTGGTCAACGAAATGGGCGGGGATATCTCTTTCCACAGCCAGCCTAATCGCGGCTCGACCTTCTGGTTTCATATTAATCTTGATCTTAACCCAAATGTCATTATTGACGGGCCGTCGACCGCGTGTCTGGCCGGGAAACGACTGGCTTATATCGAACCGAATGCTACCGCCGCGCAATGTACCCTGGATCTGCTGAGCGACACGCCGGTGGAAGTGGTTTACAGCCCGACCTTCTCCGCGCTGCCGTTAGCGCACTACGATATTATGATTTTGAGCGTTCCGGTGACCTTCCGCGAGCCGCTCACCATGCAGCATGAACGTCTGGCGAAAGCAGCGTCAATGACGGACTTTCTACTGCTGGCGCTACCTTGCCATGCGCAAATTAACGCCGAAAAGCTGAAACAAGGAGGCGCGGCGGCCTGTCTGTTAAAACCATTGACGTCAACGCGCCTGTTGCCAGCGCTGACGGAATATTGCCAGTTGAATCACCATCCTGAACCGCTGCTAATGGATACCAGTAAAATCACCATGACGGTTATGGCGGTTGATGATAATCCCGCTAATCTGAAGCTTATCGGCGCGTTACTGGAAGATAAAGTCCAGCACGTAGAACTTTGTGATAGCGGACATCAGGCGGTGGATCGGGCGAAACAAATGCAGTTTGATCTGATTTTGATGGATATTCAGATGCCGGATATGGACGGCATACGCGCCTGCGAATTGATTCACCAGCTTCCTCATCAGCAGCAAACACCGGTTATTGCCGTTACGGCACATGCGATGGCCGGGCAAAAAGAGAAGTTGCTCAGCGCGGGCATGAACGACTATCTGGCTAAACCGATAGAAGAAGAGAAGTTGCATAATCTGTTGCTGCGCTATAAACCTGGCGCCAACGTAGCAGCGCGTCTGATGGCGCCGGAACCGGCTGAATTTATCTTCAATCCGAATGCAACGCTCGACTGGCAGCTTGCGCTCCGCCAGGCTGCCGGTAAGCCCGATCTGGCGCGGGATATGCTGCAAATGCTGATTGATTTTCTGCCGGAAGTGCGCAACAAAATTGAAGAACAACTGGTGGGAGAAAATCCCAACGGTCTGGTCGATCTGGTCCATAAGCTACACGGGAGCTGCGGCTATAGCGGCGTACCGCGGATGAAGAACCTTTGCCAGCTTATTGAGCAACAGCTTCGCAGCGGCGTCCACGAAGAGGAGCTGGAGCCTGAGTTTCTGGAGCTGCTGGATGAGATGGATAATGTCGCGCGTGAAGCGAAGAAGATATTAGGCTGATATTCGCCGGATGGCGGCGTGACCGCCTTATCCGGCCTACAACTCAGCGTAACTGTTGCCCCGCTTTCAGCGTTGCAGCCACGTTGCGCGCGGTCATTCGTACGTTTTCACTCGCATTCTTCAGCGCGTCCTCCAGCGTGCAGATGGTATAAATCACGCTGAAAACGGCATCAAGCCCATGTTCATGAACCACGCCAACGTCCGCCGTCAGGCTACCCGCAATACCAATTACCGGCTTGTTATACCGTTTGGCGATGTTTGCCACGCCAATAGGGACTTTACCGTGAATGGTCTGACTGTCGATGCGTCCCTCGCCGGTGATGACTAAATCAGCATCCGCAAGACACGCTTCCAGATGAAGCGCATCGGTGACAATCTCAATACCACGCCGTAGCTGCGCGCCGCAAAACGCGTATAACGCCGCCCCCATGCCGCCTGCCGCGCCGCCGCCTGCCAGATCCAACACATCGACATGCAGATCGCGGGCAATCAAATGCGCATAGCGAGTCAATGCCGTATCCAGGCGTTCAATCATTTCCGGCGTCGCCCCTTTTTGCGGACCAAAAACCGCAGACGCGCCCTCTTTGCCGGTAAGGGGATTCGTGACATCGCAGGCGACCTCTATATGGCACGCCGACAAACGCTTATCCAGGCCGCTGATATCAATGCTGGCGAGTGTTTCCAGCCCAATGCCGCCTTGCGCAATATCATTGCCCTGCGCATCCCGTAGCCTGGCCCCCAGCGCCTGTACCATCCCCGCGCCACCATCGTTGGTGGCGCTACCGCCGATACCAATAATGATATGCTCAACGCCCGCATCCAGCGCATGACGGATCAGCTCGCCGGTTCCCCATGACGTGGTCTTCAGCGGATCGCGTTGCGCGGGCGGCACCTGCTCCAGCCCGCTGGCGGCCGCCATTTCAATGAACGCGGAACGCGCATCGCCGGAAAGCCCATAAAACGCATTGACGCGATGCCCCAACGGCCCGGTGACCTCAACATGCACGATTCGACCCGCCGTCGCTTCAACCATCGCTTCGACAGTACCTTCTCCGCCATCAGCCAGCGGCAATTTCAGGTAATCGGCGTCAGGCCAGATCTCGCGAAATCCTTGTTCAATGGCGGTCGCTACCTCAAGAGCACTCAAACTTTCCTTATACGAGTCTGGTGCGATCACTATTTTCATAAGTCGTCCTTACGCATGTTGATCCTGTTAAGCATACACCCAGAGAAGCACCGGTTCCTTACGGAACCGGTTCTGACTTAACGCACCATGCAAGGACGCTTATTATCAAACGTCCAGCCAGGAATTAAGTACTGCATTCCCATCGCGTCGTCACGCGCGCCTAAGCCATGTTTTTGATAGAGCTCATGCGCTTTCATCACCTGATCCATATCGAGCTCAACGCCCAGCCCCGGTTTGGTCGGTACTTGCACCATGCCGCCTTTAATTTCAAACGGTTCTTTAGTCAGACGTTGGTTGCCTTCCTGCCAGATCCAGTGGGTATCGATCGCGGTGATCTTGCCCGGCGCCGCCGCGGCAACATGGGTAAACATCGCCAACGAAATATCAAAGTGGTTGTTAGAGTGCGAGCCCCAGGTCAGACCGAACTCATGACACATTTGCGCCACGCGTACAGAGCCTTGCATAGTCCAGAAGTGCGGGTCCGCCAGCGGGATATCGACGGATTGCAGCGACAGCGTATGCCCCATTTGACGCCAGTCGGTCGCTATCATATTGGTGGCCGTCGGTAATCCGGTCGCGCGACGGAATTCCGCCATCACTTCACGCCCGGAAAAACCCTGTTCCGCGCCACACGGATCTTCTGCATAGGCCAGAGAACCTTTCAGGTATTTACCAATGCTGATCGCTTCGTTCAGCGACCAGGCACCGTTTGGATCGAGCGTGACGCGCGCTTGTGGGAAACGTTTCGCCAGCGCTACTATTGACTCGGCCTCTTCTTCGCCCGCCAGCACGCCGCCTTTCAGTTTGAAGTCGTTGAAGCCGTATTTTTCATAGGCAGCTTCCGCCAGACGCACTACCGTTTCCGGCGTCATCGCCTCTTCATGGCGCAGACGATACCAGTCGCATTGCTCATCCGGCTGGCTCTGATACGGCAGCGGCGTAGCCTTGCGATTGCCGACAAAGAACAGATAACCCAGCATTTCGACTTCGCTGCGCTGCTGACCGTCGCCTAACAGCGAAGCGACGTTGACGCCCAGGTGTTGGCCCAAAAGGTCAAGCATTGCCGCTTCAATACCAGTCACCACATGGATAGTGGTACGGAGATCGAATGTTTGTAAACCGCGTCCGCCCGCATCGCGATCGGCAAACTGGTTGCGAACGGCGGTCAGGACATTTTTATATTCACCCAGCGTTTTTCCCACCACCAGTGGGATCGCATCTTCCAGCGTTTTGCGAATTTTTTCGCCGCCCGGAATCTCGCCGACCCCGGTATGGCCGGAGTTATCTTTAATAATGACGATGTTGCGCGTGAAGAACGGGGCGTGCGCGCCGCTCAGGTTCATCAGCATACTGTCATGACCCGCAACCGGGATAACCTGCATTTCAGTCACTACAGGCGTCGTAAATTGAGTACTCATAACTGTGTCCTTATTCAGAATTAGTGACGACCAAAAACAGGGCGTTTGCGGTCAAAAGTCCAGCCGGGGATCAGGTATTGCATCGGGCCTGCATCATTACGCGCGCCGCCTGGCAGCTTTTTATACGCGTCATGCGCTTTTCGCACCTGTTCCCAGTCAAGCTCCACGCCCAGTCCTGGCGCATCCGGAACGGCAATTTTGCCGTTTTTAATTTCCAGCGGATTTTTAGTCAGGCGGCAATCGCCCTCCTGCCAGATCCAGTGCGTATCAATAGCGGTGGGTTTGCCTGGCGCCGCCGCGCCGACATGGGTAAACATCGCCAGTGAAATATCAAAATGGTTATTCGAATGGCAGCCCCAGGTTAGCCCCCAGTCATCGCACAGTTGCGCAACGCGAACGGCGCCGGTGAGGGTCCAGAAATGCGGGTCGGCAAGAGGAATATCTACCGCGTTGAGCATCACCGCGTGTCCCATTTCACGCCAGTTGGTGGCAATCATATTGGTCGCCACCGGCAGTCCTGTCGCGCGGCGGAACTCCGCCATGACTTCACGACCAGAGAATCCTTGCTCCGCGCCGCACGGATCTTCCGCGTAGGTCAGTACATCATTCAGCCCTTTGCACAACGCAATGGCTTCATCCAGTAGCCAGGCGCCGTTCGGATCCACGGTAATACGCGCGTCCGGGAAGCGTTTTTTTAGCGCGCGAACGGTATCAATCTCTTGTTCGCCCGGCAGCACGCCGCCCTTGAGTTTAAAATCTTTAAAGCCGTAGCGATCCTGAGACGCTTCCGCCAGCCGCACGACCGCGTCGCTGTTCAGCGCTTCCTGATGGCGCAGGCGATACCATTCATGACTGCCCGGCGTGCTTTCCAGATACGGCAGATCGGTTTTAGTGCGATCGCCAATATAGAAGAGATAGCCCAACACGGTGACGGCATCGCGCTGTTTACCGGGTCCTAACAGTTCACAGACCGGCACATTAAGCGCCTGCCCCAGTAGATCAAGCAGCGCCGCTTCCAAAGCTGCCACCGCGTTAACCCGCAGTTCAAACGTCCATGCGCCTTTACCAAAGGTGTCAAAATCAGCAGCCTGGTTGCCTTTATGCACCTGTTGCACCACTTTGTTCAGGCGGGCGACTTCCTGGCCTAATACCATCGGAATAGCATCGACCAGCGTCTGATAAATCACTTCTCCGCCCGGCGCCTCGCCGACGCCAGTATGCCCGGCGTTATCGGTGAGGACGACGATGTTACGGGTGAAGTACGCGTTATGCGCGCCGCCGATGTTGAGTAGCATACTGTCATGTCCGGCAACCGGAATGACCTTCATGTCCGTAATAACGGGACTGGATTGCGTTGTCATGATAATTGTCCTGCGACAGGTTTCAGTTCAATACGCTTAATATCGCCTACCAGCACCAGATAGCTGATGATGGCCACCAGGGCATGTACGCCGACATAGATCAACGCGCCGTTGAAGGAACCGGTGGTGCCAACGATGTAACCAATCGCGATTGGCGTCACAATACCGGAGATATTGCCGAACATATTAAACAAGCCGCCGGAAAGACCGCTGATCTCTTTCGGCGCGGTATCCGCCATTACTGCCCAGCCCAACGCGCCGATACCTTTACCGAAGAAGGCCAACGCCATAAAGCCGATGATCATCCATTCCACGTTCACATAGTTACAGAACACCATGACCATTGACAGCAACATCCCCAGCACAATCGGCGTCTTGCGCGCGATATTCAGGGAGCCGGTACGACGCATCAGCCAGTCGGAAATGATGCCGCCCAACACGCCGCCGATAAAGCCGCAGACCGCAGGAACCGAGGCGACAAAGCCCGCTTTGAGAATCGACATGCCGCGCGCCTGGACCAAATAGACCGGGAACCAGGTAATAAAGAAATAGGTCAATGCGTTAATACAGTACTGACCGATGTAAACGCCAATCATCATACGAGAGCCCAGCAGCTGTTTGATCTGGCCCCATTTGACGCTAAACGGTACTTTCGCTTTAGTGTCTTTCTGATCCATATTGATCAGCGCGCCGCCTTCTGCGATGTACTCCAACTCTTTCTTATTTACGCCCGGATGGTTATTTGGTTCATGGATAACTTTCAACCAGATAAAGCTGATGATGATCCCTAACCCGCCCATAAAGAAGAAGACATGCGACCAGCCCACTTCGTGCGTCAGCCAGCCCATAATCGGCGCGAAAATAACCGTGGCAAAGTATTGCGCGGAGTTAAAGATGGCCACCGCCGTTCCCCTCTCCTGCGCCGGGAACCAGGCTGCAACGATGCGACTGTTACCCGGGAAAGAAGGCGATTCCGCCAGACCAACCAGGAAACGAAGCGTAAAGAGGGCGACAATAATGCCGAAACCACTAAAGATATCGACAAAACCCTGCAACAGGGTGAAGACTGACCAAATGAAAATAGACCAGAAATAGACGCGTTTGGAACCAAAGCGGTCCAGCAGCCAGCCGCCCGGGATCTGCCCGATAACATAGGCCCATGAAAAAGCAGAAAAAACATAGCCCATGCCTACCGGATCAAGGCCGATATCTTTGGCCATTTCTGAGCCGGCAATGGACAATGTGGCGCGGTCGCCGTAGTTGAAGGATGTGACGATAAACAGCATCACCACTATCCAGTAGCGGGCGTTCGTGCGTTTCTCCGCACTGCTCGCCGCGTGACTTAATGAACTCATTGTTGCACTCCTGAAATTTCGCGTTAGCTACGCTCACTCTGAACTGCACAACCGGTAGGGAATCAGAGATAACGTTTCCTTGTTGCAGCTTTTATTAGGTCGTTTGCTTTGCACGCTGCATGCTTTTATTCACTGGCAGGAGAAGTATAAAAAGCGCGCCACACACACTCACCGTGCAACAACACAGTATTTTGGCGATGAATTACGCCTGTTTATGGCAAAAGCCCAGGACAGTGGAAGCCACTTCACGGAAATGAAATCAGAAGGCGCCAGGCGTCGACGCAGGAGGAATAAAAAGAGAAGAATGTGAAACAGGTCGCTTGATCACATGAAAACGCCCGTAAAAAACTGCCGCTTTTGCGGGCATATGCCCAAAGCTAACACGATTCAGTTACTTTACACTGTATACAGGTCGTGATTTTGCTTACTGGCAACGCAAGCAAACGAAAAGGTACCCTCCCGTAGGGGGGAGGGATTTACCTCAGGAAAGTAAAGTTCCCCAGTTTTCAACCCAGGGATTGGATTGGCTCTCCGGCTCCGGATGTTCGCTGGCGTCAATGAATAATATCTCCCCCACCCGCTGCGCGCTTTGTTCTTGCAACAGGGCATCAAACTGTTTGCCGCCATTACAGAAATTGGGGTAGCTGCTATCACCTAGCGCAATCACCCCGTAACGCAGGTTTGGCTGAAAACCCAACGTATCTTTAATGCCGTGAAAGAGCGGCGCAATGCTATCCGGTAGATCGCCCTGCCCGGTCGTCGAGGTAACGACCAGCGCAACCTTATCCTGATATTGCTGCCAGTCGGACAGTTCAGGATCTTCAAACACGGTCGCGCTGTGGCCCTGTCTGGCGAGGATCGCTTCCGCTTCTTCCGCCACCAGCAGTGAGTTGCCATACATGGTCCCGACAAAAATACCAATTTCTGCCATTATGCGTATCTCCCTGAATTATGCCTGATGAGTCTCATCCTGCCGGGACGCCGCCGTAAACTCAACCCTTTCATTGTCAGGGAGAAGTCCCCGCCAGCCAAACTGTGTCAGCGCCTGCATCCAGGTTTCATCCAACCCGGCCTGAATTATCAACGGCTGTCCGGTGAAGGGGTGCGTCAGTTCAAGCCGACTGGCATGAAGCATCAGGCGACGACAGGCAAAATGCTCTGCGGCGCTGCGGTTTTGTCGCAAATCGCCATGCTTGCTGTCGCCGATGATAGGATGACGCAGATGCGCCAGATGACGACGAAGCTGGTGCTTGCGTCCCGTTTTTGGTTCCAGCTCAACCAGGCCATAACGCGTGGTGGGATAACGCCCGGTCGGCACCGCCATTTCGACCGTCGCCAGCCCGCGATACTGCGTTACAGCCGGCTGGGGCGCTTTATCTTCGCGGGCGAATTTATCGGCAATTTTATCGCGCTCTTCCACCAGCGGATAATCCAGTACCGCGTCATCCATCAGCCAGCCGCGCACAATGGCATGGTAGCGTTTACGGATGTGGTGCTGCTCGAACTGCTGCGCCAGACGGCGTCCCGCTTCGCTGGACAGCCCCATTAACAGTACGCCCGACGTGGGCCTGTCGAGACGGTGGGCGGTAAAAACATGCTGGCCGATTTGGTCGCGCACCGTTTGCATGACCACGACTTTTTCGTCGCGATCCAGCCAGCTCCGGTGAACAAGCCAGCCTGCGGGTTTATTCACGGCAACCAGCCACGGGTCTTGATAGAGGATCTCCAGCATCAGGATTTATCGCGGACGAATAGCGCATCCAGATCCTGCAAAACCGCCAGGATCGCCTCCCGCTGCGGATGATCCGCCGCCAGCGCCATTTCATAATAAGGGGCGACGGCAAACGCCTCGGGCAGCGGCTGCGCATTATCAAGTAGGGTATGCATACGTGGGATCAATACCCATTGCAGCCATTCCAGCGGTTCCATGGTATCCATAAAAAATGGTTGGGTGCTGGTAAACAAATGCGCCTGCGGCGCATCCAGCCGCCAGTGGCGATGCTCGCGCAGCAGCGTTTCAAGCGCATGTAACTGCTGACGCACACGGTCATGAGTCGTCATGTTAAAACCTCAATGATGAAAATCTGGCGCGCAGAATAACAAAAAAAAGGGAGCACTGTATAAACAGTGCTCCCGGTTCGTTTCGCAGCATTCCAGCTACTTTTCGTGCTCCCTGCTCATCCGTGACAACTTTTCCTGTGACCTTACGGCCTGTTCATCCTGAACGTTTGCATCCTGCGCACATCGCCCGATGTGATAGCTTCATCCTGAAGCGTCCCTGGTCATCCAGACCCGCCGAACATCCTGATCGGCTCTCGTTCTCCGTCCTGGAGGTGTCCTTTAACGCATCCTGCGCTTTCCACTTTGCTTCATCCTGAAGCCTTTCCTTGTAACACCATCCTGGCGTGTCCTGCTGAAGCGTCATCATCCTGACGTTCGCTTCGTTGTACGACTCCCTGTCGACGAAGATAGAATCGCCTGTTTCACCTTGTCTTACAAGACGCTTACAGACAATACCTTAAGTAAATTTTCATATGAAAGTGCGCAAAAACATTTTAATTAGTTGTTTTATATAGACTTACATAAGAAAACGGGACTCAGTATCCGCTGATATCCTGGCGATCTCCTACAGACTTTGTAAGAGATCTCTCACACCCGTTAGGGCAAACGATTACAGAAGAGGATTAAGTTGCGTAAGGAATTCCGCAAGCGTTGCGGCAAGAACGGTACGATTGCGGGTGCCCAGCGTTTCTTTAATCACCTCGCCGGACAGATTACAGACCGAAATGACCTCAAGCTCATTTTCCTGCGTCGCAATAAAAAGCGTGGGAGGAAGCTTGAGCCGCTTTTGCGTGACCAGGTGGCCTATCAGATTTTCCTGCACGCGCCGAAAGTCATCCTGACTCCAGGTTTGCAGTAGCGTAAGCTTTTCATCCGCAAACTGCGCGGGCATGTCGCCAGCAAACTGCGTGGTGTAAAACGCGTGGAGCGCAGGTTGTACCATAATATCAAAGGCGCGTTCAACCGCGTTTACATTTTCTTCGCCTTCAAAAGGTTGCGGCTGCCAGTAAACGGCATCGCGGGTTGAAGAAATAATGCACGGAGAAGGTACGCCATACAGTTCTTCGCTCAACGGCCAGCTACCGTGTTTTTCTTGCCACGCGTCGCAGTAACGCGTCGTAAAGGCTTTCAATGCCTGCGCTGTCAGTTCGTCCACCAGTTTCTCTCTTCATAAAAGCCAGGATACACTTGGCGCATAGTGTATCTGGTTTATGACGGTGAAACATGTCTTCTTATGAAAACCATCAGGCTCTCGATGGCCTGACTCTCGGAAAATCAACGGATTACCGGGACAATTATGACGCAAGCCTGCTGCAGGGCGTACCGCGCAGTTTGAATCGCGACCCGCTCGGATTAACAGCCGATAATTTACCGTTCCACGGCGCGGATATCTGGACGTTGTATGAACTTTCCTGGCTTAACAGCCAGGGTCTTCCGCAGGTCGCCGTCGGGCATGTCGAACTGGATTACACCAGCGTTAATTTAATCGAATCCAAAAGCTTTAAACTGTATCTGAACAGCTTTAACCAGACGCGCTTTGACACCTGGGAGACGGTGCGCCAGACGCTGGAGCGCGATCTGCGCGCCTGTGCGCAGGGCAACGTTAGCGTGAGGCTTCATCGTCTTGATGAGCTGGAAGGACAGCCTGTCGCCCATTTCCACGGCACCTGTATTGACGATCAGGATATCAGTATCGACAACTACCAGTTTACTACCGACTATCTGCAACATGCGGTCAGCGGCGAGAAGCAAGTAGAAGAAACGCTGGTCAGTCATCTGTTGAAATCCAACTGCCTGATCACCCACCAACCGGACTGGGGCTCGATACAAATTCAGTATCGCGGGTGCCAAATCGACAGGGAAAAACTGCTGCGTTATCTGGTCTCCTTCCGTCACCATAATGAATTTCACGAGCAGTGCGTAGAGCGTATTTTCAATGACATTCTGCGCTTCTGCCAGCCGGAAACGTTAAGCGTTTATGCGCGCTATACCCGCCGCGGCGGGCTGGACATTAATCCCTGGCGCAGCAATACCGATTTTGTGCCCGCCACGGGCAGGCTGGCGCGTCAGTAATCTTTTTTGTCAATTTTGCGTGCCGGATTGCGCATGTAAGGTTGTGAAAGGTCATCAGCCAGGGCTATTGTAATCAACAGGGAATGGCGTGTTGCGTCCCATAAGGAGTTTACTTGATTACACATATTAGCCCGCTTGGCTCAATGGATATGTTGTCGCAACTGGAAGTGGACATGCTGAAACGCACGGCCAGTAGCGACCTGTATCAACTGTTTCGTAACTGTTCACTTGCCGTTCTTAACTCCGGCAGCCTGACCGACAACAGCAAAGAGCTGCTGTCCCGCTTTGAAAATTTCGATATTAACGTACTGCGCCGCGAGCGCGGCGTGAAGCTGGAATTGATTAATCCGCCTGAAGACGCCTTTGTTGACGGGCGGATTATTCGTGCGCTACAGGCTAACCTGTTCGCGGTGCTGCGCGACATTCTCTTTGTGAATGGGCAGATCCACAATGCCGGCCGTTTCCAGCATCTGGATCTTGAAAGCTCAACACATATCACCAATCTGGTGTTCTCCATTTTGCGCAACGCCCGGGCGCTGCACGTCGGCGAAGCGCCAAACATGGTGGTATGCTGGGGCGGCCACTCAATTAACGAAAACGAGTACCTGTATGCCCGTCGCGTCGGCACGCAGTTGGGATTGCGCGAGCTGAACATCTGCACCGGCTGCGGCCCTGGGGCGATGGAAGCCCCCATGAAGGGAGCGGCGGTCGGTCACGCGCAGCAGCGCTATAAAGACAGCCGCTTTATCGGCATGACTGAGCCTTCCATTATTGCGGCTGAACCGCCTAACCCGCTGGTGAACGAACTGATCATCATGCCGGATATCGAAAAACGCCTGGAAGCGTTCGTCCGTATCGCACACGGTATCATCATCTTCCCGGGCGGCGTGGGTACGGCGGAAGAGCTGCTTTATTTGCTGGGTATTCTGATGAATCCAGCCAATAAAAATCAGGTGCTGCCGCTGATCCTGACCGGACCAAAAGAGAGCGCCGATTACTTCCGCGTGCTGGATGAGTTTATTACCCATACGCTGGGCGAAGCGGCCCGCCGTCATTACCGCATCATCATTGACGATGCGGCGGAAGTAGCGCGACTGATGAAGAAAGCGATGCCGCAAGTGAAAGAGAATCGCCGCGATACCGGCGACGCCTATAGTTTTAACTGGTCGATGCGTATTGCACCGGATCTTCAGGTGCCGTTTGAGCCGTCGCATGAGAATATGGCCAACCTGAAACTGTACCCGGATCAGCCGGTTGAGATTCTGGCGGCGGATCTGCGGCGCGCCTTCTCCGGTATTGTCGCGGGGAACGTGAAGGAGGTCGGGATACGCGCCATTGAAGCTAATGGTCCGTATAAAATCCACGGCGATCGAGAAATGATGCGTCGCATGGACGATCTGCTGCAGGGTTTCGTCGCGCAGCATCGTATGAAATTGCCAGGTTCCGCCTACATCCCCTGTTACGAGATCTGCGCTTAACGCTTATGCCCGGTTGCCGCCAGCAGCCGGGCGCTTCTCCAATTCCTTTCATTGCGGTACGGCAATTAACGTATGCCTTCATTTTTTATGATGATCATCAGAGGCATAGCCCGCATTGTTTTATAAACACCATTTATAATTCATCATAAATAGATTGCCAGGCAAACGTTTACCTGACTCCTCTTACCGTGATTTATCGGTTCAAACTCTTATTCTTCGCCAGAATCTACTAAAAACCTTGATTTTTATAGTCAAACCTCCGTATCTTGCGCCCCAATCTTTCCGGCCTTATATCGTTAATGGTAGCCTTCGCGCCCGGAAATTCGTTATGACGTTTTTTTAATAGATTAATGGTCCAAATTTATCCATGTAAGAAGCGGATTATTGCATTTGAGATCGGGATCACTGATAGATTCATCACTTAAATGTATCTTTCCGCCCGAAAATTATTACGGCGAAAAATTATATAAAAAGCGTCCCTAAGCAGATTTCATTTTACGATCAGGTCTTTTTTCATTGGATTAGACCAGCAACCTGATTTTTAGCATCCTCCAGGAGAAATAGATGGAAACCACTCAGACCAGCACGATTGCTTCGATTGACTCTCGAAGCGCATGGCGCAAAACGGATACCATGTGGATGCTGGGCCTTTACGGCACGGCTATCGGCGCGGGCGTTCTGTTCCTGCCGATCAACGCAGGCGTCGGCGGCATGATTCCGCTCATCATCATGGCGATTCTCGCTTTCCCGATGACCTTTTTCGCACACCGTGGTTTAACCCGCTTCGTGCTGTCCGGTAAAAACCCGGGTGAAGACATCACTGAAGTCGTTGAGGAACACTTCGGTATCGGCGCAGGTAAACTGATTACCCTGCTCTACTTCTTCGCGATTTATCCCATCCTGCTGGTTTACAGCGTGGCGATTACTAATACCGTGGAAAGCTTCCTGACCCACCAGTTAGCGATTAATCCGCCGCCGCGGGCGATTCTTTCCCTGATCCTGATTGTTGGCATGATGACCATCGTGCGCTTCGGCGAGCAAATGATCGTTAAGGCGATGAGTATCCTGGTATTCCCGTTCGTCGCTGCGCTGATGCTGCTGGCCTTGTACCTGATCCCGCAGTGGAACGGCGCGGCGCTGGAAACTCTGTCCTTTGATTCCGCCGCGTCTACCGGTAACGGTCTGTGGATGACGCTGTGGCTGGCGATTCCGGTGATGGTTTTCTCTTTCAACCACTCCCCGATCATCTCCTCCTTCGCGGTTGCGAAGCGTGAAGAGTACGGTGAAGGCGCTGAGAAGAAATGTTCTAAAATTCTGGCCTTCGCCCACATCATGATGGTGCTGACCGTGATGTTCTTCGTCTTCAGCTGCGTGCTGAGCCTGACGCCGGCAGATCTGGCAGCGGCAAAAGAGCAGAACATCTCTATTCTGTCTTACCTGGCGAACCACTTTAACGCGCCGATCATCGCCTGGATGGCGCCGATCATTGCGATGATTGCTATCACCAAATCCTTCCTCGGCCACTACCTGGGCGCGCGTGAAGGCTTTAACGGGATGGTGATTAAATCGCTGCGTGGTAAAGGTAAATCCATCGAAATCAACAAACTGAATAAAATTACCGCGCTGTTCATGCTGGTCACCACCTGGATTGTGGCGACGCTGAACCCCAGCATCCTGGGCATGATTGAAACCCTGGGCGGCCCGATCATCGCGATGATTCTGTTCCTGATGCCGATGTATGCCATCCAGAAAGTACCGGCAATGCGTAAGTACAGCGGTCATATCAGCAACGTATTCGTTGTGATTATGGGCCTGATTGCCATCTCCGCTATTTTCTACTCACTGTTCAGCTAAGTCCTTTAGCGCCGCTTACCGCGGCGCTTCTCTATGATACAACCGCAATGGATGCCCTATGATTAGCGTATTCGATATTTTTAAAATCGGCATTGGCCCTTCCAGTTCTCACACCGTCGGACCAATGAAAGCAGGCAAGCAGTTCACGGACGATCTGATTGCCCGCCATATCCTTACAGATGTCACCCGCGTCGTGGTGGATGTCTACGGCTCTCTGTCATTGACGGGTAAAGGCCACCACACTGATATCGCCATTATTATGGGCCTGGCGGGGAATCTGCCGGACACCGTCGATATCGACGCCATTCCGTCCTTTATTCAGGATGTGAACACCCATGGGCGTTTACTACTGGCCAATGGGCAGCATGAAGTCGAATTTCCGGTCGATAAGTGCATGAATTTCCACGCCGACAACCTGTCTCTGCATGAGAACGGGATGCGTATTACCGCGCTGGCGGGCGATAAAGTGCTCTACAGCCAAACCTACTACTCCATTGGCGGCGGCTTTATCGTCGATGAAGAGCACTTTGGTTTGACAAATAGCGAACCCGTTAACGTACCGTATCCTTATAAAACCGCCGCGGATTTACAGCGCCATTGCCAGGAGACGGGTCTGTCGCTCTCCGGTCTGATGATGCAAAACGAACTGGCTCTGCACAGTAAAGAAGCGCTGGAGCAGCACTTCGCCAGGGTCTGGGAGGTGATGCGCAGCGGTATTGAGCGCGGTATCACCACCGAGGGCGTATTGCCGGGCAAACTGCGCGTTCCGCGTCGTGCGGCGGCGCTGCGTCGGGTGCTGGTCAGTCAGGATAAGACCACCACCGATCCGATGGCGGTCGTCGACTGGATCAATATGTTCGCGCTGGCGGTGAACGAAGAGAATGCCGCAGGCGGACGAGTAGTCACTGCGCCGACTAACGGCGCATGTGGTATTGTTCCGGCGGTGCTGGCGTACTATGACAAGTTTATCCGCGAAGTAAATGCTAACTCGCTTGCTCGCTATATGCTGGTCGCCAGTGCGATTGGCTCGCTGTATAAGATGAACGCCTCTATTTCCGGCGCCGAAGTGGGTTGTCAGGGAGAGGTCGGCGTGGCCTGTTCCATGGCGGCAGCGGGTCTGGCCGAGCTGCTGGGCGGTAGTCCGGCGCAGGTGTGTATCGCCGCAGAAATCGCCATGGAGCATAATCTGGGGTTAACTTGCGATCCGGTTGCCGGTCAGGTACAGGTTCCCTGCATTGAGCGTAACGCGATTGCTTCAGTCAAAGCAGTCAACGCCGCGCGTATGGCGCTGCGCCGTACCAGCGAACCGCGTGTATGCCTCGATAAAGTGATTGAGACCATGTACGAAACCGGTAAAGACATGAACGCTAAGTACCGCGAAACTTCGCGCGGCGGCCTGGCGATGAAGATCGTTACCTGCGATTAATTCTCAGCACATTTTAGGATCTGTAGGCCGGATAAGGCGCTCGCCGCCATCCGGCTTTTGTTGCCTGATGGCGCCTCGCTTATCAGGCCTACGGATAGCGCGATTTCGCAATGCTCGCCTCCCCCCGCCGTGAATGTTACCCTACGCGCAGGTTTGTAAGGGAGAACACCGTGGCTGCTCATCTGCTTATCGTCGACGCGCTCAATTTGATTCGCCGTATTCACGCCGTTCAGGGATCGCCCTGTGTGGAAACCTGCCAACACGCGCTCGATCAATTGATTATCCACAGCCAGCCAACCCATGCCGTAGCGGTATTTGATGACGACGCGCGCAGCAGCGGCTGGCGTCATCAGCGTTTGCCGGACTACAAAGCAGGACGTCCGCCGATGCCTGACGATTTACATAATGAAATGCCCGCCCTACGCGCCGCGTTTGAACAGCGCGGCGTACGCTGTTGGGCATCAGATGGTAATGAAGCGGACGATCTGGCGGCGACGCTGGCGCTAAAAGTTACCGAAGCCGGACACCAGGCAACCATTGTGTCAACCGATAAAGGCTATTGCCAGTTGCTCTCTCCGGGATTGCGCATTCGCGACTACTTCCAGAAACGCTGGCTGGACGCGCCGTTTATTGAAAAAGAGTTTGGCGTACTCCCCCGGCAGTTGCCGGATTACTGGGGTCTGGCAGGAATCAGCAGTTCGAAAGTCCCCGGCGTTGCCGGTATCGGCCCCAAAAGCGCGACCCAGCTATTGATTCAGTTTCAAAATCTGGAGGGAATTTACGCCCATCTGGACGAGGTGCCGGAAAAGTGGCGCAAAAAGCTTGAGACGCATAAAGAAATGGCATTTCTTTGCCGCGATATTGCACGTCTGCAAACCGATTTACATATCGACGGAAACTTACAGCAGCTACGGCTGGTACGGTAGTTTTGTTGCCGGATGGCGGCGTGAACGCCTTATCCGGCCTACAGAACTGCACGAAATGTAGAGCGGATAAGCGCAGCGCCATCCGGCAAAATTACCAGGCGGTATGATACAGTTCGACAATGTCCGCCAGACTCGCTTCACGCGGATTGCCGCCCGTACAGACATCATCGAACGCCGCCTGCGCCAGCGCCGGGATATCCTCTTTTCGAACGCCGACATCACGCAAATGCAGCGGAATTCCCACATCGCGATTTAGCGTAAATACGGCTTCCACTGCGGCATTACGCGCCTCTTCAAGGCTCAATCCTTCTACCTTCACCCCCATCGCCCGGGCGATATCACGGAATTTCTCGTTGGTAGACCCGGCATTAAAACGCATCACATGCGGAAGCAAAATAGCATTCGCGACGCCGTGCGGCGTGTTGTAAAACGCGCCCAGCGGATGCGCCATCCCATGCACCAGCCCCAGCCCCACATTGGAAAACCCCATCCCGGCAACGTATTGCCCCAGCGCCATCGCCTCACCGGCCTCTTTTTCTCCGGCTACGGCGCCGCGCAGCGCACCCGCAATAATCTCAATGGCTTTGATATGTAAGGCATCCGTCAGCGCCCATGCGGCCCGGGTAATATAGCCTTCAATAGCATGGGTTAGCGCATCCACGCCCGTTGCCGCTTTCAGCGCGGGCGGCATACCGTCCATCATATCAGCATCGATAAATGCCGCCTGCGGAATATCATGCGGATCGACACAAACGAATTTGCGCCGTTTCTCTTCATCGGTAATCACATAATTGATAGTGACTTCCGCCGCGGTTCCCGCCGTTGTCGGGATCGCCATAATCGGCACGCTGGGTTTACGGGTCGGCGATAGCCCTTCCAGACTGCGCACATCGGCAAATTCCGGATTGTTACTGATAATACCGATCGCTTTGCAGGTATCCTGCGGAGAACCGCCGCCAATGGCGATGAGATAGTCCGCGCCGCTTTGGGTAAAGACCTTAAGCCCTTCCTGGACAACGGAAATCGTAGGATTAGGGATCACGCCCGCATAGATCTCCCACGCCAGCCCTGCGGCATCCATTCTGCTTGTCACTTTATCGACCACACCGCATTGCACCAGCGTTTTATCGGTAACAATCAGCGCTTTATGATAACCGCGGCGCGTCACCTCATCGGTTAATGCGTCCACCGCTCCCCGGCCAAACCATGCCGTTTCATTCAGAATCATTCTGTTCGCCATCGCCTGTCTCCTGACATCACTCTTCAATACGTAACCCGTAAGTTTTAAATTTCTCCAGTACGATAGCGATCGCCTCGTCATCCAGTACCGGTACCGGATCGACAATGGCCAGCGTACTTAAATAGAGCTGCGCCAGCACTTCCACTTCATGCGCCAGCCACAACGCTTTGTCTAAATTTTCTTCACAAGCGATAAGCCCGTGGTGCTGTAGCAGCGTCGCTTTACGATTTTTAAGCGCCACAGCAACATGGTCAGAAAGTTCGCGGGTGCCAAAAGTGGCGTAGGGCGCGCAGGGAATAGAGTTCCCACCCGCGGCGGCAATCATGTAGTGAATCGCCGGAATCGGGCGATTCAGGATCGAGACTGCCGTACAATGGACAGCGTGGTTATGTACCACGGCATTGGCGTCAGGGCGCGTCTGGTATGCCGCCATATGAAAACGCCACTCGCTGGAAGGCAGCTTGCCCTGCTCATGCTGACCGTCTGCATCAATAAAGACAATGTGCGACTCTGTCAGCTTCTCGTAGGGGATCCCCGTCGGCGTAATCAGCAATCCGCCCTGATAACGTACGCTCACGTTACCTGCCGTCCCCTGATTTAACCCTAACCGCGTCATTTCCAGACAGGTATCAATAATCTGCCGCGCCAGTCTATTTCGTTCCATTATTTACCTCTCTCTGTGATTCAAAATGAGACAACAAAACCGCCTTTCGCATCACGCTGCTGTCCTGTTGAAATAATCGAATAGTTAGCAACTATCATCATACTGAATAAAGAGAAGGGAATTTAAATAACAATATTTTGTGATACACATCAATTAATTCGCCACGATAAACCAGACGACTGCCATTTCTCTCGCCGATAAATGCCCGCTCTTAATAATATTTTTCAAAACGGGCAAAGATGAAAAATAAGTTACCACTGACCGTTTTCGTAGCAATAATTTAATTCGGGCATTCAGCCTGTGGTTTTTTAAATTAAACATCTCAAACGGTCATTTTTTTATGAAAATTAAAGTGATGATAATCACAGAACGCTATGCTCTCAGGTATAAATGTGACCGCCATCATATTAAAAGGCCTTTTTTATTTGAAAATGACTCCATGAGTTCATTCCGGACGCCAATTTATTACCGGTAAGAAAAGCGAACTCACCTAATTTTACGGTCTGGTGACCAGAACCGACCGCACGCAAAAGCTTCTGAACCGATGAGGATGCTATGGGAAACACAACAATACAAACACAGAGTTTTCGTGCTGTGGATGCAGAGCAAAGCAAAAGCAAGCGCTACATTATTCCATTCGCCTTACTTTGCTCGCTATTTTTTCTGTGGGCCGTCGCCAATAATCTGAATGACATTTTATTACCGCAGTTTCAACAAGCTTTTACGCTAACTAACTTCCAGGCCGGACTTATTCAGTCAGCCTTTTATTTCGGTTATTTCGTCATTCCAATTCCCGCTGGGATTTTGATGAAAAAACTCAGTTATAAAGCAGGGATTATCACTGGGCTTTTTTTGTATGCTTTTGGCGCCGCATTATTCTGGCCTGCCGCCGAGATAATGAATTACACATTATTTTTAATTGGCCTGTTTATCATCGCCGCCGGTTTAGGCTGCCTTGAAACTGCGGCCAATCCTTTTGTGACGGTATTAGGTCCAGAAAGCGGCGGACATTTCCGGCTTAATCTGGCGCAAACTTTTAACTCCTTTGGCGCTATTATCGCCGTTGTGTTTGGGCAAAGCCTTATTTTGTCTAACGTGCCGCATCAATCACAAGAAGCGCTTGATAAAATGACGCCGGATCAGCTTAGCGCCTATAAACACAGCCTGGTGTTATCGGTACAAACGCCATACATGATTATCGTCGCCATCGTATTAGTAGTTGCGCTGCTGATTATGCTGACCAAATTTCCGGCCCTGCAAAGTGACGATCATAGCGATGCTAAACAAAGCTCTTTCTTATCTTCTCTCTCCCGACTCATCCGTATCCGCCACTGGCGCTGGGCGGTGCTGGCGCAGTTCTGCTACGTGGGGGCGCAAACCGCCTGCTGGAGCTATCTGATCCGCTACGCCATTGAGGAGATCCCTGGAATGACGCCCGGTTTCGCCGCCAACTACCTGACCGGCACGATGGTGTGCTTCTTTATCGGCCGTTTCACCGGGACCTGGCTTATCAGCCGCTTCGCGCCGCATAAAGTGCTGGCCGCCTACGCCCTGTTTGCCATGCTCCTGTGTCTGATTTCCGCCTTTAGCGGCGGACATATCGGCCTGCTGGCGCTGACGTTGTGTAGCGCATTTATGTCAATCCAGTACCCAACCATCTTCTCGCTGGGTATCAAAAATCTGGGACAGGACACTAAGTACGGCTCGTCTTTTATCGTCATGACCATTATTGGCGGCGGTATTGTCACGCCAGTAATGGGCTTCGTTAGCGACGCCGCAGGCAAAATCCCGACCGCCGAACTGGTTCCGGCATTGTGCTTTGCCGTCATCTTCATTTTTGCCCGTTTCCGTTCACAAGCGGCGACAAACTGAACATTTATCCGAATAACGTGAGGAATCTGTCATGAAAAAAATCAGCTTACCGAAAATCGGTATCCGCCCGGTGATTGATGGACGTCGTATGGGCGTACGCGAGTCGCTCGAAGAGCAAACCATGAATATGGCGAAAGCGACGGCGGCGCTCATCACCGAGAAAATCCGCCACGCCTGTGGGGCACAGGTGGAGTGCGTCATTGCGGATACCTGTATTGCCGGAATGGCGGAATCCGCCGCCTGTGAAGAAAAATTCAGTAGCCAGAACGTGGGCGTGACCATTACCGTTACGCCGTGCTGGTGCTATGGCAGCGAAACCATTGATATGGACCCGATGCGTCCGAAAGCCATCTGGGGCTTTAACGGCACAGAGCGTCCCGGGGCGGTTTACCTTGCCGCAGCGCTGGCGGCGCACAGCCAGAAAGGCATTCCGGCGTTCTCCATTTATGGCCATGACGTGCAGGATGCCGACGATACCTCCATTCCAGCCGACGTCGAAGAAAAACTGCTGCGTTTTGCGCGGGCAGGGTTAGCGGTTGCCAGTATGAAAGGCAAAAGCTACCTCTCCGTCGGCGGCGTGTCGATGGGGATCGCGGGTTCCATTGTCGATCATAACTTCTTTGAATCCTGGCTGGGCATGAAGGTGCAAGCGGTAGATATGACCGAACTGCGCCGCCGTATCGATCAAAAAATTTATGATGAGGCCGAACTGGAGATGGCGCTGGCGTGGGCGGATAAAAACTTCCGCTACGGCGAAGATCAAAACGCCTCGCAGTATAAGCGCAATGAAGCCCAGAACCGCGCGGTGCTAAAAGAGAGCCTGCTGATGGCGATGTGTATTCGCGACATGATGCAGGGCAACAAGACGCTGGCGGACAAAGGGTTAGTTGAAGAATCGCTGGGCTACAACGCCATTGCCGCCGGCTTCCAGGGCCAGCGCCACTGGACCGATCAATACCCGAACGGCGATACCGCCGAAGCGCTGCTCAATAGTTCTTTTGACTGGAACGGCGTACGCGAACCGTTTGTCGTCGCCACCGAAAATGACAGTCTGAACGGCGTAGCGATGCTGTTCGGCCATCAACTCACCGGTACCGCGCAGATCTTCGCCGACGTGCGAACCTACTGGTCGCCGGAAGCCGTAGAACGCGTCACCGGCCAGGCACTCAGCGGACTGGCGGAGCACGGCATTATTCACCTGATTAACTCCGGTTCTGCCGCTCTGGACGGTGCCTGTAAACAGCGCGACAGCGAAGGCAAGCCGACCATGAAACCGCACTGGGAAATCAGCCAACAAGAGGCGGATGCGTGTCTGGCGGCCACCGAATGGTGCCCGGCGATTCACGAATACTTCCGCGGCGGCGGCTACTCATCCCGTTTCCTGACCGAAGGCGGCGTACCATTCACCATGACCCGCGTGAATATCATCAAAGGCCTGGGGCCAGTACTGCAAATCGCCGAGGGCTGGAGCGTCGAACTGCCGAAAGCGATGCACGATCAGCTTGATGCCCGCACCAACTCTACCTGGCCTACCACCTGGTTTGCGCCGCGTCTTACCGGCAAAGGCCCGTTTACCGATGTCTATTCGGTGATGGCGAACTGGGGCGCTAACCACGGCGTACTCACCATCGGCCATGTAGGGGCGGATTTTATTACTCTCGCCGCGATGCTGCGTATCCCGGTATGTATGCACAACGTGGAGGAGGCGAAGATCTACCGTCCTTCCGCCTGGGCGGCTCACGGTATGGATATCGAAGGCCAGGATTATCGCGCCTGCCAGAATTATGGCCCGCTGTATAAACGTTAATGCGGCTTAGCCCGGTGGCGCAGGCTTACCGGGCCTACGGGCGCGTGAACCGTAGGCCGGATAAGCGTAGCGCCATCGGGCGGCGTTTATGGAGTTATCTATGAAACAAGACGTTATCCTGGTTCTCGACTGCGGTGCGACAAACGTTCGGGCGATCGCCGTTGATCGCCAGGGGAAAATTGTCGCCCGCGCCTCAACCGCTAACGCCAGCGACATTGCCGCAGAAAATAGCGCCTGGCATCAGTGGTCGCTGGACGCCATCCTGCAACGTTTCGCCGACTGCTGCAGGTCACTCTCCAGCGCCCTGTCGGAGTGTGTTGTTCGCGGTATTACGGTGACTACTTTCGGCGTCGATGGCGCGCTGGTCGATGCGCAGGGTAAGCTGCTCTACCCGGTCATCAGTTGGAAATGCCCGCGAACCGCCGCCGTGATGGAAACGATTGAGCGCTTTATCTCGCCCCGGCAATTGCAGACGCTCTCCGGCGTCGGCGCATTCAGCTTTAACACGCTGTATAAACTGGTCTGGCTTAAAGAGAATCATCCGCGCCTGCTGGAACAAGCTCACTGCTGGCTGTTTATCTCGTCGCTGATTAACCACCGTCTGACCGGTGAGTTTACGACCGATATCACTATGGCAGGCACCAGCCAACTACTGGATATCCATCAGCGCGACTTTAGTCCGGAAATCCTGCAGGCGACGGGCCTGGCGCGCCGCCTGTTCCCGCGTATCGTGGAAGCGGGCGCCCCGATAGGCACGCTACAGACAGACGCGGCCAGGCTACTCGGTCTCCCGGCGGGTGTGCCGGTGATCTCTGCCGGACACGATACTCAGTTCGCGTTATTCGGCGCTGGCGCGCAGCAAGGTGAACCGGTGCTCTCCTCCGGAACCTGGGAGATTCTGATGGTGCGCAGCGGTCAGGTGGATACCTCGCTGCTCAGTCAGTATCCGGGCTCGACCTGTGAACTGGACAGTCAGTCGGGGCTTTATAACCCCGGAATGCAGTGGCTGGCCTCCGGCGTACTCGAATGGGTACGAAAACTGCTGTGGACGCCGGAAACACCATGGCAAACGCTGATCGACGAAGCGCGCGCTATTCCCGCAGGCGCGGAAGGCGTGCGGATGCAGTGCGATCTGCTCGCCTGCCAAAATGCAGGCTGGCAGGGCGTGACGCTCAATACCACCCGCGGCCATTTCTATCGCGCCGCGCTGGAAGGCCTGACGGCGCAACTTCAGCGTAATCTGCGCACGCTGGAGAAAATCGGTCATTTTAACGCCACAGAACTGTTACTGGTTGGCGGCGGCAGTCGCAACGCTTTGTGGAATCAAATTAAAGCGAATCAGCTTGCTCTCCCTATCAAGGTGCTGGACGACGCGGAAACCACCGTGGCCGGCGCTGCCATGTTTGGCTGGTACGGCGTAGGCGAATTTAGTAGCCCGGAGCAGGCGCGTGCGCAGGTCAATTATCAGTATCGCTATTTCTGGCCGCAAACCGAACCTGAAATTATTGAGGGAGTATGAAATGCTAAAAACCATTTCACCGTTAATTTCCCCGACACTGCTCAAAGTGCTGGCCGAGATGGGCCACGGGGACGAAATCATTTTTTCCGACGCTCACTTTCCCGCGCATAGCCTGGGCCCGCAGGTGATTCGCGCCGATGGTCTTAGCGTCAGCGATCTACTGCGGGCAATTATTCCGCTCTTTGAGCTGGATAGCTACGCCCCGCCGCTGGTGATGATGGCCGCCGTGGAAGGCGACACGCTCGACCCCAGCGTTGAAGCGCGCTATCGTGATGCCTTGTCATTAGAAGCGCCGTGCCCGGATATCGTTCGTATCGACCGCTATGCGTTTTATGAGCGGGCGCAAAAAGCGTTTGCGATCGTTATCACAGGTGAGTGCGCGAAGTACGGAAATATTCTTTTAAAAAAAGGGGTAACGCCGTAATCTCTTGCCGGTGCGCCCGCATGACGCGGGCGTTCATCGAATGATGGGGTGAGAAAAATGAAAGCGGCACGCCAACAAGCGATAGTCGATCTGCTGATCAATCATAAAAGTCTGACCACCGAAGCGCTGGCCACCCGGCTTAACGTCAGTAAAGAGACCATCCGCCGCGATCTCAGTGAACTACAGACGCAGGGAAAAGTGCTGCGTAATCACGGACGAGCTAAATATATTCATCGTGAAAATCAGGACAGCGGCGATCCATTCCATATCCGCCTGAAAAGCCATTATGCGCACAAAGCCGATATTGCCCGTGAAGCGTTAGCGTGGATAGAAGAAGGAATGACGATTGCGCTGGATGCCAGTTCAACCTGCTGGTATCTGGCCCGCCAGTTGCCGGATATTCCCATTCAGGTTTTTACCAATAGCCATCCTATCTGTCAGGAGCTGGGAAAACGCGAACGCATTACGCTGATAAGTTCCGGCGGCCAGCTTGAACGTAAATATGGCTGTTATGTTAATCCGTCGCTTATCTCACAGCTAAAATCGCTTGATATCGATCTGTTCATCTTTTCCTGTGAGGGGATCGACGGCGGCGGCGATCTGTGGGACTCCAATGCGATCAACGCCGATTTTAAATCTATCCTGCTCAGGCGCGCCTCGCAGTCTTTATTATTGATTGATAAAAGTAAATTTAATCGTTCAGGAGAGGCGCGCATCGGCCATCTGGATGACGTGACGCATATTGTTTCAGATGCGCCGCAGTCATAGGCCGGATAAGCGTGCGTCATCCGGCGCTGATGACGCGCCGGATGACGGCAGCGCGTTTTTATCGCTCGTCGCGACGCCCGCCAACAGCCGCCCACAACCGACGCACGTGTACCGTCACTTCTTCGCGATCGTGATAAAGCTGACGCGCCTGGATCTGCGCATTAACGCCGTGCTCATCCAACTGCGCCTGAAGATACGCCAGGTTATGCGACACCTCTTCATAGCGTTTTTTCATCGGCAGTTTAAGGTTAAAAATCGTCTCCCGACACCAGCCGTTCACCAGCCACTGCGCCATTAACGCGGTGACTTTGGCCGGCTTCTCCACCATATCGCAGACCATCCATGAAATATTATTCCGGTTCGGACGGTACCTGAAGCCATCCTCACGCAACCAGGTCACCTGTCCGGTGTCCATCAGGCTTTGCGCCATCGGGCCGTTATCTACGGAGTAAACCCACATATTGCGCTTCACTAACTGGTACGTCCATCCGCCGGGACAGGCGCCCAAATCCACCGCATACATGCCGTTCGCCAGACGTTCATCCCACTCATCTTCCGGGATGAAAACGTGGAGCGCCTCTTCCAGTTTCAGCGTTGAGCGGCTCGGCGCATCAGACGGAAACTTCAAACGCGGGATGCCCATATAAAACGGTGAATTGTTATGTGTGAACGAATAGCCGGTATAGCAGCATCCTGGCGCGATAAAAAAGACATGAACGACCGGACGCTTCGGCGTTTCATAATTCGTCAATACGCCCGCATCACGCAAAGCCGCGCGCAGCGGCACCGTAAATTTGCGGCAGAACTTCATCAGTTCTTTACTTTCATTGGTGTCGGCGACTTCAACCCGCAGCTCGCCGCCCTTTTCCACTACGCCCTGCAACATGCCGACAATCGGCGTAATTCTGTCTTCCGGCGGTAAATGTTGCAGCAGTTCCCCCACCACAAACCACTGGCGGGCGAAAATCAGCGAACTGAACGGCAGTTCTGAAATCAGCTTTTCGCCATCTTCCGGCTGGTAGCATTCATAAATGACATAGCCTGCGTTCTCTTTTACGCGTGCAAAACCAAATATTTCCCGTTTTCCCGCTTTATCGGTAATTTCTGCAGCGCACTCTTTTTCAAATCCCGGACGGCAGAGCAAGACAACTTTATTCATGGCTCGCGCCCTTACGTTTCATACGAATGGCGCCAATCAGCAATAGCGCCCAGCCCACCAGGAAACTGACACCGCCGACAGGCGTGATATACGCCCACAGGCGCAAATGCGAAAGCGCAAGGCAGTACAGGCTGCCGCTAAACAGCACCGTGCCCAGCGCCAGAAAAACGCTGCTCCAGTAAAACCAGATGCTGATACGGCGCTGCATCGCCACCGCCAGGCCAAAGATCGCCAGCGTATGGAACGCCTGATATTGCAGGCCGGTCTGAATCCAGCCCATTTCAACCACGCCCAGGGTTTTACTCAAAACATGCGCCCCGAACGCGCCCAGAGCAACGTAAATAAAACCGCTGATAGCGGCGACAATCAGCATAAAACGGCTGGTCATGGTCATACCCTAAGTTAATTATTGTTCGTAACGAAAACGGAATTTTTCTTGCTCCGTCGCCGCCTTCGCCAAAATCCACTGACGGAAGGCGGCTATTTTACCCAGTTCTGCCTGGCTGTCATGACAAACCAGATAAAAAGCATTCTTACTCACCAGAACATCGTTAAATGGACACACCAGTCGCCCGGCTTCAATTTCCGACTGCGCCATAACATTATTCGCCAGCGCGATCCCCTGTCCGTGAATAGCGGCCTGTAGCACCATCGCGCTGTGGCTAAATATCGGCCCTTGCTGAACGTTAATATGGTTGAGCCCTAACTGACGAGTATAGGCCTGCCAGTCACGCCGGGAGGCATCATGCAATAGCGTGTGTTTCGCCAGATCCTCCGGCGTCTTTAACGGTTTTTCGCCTGTGAGTAATAAAGGAGAACAGACGGGCAGTAAATATTCTGCGTATAATTTTTCGACGCGCAAGCCCGGCCAGTTTCCCCGGCCATAAAAAATCGCGACATCGACATCGTCTGCCAGTTTATCTTCCTGACGGTCAACGGCTTGTATCCGAACGTCAATTCCCGGATAAGCTGAGTTAAAGCTGGAGAGCCTGGGCACCAGCCACTGGATGGCAAAACTGGGCGGTAAACTCACCGTCAGCGCCCCTTTGGCACTGCGCGCCTGGAGCTTACGCGTTGCTTCCGTGAGCTGGGAAAATATCTCTTTAATATCGAGAAAATAGCTTTGGCCTTCTTCCGTCAGCAGCAGCGAACGATTGCGGCGGCGGAACAGTTTTAGCCCCAAAAAATCCTCAAGTGACTTAATTTGGTGGCTTACTGCGGCCTGCGTCACAAAAAGTTCTTCCGCTGCTCGCGTAAAGCTCAAATGGCGCGCGGCAGCATCAAAAACACGTAACGCATTTAAAGGAGGTAATCGTTTTGACATGGCCTCTGGACTTAATGTCGAATGAATTTAACAAACAGGTAACAATATGTAACCTATTAGTTTTTTTAATCTGAGACATTATAAATTGTCCGTTGAGGTTCTACCAGCAAATACCTATAGTGGCGGCACTTCCTGAGCCGGAACGAAAAGTTTTATCGGAATGCGTGTTCTGATGGGCTTTTGGCTTACGGTTGTGATGTTGTGTTGTTGTGTTTGCAATTGGTCTGCGATTCAGACCACGGTAGCGAGACTACCCTTTTTCACTTCCTGTACATTTACCCTGTCTGTCCATAGTGATTAATGTAGCACCGCCATATTGCGGTGCTTTTTTTTGTATAACAAACGGTTAGTTTTCCAGAGCCACCATCTCTTTCACGTCAGTACGATTGATCTGCTGTTTGTTGCCATTAGCGTCTTTATACGAAATCATACCGGTATCGTTATCGGTCTGGGGTTTACCGTCGGTCACAATGCTACGTCCATCATTGGTGTGCATAACGTAATTAGGACCGGAACAGGCGCTCAGGGCAAAAGTCAGCATACATGCAGAGATAATTGCGGCAGTCTTTTTCATCTTCTTCTCCTTAAAGCTGTTTGTGCTATTTAAAGCGGACTCCGTAACAGGCTTAAACATTCGCCTAACATTATTCAGCATAACCTCCTTTACATAATTCGCCAGGATATACAGACGATTCCGATGGTTAGGACAAACCTTGTATCAGCCGCGCTTTTACGCCACGATCGGTAAACTGAACCGAGGAATATCATGAACGCTTTTAATCCCACGCAGTTTCGCGCGCAGTTTCCCGCGCTAGCCGATGCGGGTGTTTATCTCGATAGCGCCGCCACGGCATTAAAGCCACAGGCAGTCATTGACGCCACGCACCAGTTTTATTGTTTGAGCGCCGGTAACGTTCACCGTAGCCAGTTTGCGCAGGCGCAGCGCCTGACGGCGCAATATGAAGCGGCCAGAGCAAAAGCAGCGCGACTGTTAAACGCGCCCGATGAAAAAAGTATCGTCTGGACACGCGGCACCACCGAAGCGATCAACATGGTGGCGCAGTGTTACGCCCGTCCTCGTCTGCGCTCCGGCGATGAAATTATCGTTAGCGTCGCCGAGCATCACGCCAACTTTGTGCCCTGGCTGATGGTGGCGCAACAAACCGGCGCGCAGGTCATAAAACTGCCGCTTAATGACCGGCGTCTTCCTGATGTTGAGCGTCTGCCGGAACTGATCACGTCGCGCAGCCGGATTCTGGCGCTGGGGCAAATGTCGAACGTAACGGGCGGCTGCCCGGATCTCGCAAGCGCTATCAGCGCCGCTCACGCAGCGGGAATGGTCGTGATGGTAGATGGCGCGCAAGGCGCGGTACACTTCCCGGCGGATGTCCAGCAGCTTGATATCGATTTTTATGCTTTTTCCGCTCACAAACTGTATGGCCCGACCGGTATCGGCGTGCTGTACGGTAAGCCGGAGCTTCTTGAGGCGATGTCACCTTGGCTTGGCGGCGGCAAGATGATCCGTGACGTTAGCTTTGAAGGCTTCACCACTCAAAGCGCTCCCTGGAAGCTGGAAGCGGGGACGCCGAACGTCGCCGGGGTCATCGGCCTGAGCGCTGCGCTGGAATGGCTGTCCGATATCGATATTGAAGAGGCCGAAAACTGGAGCCGGGGGCTGGCGACGCTGGCGGAAGACGCACTGGCGAAACGTCCGGGCTTTCGTTCGTTCCGCTGCCAGGACTCCAGCCTGCTGGCCTTTGATTTTGTCGGCGTGCACCACGGCGATATGGTGACGCTGCTGGCGGAATACGGTATTGCGCTCCGGGCCGGGCAACATTGCGCCCAGCCATTGCTGGCGGAACTTGGCGTCACAGGGACTCTGCGCGCCTCTTTTGCGCCGTATAATACCCAACATGATGTGGATGCGTTGGTTAACGCCGTTGACCGCGCGCTGGAACTGCTGGTGGATTAATGACAAACCCTCTTTATACCGGACACCCGTTCGGCACAACGGTAACGGAAGAGACGTTACGCGCTATCTTTCTCCCGCTGACCCAGTGGGAGGATAAATATCGTCAGTTGATTCTGTTAGGAAAACAGCTCCCCGCTCTGCCGGATGAATGCAAAGCGCAGGCGAAGGAGATAGCCGGCTGCGAGAACCGCGTCTGGCTGGGCTTTACCCGGTCAGATAACGGAACGATGCACTTTTTCGGCGACAGTGAGGGGCGGATTGTCCGCGGCCTGCTGGCGGTATTGCTCACCGCGGTGGAAGGAAAAAACGCCGCCGAGTTGCAGGCTCGTTCACCGCTGGCGCTGTTTGATGAGCTGGGTTTACGCGCCCAGCTTAGCGCCTCACGTAGTCAGGGGCTGAACGCGCTGAGCGAAGCGATTGTTGCCGCAACGCATAAGCGTTGAAATAGCGTAAATATCCTGTCGCCTGACAGTGCCGTCCGCGGCGGTCAGGCGATGCAGATAAAATAATCCAGTCACTTTATTAGTTTCGGCGTCAGATTTCCCTGATAAACATTCTTTTGATTTTTATCAGCTATCACAATGAAATTACAATGTTAGAATCCATGTTAAAACGGCGTGAAGATTTTAGAGTAAATAAAGCCACTCGATGTAGCGTAGCAGGAGAACTGGAAAATTCATACGCATCGGGTGAAGTTATAACAGGATATGGATAAGTGGAAAAATATCTGCGTAACGGTACCATGTTTGTGGTGCTGGCATTTATATTATGGGGATTAACACCTTTATACTATCAATATTTATCAGGGGGGAACCTCGCACAAATATTGATATACCGGGTGTTCTGGTCAATACCATTATTACTGGTAGTAAGGTTGTTATTTCGGCAGCGAACGCGATTCCATGATGCTTGGAAAGATAAAAAATCTTTTTTCTTCTGCATGATCGCCGGACTTTTGATGATTGTCTCATGGTCATCTTTTATTTATGCGCTAACCCATCATCTGGTACTTGATGCCAGCCTCGGCTATTTTATCAACCCGCTATTTGTTATTGCGCTGGGATGCATTTTTCTTAAAGAAAAACTGTCGTTGTTTCAGGCCATCGCCGTTTTTTCTGGTGTCTGTGGCCTGACTTTTCAAATTATCATGCTACGGCATTTCCCGGCGCTGGCGCTAACCATGGGATTATCATTTGCGCTATATGGCCTGGCGCGAAAGTTTATACATTATGATGTGATGACATCGATAACGATTGAAACATTATGGGCATTGCCTGTCTCACTATTAATTTTTCTCTTTAGCGATAGCGGACCAATTATATCCGCTAATACTCCTTTCTTTTTGTATGTCATGACGGCGCCAGTGACGATCATTCCACTGGTATTATTTGCCATCGCGTTAAATCACACCTCGTTGATTGTGACCGGACTGGCGCAATATATAGAGCCGTCTTTACAGTTCTTACTTGCCATTATGATATTTGGCGAACACATTAATTATGCGGAACTGCTCTGCTTTTGTGCAGTATGGTTCGGGTTGTTTCTATGCATATCTGAAAATTTATATTCCCATTATCTCCGCGCCCGTCTGAAACCGGTGTTCGGCAGGGTACAGCGCTTCTTTCGCTAACGAAGGGCGCAGGGCCGGATACGCGTCTGCGTGACACTCCGCCCCGTCCTTTTATTCTTGTCGCGCCGCTTTAGCCATGATCTTCTTCAGCGCATGGGAAACGGCGACAAAACCGAACGTTGCCGTCACCATCGTCGCCGCGCCGAAGCCAGAGGCGCAATCCATCCGTTTTGGCCCTTCTGCGGTAGCTTTCATCGCGCATACGGAACCGTCCGCCTGTGGGTAAACCAGCGCTTCGGTGGAAAAAACGCAGTCCACGCCCAGCTTACCTTTACTGTTCTTCACTACGCCAAAATTATGTTTCAATCTCTCACGCAGTTTTGCCGCCAGCGGATCCTGGATAGTTTTCGCCAAATCAGCGACCTGGATTTGCGTCGGATCGATCTGCCCGCCCGCGCCGCCTGTGGTCACTAAAGGAACCTTATATCGGCGACAGTACGCAATCAGCGCGGCTTTTGGACGAACGCTGTCAATGGCGTCAATGACATAGGTAAAATCCGCGTTCATATAACCCGCCACATTATCCGGCGTGATGAAATCATCGATAACCGTTACCCGGCACTCCGGGTTAATTTGCCGAATCCGTTCGGCCATCACTTCCGCTTTCGCCAACCCAACGTTATCACGCAACGCATGGATCTGGCGGTTCGTATTGGTCACGCAGACATCGTCCATATCAATCAACGTAATCGCGCCGATGCCCGTACGCGCCAGCGCCTCTGCCGCCCATGATCCCACCCCGCCGATTCCCACGACGCAGATATGCGCCTCAGCAAACCGCTGCAGCGCTTTTTCACCGTACAGACGCGCGGTGCCGCCAAAGCGTTGGCGCCAGGCATCACTTATCACCACTGACATATGACCTCAGAATAAAAAAAGGTGAGGTTATTCCTCACCCCTGCTCACTATTTTCAGGCCCGATAGCAATCGCGTTATCGGGCAATCCGGTTGTCGCAGAATACCACAATCAGCCGCTAAACACGTTACCGGCGCCCGGCGCGCTTTTTAACACCCAGACGCGACCATAGTGATTATACCATCCGGCACGATGCCCGGCATCCGGGCCAATTCCCTGGTAAATATCAAAGTGCTGGCCTTTAATCGCTCCGCCGACATCCAGCGCGACCATCAAACGTAGCTCATACTGACCGCTAAATTTACCGTTGTTATCCAGCAACGGTACTTCCGCCAACAAGGTCGTGCCAGGCGGAATGATGCTGCGGTCGGAGGCGACGGATGCTCGCCCAATCAGCGGTACAGCGCTGGCGCCTTTGACCGGCGCAAAAGATTGCGGCTTAAAGAAGACGAACGACGGGTTCTGCTCCAGTAATTCACGCACTTCCGCTTCGCTGTGCTTCTCTCCCCATTCGCGTATAGCCTGCATCGACATATCTTCTTTTTTCACTTCACCGCGATCGATAAGCACTTTACCAATACTGCGATAAGGCCAGCCGTTTTTACCGGCATAACTAAAGAAGTTCAGCGGACTACCATCACCGAAATCAATATAACCGCTGCCCTGGACATCCATAATAAAGTTATCCATCAGCGAATTACTCCAGGCCAGGATGTACTTATCGCTCAGCGCGCCTGCGTAGATCTGGGCGCGGGACGGTAAGCGTCCGCGTTTTGGCGGCATACTATAGATAGGGTACTGGAACGCGCCCTGGCGCGTATGGCGAGCCTGAACGACGGGCGTATAGTAGCCCGTGAACTGGACGTTACCGTAGTTGTCGGTGCCTTCCATCTGCCAGGCATCAATACCAAACTGACGCATAGTGCGCGTATCGCCTCCGGAACGTAACCAGTTCTGGACAGCGTTATAGACGTTGCTTTGATTGGTGTATAAACGCGGCGACGCGGAACGGATCTGGTTGACCTGCTCGGCAAAGTCTCCAGCATTAATCGGCGCGCCCACCGCGTCCGGCTGGTTTACCAGGGAGAAGGGCTGGGTAAATTTCCCGTCCTTATATTGCTGACCGCGATCGGTCGGTTTTGATGAACAGGCAGCCAGCATTGCCAGCATTACGCCTGTCGCCACATATTTTGCCCAACGTCCTTTCATGGTGTCTCGTCTTCTGCGTAATCGAAAGTGCCCGGTGAAGATAACAAACCGTCCGGAGTAATGAAATGCGATCGCGATCTCATTATGTAAATTCGTTTAAAAATCGCGCTATCTGCGGTGTATTTGCGCAATTCATGAGAAATTAGCGATTTATATGAAAAAAGGGTTGCAACAAAAGCTCAGCGGAGTATAGTGCGCATCCACGGACGCGGGGTGGAGCAGCCTGGTAGCTCGTCGGGCTCATAACCCGAAGGTCGTCGGTTCAAATCCGGCCCCCGCAACCAATTACAATGAGAATGCAAGTTTAGACGGACGCGGGGTGGAGCAGCCTGGTAGCTCGTCGGGCTCATAACCCGAAGGTCGTCGGTTCAAATCCGGCCCCCGCAACCAACTTAATGAACACCCTTACGGGTGTTTTTTTGTATCTGTCGTCTGGTCCGCAACGACAGTGCGGGCAGCATCCTACTTACCCGCGCAATAAACTCGCCGTCATCTCAGGTTAACTTCTTCTCGCCAGCGTCGCCCCATCGGCAAAATACGCTTTAATGCCCGCCAGAATCGACTCTGCGACCTGTTGCTGGAACGTCGCGGTCTTGAGCTTGCGTTCTTCTTCAATGTTACTGATAAACGCCGTCTCGACCAGAATAGACGGAATATCGGGCGCCTTTAACACCGCAAACCCCGCCTGCTCGACCTTGTTTTTATGCAGGTCATTAATTTTACCAAGCTGCTTCAACACCGCTTTACCGAATTTCAAACTATCGGCAATGGTCAGCGATTGCACCATATCGAACATCGTATGGTCGACATAACGGTCACCGCTTTTGCTCACTCCGCCAATTAAGTCCGAGGCGTTCTGCGTTTGCGCCAGATATTTCGCCGCGGTACTGGTGGCGCCTTTGGTCGATAGCGCGAATACGGATGAACCGCTAGGCTGCCGGCTGGTGAAGGCATCCGCATGAATAGAGACAAACAGGTCGGCGCGCTGTTTCTGCGCTTTCGCCACCCGGACTTTTAACGGAATGAAGATGTCTTCATTGCGCGTCATATAGACCCTCATGTTGCCTTCTTTTTCGATCAACGCGCGCAGGCGGCGGGCTATCTGGAGCACCACGTCTTTTTCACGTGTTTTGTATTTGCCTATCGCGCCGGGGTCTTCGCCGCCGTGTCCCGGATCAAGCATAATAACAATGGGGCGGTCGCGCCCCGCTTTACCGGGCTGCGGCCCGCTTTGCGAAGGCGGCACCTGCTTATCCAGATCGCCTTTATTGTAGTCTTCCAGCAGCGCCAGCAGCGGATCCTGCATATCCTGCGCATTGGCAGGATAAAGATCCATCACCAGACGTTCTTTAAAGCCTGCCACAGGCGCCAGCGCAAATAGCTGCGGCTTCACGTTTTGTTTTAGCTCAAAGACCATACGCACAGTCTTAGGATCAAACTGCCCTACCCTTGCGGATTTGATATACGGATCGTCGCTGCGAATCTGCGCGCCAATGCCTTTAAGCACCGAGTTCAGATTCACATCCTCAATATCTACTACCACGCGGTCCGGGTTACTTAAGGCAAATTGTTTATATTTCAGCAGACGATTCGACTCTACCGTGACGCGGGTATAGCTGGACGCAGGCCAGATACGCACCGCAACGACCTGGCTTACGGCAGCCAGCCCGACCTGGCTCACGCTTAATAGCCACATGGCGCCCGCGCCTTGTAGTAAACGGCGACGGCTGATTGCTGAATTGGCTCCCGACATGCTTCTCCCGAGCAAAAACTAAATAGAGATCATACAAAGTTCATCCAAATTGACCGGAAACTTTAGCGAATGACGCATAATCTGTCATCTATAAAAGGGTAAACATTCTTTTTATATTCACGGCATTACTAAGAAAAGCGATCGGACCGCATAAAATTTACGCTTGCACAGAGGGCAAAAACAGAATAAAAATACACTAATTTCGAATAATAATTCAATAGTGGGGCGCGCAATGATAAAGGAACGTAAAACCGAACTGGTAGAAGGGTTTCGCCATTCAGTTCCCTATATCAATACCCATCGCGGAAAAACCTTTGTCATTATGCTCGGCGGCGAAGCCATTGAGCATGACAATTTTTCCAGCATCGTTAGCGATATCGGGCTACTGCATAGCCTCGGTATTCGCCTTGTCGTGGTGTATGGCGCGCGACCGCAAATCGACGCCAATCTGGCCGCGCATCATCATGAACCGATTTACCACAAAAACACGCGGGTGACGGACGCCAAAGCACTGGAGCTGGTGAAACAGGCCGCCGGTTTACTCCAGCTTGATATTACCGCCCGTCTGTCGATGAGTCTGAACAATACGCCGTTGCAGGGCGCGCACATTAATGTCGTCAGCGGCAATTTCACCATTGCGCAGCCGCTGGGCGTTGATGATGGCGTGGACTACTGTCATAGCGGCCGTATCCGGCGCATTGATGAAGATGCGATCAACCGCCAGTTGGATAACGGCGCGATCGTTCTGATGGGGCCGGTCGCCGTCTCAGTGACCGGTGAAAGTTTTAATCTGACCTCAGAAGAGATTGCCACTCAACTCGCCGTTAAACTGAAAGCGGAAAAAATGATCGGTTTCTGTTCTTCTCAGGGCGTTACCAATAGCGAGGGCGGCATCATTTCTGAACTCTTCCCGAATGAAGCACAGGCGCGGGTGGAAGAGTTGGAAGCGCAGGGCGATTACAACTCCGGAACCGTACGTTTTTTGCGCGGCGCGGTAAAAGCCTGTCGTAGCGGCGTTCGTCGTTGCCATCTGATCAGCTATCAGGAAGATGGCTCGCTATTACAGGAATTGTTCTCGCGTGACGGTATCGGTACGCAGATCGTCATGGAGAGCGCCGAGCAGATCCGCCGCGCTACCATCAACGATATTGGCGGTATTCTGGAGCTTATCCGCCCACTGGAGCAGCAGGGCATTCTGGTACGCCGCTCCCGTGAACAACTGGAGATGGAGATCGATAAATTTACCATTATTCAGCGCGATAATATGACTATCGCCTGCGCGGCGCTGTATCCTTTTGTGGAAGAGAAAATAGGCGAAATGGCCTGCGTAGCGGTGCATCCGGATTATCGCAGCTCATCGCGTGGAGAAGTGCTTCTGGAGCGGGTTGCCGCCCAGGCGCGGCAAATGGGGCTGAGTAAATTGTTTGTGCTGACGACGCGCAGTATTCACTGGTTCCAGGAGCGCGGTTTCACGCCTGTCGATATTGAGTTACTGCCTGAGAGCAAGAAAAAAATGTATAACTATCAGCGACGTTCAAAGGTGCTGATGGCGGATTTAGGATAACAAGAGGGGCCTGATGGCGCTGCGCTTATCAGGCCTACGCTCGAAAGCATCATTTGGAGGCCGGATAAGACGCTACGCGTCGCCATCCGGCGAGAACTCGTCTTATCCGGTACGACTGACTTCATCAAATAAGGTGGCTAATCCGCTGCGCCGCTCCGTGCGCGTCACAATCGCGCCTGCCAGGATCCGTTCATCGGCATACAGCGATAACCGCCGCCGCGCCCGCGTAACAGCGGTATACACCAGCTCCCGCGTCACGACCGGCGAACGCTGGCTGGGTAAAATCAGCGCGGCGTGATCAAATTCAGACCCCTGAGATTTATGTACCGTCATCGCCCAGGTTGTATCATGTTCCGGCAGACGGCTGGGCTGAACGGACTTGATCGTGCCGTCCGGCATCACAAACCAGACGCGTAACCCCTGCCCGCGATCGAGCGCAATACCAATATCGCCGTTAAATAGCCCCAACGCGCTATCGTTGCGCGCAATCATTACCGGACGCCCTTCATACCAGCGAGAATGCGGGTGCCGCTGAATTTTTCGTTGCTGCACCATCGCCTGCTCAATGCGGTCATTCAGTCCCCTCACGCCAAATGGGCCTTCACGCAGCGCGCAAAGCAGTTGATACTCATTGAAAGCCTGAAGGATTGCCTCCGGCGTCGCTTTCTCATGCAGCAACCGCAGGTAGCGACCATAGCCCGCCAGCGCTTCATCCAGCATCCCGGCATAATCGTCGCTGCTTTGCAATGTACGCTTCTCTATATCGCTAAACCCCTGCTGAAAAACAGCCTGGATTGCCGACCTGTCGCCGCAGTTAATCGCCGCCGCCAGCTTGCCGATGCCAGAATCGCTGCCGAAACGATAGCTCTTTTGCAACAAACAGAGGCTATCGCGTAAAGATGCGGCTTGCGTTCCGGCCCCCGCCGGAATGGCGCTCCCTGTTAGTCGACTTAACTGTCGGGCGCGTTCCGCCGTAAATCCTGCGTTGACATAGGCGCAAATATCGCCCAACACAGCGCCCGCCTCAACGGATGCCAACTGATCGCGATCGCCAAGAAAAATGACCCGCCCATGAGGCGGTAGAGCGTCAATCAAACGTGACATCATCGGCAAATCAATCATTGATGCTTCATCGACCACCAGCACGTCCAGATGCAGCGGGTTGCCCGCATGATGGCGTAATCGCTGGCTGCCGGGCTGTGCGCCCAGCAGTCGGTGCAGCGTACTGGCGTCCTCCGGTATACGCTTTTTCTGCGCATCGGTAAGAGGAAGCTGACGCAACGCCGCGCCGAGCGACTCCGTCAGGCGTGCGGCCGCTTTCCCGGTCGGCGCCGCCAGCCGGATACGGCAACGTTCGCCATCCGCCATTTGAATTAATGCCGCCAGCAGCTTCGCGACGGTGGTGGTTTTACCGGTGCCGGGACCGCCTGAAATCACGGAGATACGGCGAGTTAGCGCTACGGCGGCGGCCACCTTTTGCCAGTTCACCTCGTCTGTCGGAGGGAATAGCGCGTCCAGAATACGGGATAACTGATCTTCATCTACGGCGATGGCCTGGTTAACCTCGTTAAAAAAGCGCGCAACCGTACGTTCGTTGCACCACATGCGATTCAGGTAGAGACGCTCGCCGCACAGAATTAACGGCGCGGGGCTATCGCCGCAGCTAACCGCCGCAGACGCCAGTAACCGCTTTTTCCAGTCGATTGGCGTAGCCGTTTCGCTTATCCAGGCGACCAGTAAGGGATGCGCCTCCTCCGTTAACGTTAAACGCGACAACGGCAGACACACGTGACCTTCACCTGCGTCATGACTAAGCAGCGCTGCCGCCAGCGTCACGGCGGGATCGTCGTTACCGGCGACGGTTAAAGCAAACTGGGCATCAATGGGCCGTAATAGTTTTTGTCCAACGGCCTCCAGCAACCGCTCCTGGATTGTCATTGCGCCTCCTCACTCATTTCACCTGCAAACATATCATCCAGTTGGTTAATTAACGCCGCCGCAGGGCGAGTGGTAAAAATACCCTGCTGCGGACGTTCGCTATCCACCCCGCGTAAAAAGAGATAGATGACGCCGCCGAAATGGCGTTCATAGTCGTAATTCGCCATTCGATGACGAAGGTAACGATGCAATGCCAGCGTATAAAGCTGGTACTGCAAATCATAGCGATGCGCCTGCATCGCCGCAGCCATCGCCGTCTGGGTATAAGCGGCGCTATCCTCGCCCAGCCAGTTAGATTTATAGTCGAGCAGGTAATAGCGCCCCTCATAACGGAACACCAGGTCGATAAAGCCCTTTAACATGCCGCGAACCTGCATGAAATCCAGAGCAGGGCAACCTGCTGAAAGCGGGTCGTATCGACGAATCAACGCATCCAGCTCTCCGGCGGTAAGCGGCTGGGCAATCGGCAGATAAAACTCCATTTCGACCTGTTTTTCACGCCCGGTCAGCACGCTCAGACTAACGCCCGTCTCGTTAAGGGGAACGTGCAACACGGTGTCCAGCCAGCGGGTAAGTACGGGCTCCCATCGCGTTTCAAAACCACTCAGCTCCAGTTTTTCCTGTACCCATTGGGGGTCTATCGGTTGAGTAAAATCAAGCTCTTCAAACAGGCTGTGCAAAAATGTTCCCGGCGATGCCCCGCGAGGAAAGTGATGCGGCGTCATTGCCGGCGCTTCCGCCGCTTCGCCAACGCCTGCGGCGTCAATGTCGAGACGAGGAATAAGATCTTGCGCCACGCTATGTCCCCGCTGCTGCAAACCGGAATAACTGGTGACGCGCCAGCTATCATAAAGCAGGCGTTGCAGCGTTCTGGCGCTGAGTTCCGCGTGCGATGCAGCGGCAATTTGCCAGCGGTCGTTATCCGTATTGCCTGGCGTTCGACACACGATATCCTCGTCGCATAGCGCCTCAATACAGGCGCGAAGGCCTGCGGCATCCATCGGTTCGCCTTTTTGCAGGAGTCGCCCAAGCGCGCTTTGGTGCACATCCGTCTCGCCTTTCTTATCGCTGCGACGCCGTACCAGCGGCGCGACGCCGAGGCTGCAATGCCACACTGCACGGGTCAGCGCGACATAAAGTAGGCGCAGGTCTTCCGCCAGGCGCTCGGCTTCCGCCAGTGCTACGCTCTCTTCGGCGTGACTAAGGTCCAGCACCGCCTCGTAGGAGTGCCTGTCGTGATAAAAAGCCTGGTCCTGCACGCGGAAATGGGTGATAAAAGGTAGCCAGACCAGCGGGTATTCCAGACCTTTCGATTTATGAATGGTGACGATTTGCACCAGATGCTTATCGCTTTCCAGACGTAGTTGCTGGCTGGAAGCATTGCTATCGGGTTCAAGGATATGCTGCGCCAGCCAACGCACCAGCGCATGTTCGCTTTCCAGCTGCGAACCGGCTTCCTGTAACAGCTCGCTAATATGCAAAATATCCGTCAGCCGACGTTCGCCTCCCGCCGTCGCCAGCAGGTTTTCAGCAATATTGCGCGCCGACATTAGCGCGCGCAGCATAGGCATCACGCCGCGTTTATGCCAAATCTGTCGGTAGCCATCAAACTCTTCGACAACCGCATCCCACGCATTTTCATCATTGTTAAGCGTTTCGATATCCAGCGCGGTAAGGCCCATCATTGATGTCGCCAGAGCGCTACGCAGCGTATTCTCACGTTCGGGCGCCATCACCGCCTGCAACACCCACAGCATCTCCTGCGCTTCGAGCGTTTCGAATACGCTGTCGCGGTTAGAAAGATAGACGGAGGGGATCGCCAGTAAGGTCAGCGCATCCCGTATCAGCGCGGCTTCCCGCCTGCTGCGCACCAGCACGCTGATATCCGAGGCACGAACGGGCCGCGACGAATCGCCGTTCGTCAGCAGCGCGTCGCCCGTTTGCCCGGCACGCAGCCAGTCGCGAATTTGTGTGGCGCACACCTGCGCCATATAACTTTGATAATCGCCCGAACCGCAGCTTTCTCCCTCCATTAGCCACAGGGTCATCGCCGGTTGAGGCGCGTCATTCACTTTAAATTGCAGCGACTGGTTTCTGGGCGCAAACTTTACCGGACTGAAGGGAATATCGCGGAACATAAAGGCGTCGTTCATCTGACTGAACAGCTTGTTAACGCTATTCACCATCCCCGGCGCGGAGCGCCAGTTAGTGTCAAGCGTATAGTGCGCGCTCACTTCGCTGCGAGCCTTCATGTAGGTAAAGATATCCGCGCCACGAAACGCATAAATCGCCTGTTTAGGATCGCCAATCAGCAATAGCGCCGTATCGGGTTGATGTCGCCAGATACGGCGAAAAATACGGTACTGTTGTGGGTCGGTATCCTGAAATTCATCGATCATCGCCACCGGAAAACGGGTACGAATCGCCGCAGCCAGCGCCTCGCCGCTTTCACTACGCAGCGCGGTATCTAAACGGCTGAGCATATCGTCAAACCCCAGCTCGCCGCGCCGGCGTTTTTCCTGAGCCACCGTTTCACGGATCTCTGATAGCGCTCGGGTAAGAACCAGATCTTTAATCGATAGCGGTTCGCCCAACAGGTTATCAATGGCGACAAACAATGGGTGCTGGGGCGTCACGCCGCCAGCTTTGGTGCGCTCAGCTAAAAAACGCTGTGAAAATTTTCCCAACGCCTCGGGTAATTGATAGTTTTTCGTCTCTTCTTGCGCCCACGCGGTGATCTTTTCGATCCATTTCGCCTGATTGCCGCGGTTGAACTTTCTGCGATCGATGCCGGATGATTCGATCAGCGCGTCCAGCTCGCTAACCGCCTCACACCACTGCTGCTTCACCTGGTTGATGCGCGCCAGGATCTGTTCATGACGCGATGCCAGCGTCTCCTCCTGCGATGGCGGCGCTTTAATGACCGGCGCTTCGCCCTGCAGATAACGATCGATATCCTTTAAGAGCGCCTTCGGTCCCTTCCACACGTCAAACACCACCTGCGCGATGTCGCGCGGCAGCGGATAGCAATGACGCCGCCAGAAATCGGCGCAGGCCTGATAACGCAACAAAGATTCGTCTTCAATAAGCTGTTGCTCAAACAACATACCGGATTCGAAAGCGTTCAGGCTGAGCATACGCTGGCAAAAACCGTGGATGGTAAAAACCGCGGCCTCGTCCATTTGTCGTTCCGCCAGTAATAACCACTGCGCGGCCTGCTTTTTGTCGCTAATTTCTTCCAGCAAGCGGGCATACAGCGGATTATCCGTGCTTTCCCGCAGACAGGCGATGCGCAACTCATGGATATTACTGCGGATTCGCCCACGCAGCTCTTCAGTGGCGGCCTCCGTAAAGGTTACCACCAGCAGTTCTTCAACGGTCAACGGACGGGGAAATGCGGCACTGCCGCCTAAACCGAGCAGTAGCCGCAGATACAGCGCCGCGATAGTAAACGTTTTGCCTGTGCCCGCTGATGCTTCAATCAAACGCTCGCCTGTAAGGGGCAAGCGCAGAGGATCAAGAGTCTCGGCGACATCATTCATTCTTTTCGCTCATTAGAGGTAACGTTTGCTGCAATGCGCTGACGTTATCCCACACTTTCCAGCCTGTCGGATGCACGTATTCTGCTTTTCCATTCTGGCTACCGGCAATCTGTGACAATATTGCCATACCTTGTGGTTCCACCACCGCCTGGTGGAAGAAGTCGGCAATCTTTTGTGGCGTCAGCAATTTTATCTGAGCGATGATTTTATCACGCGAGTCAAAGCGCATATTACCCCGATCGAAATCCTTGCTTAAACGGGATGCTTCTTCGCCCAACGTTTGCGGCGCCTGGCGCATTTGCGTAATGATCGCCTGCTGAATTTGGGCGAACTCTTCCGGCTTCATCGCCCTCAGCTTCGCCTCGGCGTCAGGGAAAAATGCCTGATAGCGTTGCCACAGGTAAGAGGGCTGTTTATCGTTGCTCTGTAGCAGGAACCCCATTCCCCACTGACGGCCAACGCTCATCGGAAAGGCGAAAACAGCGTATCCCAGTTGCTCTTCGGTTCGTAGCTGATTGTAAAACCACGGTTGAACAATCTGACCTAACATCGCGCTGTAGGCGGCGCTGACGTACTCGTCGTAGCCGACCGGGACAAAGACCGCGGCTAACGCGGAGTCGGTGCTACTGCCCGCTTTTTCAAATATTACGGACTGCTTTTTCTCAACCACCACGTCTTTGTTACGACACCACGCCGATCCGTTCGCCGCGAGCTGTTTTTGAACATCTTGCGCCAGAGAGGTCGCCTGGGCTTCGCTCATATTCCCTATAACCAGAAATTCCGGACGAGCGCCCGTTTTTAACGCATTACGATAGGCCATCACCTCTTTTAACGTAATGGACGGCAGCAAAGCGCGACGTTCATCACGGGAAAAATAAGGCACCTGCGAAATCATCTGCACCGGCATAATCGCCTGTTCGTAGGCTTTTCCCTTCTCCGCAGAATCCATCATCTGCGTATACCAGGATTTCGCCTGCGCCAGCTGTTCCTCCGTGGCGTCGTAGCTAAAATATCCTTCCAGCAACGCCAGGAAAAGCTGCGGCAAACGCTGGGTATAACCGTTCGCAGTGACCATCAGACCATTGTTGGCGTTAGTGGAAAAGCTAATGCCGCCCACTGCCGCCTGGTTGCTGAGCTGATCGAGCGCCATTCCCGCCAGATAATCATTAAGGGCGAACAGTACCTGATTGCGGGCGCTGTCCATCGCCTGCGGGTTACGCAATACCACGCTCACGTCAGCTTTTGGCTCGCTGGCGAAATAACGACTCGGCGCATAAACCACGCGCAAATCCGCTTTATCGACAATCAGTTCTGGCCGCACGTAGTTTTTGTCATTCTTAACAAGCGTGAAATCATCAGGAATATAGGGGTTTAACTCCGGCAGCGACAACGCAATGCTCTGTGCTTTTTGCTGCCAGTTTTTAAACGTCTGTTCGCTAATCTTATCGACCTGATAAGGCGCATCCACAAAATACGCCGTCTTATTATGGGGTTCCTGGGGACTGATGTACCAGATGCGCGCATTCTGCGGCGTCATCATCGCCAGGCGATTTTTGATAGCGGCAGGATCGTAACGATCGGCGATATTCGCCGCATCCAGCGTATGCGCTACCGGGACGCGGATCATAGTGTCCGCCAGCCATTCGACATAGTCCATATCGCGGGTAATCGACGGATAGCGGAAGTCGAGATCCAGCACATGCGCCAGCTCGTCAAAGTAACGTTTATCTATCCCTTTTTCACGTAACGTATTGAGATAGCTGAAAATAGCCGCGACGACTTCATCACGATTGGCCAAACCTTTATCGGTCAGCGTTGCCGAAATGGCAAATACGCCGCTGTTACCATTAACAATCGGATCGGAATCCGCGCTAATACCTTCGACCAGTCCTTGTTTTTGCAGCCAGTCAGAGAGCGTCCCCGGGCTACGATTGCCAATCAGATAAGAGACCAGTTCATCGGTCTTGCTACGGAACTGCGCGCTATTGTTATCAATACGAAACTCCACGCGCAGCACTTTACGCGGTAGCGCCGGCACGTAATGAATAATGATGCCCTTCTGCGCCTCGGTGATGACAGGTACGGTAATTTCCGGTTTTTTAATCTGTTTATTCGGCACGCGACCATAGGTTGCGGCGGCAATACTCGCCAGTTCCGGCAAGGGTTTATTACTGTAAATCACCGCCTTCATCAGATTAGATGAATAGTATTTTTCATGAAAAGCGATCAACGCCTGTTGCACCGGATTTCCCGGCTTATCGCTTAGCGTTTCCAGATTGCCGCCAGAAAAGTGCGAGCCTGGATGCGCCGGGTTAATGGTTTCGGCGCTTACCTGCGCCATACGCATACCGTCGCGGGTGCGCGCCATCGTCAGCTCGGCATTCACCGCGTTTCGTTCGCGTTCGGCATACTTTTTATTGAGCAATGGCGCGGCAATGGCGTCGGCCAGTCGATCTACGGCACCTGGAAGCGCGTCGTTTTCAACCTCCAGGTAGAAGGCTGTTCGATAAGGCGCGGTGCTGGCGTTGTGGCTACCGCCATGTCTTTTAAGGTATTCGGCAAGGCTATCCGCCTGCGGATATTTTTTTGACCCCATCAGGCACATATGCTCAAGATAATGAGCAAGCCCCTGATGAGCCTCAGGATCTTCAAGCGATCCAACGGGCACCACTAACGCTGAAAGCGACTTTACAGCCTGCGGATCGGATACCAGCAACACCACCATGTCATTATCAAGACGTATCGCCTGATACTGCCGGGTATCTTTATCGCTTTTACGGATAGTTTCTTGCAGCGGTTGCCAACCGATATCCGCCTGAACTGCAGGCCCCCAGAGGGCGACCAATAACAATAACGCTTTGAACCAGGTGCTGCGGGGCATTCACGGACCTCATCATTAACTTTCATTCCCACTCATCTGTATGGTCACGTAAACCATCGACCTGAGCGGAACGGGATATTATTGTGCTGAACCAGGCAGCATTTTTTATCAGTAATCAGTCCGTGACGAAGAGCGCATCATAGTCGAAGCCTTTTAATGGCGCGATTTTCATACAATCAACGAGACTGATTAAAACGAAACAGCGGTAACAGGTAATGCCGTGACTGCGCAATGATAGCCTGCAACGTTTCAGATTCCAGCTGACGCCAAAGACGTTGATACCAGATATCTTCGCCTTCGCCGCTCACCATCATGTTGCCTTCATAAGCCTGTAGAAACTTTGTTCTGGCCTTCTGTAAGGTGTCATCGTCGTCTAACATGACATCATTTTCAGCGTCATAACAGGCTTTTATCCATGCGCCGCCGCTTTCCGGCAGTACCAATAGCGGAGAAGACATGCCTTCCCGGTAGCCTTCAATCAGTTGCGCCAGGTAAGCCATTGCCTGCGTTTTATCAAGAGGCGGAAATCGCCACTCTCCCTCTTTGCGCAAAAACAGGCGACTTTCGCCACTCCCGCCGCTGGCACAATAGACAAGGTGTTCCAGCCAAAGTTGCACACCTTGCGCCACGCTGATTAAAGCGGGACGCCAGCGCAATAATCCATCCTCCTGTACCTGCGGTAGCCAGCCGGTTAGCTGAACGCCATTGCAAAGCAGATCCACTTCCAGGCTTTGGCTCGGCTTACGACAGGCGATAACCCGGCTTGCCAGTTGCTGCATCTCCTGACATTGCGCATCCCAGAATATTTCGCCAAACGCGCCGTAAGGCAACTCTCCCGCAGCCCGGAAACGGCGGAACAAGCGTTCGGCATCGTCCTCTTCAACCAGCGTATTGAGCAACTGTTGGTTAAGTTGATATCGCGTCAATCCCTCTAATTCAAACGGTTCCGCATCAGGAATCTCACTCTCTTCCGAGCGGAAATTAACCTGAAGCCGCATCTGAAAAAATGCGCGTACCGGATGGGCCCAAAAACGCTGCAGACTTTCCAGAGTCAATGTTTCCGGCATCGTAAAAGGAAGCGGCTGCACAAAGTCAGAATGCGCTTTTCCCGACTGACTCGCCGCGGGCAACCACTCTCTGGCATAACTTTGCTGTTCGCCGGGTTGGTAATTTTGCGCATCAAAAGGCATACGGGTATGCAGACGCGTAATATGCGCTTTGACTCGTGCTTCGCTCTCATCACAGGTCAGTGTTTCGTCGCCCGGCAAATAGTGGCTTTGCCCGATGTAATCCACCAATTCTTGCACAAGTACAGAGGGAAAGCGTTCGCTATTATCCTGGATGGAGCGACCGATGTAGCTGATATACAGCGTCTGCTGTGCCGAAATTAACGCTTCCAGAAACAGGTAGCGGTCATCGTCGCGACGGCTACGATCCCCGCGCATGGGTTTTTGGCTCATCAGGTCAAAGCCCAACGGCGCAAGCTGGCGCGGGTATACGCCGTCGTTCATTCCCAGCAGGCAAACGACTCTGAACGGAATGGAACGCATCGGCATCAGCGTACAAATATTGATGGGGCCCGCCAGGAAGCGCTGGCTAATACGTTCCTGATCCAGACGCTGCGCCAGCTCATCCCGCAGTAGCGAAATCGGTACCGCGTCGCCATATTCCGCCGCGACGCCTTCGGCGATAATGGCCTGCCACTGCTGTTCAATCAATGTCATTGCCGCTTCCGTGTCCGCATCGGGCAGGAAGAAATCATTGAGCATATCGCGACAAACGGGCAACCACTCTTCCAGCGGTCGCTCCTGCGCCAGACCGCGCCGCCAGATATTAAGCTGCATCAGCAGCGAAGCCAGATGCCCGACCAGCTCAGCAATCAGACCGCTGGATTCGTCATAAGGCAGAACCGACTGCCACTCGCCCTGGGCGCTTTCCATCGCATACCCCAGCAGCATACGCGTCAGGCCAAATTGCCACGTATGCTGCCCCGTGGCAGGAAGTTCCAGCTCGCGTACGTTGTCATCGTCAATTCCCCAGCGAATGCCTGACTCATTGACCCACAAGCGCAAATAACGCAGCCCTTCTTCGTTGATCGTAAAGCGGGCAGCCAATACCGGTACGTCTAACAACGCCAGAACATCCTCGGAGACGAAGCGGCTGTCCGGTAACGAAAGCAGACTGATAAATGCCTGTAACACCGGATGTGACTGACGCGCCCGCCGATCGGAAATGGCATAAGGCAGATAGCGCTCCGTTGGCGCGCTACCAAATACCGCCTGGATAAACGGGCTATAGCTGTCAATATCAGCCACCATAACGATAATGTCGCGCGGCGTTAGCGTCGGATCGGCTTCCAGCATCGCCAGCAGGCGATCGTGCAGTATTTCCACCTCGCGCTGCGGGCTGTGACAAACGTGAAAAGAGAGGCTGTTATCCTCGGGATCGAGCAGACGCTTATTGTCGCTGCGCGAATACTCCTCAATATTTACGCCCGCCACCGCATGGCTTTCCAGTTCAAGGATATCCGCCTGAATCCGATGCAAAAGATTATCTGGCGTAATATCAACAAACGCATCCAGCTCCTGGCTGTTTTCCAGTTCAGATAGCAGGTAGATATAATCCCGCCCCAGTTTTCCCCATGAGGCCAGTAGCGGATTACCGATATCCTGTTCACCGTCGCTGTTAAATAAGGCTTCCGGATTCTGGTTTTCACGGAACAACGGTAAATGACGGTCTTCAAAACTGTGACGACGCTGGCGAGCCATGAGTTTTGCCAGCCAGGCTGGGTCCTTAATGTCCCCCCAGTAATACCGGCACGGATTAGTAAAAAGGAGATGGATTTCAATATGTTTACCCAGCGCCTGCAATGCGCTGAGATACACTGGCGGTAACGCGGAAATGCCGCAAATAAAAACGCGGGACGGCAACCCTGGCGGGCAGGCGGTCGCGCGCTCCAGCGTCTGAATAAAGCGTTGGTAGAGATTGGCGCGATGCCAACGCGGCTGCCCCAGCGCGGCGGTATATTCCACCAATGCTTTCCACAACGGCGCCTGCCAGTTTTGCGCCTCCCCCAGACCTTCCACGGTTTTTCCCGCTTCCCACTGCGTAAGCCAGTCAGGCCGATAAACCAGATACTGATCGAACAGGTCGGCGGCGCGCGCGGAAAGCTGAAAGAGTTTGCGTTTATCGGTGTCGTCGGTCAGATAATGGCGCAGCAGTACAAACTCATCCTTATCCAGCAACTGCGGCAGCAAGGTCATCAGTTTCCAGCTCATGCTTTGTTTGCTGAAAGCGCTTTCTTTGGGGATATCAGGCAATACGCGGACAAACATCTCCCAGATAAAACTCGCCGGTAACGGAAAAGCGATATTCGCCGCAATACCAAACTTTTGTGAAAGGGTCATCTGCAGCCACTGCGCCATACCCGTGCTTTGTACCAGAATCATTTCTGGTTCAAAGGGATCATCCAGCCGCTCGCGTTCGACGATGAATTCCATCAACGCTTCCAGCACATCCAGACGATTGGAGTGGTAGACCCTTAACATAATTACTCCTGACGATTAACGATTTGGACAATGCAAGCGCGTCATCTGCCCCTGCCTGCCAGAGGGTGAAACCATCGTGACGCTGATGCTGACACATCCCGATTGCGTTGTCTGCATCCGGTTGGCCTTCCAGTCCTCAGCAGGCGAAAATGGATACAGCGCCGTTTGCTGCCACGCCTGCCGCCAGATCTGAAGATACTGGTGTCGCAATGCAAAACTGTGCATTAATACCCGCTGATAGCCTGACAGCGCGGTGACGATCATTACTATTAGAACCATCGCCACTAAAACTTCCGGGAGGCTAAACCCGCGTTGTAAATTCAGGGGATGCGACATAACGCCACCTCTTTTAACGGACAAAAATCGCTCCAGCCGTGGGGAGAAAAGACAATGCTTCCCTGAATGACGTTGCCCAAACGCCATAACGTCATGCCATCATCTTGCGCCGCCATCACCACCTCATCCCCCGATAATCTCCGCAAACAGACCCTCGCTCCTGAAGGGGAATAGCGCCGACATTCCATTTCGGTTACGCCTGACCATAGCTGCCCCCGCCCCCATTCCAGCGCCGACTGTACGAGCGCCTGGCGTTGTATCGCCATGCTCTGCGTCGTTACGCGGGCGGCATAGCTGGCCTGCTGCTGATTTACGCCTTGCAGTAGCAGACTACCCAGAATCAGTATTAAAAGCGCCAGTATTAGCGAAGAAGCGCCACGTTCCCGATTCACAGATTAAATCCCGTTACGCTGTATTGCGCGTCAATAACCGTCTGAGGCTCGGCTTTGCTGGCACCGCGCAGATGCAGCATGAGCACTGGCGAGAATCCCGTTATATCCTGGCGCTCAACGGTAAACGCCGTGATGAGTACCGTATTGGGATCGGTCATTTTTTCCCATCCCTTCCCCTGGCAAGATGTTGCTCCGCGTAATGTCTCCAGAACGTTATCCTTCATACGGAACCCGGTCTGGTCGGCCTCTTTCGCCGGTATGGTATCCCAGACCCCGTTATTATTCCCGTCCCACTGAACGATAACGCATTGCCCCTGTTCGGCAAGATGTAACCCTTCGCCAATGCAGTGGCCATGACAGTAACCCGCACGTTGAAGATGCTTCGCTACGGTATAGGTTCGCTGCCAGATTTCATCTTCCAGCGATAACTGTCGCGTGTTGTGCCAGATCTCACGCTGTAGCGCCGGTAAAAATCGTGCGGACCCAAGCAGTAAAATGGAACCTATCGCCATCGCCAGCACAACCTCCAGTAGCGAGAACCCCCGCGTGGTTATTGACACGTGGCGGCCTCGTTACGCTCACATAGCCTGATTCGCCCCCAGGAAGAGACGACCAGACGCCACTCTCCGGCAGCGTTTTTCAGTACGATGTGCCCTGCCCATGCCGTATTGCGCAGGCCAAAGAAGGCTAACGACGGCGTGATATCGGCAAGGACGACATCACGCCAGTCGGGCGTAAACACAAAGGGGGAAGATGGCGTACACGATGTTTGCGTAGCAACAGAGCTGACAAAGCACCATGAACCACCTTCGCTGACCACGCGAAGAATGTGATCGCGGTTATGCCAGTGAGCGTCCTCACGAAGTTGCAGCAGGTAATCCCGCACCTGACATGCGGTTTGCCACAGGCGCTGTTGCTGTTGCCAGCGTTGCCAGCCATAAAGTCCTGTGGCGCTGAGAATGATAATGAGTGACATCGCGACCACCGTTTCAATGAGCGTATAGCCCTGTTGTTTTTTCATGTCGGCAGTATGGCGGGCGGGGGAAAAATAACGAGCGCCAAATACAGATTGTTCGGCGCGTTACGAGAAAAAGTTCATGTCTTGCAGCGCGTTGCAAAATTTCAGGAATCCGCGCCGAAGATTGAGACGAAGGGTAAAAAAAACCGACGCGCAATGACGTCGGTTATGGCAGGATCGTCAGCGCTTAGATAGCGACCGGCGCTTTAATACCGGGGTGCGGATCATAGCCTTCAATTTCGAAATCATCGAACCGGTAGTCAAAAAGCGAATCGGGTTTACGCTTAATCACCAATTTCGGCAGCGCGCGAGGTTCACGGCTTAATTGCAGGTGCGTCTGCTCCATATGGTTGCTGTACAGGTGCGTGTCGCCGCCGGTCCAGACAAAATCGCCGACGTCCAGGTCGCACTGTTGCGCCATCATATGCACCAGTAACGCGTAGCTGGCAATGTTGAACGGCAGACCGAGGAACACATCGCAGGAGCGCTGATAAAGCTGACAGGAGAGTTTTCCATCTGCGACATAAAACTGGAAAAAGGCGTGACACGGCGCCAGCGCCATCTTATCCAGCTCGCCGACGTTCCACGCAGAAACGATAATACGACGAGAGTCCGGGTCGTTTTTAAGCTGGCTTAAGACCGTGGCGATCTGATCGATATGGCGGCCATCCGGTGTTGGCCATGCACGCCACTGCTTACCATAAACCGGGCCTAAATCGCCGTTCTCATCAGCCCATTCGTCCCAGATGGTGACATTATTTTCGTGCAGGTAAGCGATGTTGGTATCGCCCTGCAAAAACCATAGCAGTTCGTGAATAATTGAACGTAAATGGCAGCGTTTCGTCGTCACCAGAGGAAAGCCTTCCTGCAGGTTAAAACGCATCTGATGGCCAAAAATGGAAAGCGTGCCGGTGCCGGTACGGTCGTTTTTCTGTGTGCCTTCATCCAGCACTTTTTGCATCAGTTCTAAATACTGTTTCATGGTTCCTCAGGAAACGTGTTGCTGCGGGCGGCGGCGATATGCCCAAACCATCATGATCGCGCCAGCGATAATCATCGGGATAGAGAGAATCTGCCCCATGCTGATGTACTGTACCCACGCGCCGGTAAATTGCGCGTCCGGCTGGCGGAAGAATTCAACAATGATACGAAACGCGCCATAGCCAATCAGGAATAATCCGGAGACTGCGCCCATCGGACGCGGTTTGCGAATAAAGAGATTAAGGATGATAAACAGCACCACGCCTTCTAATGCCAGTTCATACAACTGGGAAGGGTGGCGCGGCAATACGCCGTAGGTATCAAAAATAGGCTGCCATTGCGGATGTGACGGCAGCAGCGCAATATCTTCCGCGCGTGAGCCAGGAAAGAGCATGGCAAACCGGAAGTTAGGATCGACGCGCCCCCACAATTCACCGTTGATAAAGTTGCCCAGACGCCCGGCGCCCAGGCCGAACGGAATTAACGGCGCAATAAAATCAGACACCTGAAAGAACGAGCGCTTCGTGCGCCTGGCGAAGATAATCATCACCAGTATCACGCCGATAAGCCCGCCGTGGAAGGACATGCCGCCGTCCCAGACGCGGAATAAATAGAGCGGGTTATCCAGAAACAGAGGGAAGTTATAAAACAGGACATAGCCAATACGCCCCCCCAGGAAGACCCCCAGGAAACCTGCATAGAGTAAATTTTCAACTTCGTTTTTGGTCCAACCGCTTCCCGGACGGTTAGCGCGACGCACCGCCAACCACATCGCGAAAACGAACCCCACCAGATACATCAAGCCATACCAGTGAAGCGCGACGGGCCCAATTGAGAAAATGACCGGATCAAAGTCCGGAAAATGCAGATAGCTACTGGTCATCTGTCACCACAATTTCTTGTTATTTCGCTGAAGAGATAGCGATTGATAAGCGCGCCTGCGCGTTGCAGACGCTCCAAAGGTGCGAATAATAGCACAAGGGTTAAAAGCGAGATGCCGATTACCGTTAAAAGATATGTATACGCATTGTCTTTCATCTTGCAGGCGTGTTGTCTGCGCCGTGAATCCACAGTCACTCTCTTTTCCCGCTCCAGTCGTTACAACCCTCCTCGAATCAATCCCCCCATCCCGCGGCGCTCCATAAACGCCGCCACCTGATGACGCACTTCGGTCGCCATCTGCGCCTCAAGGCTGCGTCTGGCAAGGGTTTGCGCGTCTTCAAAATCGATATGCCGCAGCAGATATTTCACACGCGCTACCGAACGGCCATTCATCGAAAGATGGCGATATCCCAGACCGATAAGAATCGCCACGCACATCGGATCGCCCGCCATCTCGCCGCACAAGCGAAGATCGAGGCCATTTTTTTCGGCTTCCTGCGCAATCATGCTCAGTGCGCGCAGCATAGCCGGATGCAGACTGTCGTAAATACTGGCCACGCGGGTATTGTTGCGATCTACCGCCAGGATATATTGCGTTAAATCGTTGGTGCCGACCGAGATAAAGTCGATCCGGTTAGCCAGATGCGGCAGCATAAATACCATTGATGGCACTTCCAGCATAATGCCGATACGCGGTTTCGGGATCGCATAGCCGATCATCTCCTCGACCTCGCGCCCGGCGCGTTCGATCAGACGTCGCGCTTCATCGACTTCATCAATACTGGTGACCATCGGCAGCAAAATGCTGAGGTTGCCAGTCGCCGCATTGGCGCGCAGCATCGCGCGGACCTGGATCAAAAAGATCTCCGGCTGATCCAGCGTAATGCGGATCCCGCGCCAGCCCAGGCACGGGTTCTCCTCGCTGATCGGCATATAGGGCAGTTGCTTATCCGCTCCCACATCCAGGGTCCGCAGCGTCACCGGTTTATCGTTAAACATTTGCAGCATCCCTTGATACTGCGCCACCTGCTCTTCTTCCGAGGGAAACCCGCTTTGCAGCATAAAGGGAATTTCAGTACGGTACAGGCCGATACCGTCGATCCGACTGCCTAACTTTTCCTCATGCTCGGGACTGAGCCCGGCATTCAGCATCACTTTGACTCGCTCGCCGCTTTTCAGTTGGGCGGGAAGATTGACGTCGTCCTCCGCCAGACGACTGAGTTCTATCTCTTCACTAATGAGCCGCTGATATTCCTGAATAAGCACGGGTTCAGGATCGACCAGTAATTCACCGCGATAGCCATCCACCACCAACGTACGGCGATGTAGCACCGAAGGTTGGATATCCGCGCCCATGACGGTCGGGATACCGAGCGCGCGCACCATAATCGCCGCATGCGAGTTTGCCGCGCCGTCGCGCACCACAACGCCCGCCAGCCTGTCCTGCGGCAGCTCCGCCAGGGTGGTCGCCGACAGCTCATCCGCGACCAGAATAAAACGTTCCGGCCAGGCGTTTGGCCCCTGAACTGAATCATCAAGGTGGAATAACAGCCGCTGCCCCAGCGTGCGTAAGTCTCCCGCACGTTCTTTGAGGTAGTTATCGGTTAGCGCCGCAAATTGCTCGGCAAATTTTTCGATGATTTTTTTAACGGCCCACTCCGCAACAGCGCCTTTGTCGACCTCGGCGAAGAGTTCGCGACGCAGTCTGGCGTCTGAAAGCAGGTGTGAGTACAGATCGAAAATGGCCGCCGTCTCTTTTTGCGCGCCGGCGGCAAAGCGTTTGCTGTATCGTCGGAACTCGTTCGCCGCCTCTTCCAGCGCGCTGGTCAATCGTTCGCGTTCAAGAGAGGTATCCAGCGTAGACGCTTCGTAAACCTGTTCCATCAGCGGCATGGTCGCGTCTTGCCAGCCCGTTGCGATAGCCACGCCCGGCGCCGCAGGAAGCGCGCGGATTCGCGTCTGCCGGTATTGCCCGAACAGCGCTGTGACCTGCGACTGTGACAGGATAGCCGCCATCTGCGTAGCGAGCGTGACGAGGAAAGACTCTTCGCTTTCATCGTACTGGCGCAATTCGCGCTGCTGTACGACCAGCACGCCGAGAAGTTGGCGACGCTGAATGATCGGCACGCCGAGAAACGCGCGAAAACGCTCCTCTTTTACCGAAGGAATGTATTTAAAGCTGGGATGTTTTTGCGCATCGGCAAGGTTAATGGGTTCCGCCAGTCTGCCCACCAGACCGACGATCCCCTCATCAAACGCAAGCGCAACGGTTCGACCACGCGGTTTTTTCAACCCCCGCGTCGCCATCAGGTAATAACAGCGTCGGTCATGATCGGCCAGGTAAACCGAGCAAACCTCTGTATCCATCGCAAGACAGATATCCGTGACCAGAATATTCAGCGCCTCGTTCAGACGCGGCGCACTGGCCACTTTTTCGACTATTTCGCGCAGGCGAGTGAGCATAATTTGCGTGGCTTAACCTCTTTTACGTCGATAAGCAGGCGCGCTTTGTAGCTTAGGGGGATTATCCTGAAGCGCCATGACAACACTTGCAAACTCTTTCATTACCCTGCGGTAGACATCGCGTTTAAATGACACCACTTGTCGAACCGGATACCAGTAACTTACCCAGCGCCAGCCGTCAAACTCCGGCGTACTGCTGGTTTGCATATTGATTTCGGCGTCGGCGCTCATTAACTGCAAAAGAAACCACTTTTGTTTCTGGCCGATACATACCGGCTTTGTGTCCCAACGCACCAAACGTTTTGGTAACTTGTAACGCAACCAGTTGCGAGTAGAAGCAAGGATCCGCACATCTTTACGGCTTAACCCAACTTCTTCAAACAGTTCCCGGTACATCGCCTGTTCTGCCGACTCCCCTGGATTTATCCCGCCCTGCGGGAACTGCCAGGAGTGCTGACCAAATCGCCGGGCCCACATCACCTGCCCCTGACGATTACAAATTACGATACCTACATTTGGGCGGTAGCCATCGTCATCAATCACCGGACTACCTCAACATAAACCTTATATATGAACGATTGTTTCATACTCCAGTGAGGCGGTAAACCACTCTGTAATAGTGACACAGCCTAATAACAATTGAATAACTCACAGTAAATAGCCGAGTTATAAACAGATGATGACGCCCTTGCGCCATTTTATTCACCTTTTCTGTGGATATAGTTGTGAAGAAGTATGGAATTACCACGGGAAAACCCAGAACAGTCTGAATTCCTCATGCGGAAAACAGTAAAAATAGTGCCTTATATTCATTGCGTTATAGACAAATCTTACATGCTACCTTCATAAAGCGTGACCAGCATCACATCTAAGATCCTTATGCTGATGAAAGATCAACCAGCGTCGGTTTTATCCACAGATTGTGCCAATAACTTACGCACTATTTGTCTGAATTTTCGATTTTCGTCGCACGTCAAGGCTGTAAATGGAAACAGTAGTGGTGGTTTTACACAGTTATCCCAACTTTCTGTGGATAACATAGTGTAAGATCCTGTTTATTGTCAGTGACCAGAATTGGAAAACCCGCTTCAGCGTTGCGCAACACGAAGAAACAACACAAAAAAGGCAATAAAAATCAGTCTATTGAATATAAGACACAGAAAAAGATAAACTCTGCCCATACGGTATAAAATCACTGCTCATTTTTTGACCTAAGGTAATTGTCATGTCCGCTCTTTGTCCGCTACTGACTCCGCCTGCTTCGGAAGCATTGCTGTTAGCCCAGGCGCGGCAGCTTTCCGGCTATACGTTAGGCGAGCTGGCGGCGATGGCCGGCATTACCACACCTAAAGATTTGAAGCGAGACAAAGGCTGGATCGGCGTCTTGCTGGAGATCTGGCTCGGCGCCAGCGCCGGGAGCAAGCCGGAGCAGGATTTCGCCGCATTAGGCGTAGAACTGAAAACCATCCCGGTGGATAGTCTGGGTCGTCCTCTGGAAACAACCTTTGTTTGCGTGGCGCCGTTAACCGGTAACAGCGGCGTGACCTGGGAGACAAGTCACGTACGGCATAAATTGAAGCGCGTGCTATGGGTGCCGGTCGAAGGCGATCGCAGCATACCGTTAGCCGAACGCCGCGTAGGTTCGCCGCTACTCTGGAGTCCGAGTGAAGAAGAGGACAGGCAGCTACGCCTCGACTGGGAAGAGCTGATGGACATGATAGTGCTGGGCCAGGTGGAACGCATTACCGCCCGTCATGGCGAAGTCTTGCAACTGCGACCCAAAGCCGCCAATGCCAGGGCGCTCACCGAGGCTATCGGCGCGCGCGGGGAACCTATTTTGACGCTACCGCGTGGATTTTATCTGAAAAAAAATTTTACGCAGGCGCTGCTGGCTCGCCATTTTTTATTGCAGAATCCGTAACGTCCATTACACGCAAATGCGCCTCCGCTATGGCTACGCATCGGGCCGGCGCCGGATAAACGTAAGCGTATTGTCGCCGCTATTTTACACCGTTCCTGGTTGCGCAAATTCAGCCTGGGCTTTCGCCCGTCACTCGACGGGCCTATAATTACCGCTTCTTTTTTTGGCAGGACTTTGTTCGATGTTATTTGCATGGATAACCGATCCTAATGCCTGGCTGGCGCTCGGTACGCTGACGCTGCTGGAGATTGTACTTGGGATCGACAACATTATTTTTCTTTCTCTGGTGGTAGCAAAACTTCCTACGGCGCAACGGAACCACGCACGGCGGCTTGGGTTGGCGGCGGCGATGGTCATGCGCCTGGCGCTGCTGGCGTCAATCGCCTGGGTCACTCGTCTGACTAATCCGCTGTTTGAGCTTTTCGGCGAAGCGATTTCCGCCCGCGATCTCATTCTGTTACTGGGCGGGTTATTTTTAATCTGGAAAGCCAGCAAGGAGATCCATGAGTCCATCGAAGGCGAAGAAGAAGGGTTAAAAACCCGGGTTTCTTCTTTCCTGGGCGCAATAGTGCAGATTATGCTGCTGGATATTATTTTCAGCCTTGATTCAGTTATCACAGCGGTTGGCCTCTCCGATCATCTGTTTATTATGATGGCGGCAGTCGTTATTGCCGTGGGCGTCATGATGTTTGCGGCACGGCCCATCGGCGAGTTTGTCGATCGCCATCCGTCGGTAAAAATGCTGGCGCTCTCCTTTCTGATTCTGGTTGGCTTTACCCTGATTCTGGAAAGTTTCGACGTTCACGTTCCGAAAGGGTATATCTATTTCGCCATGTTCTTCTCTATCGCAGTAGAGAGCCTGAACCTGTTGCGTAATAAAAAGAATCCGCTGTAATCCTGTCTCGCTCCCCCGCCGGGGAGCGAATACTCACTTTATTTCCTTTCTTCTCACAGATTAAGATTTTGCTGCTTCCGACATGCAGAGCTGCGCGTTATTACTAGACTATTATCAGACATATGATTAACAGACTATTATCAGATGCAGGCTACGTGAGGACAAACGGATGAAAAAGTGGGCAGTTGTAATTTCCGCAGTAGGGTTGGCTTTTGCGGTATCCGGATGCAGCAGCGATTATGTAATGGCGACGAAAGATGGTCGTATGATCCTGACCGATGGAAAACCGCAAGTTGACGATGATACCGGTCTGGTCAGCTATACCGATGCACAGGGAAACGAGATGCAAATCAACCGTGACGAAGTATCCCAAATCATCGAACGTTAAGCGGTGGCCTGTGATCAAGGTCAGCGTTCTGCAGGCCTTCAGGCTGCGTCCCGTAACGGTGCGTGGCGACCACGCCCGGTAACAATTACGCCGCGCAGCCTGCAATTTTACTTTCCCTTTTGCCTTCCCTCTGCCATTTTTATTGTCCTTTGTCGGGAATTTCTGACTTCATAATAAAAAGGAAACGGCTATGCACTATCACCGTATACCCCACAGCTCGCTCGAAGTAAGTACGCTAGGGCTGGGCACAATGACATTTGGTGAACAAAACAGCGAAGCCGACGCTCACGCACAGCTCGACTATGCCATCGCAAATGGCATTAACCTTATCGACGCCGCCGAGATGTATCCGGTACCGCCGCGCCCGGAAACACAAGGGCTGACGGAATCCTATATCGGTAACTGGCTCGCCAAACGCGGCAACCGTGAAAAACTGATCATCGCCAGCAAAGTTAGCGGACCGGCACGTAATAATGATCAAGGCATCCGGCCTCATCAGGCGCTGGATCGTAAAAATATTCGCGAAGCGCTACACGACAGTTTGACCCGGTTGCAGACCGACTATCTGGATTTGTATCAGGTGCACTGGCCGCAGCGCCCCACTAACTGCTTCGGTAAACTCGGCTATAACTGGACGGACTCCACGCCAGTAGTAAGTCTGCTGGAGACGTTAGACGCGCTAAGTGAGTTTCAGCGAGCGGGTAAGATTCGTTATATTGGCGTTTCAAATGAGACAGCGTTTGGCGTTATGCGCTATCTGCACCTGGCGGAAAAACATGACCTGCCGCGTATTGTCACGATCCAGAACCCCTATAGCCTGTTAAACCGCAGCTACGAGGTCGGACTGGCGGAAGTCAGCCAGTATGAAGGTGTTGAATTGCTCGCCTACTCCTGTCTGGCGTTTGGCACATTAACCGGTAAATACCTGAACGGGGCCAAACCCGCAGGCGCGCGGAATACCTTGTTCAGCCGCTTCACACGTTACAGCGGCGAACAGGCACAAAAAGCCGTTGCCGCCTACGTCGATATCGCGAAGCGTCACAATCTTGATCCGGCGCAAATGGCGCTGGCCTTTGTTCGCCGCCAGCCGTTTGTCGCCAGTACGTTACTGGGCGCAACCACGATGGCGCAGCTCAAGACGAATGTGGAAAGTCTGCATCTGACGTTAAGCGAAGAGGTTCTGGCGGAGATTGAGGCGGCGCATCAGGTTTATACCTATCCGGCGCCGTGATGGTCAGTGCCCGGTGGCGCTACGCTTCCGGGCTTACAGAGACAATGTAAGCCGGATAACACGCACTCGCCGCCCGGCATATTCACTCAGTATGATGCCTGCCGGCGCTGCCAGATCCACAGCGCCGCGATCGCCAGCGCGAACAGCACGCCAAAGCCGATACCTATCGCCACCGCAGGAACGCCAACCAGCACCGCCAGCGAGTACAGTCCCAGCATTAATAGCATGGCGCTATTCTCGCCCAGATTTTGTACGGCAATGGCATTCCCGGCGCCAACGCTCTTCTTACCGCGCTCCTGGAGCAAGGCGTTGAGCGGCACCACAAAAAAGCCGCCCAGCATACCTATCAACAGCAACAAGGCATAAGCAGGCAGCAAGGCGTGCTGTAATGAGAAGATCGCAACCACAACGCCAATCAAAATCCCGGCGGGCATACAGCGCGATACGGTCTCCAGCGTCACCAGTTTTGCCGCCGCGCCCGCGCCGACCACAATGCCTACCGCCACCATGGCGTTCAGGTAAGTCGGCGTGGCGTTATCCGTAATGCCCAGCGCCACTGGCACCCACAGCACCAGCAGAAAACGCAGCGTCACGCCTGCGCCCCAGAATAGCCCGGTCCCCACCAGCGAAAAACGCGTTTCACCGTTACGCCAAAGGACAACGCAAGCGCTGAAGAAACTACGCGTCATCGCCGACAACCGCCAGGATTGTCCTGGACGCGCCGCCACAAGCTTCGGGATAAACAGGTTAGCCGCCACTGCGCCAGCGTAGGCCAACGCGCAGGCAACCAGCGCGGCGATGACATGCCAGTCGGCCAATACGCCGCCCGCGACGGAACCGAGCAAAATCGCCGCAATCGTAGAGGCTTCCATCATGCCATTGGCTTTCACCAGCTTATCGCCCGTCGTCAGTTCACCCAGAATACCGTATTTCGCCGGAGAATAAGCCGCCGCGCCGATCCCGACCAACGTATAACCGACAAAAGGATTTACGCCGAGGCAGATACCTGCCGCTCCCGCCAGTTTAAGACCATTGGCGACCATCATCACCCGGCCTTTGGCAAAGCTGTCCGCTATCTGGCCGACAAACGGCGCAAAAAGAATGTAAGCGCCCACAAACACCATTTGCAAAACAGGCTGGCTCCAGTCCGGGTAAAACTGAGCTTTCAGCAGTGCCAGCGTCGCAAACAGCAGCGCATTATCGCCAAAAGCCGAGAGAAACTGCGCGACAATAACCGACAGCATCCCTTTCGACCAGATGGAGGTGTTAGTACGTACTGACTCACTCATGATGTTGTTCCGGCGCATCCACCCAACTTTTCAGCGTCACAAAATCGGGTTTCCCGCTGCCAAGCAAGGGAAGCTGCTTCAGATAACGGATATCACGCGGGACGGCCAGTTCCGGAATACCGTGTTCACGGGCATAGTGCTGTAACTTTTCTCGGGTGAGTTCGCTGTCAGTCGTAAACAGTACCAGCGCTTCACCTTTGCTGGCATCGCTTTTAATGGCGGTAGCGTGCATTTTCTCCGCCGAAACGCCAAGCGCCAGTTGCTCGACCATCTCCAGCGAGACCATTTCGCCAGCAATTTTTGCAAAGCGTTTCGCGCGCCCCTGAATCTGCACAAAACCATTTTCATCGAAGCGTACAATATCGCCCGTGTCGTACCAGCCGCGCTCAGTTTCGCCTCTGGCGTTTTCCGCCGACGGCACCTCCAGCACGCCCGGTTTTTCCACGCGCAGATAGCCATTCATGATATTCGGCCCTTTCAGCTGTAGCCGACCGCCGTTTTCAATACCGGGCACCGCCAGCAGACGCGCGTCCATGCCAGGCAGAATGCGGCCAACAGTGCCAGGCTTAGCCGCCATCGGCACGTTAATCGAGACTACTGGCGCGCATTCCGTTACCCCGTAGCCCTCAAGAATGCGCAGACCGAATTTATCCTGCCACAGTTGTTTGGTACTCTCCTGAAGTTTTTCCGCACCGGCCACCACATAGCGCAGGCGATAAAAATCATACGGATTGGCAAAGCGCGCATAGTTGCCGAGGAAGGTTGACGTACCAAACAGCACGGTACAGTTACGGTCATAGACCAGTTCCGGCACAATGCGGTAGTGCAGCGGACTTGGATAAAGAAACACTTCCGCGCCGGTCAACAACGGCGTAAACAGGCCCACCGTCAAACCGAACGAGTGAAAGAGCGGCAGCGCCGACATAAAACGGTCATTGGCGGTGAAATCCGCAATCGTTTTTATCTGCTCGACGTTCGCCAGAATGCTTTTATGGCTGTGCACCACCCCTTTCGGGTGCCCTTCCGAGCCGGAAGTAAAAAGAATAATCGCCGCGTCTTCCGGCTGCTGTTTTACCTGCGCCAGTCGCGGCGCCAGGAGGTGGGCAAAAATCCACAGCTTGTCGGAGGGCGTGACGTCCGCTTTTAAATCTTCCAGGTAAACCCAGCGAACCTGCGTTAGCTGTTCCGGCAGGTGCCATAATTTACCTTTATCGAGGAACTGGCGGGAGGTAAAAATCGTTTTAATTTCCGCCGCGGTAATCGCGCTGGTCAGCCCTTTTACCCCCGCCGTGTAGTTCATCATGGCCGGAATGCGGCGACGAGAAACCGCGCCGAAAATCACCGCCGCGCTGATGGCGGCATTCGGCAGCATTAAACCGATTTTCTCGCCCTCAACGCTGTACTTTTCCAGAATCCGGCCAACAAAAAGCGTCTTGGTCAGTAACTTACGATACGTATCCGGCGTAAAGTTAATGTCCTCAATACAGTTTTTACCTGCGCCGTAACGATATTGCGCCGCCAGCAACGATTCGTATAACGTCTCGCGCGGGCGCACCGCCATACGCGCTTCCATCATGATCTGGTGCAGCATCTCACCCGCTATCTTACGTCTGTCGCGCGCGCGCGGCGCTTCCGGCATCGGTATTTGCGTCGGCGGTAAAATATGAAGCTGAATGCGGGGGAATAAGCGCCGTTTAACCAGACCTTTAAGGCGACTGAAAGGCGTAAGCTCCGCGCCGTCAATACGGAGCGGAATGACGGTTGCGCCCGATTTTGCCGCCACAAAGCCTGCGCCGTCATAAATTTTCATCAGCGAGCCGGTCACGGAAATCCGCCCTTCCGGGAAAATCACCACTGGACGCCCCTGCTCCACCAGGCGCACCAGGTGTTTAATGGACATGGGTTTAGTGGGATCGAGCGGTACAAAATCGATCAGCGGCGTTAACCAGCGCATATACCATTGCTGGCTGATGGAGGTATATACCGCAAAGACAGGCCGTACCGGCAAAAACAGCGCCAGTAGCATACCATCGATAAATGAAACGTGATTGGGGGTAATTAAGACCCGGTTCCCCTGTAGCGCCCGGACATCGCCAGTGACGCGCACACGATAAAGCACGCGAAACAGGTTACGGAAAAATCCAAACAGCATTTCAACTCCCTTTGGCCGACAATTCGCTAAAACATGAATTGTGGCAGATTACACGAGTTGCGTAACAGGAGCGATAGCAAAATAGGTTCGAAAAAAAACCTGCGCATCCGCGCAGGTTGGTGCAAGAGACAGGTACGAAGAGCGTACCGAATAATCTCACCAATCAATACCTCTGGGATCTTGATTGTGGGCTTCGCGCGTCTGCATCGCCAGTCCGAAAACGCAAAGGAATAAACGGAAATGCAACGAGTTGTGTAAATTATCCGTTACTGTTACAGGTTCAGGCGAAACAAAAAAAAACCTGCGCATCTCTACGCAGGTTGGTGTAATTCGTGTGATCAACAATGACGTTGATTCCACCTATCAATACCTCTGGGATCACCACTCTATCAACCTGACTCGCTGGCCTGCCAGCAGACAATCGCAACAGCGCTTCGCAAACTGTAACGAAAGATTTGTATTGTCACTTTACAGACGCATTTCTCCCGTGCAGGTCACATTTGCCCGACACGGCGGGGCAAGAGGCTTGAACAGACGTTCATTTTCCGTAAAACTGGCGTAATGTAAGCGTTTACCCACTATAGGTATTATCATGGCGACCATAAAAGATGTAGCCCGACTGGCCGGTGTTTCAGTCGCCACCGTTTCTCGCGTTATTAACGATTCGCCAAAAGCCAGCGAAGCGTCCCGGCTGGCGGTGACCAGCGCAATGGAGTCCCTGAGCTATCACCCTAACGCCAACGCGCGCGCGCTGGCACAGCAGGCAACGGAAACCCTCGGTCTGGTGGTCGGCGACGTTTCCGATCCTTTTTTCGGCGCGATGGTGAAAGCCGTTGAACAGGTGGCGTATCACACCGGCAATTTTTTACTGATTGGCAACGGGTATCATAACGAACAAAAAGAGCGTCAGGCTATTGAACAGTTGATTCGTCATCGTTGCGCAGCGTTAGTGGTACACGCCAAAATGATTCCGGATGCGGACCTGGCCTCATTAATGAAGCAAATCCCCGGCATGGTGCTGATTAACCGCATTTTACCGGGGTTAGAACACCGCTGTGTCGCGCTGGATGACCGTTACGGGGCATGGCTGGCGACCCGACATCTGATCCAGCAAGGTCATACGCGTATTGGGTATATCTGTTCCAACCACACCATCTCTGATGCCGAAGATCGCCTGAGGGGCTATTACGATGCGCTGGCGGAAAGCCATATCCCGGCTAACGATCGGCTGGTGACGTTCGGCGAACCGGATGAAAGCGGCGGCGAGCAGGCGATGACTGAGTTATTAGGTCGCGGCAGAAATTTTACCGCGGTGGCCTGCTATAACGACTCGATGGCGGCCGGCGCAATGGGAGTATTAAATGATAATGGCGTGGGGGTGCCGGGCGAAGTATCGCTCATCGGTTTTGATGATGTACTGGTCTCACGCTATGTGCGTCCCCGACTGACTACCATTCGGTATCCGATCGTCACCATGGCGACACAGGCGGCGGAGCTGGCGTTAGCGCTGGCAGGGAAATGCCCTACGCCAGAAGTAACTCATGTATTTAGTCCGACACTGGTACGCCGACATTCGGTATCCACGCCGACGGATACCGGACACCTGTCGACAACCGATTAATCAGGGTAGCATGATGGCGACAATGCTGGATGTTTCCCGCCATGCGGGCGTATCAAAGGCCACCGTCTCACGGGTGCTAAATGGAACGGGGCAGGTAAAAGAAAGTACGCGCCAGAAAGTGTTTACGGCGATGCAGGCTCTGGACTATCGCCCTAACCTGCTGGCACGCTCGCTGGCGAATCGCACCAGCAACAGCATCGGTCTGGTCGTCTCTACGTTTGACGGCTTCTATTTTGGCAGTTTGTTGCGCCGGGCGTCGCGCCAGGCGGAGTTGCATAACAAGCAGTTGATCGTCACCGATGGTCACGATACGCCGGAACGAGAGCAGAAAGCCGTACAAATATTGGCCGACAGACAGTGCGACGCTATTATTCTTTACACTCGCTATATGGATGAGCTGGCGATTTTGTCGTTGATTGACGCCACGGAAATGCCGCTGGTGATTATTAATCGCAACGTCACTCAGGCCCGCGATCGCGCTATTTTCTTCGAGCAGGAGACGGCGGCATTCCAGGCGGTGGAATATCTGATTACGCAGGGCCATCGCGATATCGCCTGTATTACGCTGCCTGTTCATACTCCCACCGGCACATCACGCGTAGCGGGTTATCGCAAGGCGCTGGAAAAATATGGCATCCCCTGGCAACCGGCAAAAGTGAAATACGGCGATTACACGCTGACGCGCGGCTATGACGCCTGCCGGGAATTACTGGAGGAAGGCGTCACGTTTAGCGCGCTATTCGCCTGTAATGATGACACGGCGCTGGGCGCGGCAAAAGCGCTGCGCCAGGCCGGATTACGCATCCCGCAGGATGTGTCGCTGTTTGGTTTTGACGATGCGCCGGGCGCAACCTGGCTTGAACCGGGGCTTTCAACAGTCTATTTACCCATCGAGGATATGATAGCCACCGCGATCGATCAGGCCGTTCGTCTGGCGAACAGCGAGCCGGTCGCCCCGATCCCACCCTTTACCGGCACGCTGATTCTGCGCGAGTCCGTCGCCGCAGGCCCGTTTTTTCAACGTCCGGCCTAATGATGCGCTTCAGAGCATCTCCAGCGCTAACAGCTCTTCAATGGTCTGACGACGGCGGATCAGCCGCGCCTGTCCATTGTCAAACAGTACTTCCGGCAGGAGCGGGCGGCTGTTGTAATTCGATGACATAGACGCGCCGTACGCGCCGGTATCGTGCAATACGAGGTAATCGCCGGGGATGACCGCAGGTAAGGCGCGTGTTTCAACCATTCCCCCTTCCTGCTGCGTAAAAACATCGCCTGATTCGCATAGCGGCCCGGCGACCACCGTCTCGACCCACGGGCCATTTTCAAGCGCGCGACCATCCGCCGCCAGCGCCGAAATACGGTGATAGCTACCGTACATCGCCGGGCGCATCAGATCGTTAAAACCCGCATCTACCAGCACGAAATGGCGGCTTCCCATCTGTTTTACGCTACGCACCTGCGTTACCAGCACGCCCGATTGCGCCACCAGATAACGTCCGGGTTCGATCTCAAGTTTGACCGCATGTCCCAGATGGCGGGCGATTTGCTCGCGCGCCGCGTTCCACAGACCATAGTAATGGCGCGTATCAACGGGCTCTTCTCCCTCACGATAAGGTATCGAGAGTCCGCCGCCTGCCGAAATCGCGTCCAAATCCTGACCGCATTCCAGCACCTGGCGTACCATCGCGCCGCAAACCTGCTCCAGATGGCCATAATCGACGCCGGAACCAATGTGCATATGGATACCGACAAGTTTCAGTCGGTATTTCTGCATTACCGCCAGCGCCGCCGGAAGATCGCTATGCCAGATGCCGTGTTTGCTGTTTTCGCCCCCGGTGTTGGTTTTCTGGCTGTGGCCGTGACCAAAGCCAGGATTCACGCGCAACCAGACGCGATGCCCAGGCGAAACCTGACCAAGCTGCGTCAGCATATCTACCGAGCCGGCATTGACCGGAATATGCAGTTCGCTGACGCGCGCCAGCGTGGCGGCGTCAATCACATCGGCGGTAAAAACGATATCATCAGGGCACGTTTGCGGATCGTAGCCCGCCGCCAGCGCACGTTCGATCTCTCCCAATGAAACAGAATCCACCTTGACGCCCTGCGCGCGCATTAAGCGCAGGATATGAATGTTCGAACAGGCTTTTTGCGCAAAACGCACGACGTCAAACTGCTGCAGGGCGGCTATCTGACGGCGAATAATGTGCGCGTCATAGACCCAGACCGGACAGCCGAATTCAGCAGGCAATCTGAGCAAATTTTCAGCGTTAAGGTCAGTTTCAGCGTGATAATGCGGCAATGACATAACAAACTCCGGAACAGGCTTTTTAACGATTACGCCATACCTTAGAAAGAATAAAAAATATCGTTTTATTGTCAGTCTATGCAAAAATGATATGGGATAAATGATTCAGGGAAACGTATGGCTGCCGTTAATTTACGTCACATTGAAATTTTTCATGCCGTAATGACCGCCGGAAACCTCACCGAAGCGGCGCGGCTGCTGCATACCTCGCAGCCTACCGTCAGTCGCGAGCTGGCGCGTTTTGAGAAAGTGCTGGGATTAACGCTGTTTGAGCGCACACGTGGGCGCTTACATCCGACGGTGCAAGGGCTACGCCTGTTCGAAGAGGTACAACGCTCCTGGTATGGGTTGGATCGCATCGTCAGCGCGGCGGAAAGTCTGCGCGAGTTCCGTCAGGGCGAGCTCTCTATCGCCTGCCTGCCGGTCTTTTCACAATCCTTTTTGCCGCCGTTACTACCGCCTTTTCTGGCGCGTTATCCGGATGTCAGCCTGAATATTGTGCCGCAGGAGTCGCCGTTGCTGGAAGAGTGGCTCTCCGCCCAGCGCCACGACTTAGGGCTGACGGAGACGCTTCATGCCCCGGCAGGAACAACCCGCACCGAGTTACTAACGCTAAATGAAGTGTGCGTACTGCCCTGCGACCATCCGCTTGCCGCCAAAACGGTACTGACGCCAGACGATTTTCAGGGGGAAAACTTTATCAGCCTCTCCCGCCTGGACAGCTATCGACAGTTGTTGGATACGTTATTTGCCGAACATCAGGTGAAGCGCAGAATGGTGGTGGAAACGCATAGCGCGGCCTCCGTCTGCGCGATGGTGCGCGCCGGGGCGGGCGTTTCGATCGTTAACCCGCTGACCGCGCTGGACTATGCCGCCAGCGGCGTCACCGTTCGCCGCTTCAGCATTGACGTGCCCTTTACCGTCAGCCTGATTCGCCCGCTACACCGCCCCGCCTCCGCGCTGGTTGACGCCTTCAGTAAGCATTTACAAACGCATCTTTCGCGCCTGGTCGAACCGCTGGAGGTTATTCTGAGGCCGATGACGAAAGCATAAAGCTCACGGCATCTGCGGCATGAATTGCCGTGGTATCGAAAACCGGTAGCGCGCTTTGCGTCTGGGGAACAAGCAAACCTATTTCAGTGCAGCCAAAAATAACGCCCTGCGCGCCTTGCGCAGCCAGTTGTTCGATAACCTGTAAATAATAGTGGCGCGACGCGTCGGTGAATGTCCCCTGACAGAGCTCGTCAAAAATGACCTGATTGATACGCGCCCGATCGTCCGCCTCCGGCACGATGGTCTCAATCGCAAATTGCTGTTCCAGCCGCCCGCGATAAAAATCTTGCTCCATCGTATAGCGAGTCCCTAATAGCGCCACGCGATGCAACCCCTGACGGGCGATAGCTCGCCCGGTAGCATCCGCGATGTGCAGGAAAGGCAGAGAACAACGAGATTCAATAATGTGCGCGATTTTATGCATGGTGTTGGTACACAGCACAATGCCTTCTGCGCCCGCCTGCTGTAACCCCTGGGCGGCCTGCGCCAGGATATCGCCCGCTTTATCCCACTCGCCGCGGCGTTGACATACTTCAATATCGTGGAAATCTACGCTATGCAGCAGTAAGCTCGCCGAGTGCAGGCCTCCCAGCTGCTGTTTAATGCCTTCATTGATTAAACGGTAATAAGGGATAGTCGATTCCCAGCTCATCCCCCCCAACAGTCCGATCGTTTTCACTGCGCTCTCCTTTTTTTAAAGCATTATGGCAGTGAAGCAAACTTACACATCCGTTTCCAGTCTATTTTTCATCATGCCGGATAACAGGCGTCATCCGGCATGGGAGGGGGGATTACACGCCAATATTTCTTAGCTTCTCGCCCGCCATTAGCTTGCGTTCGATATGCTCCAGGGTGACATTTTTGGTTTCCGGAATCAGCCAGAAAGTGATGCCGATAAAAGCGATATTCAGCGCGGTGTAGAGCCAGAATGTACCTGCCGCGCCAATGCTGTCCAACAGTGTCAGGAATGTCGCGCCGATGATCATGTTCGATACCCAGTTTGTCGTGGTTGAACAGGTAATGCCAAAATCACGGCATTTCAGCGGCTGGATTTCCGAACACAGTATCCACACCACCGGAGCGGCGCTCATCGCGTAACCGGCGATACACATCATCGTCATCCCAACGGAAAGCCAGGAGAGACCGCTTGATGCCGTACCGTTATCAAACTGCATCAGGCAGTAGCCCAACACCAATGTCCCTAACGCCATTACGCTGAAACCGATTTTTAACGCCGGTTTACGCCCGGCCTTATCGACCGTAAAGACGGCGATAAACGTCGCGAACATAAAAGTCAGTCCAACCACCAGCGTGGCGATCATTTGCTGTTCCGTGGTGGTAAAGCCGGCCATTTTAAAAATGCGCGGCGCATAGTACATAATGATGTTCATGCCGGTGAACTGCTGCATTGCCTGTAGCAGCATACCGAGGAACACGGCGCGGCGAACATTGCGGTTAGCTTTAAATAATGCCCACCCTCCCTGCTTGAGTTTGAGGCTTTCCCGAATCTCATTCAGTTCATCACGGGCTTTTTCCGAGGTATCGCGCAGCATACGCAGCACCTCTTCCGCTTCAATATGGCGACCTTTTTGCGCCAGCCAACGCGGACTATTCGGCAGGAATACCACCAGAATAATGAGCAACACCGCAGGCAGCGCCAGCACGCCCAACATCGCGCGCCAGTTGCCGCTGTAGCTGAATGCCGTATCGGATAAAAAAGCCAGCACAATGCCTAACGTCACCATCAGTTGATACATACTGATCATTTTGCCGCGAACATTTTCACTTGCCATTTCAGAGAGATAAAGCGGCGCGGTATAGGACGCAATCCCTACTGCTACGCCCAGTATCACGCGGGCGCCAATCAATACTTCCACGCTGGAAGCAAACGCCGACCCCAGCGAGCCGAGCACGAACAAAATCGCGCCAGCCATCAGGCTATACTTACGCCCCAGCCGGAATGAAAGCCAGCCGTTAAATAATGCGCCAATTGCCGCGCCAAGCATCATACTGCTGACGACCCACTCCTGCAGCCGGCTGGTCAGTACGAAATGGTCGGTAATAAAAGGCAGCGCCCCGGCGATAACGCCGATATCCAGACCAAATAACAGTCCCGCTACCGCTGCAGAAACCGAAACAAACATATTCATACGTCGTGTGTCGCGAAGCGAACGCGGCGTTAAAGCAGAGTCATGATTAATAGAGACCATATTTTCCTGCCACAACAGAGTAAGACATAGCCTGAAAGTACGGGATACTCTTCCTCAAGTGTCAGGCTGGAAACGGCATAAATATGGATTAAATGGCTACGCTATAGCGATATGTGATGGATATTACACTTTTTAAATTTAACGCCGTTGCCGGGTATTTTTTCAAACCACCAATATTTCAATAAGTTAAAGCATTGATCATAGCTATTATTTAACAATATATGGATTAAGTTAAACCCACAATATGGACTATGCTAATGAGATCATAAAAAAACCCTGTACCAGGACAGGGCTTTATCAGTTTTTCGGCCAAAGCGTCGATTTTCCCAGAAACGCATTTGTCAGTAGCGGATTAACGCGCCAGCCAACCGCCATCTACCGCTATGGTATAGCCGTTAATATAATCAGCAGCGCTGGATGCCAGGAAGACTACCGGCCCCATTAAATCGCCCGGTAGTCCCCAACGTCCAGCCGGAATACGGTCGAGAATTTCGGCGCTACGTTGTGCATCAGCGCGCAATTGCTGGGTATTATTCGTGGACATATAGCCCGGCGCGATGGCGTTTACATTGATATTGTGTTTCGCCCACTCGTTCGCCATCAGACGCGTTATTCCCATTACGCCGCTTTTCGACGCGGTATAAGACGGAACGCGAATGCCGCCCTGGAAGGAAAGCATAGACGCGATATTAATAATTTTGCCGCCGTTGCCCTGGGCAATAAAATGTTTTGCCGCCGCCTGAGACATAAAGAACACGCTCTTGATGTTCAGGTTCATGACGTCATCCCAGTCTTTTTCCGTGAAATCAATCGCATCTTCACGACGGATCAAACCCGCGTTATTCACCAGAATATCAATATGACCGTATTCTGCCACCGCCCGTTCCAGTAATGCCGGAATGCCATCGATTTGACGCAGATCGGCTGTCAGGCTTAAAAAACGACGTCCCAGAGCGGTGACGCGCGCAATAGTTTCCGTCGGTTCAACAATGTTAATACCAACAATGTCACAGCCCGCTTCCGCCAGCCCTAACGCCATCCCCTGCCCCAATCCGGTATCGCACCCCGTCACAACCGCGACTTTACCTTCAAGAGAAAATGCATTCAAAATCATTGTTAATCCTTATTTTTGTCATGCCTGTCACGCACAGGCGTTATCACCGGTCGCGACTAGCGCAGATCTTGTACCGCAACGTGATCCATGTCATCGAAGACCTGATTTTCTCCCACCATGCCCCAAATAAACGTACAGGCTTTGGTGCCAACGCCAGAATGTATTGACCAGCTTGGGGAAATAACCGCCTGTTCATTACGCATCACAATATGACGGGTTTCCTGAGGCTGCCCCATCATATGGAAAACGCAACTGTCCTCTTCCATATTGAAATAGAGGTACACTTCCATACGGCGCTCATGGGTATGGCATGGCATGGTGTTCCATAGATTGCCGGGCGCCAGTTCGGTGAGTCCCATACTGAGCTGACAGGTTTCCAGTACATCCGGTACGAAGTATTTATTGATGGTGCGACGGTTACTGGTGAGGTTATCGCCTAAGGTGACGGGCGCAACGTCGGCAGGCGACACTTTTTTCGTCGGATAAGCGGTATGCGCTGGCGCGCAGTTGTAATAAAACTTCGCCGGTCTGCTCGCCTCATTGCTGACGAAGACCAGCTCTTTCGCCCCTTTACCAATATACAGAGCATCACGATGACCAATGTCATGGCGCTGCCCGTCAACGATAATGGCGCCCGCGCCGCCAATATTAATGACGCCCAGCTCGCGGCGGTCCAGTAATCGGGAAACGCCAAGCTGTTTACCTACTTCTCCGCCGATTTCAACGGGATGGCTGACGGGCATAATGCCGCCGACAATAATACGGTCGATATGGCTGTAGACCATCGTATATTCATCAGCGACAAAAATATTTTCTATTAAAAACTCGCGTCGCAGCGCCTGGGTGTCCAGCGTTTTAGCGTGCTCGCTATGGATACTTTGCCTTACGTCCACTTTTCCCTCCAATGATAAATCGATCGCAACGGCATAAAATCAAAACACTGTTTTGATTTATTTAACGGCATCATAGTCGCCTGGATAAAGGTTTTCAACAATAAATAAAACAACGTTTCATTTATATGGTTGGTTATTTTTAAAACTGCTGTAGCGATCACGATCGGCGCTAAAACTTACACACTTGTCTGATTTTCAGACATGTGCGCCAAGTGCTGTATGCGGTTACTCAGATAAAAATTGGAGCTTGTTTTGGAACGGGGTCTGATGTGCGAATTGAATTAAAAGCGGTATGCGTCTGCAATGCCCGACGCGGCAAGACGTTCTGCGCTATAACGAAAAAGGGGGTTCTGTCACTGGCTTTGCCCTCGTGATAGAGGGCTTTTTATGACGGAATAATGAAGCAGAAAAAGGATGGCTGGCGCAGGATCAATCGCGTTCAATGGTTAAAGCAACGCCCTGGCCGCCACCAATACACAGCGTCGCCAGGCCTTTTCGCGCGTCGCGTTTAACCATTTCGTGCACCAGTGAAACCAGAATTCGACAGCCGGAAGCGCCAATGGGATGCCCCAGCGCAATCGCGCCGCCATTAACGTTTACCCGTCGCTCATCCCATTCCAGCATTTTTCCTACCGACAACGCCTGGGCGGCAAACGCTTCGTTGGCTTCGATAAGGTCGACCTCCGTCAGTTGCCAGCCGGCACGCTCCAGACAGCGCCGGGTAGCATATACCGGCGCAATCCCCATTAGCGCAGGATCGACGCCGACGCTGGCAAACGCGCGGATGCGCGCCAGCACCGGCAGCCCCAGCGCCTGGGCTTTCGCCTCGCTCATCATCATCACCGCGGCGGCGCCATCGTTGATTGAGGAGGCATTACCCGCCGTCACCGAACCTAAACTATCAAACGCCGGATGCAGCAGGGCTAACCCCTCCGCACTGGCGTCGGCCCGCGGTTGTTCATCCGTATCGACAATTGCGGTCTGCCCATTACGTTGCGTGACGATGGGGACAATCTCATCTTTAAAACGTCCGGTATCAATCGCGGCCCTGGCTTTTTGTTGCGAACTGAGCGCATAAGCATCCTGTAACTCGCGGCTGATGCCATATTCCCGCGCCAGGTTTTCTGCCGTCACGCCAATGTGATAATCGTTGAAGGCATCCCATAAGCCATCATGTACCAGACTATCCACCAGATTGTCGGCATCAGGCAACGCGCCGGTACGGCTGTCATTGAGGACATGCGGCGCACGGCTCATATTCTCCTGCCCGCCCGCAATAACAATGTCCGCTTCGCCGCACTGAATAGCCTGCGTCGCCAGGTGCAACGCTTTTAAACCGGAACCACAAACGTCATTAATGGTAATAGCGGAAACGGTAGTCGGCAGCCCTCCTTTGATGGCTGACTGGCGCGCCGGATTCTGCCCGGCGCCAGCCGTCAGTACCTGACCGAGGATGACCTCATCGATAGCATTAGCGTCCACGCCGGTGCGCTCAATTAACGCTTTTACGACCATACTCCCCAGCTCGACGGCGGAATGACGGGCCAGCGTTCCCTGAAAACAGCCGATGGGTGTCCGTAAAGCCCCCACTATCACAACCTCTTTCATTACCACCTCAGCGCAAAATGACACCGCCATAGTAGAGCATTGTTAAAATTAGTTATCTTGATTGTTTAAAAAAAGTGAGTTTTATCACAAAGGAAATGACGCTGATTTGACGGTGGCGCAGCTTATTTCTGCTGCAAATGGTAGCGAAGCCAGTTCCCCGCCGTTCCGGGCGGCGTCTTCTTGTTCCACAACAAATCAATAGCAATCGCCCTCGGCCAGCCAGGAACATCCAGTTGCGCCAGCGGTTTTTCCGCCGCAAACTCTTCCACCAGCGCGCAGGGCAATACGCACCAGCCAAATCCCTGAACCGCCATGCTCAACAGTAATAAATAGTTTGGCGCTGACCAGGCCGGGCCGTGCGTAATGTTGGCGTTAGATTCAAGGTAGGTATTCAGACGCAGCTCGCGCCAGGTATGCAGTTGTTCCCATTGCAGGTTCGTCTGCGACGCCAACGGATGCGTGGTCGCCACATAAACCCCCATCCAGCTTTGAACAGGCAGACGCGTCGCGCCAATGTCTGTGGGATAGTCATCACGCGCTTCAATCAGACCTATCTGGGCGCGCCCTTTTTGCAGCAGGTCGATGACATCATCATTTTCTCCGATCAAACATTCAAACTCGGTATGCGGAAATTGACGATCAAACTGCGCCATTAACTCTTCCAGACTGTCAGGATGCAGGGTATCAGAGAGGACAAACGTGAGTCTTGCCTCCGTCTCGCCGGATAACGTCAGCGCCACCTCATCCAGACGGTCGCTCGCCGATAAAATAGCCTGAACATAGCTAAGCACCCGTTTTCCTTCTTCGGTCAGAACGGGCTGGCGCGATGATCGATCAAATAATGAAAATCCCAGATCCGCCTCCAGATGCGCAATGGCGGTACTAATGGTGGACTGGCTTTTACGCAGGCGGCGCGCCGCCGCAGAAAACGAACCGCAAGAGACGGTCTCAACAAATGCCATTAACGCTTCAGGTGAGTAACGCATAACCTATCTACTTTATCGATGGATGTTATCTTTTAGGTATCACATTAAACGATAAAATAGCGGAAATTTCTTTAGTTTGATTAAGAGTAAGGTTTTTTCGTTTATGCAACATGACGCCATACAACGTCGCTCGCTGCCGGAGCGTATTTTTCATGCTGTCTGTTTTGAAGGTATTGCGACTGCGATACTGGCGCCAACGACCGCCTGGCTAATGCAGCGCTCGGTGCTGGAGATGGGCGGCCTGACGATATTGCTGGCAACGACGGCCATGATCTGGAATATCATTTATAACGCTCTGTTTGATCGACTGTGGCCCGCGCATCAGGTGAGACGAACCGCCAAAGTGCGCGCACTCCATGCGTTAGGATTTGAAAGTGGGTTTATTGTCATTGGCGTGAGTATTGTCGCCTGGGTACTGAATGTCAGCCTGCTACAAGCATTCACCCTGGAAATTGGTTTCTTCCTGTTCTTTTTGCCGTACACGATGCTGTACAACTGGGCATACGATGTTTTACGCCAGCGAATAGTGACCCGCCGCCAACAGCGCGTTAGTGCATGATATTGCTCTTTTTTGCCGGGATCGCAACGCTCCCGGCCCTCCTCCTCCACGACATCCATCTGCTTAAAACGCCCCCAACTGACGCTATTTATGGTAAATTGCGCTTCTTTTTGTGTGTTTTATAGTTGATAAATTCAAATAATGTCTAAAATTTGGTCAAAAGATGAGACTCTCTGGAGTTTTGCATTATACGGAACGGCTGTAGGCGCAGGCACTCTTTTCCTTCCCATCCAGTTGGGATCGGCAGGCGCAATCGTGCTATTTATTACCGCGCTGGTCGCCTGGCCTCTGACATACTGGCCGCATAAGGCGCTGTGTCAGTTTATTCTTTCCTCAAAGACTTCTGCAGGTGAGGGAATTACTGGCGCCGTTACTCATTATTACGGCAAGAAAATCGGCAGTATTATTACCACGCTTTATTTCATTGCGTTTTTTGTCGTGGTATTAATTTATGCTGTGGCGATTACCAATTCCCTGACAGAGCAATTAGCGAAGCATATTCAGATAGATATTCGCATCCGGATGGCAGTTAGCTTCGGCGTAGTACTTATCCTGAATATGATTTTCTTAATGGGAAGACATGCCACTCTTCGCGTAATGGGCTTTTTAGTCTTTCCACTTATCGCTTACTTCTTGTTCCTTTCGCTCTACTTAACCGGAAGCTGGCAACCCTCGTTACTGACCGGGCAGATGTCTTTGGATAGTCACACGTTGCATCAGGTATGGATTTCTATTCCGGTGATGGTTTTTGCTTTTAGCCATACGCCCATTATTTCGACGTTTGCCATCGACAGACGGGAAAATTTTGGCGATCAGGCCATGGATAAATGCAAAAAGATCATGAAGGTCGCCTATCTGATTATCTGCCTGAGCGTGCTGTTCTTTGTCTTTAGCTGCCTGCTCTCCATTCCGCCGTCATACATTGAAGACGCGCGCAACGAAGGCGTTACCATCCTTTCCGCGCTCTCGATGATGCCCAATGCGCCGGCCTGGCTCTCTATTTCCGGTATTATCGTTGCCGTCGTGGCCATGTCGAAATCTTTCCTCGGCACCTATTTCGGCGTCATTGAGGGCGCAACCGAAATGGTAAGAACCACTCTACAGCAGGTTGGCGTGAAAAAAAGCCGGGCGTTCAATCGCGCACTATCTATCATGCTGGTTTCCGGGATTACGTTTATTATTTGCTGTATTAACCCGAATGCCATCTCTATGATTTATGCCATTAGCGGCCCGCTCATTGCGATGATTCTGTTTATTATGCCCACGTTGTCAACGTACCTGATACCGGCATTGAAACCCTACCGTTCAGTAGGTAATTTCATTACGTTGGTCGTCGGTTTACTTTGCGTATCGGTGATGTTTTTCGGCTAAAGTAAAAGATAGCCGGGATATAACTCCCGGCTATTTTATATAAGAATCCAGCACCTTTAATATTACGTCCAGATCTTCTTCACGTCTGGCTTCATCACTCTGATGAACGATATGCTCGGTCAGATGCCCTTTAATCACCTCGCGCATTAAGCCATTTACCGCGCCGCGAATCGCCGCGATCTGTTGTAACACGGCCGCGCATTCATGCGGTTCATCCAGCATTTTTTTTAGCGCTATCACCTGTCCCTGAATCTTGCTGGTTCTGGCTTTAAGCTTTTGTTTGTCCCGGATGGTATGTGACATTACAACACCTCACTAACATTAACGAATACAAATTATAGCATTACGATGCTACTGGGGGGTAGTATTCCATACTGGGGGGGAGTAGAATGACGCCCACATAAAACAACTAAGAATCATTCTCATGGGTGAATTTTCGACACTTCTTCAGCAAGGAAACGGCTGGTTCTTCATTCCCAGCGCCATTTTATTAGGTATTTTGCACGGGCTTGAACCAGGGCACTCCAAAACCATGATGGCGGCTTTTATCATTGCCATTAAAGGTACGGTTAAACAGGCTGTCATGCTCGGTCTGGCAGCAACGCTTTCTCATACCGCGATCGTCTGGTTAATCGCTCTGGGTGGGATGTATCTTAGCCGGGCATTCACCGCACAATCAGTGGAACCATGGCTGCAGTTAATTTCTGCGATTATTATTCTGAGCACCGCGTGCTGGATGTTCTGGCGGACATGGCGAGGCGAGCAGCAGTGGCTGGCGGGAAACCACCACCACGACCACGACCACGACCACGACCACGGCCATGACCATGACCATGACCATGACCATGACCATGACCATCATGGTCACATACATCCGGAAGGCGCAACGTCAAAAGCGTATCAGGATGCCCATGAACGCGCCCATGCTGCCGATATTCAACGCCGTTTTGATGGTCAAACAGTGACTAATGGACAGATCCTACTGTTCGGCCTGACCGGAGGGCTTATCCCCTGTCCGGCTGCGATCACCGTTTTACTGATTTGTATCCAGCTTAAAGCGTTTACGCTGGGCGCCACGATGGTGCTGAGCTTTAGTCTTGGCCTGGCATTAACACTGGTGACGGTAGGCGTTGGCGCGGCGATAAGCGTTCAACAGGCAGCAAAGCGCTGGAGTGGTTTTTCGACGCTTGCCCGGCGGGCGCCCTATTTTTCGAGCATTCTGATTGGTCTGGTCGGCGTGTATATGGGAATTCATGGCTATACCGGGATCATACAGTAAATATGTAACGCTTCTGCTCAGGCCGTATCATTCACGTCGGGTTTCATTCCAGAAGCGTTTTTACTTATCAAACGGTATGAAAGGCCATACACTCAGCGTCCCGCCTGAATTCTGTATTTTACTCCACTACACCACAGGCAAAAAATACCCCACCGCCACCGGGTTTAGCCGGCGTGTCAGTGTTTCTGGATAGGGTCGCCGGAGGCGGGTTATTGCGGAGCGATAAACGGAGTTCGCTGCAGTGATTTACAAAACCGGGTACCAAACAGCAGTTCCCGTAATCGGTTCCGCATTCCCAGCTTCACCAGTAACCGGTATTTGTCCTGCCAGATTTGCTTCTCCTGTGTATTCAGCCTTCCACACAACGCTGACAACCTTCCTCGTCCACGGTAAACTTCCTGAAGCAAGCGTAACTGGGCCAGGCTCACTCCGCATGCCAGTATCTCCCGGTGCATCAACTGATCCATATAGTTCATCAACCGCTTCGGATTGTTAAATATCGGTGGCACTTCCAGAAAGCCCGTCACCGGATCCGGAGATAACAAAAAGGCGTCCAGCGCTCCTGTCCTGCGCAGGCGTGCGCCCCCGGCCCACTGTTCATCCCGCCGCCACCGAATAAGTATCTCCGCCAGTTCCTGCTCCAGCAGCGCCGGGATGCCGCCGTATACCTTCAGTACCACCCGGTCGCTGAAAAACAGCTCATCGCTGATAATCATAACCGGGTAGTCCGGCAGTATCTGTCTCAGGGAATAGAACAAAAAGAGATGTTCACGGGGACGCAGACACAGTATCAGTATGGCCTCCGGTTTCCGACGTAATTGCTGCAACAGAACAGGCAGCCTGTATGCGGTTTCACAGTTGCAGCCCGGCAGAAATCTTCGGACCAGGTGTGCCACGGCGATCGTCACCGGCCAGCAGTCACCGTAAACGATAATCTGCCGGGCCGGTATCCGGTTATGTTCTGTCATCCTCATCCTCCCTCTTTTTCAGGATCTTTCCCGCATTTCTGTTACTGCACAGCCGGTTCCACAGTTCATTTGCCATCGACCTGTCACCATTACCGACCCGGCGTTTTGATACCGGCGGCGGTCCGGCTTTTTCACGGCGCGTGGACGGGGTGGGACTGTCAAGAACCCGGATAACATAAATCTCATAGCGTCGTGCTTTATTGGGCAGGGTCTGGTGACGGCAGATGCTGACCACTCGTGATGTTTTGCTTCGCAGATAGGCAATCAGGTAGCTGGCCCGTCTGGCCGTGATGTGAAACGCCTCTGCTATCTGGTTACGCTGAACCCAGTTCTGCTGCAACAGGCACCAGTGTGCCACGATGATATACAGGGGCTCGCTGGCATACTGGCGGACACTTACCGGAATAAAACAGGCATCATGGTTGGTCTGTCCGGGATAATGAATATCGTTACCTGAAAAAACTATCTTCTCTTTTGATTTATCAGAAGACATGCAGACTCTCCGTTTTTTAGTGAAAAAGACCGAGAAGAAAAAAATAATCATAAAGATAAATTTATATCTATTTTTAATTAACTATCAGTAAATGGTATTTAATTCTGCTAATTGTAAGTAACAATCACTGTCATTGCGGCTGAAAAAGCACCTGTTTTAATTACCGCACCGGGTATAGCTTCGGCCTTTGCTTTATACTGTTTTATAATTTTGCCACCGGCACCGTTATCAAGATGGATAGATCCCATATCTGTTTTCATATTAAATTTAACTGGTGTGTTATTATCCACATCAATTACCGACAGTCTGAATCCATTGTTTTCTTGTTTATTATTCTTAAGAATCACGGTGCTGTCAGCATCTGCCAGTGTCAGACCGTTGGTCCTGAACTCTATAGCCAGTGGGGCGTCGAACGGGATCTGCGTTCCGACATTCTGTTGTGCTGTAACGGTGAAAGGTACTTCCCTGGGCACCATAGTTTCCTTATATTCCGTATAAAAATGCCCCATTTTGATAGTATTAGAAGGAGAGATAATAACCGTGCCTGAGTTGTCAGGAATAAACCTGAGATTAAACGCAGAAACAGTTAAAGGTCTGAATGGAACAGTTGGTGGCCCAACAGATATTGAGGGTTGTGACGGGCTATAGGGATATATATTAATTTTACTTTCCGGAATATTTATGTCCACAAAATTATTACTGAAAACCTGTTCAACAAAAATACGTACTGTAATCGTTCCGCTCCGGTTATATGTTTTTTGCGCTTCCATACGTTCTCCGAATGCTTTTGAACTGGACCAACCGGAAAACCCTGCCTGTATATCCTTCCATGAAAATAGCGCGGGAGTCCCGTTCCCTTCCTGAATAACGATATCCATTCCAAGACCACGATCTTTTAGCGCAGTGGCTACCTGTTTCATATTGGAAAGCGAAACTGCTGTAGAGTAAACAAGTGAACCAATACTGCTCCATGTTGTAGTACAGGTATAACTTATGGGAACAGTAATCTTCTGCAGTTCCTGCCCCTGTAAATATTGTCCTCCCCTCAGATTGATATTATGAATATTTATATTTCCATTGGCATCACATTTTGACCAGTCGTAGTTTGCCCGCGCAGAATCACAGACAGCAAAGAAAAGAAACACACCTGACAGTATCAGTGATTTCATATCGAATAATCGTCCTGTCATGATGTCGCCCCTGCGTCCTTAAACGCGCAGTTCAGGGCATCGCAGGCGTAGCGGTTCATCTGCAGTCCACCATAATCATCAATATACCCCACCCACAGCGTCCGGGTTTCTGCCGGCAGAACAGCCTTTAAAGGCAGGTTCCCCAGGGGCGGCACCATCACGCCCTCGCGGAAACCGCTGAGCCTGTGGCTACGGTCTGCTCCCAGCCACGCCACAGTGATGTAGTACGGCGTCGGGTTTCTGAGGGTCAGGTGTCCCGCATTCCGCTCAGCGGTCAGCTTTCTTTCCGGCTGGTCACTGCTGCTTCTGATAATGGCTTTCGGACGGTAAAACAGTTTCAACTGGCTCTGCATGGCCAGCTGCAGGACGTTGTCGTCTTCCGGCTTCGGGGGAACGCCCCGCACGTTAAACCAGAACAGTGTTTCTCTGTCCTGAGGGAGCTTATCTGTCAGCCCACGAACCTGGGTAATGCGGACCTGGGATTTCTGTCCGGCATCAATACGCTGCAGCGGCGGCAGCGCCATCAGCGCATCGGTTCTCACCCCGTCAGCATCCGTCACCCAGGACTGCGCCAGGAACGGCGTGGTTTTGTCATCGTTATTCAGCGTGATGGCCACCGTTTTCTGTGGCGCATCCATGATAATACGGGTCCGGTCGACATTGACGGCCGCCGGGCTGCACTGGCTCCATGCTGCCGCCAGCGCGAGTAAAATCACACGGCTTCTTCTGCTGTTTTTCACCTGTTTTCTCCGTTAGTCCTGCTCTGTGACAGGGATATTTTTATCTGCAGGGCAGTAACAGCGGCCCCCGGCTGAGTGTCACCGTTTCCGGTAGGGTGAGCCTGCACTGCACCCGGCCATCCCAGGACACGTTCAGGGTCCGGCGGTCTTCCCCGCTGAGGCCTGTCAGGTAGGCCAGACCGTCATCTCCGACCATCCCCGCGGTTCTGCCGGTTTTTCCGGACACCACCAGGGCGCCAAACGGTGGACTGGCGCCATCAGCCAGCCGGATATGACCGAGCACCTGCTCCCCCTGGCTGGCGTCAATCTTCCGGTAGCCCACCGCGCCCTCCGTCAGCACCTGGCTGATGACGGAGCTGCTGACGTCCACGTCCTCCGGCAGGGCGGCCACATCAACCGAAATATCGCTGCGGCGGTAGCTGCTGCCGGCGCTCACCACGCCCACCCCGAAGCGGTTGGTCACCCCGCTGTTGCCGTTCACCGGCACACCGGCCACGTCTCCGGTATCTATCATCATGCGAGGCTCATTCCCGGCCATCGACTGGCTGAAGGCGGCGCCGTGGGCGGTGGCGGTCACCGAGCCGTACCAGCTCAGGCCCAGGCTGCGGTACTGTCCGGGCTGCAGGGTGGCGTCCGCTGCCGCCTGGCCCCACGGCAGACGGCTCTGCACGCTGCCGCTGAAGCTGCTGTTGCTGCCGGTGTCATAGCGGTTATGACCGGCGCTGATGTTCCATGTGGTGTCCGGGTTATGGAAATCGCTGTAATTCACGGTCTGCTGCAGGCCGCCCCGGTTATCTTTCTGTACGCTGTAACTCACCTGGCGGCTGTCTCCCCACGGGATACTGATGGTGGCGTAGACCTGGTTCTGGCTCCCCCCGCCGGTGTACTGGTTACGGGCAAACGACACCGAGGCCGAGAGCCCCTGAAGGTCGCCGAGACTGAACACCTTGTTGAAGCTGAGCATGTAGTTATTGTTGGACTGCGCATTCCAGTAATTGAGCCGGCTTACCGAGAGGGCCGCGCTCATATTGAGTACCGGAACGGACTGGCTGTAAGTCACGGTGTAGCTCTGTTTTTCATGCCATGCATCGCCGCCGTCGGTGGCCCGACGCTGCAGGTACTCCGGCATGGACAGAAAATGGCGGTCCGAGAAGCGGTATCCGACGAACGCCAGGGTACTGCCGGTTTTATCAAACGTTTTGGCATAGTTGATACGGTAGCTGTAACCGGACTGCTTCTTCCCATGCGGCAACCGCGCATCTGAGCGGGTGACGTCCGCAGACAGAGCGCCCAGCAGCCCCATATTCTGGCCGATCCCGAGCGCCGCGGACTGGTAGTCGCCGGTGGAGGCAATGAGGCCGCCATACAGCGACGTGTTGTTAAATGCTCCCCAGGTGGCCTCCCCGAGCAGAAAGTCAGGGCTGACCGTGCTGTTGTTATGCGTCCCGCCGTACAGCGGACGTCCGGCGGCCACCTTATAGCGAACCTGTCCCTGGCGTGCCATAAAGGGGACGCTGGCCGTGTTGACCTGCCAGGTCCGGACGCTGCCGTCGCTTTCCCGGACGCTGACATCCAGGTTGCCGCTGATATTCTGGCTCAGGTCGGGAAGCTCAAAAGGCCCCGGCGACACCCGGGTCTGGTACAGAATGCGTCCATTCTGGCTGACGGTAACCTGTGCATTACTGTTCGCAATGCCGCTAATTTTCGGGGCATACCCCTGAAGAGAGGGCGGCAGCATGCGCTCATCGCTGGCCAAAGTGAGCCCGGCAAAGCGGAAGGAGTCAAAAATAGCGGAGCTGAGGTACGTCTGTCCGAGCGTCAGTTTTGAGCGCAGTGCTGGCAAGGCACGGAACAGATACGTCTGCGGCAGATAAAAATCGGACTGTGATGCGCCCTGCCCACTGTCAAAACGGCTGTACTGGTAATCGCTCCGCAATCGCCAGGCGCCGAGATTAAACCCGGCGGTGCCGTAGAGGCTGTAGCTGGTAGAGGTTTCCCCCTGCTGCGGCATATAGCGGTTGACCATCAGGCTGTAATCAAGCAGGCCAGCGGTGACGCCGTCGCTCCAGCGTGAAGGGGGCACCCAGTCCGGGTCCTGATAACGCATCCAGGCCTGGGGAATAATGAAGGTCAGACGCTGATTTTCAGCGCTGTACCGTACCTGACTGTCAGCGGAGCGCAGCTCAAGGCATTGCCCGTCCGGGATACCGGTAACGGGTTTCAGGCCATGAATAATCTTATCCTTAAGACCCAGCATGGCCACCATGTCTGTTGTCACACAGATGACGGCCGCGTCGAGTCCGGCAACCGGTACAACCCTGACCGGATACTGTTCCCGTACCGGCTGGTCATTGAGCCAGATATCGAGAATATAGTTACCGGGCGCCACATACCCCTCGCGGCTGAAGGCCGTGAGGTCCACGTTAGACAGGTTCCCGCTGTCCAGCAGGCTGGCATTGAACTCCGTGGCCTGCGACTTCAGGACGGAAAATGTCAGGGTAATCAGAATGGCAAGCCGGGTAATTTTCATGGCATGGCGCTTTCGTGTTGTCGTCCGTGTAACAGACAGCCCGCAGGCACAGTCAGATATAAAAGCCGTCCGATCCCCTCCGTGGACGGCTTCTCCCTGTCGTTATTTACCGCGTAAAATCACAGGTATTTCAGGGTGTAGGTGACGGAGGCGTTGAAGTCACCGGGAGTGACGCCATTATCCAGTGCTATTAGCCGGGCAAAGAAGTTGAGTTCGTTGTTTCCGGCCTGCAGTTGTTGAGCGTCGCCATCCGGCATCGGGGTGTTGGGCTCGATAATTGTGGTGTTGTCACTCTTCAGTAACTGGACACCAACATGTTTGGCTGCGCCGTTGGTGGTGTAAGCCTTTTTCGCTACATCGGCTCCGCCAGAGAAAGAGACGGTCACTTTGGACATTTTCCCAACCGGGTTCGGATTGGGCTGTGCATCATCCGTATCAAATGCACAGTTCTGTAGATGAATGGTGAACGGTTTGGATTCCGTGGTTGCGTCGGCGGTATTCAGTTTACGGTAAGAAATCTGTCCAAACGGAACGGTGATCGCATCGTCGCCCGGTGCGATATTACAGGGTGAGTTGGTGATGGTACCAGTGAAAAGAATTTTACCTGAGCCGAACGGGCCTGCTGTTGTGGGTGTAGTATCGGCGGCAAATACAGAAGCGCCATACATCATACCGGCAGCCGCCATGGCAAGTATTATTTTATTACGCATAGATAATATGTCCTTTGGATGAATGAGAATTATTTTGCAAAGGCTGAAAACAAGTCTGAGGGTATTAATGAAAGCGTTCAGAAAAGATTCGTATGAATAATAAACGCCTGGTGTTAAACGAAGCACCTGAACTTTCCATCGAAAAATATTGATTTCAGCTAATGCCTAATCAGTTGTAAGAAAATTCTTATTCAAATTAAAACAATAAAAATAGATCGATACGATCGATGATTATGATCGTAATTTAAGAATAATCATCAAAGAAATACTTTTTAATGTAATTATAAGCGGGTGAATACCTAACAGACAGATATTCGCAGCGGACATGAAATATTTTGTAATATGTTATCTGGAATGTATGTTTTGCTTTTCCATTACACTGGATATTTACAAAACATAATACTAATCATATATAACAATGAAATTACTGGTAGCATAAAAAACTAGATATAACGCAAGTAAAAGGCATTTAATTCCAAAACATTAACTTAATAAATCATTATGAACCATCATAAGTGGAAGGAATAAAAAATAATAAATGAAATGATATTCTTCTGTATTTGTGATGGGCATCACAATAGATATAAATGCAGGTACCCTGACATTTCTGAACTTCGCGGATGAAATTTAAAAACAATGCCGACAGCAAAGAACAAACTGGTAATAGCTGTCAGACATAATGCTGCCTGCTGTAATGTATACAGCAGGCTGGGGGATATTAATGCGCGGCGTCGTGCTGCACGGAGTGCGTGGGTGATTCCTGAACTGACTGAGAGTCTACAACTATGCCATCCTGAGCTGATTTCAGTAATAGACCTGCCTGATAGTATTTTCCTTCGTTCATCAAGGAAAGCGCTGTGGTCACATCCTTACGGGTTTGCTGAAGAGGAATGAGTTCCTGATTTTCAATAACACTGACGCCTGCTAGTTTCAGGGCCTCTATAGTCCCTTTTTTATCTCCTTCTTTCATTTTCTGGTTTGCTTTATTAATAGCATCATTTTTCTGGCCCGCAGGGAGATAATCTTCTGCTACCGTAATCGATGAATTTATCCGAATATAGTGGTCTCCTTCAACTGGGGCTTTTTTATCTGATTTGACATACAGATTCCAGTCAGTGCTGTCATCGTTCAGGAGTTTTTCTGCTTGCGCAGCCAGTTGTTCCGCCTTTTGGGTGCGACCATTAAACAACTCGAATCGCGACATTCCGATATCACGCATGGCCTGCCAGGCCTGTCCGGATATCTTGTCATTATTCAGAGTAACGTTATCAGTCATGTTTGTTGCGGCCATAAGATTTCCTGAAAACAGGATAACCATCAGCGCAACGCCTGGCATAATATGGCTTTTCATAATCCATCATCTCCACAAAGTAACATTTTTTATCGGATTATCCTATTCAGAACCGGTAACCCACGCCAAGATTAAAACCATTGCTATTAAGGCTTCCGCTGTTATGGGTAGCATCAAAATCCGCTCCCTCATAACCCAGAGTTATAGCGACATTACTGACCGGGGTATAAGCCACGCCAGCAGAATAACCATATCCGACCTTACTATCAGACTCATTTATCCCGTGATCACGCTGATGCAATAATACGGGGCCCACTTGACTATACAGACTTAACTGGTTATTTATTTTCCATGAGGGGCCTGTAAGCAGGGAGTAATAACGGGTTGTTACACGACCATTACTGCTTTCATCGGAATAGCGCTGGCTTCCATTTAGCCAGGCAAATGAGGTTGTCAGCCCCCAGTCCGGTGACATTTCATAGTTGTTTGCCAGCCGTACCCCACGCAACGTCCCGGCGTGATTAGTATGGGACTGGGCGTATCCAAGTGAAAATGTACTGGCATTATCGTCTGCCCATACCGGACTGGCTGCAGCAGACAGCAGAACAATACCGGCACTTCCGGCTAATAGCATTTTGTTCATCTTCTTCTCTCCGGTTATTTTTACCTGATGCCTTACTGGCATGTATTAAGTTAAAATCTTTCCGTGATAACAAACTATAAATAAATCTTTTAATTTATGAGCGCTGTTACGCCAGCAAATACCTTTATCTCCGGCTGTCGGGAGGCTATTCACGAAAATATATCCAGGCCAGAAACAGTATTTAATAATAAATAAACTGAAAAATAAAAACTGACAAAAATAGAAGTTCACTGATATATACCCAAAATAATTTGAGTTGCTTAAAGGCGGCAAGGGAGTGAGTCCCCTGGAGCATAGATAACGATGTGACTGGGGTAAGCGACAAATCTGCCGGGAGCAGATTTGAACGTCGCGTGCGACGGCCCGTCAGGGCGAGGCCCATGGATGGGCCGGGTAATCCGTAGCCAACACATAAGCCACTTGAAGTATGAAGGGTATATAACGGGAAAGAAGGCATATCGGCCTGGTAAATCAACGTCTGTGATTTAAGTTGCAGGAAACGGCTATGGTGAGGGGGGGGCGGCAGTTATCGGGCAGTAACGGCATTGTTCAGTGAGTATCCAGGAAACAAAAAAAGAAGGGAGCGGTACTCCCTTCGTAAACATGTCAGAATACGACATTTTGGTACTCTTTTATTTATTATCTGGCCGTAAAAGTTATGCTGTTGGCAGATATCTCCAGTCAACATAAAAAAATACCACCAGCTAAAAATGTGATGCAAACCACCATTAAGCAGGTAACCAAATTGACTGTGCCACTAAATCCGGAAAAGAGTTTGAATCCGGGGATAACATCTGATGCAGAAATTAGCACCAGTCTTCGATTCGGATACCCGGAATGCGTTCAAACTCGCGGAGATTGTTTGTGACAACGACCAGTCCGCGGCTACGGGCATGGCCAGCAATCATCTGGTCATAAGGCCCGACAGGTGTTCCCTTGCGGGCCAGTTCGGCACGGATTTGACCGGTATGTATCGCCAGCCTGAAGGGGCATGTTGGCTTTGACGATCAGGCAAAAAACAACGGCGAATAAAGTCGTATGATGATCTTCACATTTATCATCATCAGCGTTCATATTACTCAACCTGTAATCAACCTCTGGCGTTTTTCTGTATCCATCACAACCATTTCCGGTAAAGGTAAAAAAGGGATTTGAACCTTTCCGGAGATGATAATGAAGGTAAATGCATGGACAATTTTGCTTATGTCGGCGCATCTGACGGCCTGTGCCGTCCCTGGCACAGAAAAATATCAGACCAGCATGGACAGCGTTACGGCAGAAAAAATAAGCCGGATTATCCAGTCGGATGTCATTCCTTATAAAGGCGAAAACCATGGAGAAGTTATCAGCCGCGTATCGTCTGCTTTTCTCGGAACACCTTATCAGGCGGATACGCTCATCGGTGGGCCCGGCATCCCCGAAGTCCTTGTAGCGAATTTCAACGGCGTGGACTGCTTTACCCTGGCTGATTACGTTGAAGCCCTGGCCCGCAGCGATAATCAGAAATCGTTTCTGCATAATCTTGCCAGGACTCGCTACGCCGCGGGCAAAGTTGCTTATCTCAGCCGCCGGCACTTCTTCTCTGACTGGTTCGCCGCAGCACCGCGTAATGCACGGGATGTAACGCCGGATATCAGCCCTGATTATGTCGTTGTTGACAAGCAGCTTAACCATAAACCTGATGGCGGCGAGTACATTCCTGGTCTGGGCATCCATCCTCGTAAAATAAATTATATTCCCGGAAGAGCCATCAACCAGCAGGTCATGAACCACCTAAAAAACGGGGATTATATCGGTGTCTACTCCCCGCTTGACGGGCTGGACGTTTCACATGTGGGTATCGTAGTTCGCCATGATGAACAGGTGTGGTTCAGGAACGCCTCCTCATTGGCCGCAAACAGAAAAGTGGTGGACACACCGTTTATGGAATACATGCATTCCAGACCGGGCATCGTTGTGCTGCGGGCTGAATGATAAAGTCATTACCGGAGTCGCCAGCTGATAATAGCCGTCCGACATAGGTATTGAAACCCTGTGTACTGTGGGGCCGACACGGAAAATTGCTGTAAATTCGTGGATTTAGTAAATACTAGAAGATATTTGTCTGGAGCGGGCGAAGGGAATCGAACCCTCGTATAGAGCTTGGGAAGCTCTCGTTCTACCATTGAACTACGCCCGCTTTGAGATGCGTAAGGCATTATAAACCTTACGCTCTGGTTGGCAAGAGACTTACTGGCTGACTGGCGATTAATTCGCCGTCAGCACTTCGGTTTACTCCCCTGCGGCGGCAGATAACGCAGCGGATCGATGGCCGTCGCCCGGTAGCGAATCTGGAAGTGTAGTCTTACGGATGCGGCATCCGTGCTGCCCATCGTAGCGATTTTTTGCCCCGCTTTAACGCTTTGCCCATTATTAACCAGCATGGTGTCATTATGAGCGTAAGCCGTAATGTAATCTTCATTGTGCTTAATCATGATGAGATTGCCGTAACCGCGCAGCTGATTCCCGACATAGACAACTTTACCCGCTCCCGCCGCATAAACAGGCGTTCCGCGCGCGCCCGCAATATCGATCCCCTTATTTCCGCCCTCCGCGGTGGAATAAGGTAAAATCACTTTACCGTTGGCAGGCCATACCCAACAACGCTGCCCCACCGGCGGCCAGGAGGATTTTGGCACCGAAGATGACGGTCTGACCGCGGCAGTTTTTGTTGCTGTTTTATTGCTGGTTTTGCGTGTTGAACTGCTACTCTTTGCGCTGCCGCGCACTTTAATTCGCTGCCCCACCTCAATAGTATAAGGCGGAGAAATGCCATTCAGTCGGGCCAGTTCTTTCACGCTGGTTCCCGTAGCGCGCGATATACGATACAACGTATCGCCGCGCTTAACGGTATAGACGGAGCCGGAATACGTTCCTGAGCCGGAATTACTGGAACATCCCGCCAGCAGCAGCCCTGTGCATAACAGCACCGCAATACCCAGGCTATTTTTGTTCAGGCGTCCTGCGCTCAAAACCATTCCTCACTCTATTGACAGACGCCTTATGATAGCAGCCAAATGCCGTATGCCCAATCCATTGACGCCGGAAAGGGTCCGCGCGGATGATGATGCCGCGAATATCCGATATGCCAGCATAATATCGACTCACGGCACAATGGCGCTCGTCTGCGTTCTGTCAGGGCCTGTTTTGGTAATGCCTTTCTTTCTGTTATGCGCTACGCTGATCGTCTGAGTACATGGCCTGGCCATGCTGCCGGGTCATTTTAATTTTCAGGAGCTTTCATGACTGAGGAACATGTCGTTTTATTGGATGAGCAGGATAAGCCTTCCGGCACACTGGAAAAGTATGCGGCTCATACGCTTAATACGCCTTTGCATCTGGCTTTCTCCTGCTGGCTATTTAACGAAGATGGCCAGTTGCTGGTAACACGACGGTCGCTGAGTAAGAAAGCCTGGCCAGGCGTGTGGACGAATTCGGTTTGCGGTCATCCGCAACAAGGCGAAACCACCGAAGAGGCGATCATCCGCCGTTGTCGGTTCGAACTCGGCGTGGAAATTACCGATCTCACCCCCGTCTATCCGCACTTCAGCTATCGGGCGACAGATCCAAACGGTATTGTAGAAAATGAAGTCTGTCCGGTATTTGCCGCGCGGACAACCAGTGTGTTACAGGTTAACAGCGAAGAGGTGATGGACTATCAGTGGAGCGAATTTAAAAGCGTATGGAAAAGCCTTCTCGCTACGCCGTGGGCATTTAGCCCGTGGATGGTCATGCAAGCGTCAGACGAACAAGCGCGTGAACGACTGCTCGATTACTGCCAGCGTTAAAGATTGCCTGATGGCGCTACGCCTGAACAAAGAGATGCCGGATGGCGGCTAATGCCCCATCCGGCAATTTACATCTTATTTCACCGGACGCATCGCCGGGAACAGAATAACGTCGCGAATCGTGTGGCTGTTAGTAAACAGCATCACCATACGGTCGATACCAATTCCCAGACCCGCTGTCGGCGGTAAACCGTGTTCCAGCGCCGTCACGTAGTCTTCGTCGTAGAACATGGCTTCGTCGTCGCCCGCCGCTTTTGCATTAACCTGATCCAGGAAACGCTGCGCCTGGTCTTCCGCATCGTTCAACTCGCTAAAGCCATTACCGATTTCACGACCGCCGATAAAGAACTCGAAGCGGTCAGTGATTTCCGGGTTCACATCATTACGACGCGCCAGCGGAGACACTTCAGCCGGATATTCGGTGATGAAGGTCGGCTGAATCAGATGCGCTTCAGCGACTTCGTCAAAGATCTCGGTGACAATACGGCCCAGACCCCAGCTCTTCTCGACGTGAATGCCGATGCTTTCAGCAATCGCCTTCGCGGAATCGAAGTTGTCCAGATCAGCCATATCCGTTTCCGGGCGATATTTCTTGATCGCTTCACGCATGGTCAGTTTTTCGAACGGCTTACCGAAGTCAAACACTTCATCACCGTACGGAACCTGGGTGGTGCCCAGAACATCCTGCGCCAGCGTACGGAACAGAGACTCCGTCAGCTCGATCAGGTCTTTGTAGTCCGCATACGCCATATAGAGTTCCATCATGGTGAACTCAGGATTATGGCGCACGGAGATGCCTTCGTTACGGAAGTTACGGTTAATTTCGAATACGCGTTCGAAGCCGCCAACCACCAGACGCTTGAGGTACAGTTCCGGAGCGATACGCAGATACATGTCCAGATCCAGCGCGTTGTGATGGGTGATAAACGGACGGGCAGACGCGCCGCCTGGGATCACCTGCATCATCGGGGTTTCGACTTCCATAAAGCCGCGAGCAACCATAAACTGGCGAATACCGGCCAGGATCTTCGAACGGGTTTTGAAGGTGTTACGGGATTCATCGTTAGAGATGAGATCCAGATAACGCTGGCGATAGCGCGCTTCCTGGTCCTGCAGGCCGTGGAATTTATCCGGCAACGGACGCAGCGCTTTCGTCAGCAGGCGCAGTTCGGTGCAGTGGATAGACAGCTCGCCGGTTTTGGTTTTGAACAGCTTACCTTTCGCGCCGAGGATATCGCCAAGATCCCACTTTTTGAACTGCTCGTTGTAAACGCCTTCCGGCAGATCATCGCGCGCCACATACAGCTGAATGCGGCCGCCTACGTCTTGCAGGGTAACAAAAGAGGCTTTACCCATAATACGGCGAGTCATCATACGGCCCGCGACGGACACTTCAATATTCAGCGCTTCCAGTTCTTCAGCTTCTTTCGCGTCAAACTCTGCGTGCAGTTGGTCTGAGGTACGGTCACGACGGAAATCGTTCGGGAACGGGATACCCTGCTCACGCAGTGCAGCCAGCTTCTCGCGACGTGCCTTCATTTCATTGTTAAGATCGACTACCTCGTCAGCGCCCTGTGCGTTTTGTTCAGACATGTTGATTCCTCATAGCCCTGCTTTCAAACTTGCTTCGATAAATTGATCCAGACTACCGTCCAGTACCGCCTGTGTATTGCGGGTTTCCACCCCAGTACGCAGGTCTTTAATGCGGGAATCGTCCAGGACATAGGAACGAATCTGGCTTCCCCAGCCGATATCGGACTTAGTGTCTTCCATCGCCTGTTTTTCAGCGTTCTTTTTCTGCATCTCCAGTTCATAAAGCTTCGCTTTCATCTGCTTCATGGCCTGGTCTTTGTTTTTGTGCTGCGAACGGTCGTTCTGGCACTGCGTCACGATTCCGGTTGGAATATGGGTGATACGCACGGCGGATTCCGTACGGTTAACGTGCTGACCGCCTGCGCCAGACGCGCGATAGACGTCGATACGCAGATCCGCCGGGTTAATGTCGATATCGATATCGTCGTCCACTTCCGGGTACACAAACGCGGAGCTAAACGAGGTATGACGGCGACCGCCGGAGTCAAACGGACTTTTACGCACCAGACGATGTACGCCGGTTTCAGTGCGCAGCCAGCCATAGGCATATTCGCCGGAGATTTTGATAGTCGCGGACTTAATGCCGGCGACTTCCCCTTCCGACTCTTCAATGACTTCCGTCTTGAAGCCGCGCGCTTCCGCCCAACGCAGATACATACGCAGCAACATGCTGGCCCAGTCCTGCGCTTCAGTACCACCAGAACCGGCCTGAATATCGAGATAGCAATCGGCGCTATCGTACTCGCCGGAGAACATCCGGCGGAATTCTAACTGCGCCAGCTTCTCTTCCAGCGTATTCAGCTCCGCGACGGCTTCGTTAAACGTCTCTTCGTCGTCAGCTTCTACCGCCAGTTCCAGCAGCCCGGAAACGTCGTCCAGCCCCTGAGTCATTTGATCAAGCGTATCGACGATCGCTTCGAGCGATGAACGCTCTTTTCCCAGCGCCTGCGCGCGCTCAGGTTCGTTCCAGACATCCGGCTGTTCCAGCTCGGCGTTTACTTCTTCCAGACGCTCTTTCTTAGCATCGTAGTCAAAGATACCCCCTAAGAACGTTGGTGCGTTCCGTGAGGTCCTGAATGCGGTTATTCACCGGGTTAATTTCAAACATGGTCTGATTTCTTTTATTTGACTTGTCAAAATGCGGTTATAAGGGCGAAATATTAGCGGATTTCGCCCCTTAATTACAGCGAAAGTGTTGTTAAATCGCCCCGATCATAGCGGCCAAATATCATCGATAATAATCTGTAAACTACGGTTGCCGCGAAACTCGTTAATGTCCAGTTTATAAGCCAGTTCTACCTCCCGCACGCCGTTATCCGGCCAACAGGTCGTATCAATATTAAATGCGATGCCATCCAACAGCGGGCCGCCGCCGACAGGCTCCACCATCACCTTGAGGTGACGCTCGCCCACCAGACGCTGCTGTAGCAGACGGAAACGACCATCGAATAACGGTTCCGGGAACATTTGCCCCCACGGTCCGGCATCCCGCAACAGTTGCGCCACTTCCATAGACATCTCCGCCGCGCTTAATGGACCATCGGAGATCACCTCGCCTTGCAACAGGGCAGGATCGAGCCATTCCGTCACCAGCTCGCCAAAACGTTGCTGAAACTGCTCGAATTTATGCTCTTCCAGCGACAATCCCGCCGCCATCGCATGACCGCCGAACTTGATCATCAGATCAGGGTAAAGCGTATCCAGCCTTTCCAGCGCATCGCGCATATGCAACCCCTGAATCGAACGGCCTGAGCCTTTTAGCGTGCCGTCGCCCGCAGGCGCAAAGGCGATCACCGGGCGGTGAAAACGCTCTTTAATGCGCGACGCCAGAATTCCGACCACGCCCTGGTGCCATTCAGGATGATACATCGCCAGACCGCCCGGAAGCGTTTCACTACTGCGCTCAAGCTTTTCGCACAGGATAAGCGCTTCCGCCTGCATCCCCTGCTCTATTTCTTTGCGCGTCTGGTTAAGCGCATCCAGCTCGCTGGCCAGAACACGCGCTTCGCCGAGGTTATCGCACAACAGTAACGCCACACCAACGGACATATCATCCAGCCTGCCGGCGGCATTCAGGCGAGGCCCCAACGCGAAGCCTAAATCACTGGCGGCAAGCTGCTGCGGATCGCGATTCGATATCTCCAGCAACGCTTTAATTCCCGGACGGCATTTCCCGGCACGAATACGACTTAGCCCTTGCCAGGTCAGAATACGGTTGTTAGCGTCCAGCGGCACAACGTCTGCTACCGTTCCCAACGCCACTAAATCCAGCAGCTCCGCCAAATTCGGCGGCGCAATGTTGCGCTCGTCGAACCATCCTTTGTCGCGCAAAAATGTTCGCAACGCCAGCATCAGGTAAAACGCCACGCCGACGCCTGCCAGCGACTTAGACGGGAATTCGCAGTCGCGCAGATTGGGATTAATAATCGCTTCGGCATCCGGCAACGTGTCGCCTGGCAGGTGGTGATCGGTCACGATCACCGGAATCCCCAACGTCTTTGCATGCGCTACGCCGGCGTGGGATGAAATGCCGTTGTCTACGGTGACGATAAGCTGCGCGCCGCGCGCCTTCGCCTGATCGACCACTTCCGGGCTTAAACCGTAGCCGTCCTCAAAGCGATTAGGCACCAGATAACTGATGTTGTCACATCCCAACGCACGCATTCCCAATACGCTTAGCGCAGTACTGGTCGCGCCGTCGGCGTCAAAATCGCCAACAACAATAATGCGGGTACCTTCGCGAAAGGCGTTGTAGAGGATCTCCACCGCGTTATCTATGCCGCTAAGCTGTTGCCAGGGCAGCATTCCTTTCACGCTGCGCTCCAGTTCGCGGGCGCTACGAACGCCCCGGCTGGCATATAGACGTCGTAGTAATGGAGGAAGATCGGCGGGGAGTTCCGCCGTCTCATCAGCCTCGCGCCGACGAAGTTGTCTCTGTTGTTTCACGCGTATTATTTACCACTGGTCTGTTTTTGATGCTCATCAAGAAACGCTTTCATCTCTTTCGGTCCCTGATAGCCAGGCACCACATAGCCGTTACTCAATACAATGGCTGGCGTACCGCTAACACCCAACTGCACGCCCAACGCATAATGATCAGCAATGTTCACGTCACAGCTTGCCGGTTTCACGCCCTTGCCTGCCATGGCGTCATCAAACGCTTTGTTTTTGTCTTTGGCGCACCAGATAGATTTCATATCCTGCTCCGCCTGGCTTTCCAGCCCCTGGCGCGGAAAAGCCAGATAACGAACCGTGATCCCCAGCGCGTTATAATCTTTCATCTCTTCATGTAGCTTATGACAATAGCCGCAGGTGATATCGGTAAAAACAGTAATGACATGTTTCTCATCCGGCGCTTTATAGACGATCATCTCTTTTTCCAGCGCATTTAGCTGGCTCATCAGCAGTTTGTTCGTCACGTTTACCGGATGCGCGCCGCTCACGTCATACATCGGCCCTTGAATAATATGTTTGCCGTCATCAGTGACGTACAGTACGCCGCTGTGAGTGAGGACGGTTTTCATCCCTGCCACTGGCGAGGCCTGAATTTCCGTACTCTGAACGCCCAGCTTAGCCAGCGACTGACGGATAGCCGCATCATCCGCATGGGCCACGCCTGAAAACGCCGCCGCCAGTAAAGTGAACATCATAAAACGCTTTTTCATAAACTATCCTTTCCTGTCAGCACTCATGCCCGCGGATGGTGCTGTTGATGAAGTTGACGCAAACGCTCCGTTGCGACATGCGTATAAATTTGTGTCGTCGAAAGATCGCTATGCCCAAGTAGCATTTGTACAACGCGCAAGTCGGCGCCGTGATTCAGCAAATGCGTGGCGAAAGCGTGACGTAAAACATGCGGCGATAGTTTTTCGCTATCGATTCCAGCCAGTACCGCATAATGTTTAATACGGTGCCAGAAGGTCTGCCGCGTCATCTGCTGCGCACGCTGGCTGGGGAACAATACGTCAATCGATACGCCATTGAGTAACCAGGGACGCCCATGCTCCAGATACGTTTCCAGCCAATATACCGCCTCTTCGCCTAACGGCACCAACCGCTCTTTATTGCCTTTACCGATAACCCGCACCACGCCCTGCCGCAGACTGATATCGCTCATTGTCAGCCCCACCAGTTCCGACACGCGCAAACCGGTGGCATACAGCACTTCCAACATAGCTTTATCGCGCAACTCCAAAGGTTGATCAATAAGCGGCGCCTGCAAGAGCCGCTCAACCTGCGCCTCGCTAAGGTCTTTCGGTAAACGCTGCGGAAGCTTAGGCGAGGCCAGCTGCGCGCTCGGATCATCCTCACGATACTTTTCACGGTACAGATGCTGGAAGAAGCGCCGCATAGCGCTTAACAGGCGTGCGGAACTGGTCGCTTTGTATCCGCCCTCCACCCGTTCAGCCAGCAGCGTTTGTAAATCATCAGCCTGCACCGTCGCAAGCGTTTTTCCGCGATGATGCAACCACGCAACGACCATCGATAAATCGCGACGATACGCGCTTAATGTATTTTCCGCCAGATTTCGTTCCAGCCACAGGGCATCCAGAAACTGCTCAATACGCGCTAAATCCTGTTCCATTCGCGCTCCCCACTTCACGCTGACTTTGGGTGCATTATGCCTCATTGTGCCGTGAATGCAGCGATTCTGTTACACTACCCGCAACGCTATAGCAGAATCGAGATGTAACGTAATGAACATGGGTCTTTTTTACGGTTCCAGCACGTGCTACACCGAGATGGCCGCAGAGAAAATTCGCGATATCCTCGGCCCGGAGCTGGTGACATTACATAACCTCAAGGATGACGCCCCCGCCTTAATGGAGCAGTACGACGTGCTCATTTTAGGCATCCCCACCTGGGATTTTGGCGAAATTCAGGAGGACTGGGAAGCCGTCTGGGAGCAACTGGACGATCTTAATCTGGAAGGCAAAATCGTTGCGCTTTACGGTATGGGCGACCAGCTCGGCTACGGTGAGTGGTTCCTTGATGCGCTGGGTATGTTGCATGACAAACTTGCCCTCAAAGGCGTTAAATTTGTCGGCTACTGGCCCACAGAAGGCTACGAATTTACCAGCAATAAACCGGTCATTGCGGATGGGCAACTGTTTGTCGGCCTGGCGCTGGATGAAACGAACCAGTACGATCTCAGCGATGAGCGTATACAGACCTGGTGTGAACAAATTCTCGGCGAAATGGCCGAACACTACGCCTGAAGCCTTACTCGCTGTATTTCCCTCTCGACGGAACCGCGTTTATGCCGTTCCGTCAGTGTTGGCGCGATATCGGCTGCTGTAACAGTATCCGACGCAACTCACGCCATTCCGCTTCTTCCATGCTATCCGCCGCCAGCCATAAATGCTGATGACGTCCAGACTCTGCGCGTAAACGCAACACCATCCCGCTCTTCAGTAACCAGGGCGGACGCAAGAGCGTCCAGTCCTGCCCCTGCCAGCGTAAGCGCCCGTCCATGAGTAGCTTGATCTCTCCCTGGCAGGTATTAATCCTGCGCTGGCTACGTACACAGTCAAACACGACCAGCGACAGTAGTATCATCCATAACGGGGTATAACTCAGCGGCCAGGGCATCAATAAAATCACCGCGGCAACCAGCCCATGAATGAGCAATGAGATCCACTGAGCGCGCCATGAGACGCGTAAATCAGATTGCCACAGGACCACGTTCCCGATTCCGTGTCTGAATGAGTCGGACCATCTGTTCCAGTTCAGCGTCAGCCGGTTTACCGTGATTCATTAACCAGTTAAATAAATCCGGGTCATCACTCTGCAACAAACGGACAAAAATACGCTTTTCTTCATCACTTAAACTATCGTACTCATGTTCAAAAAACGGCATGATGGAAATATCAAGTTCGCGCATACCGCGACGACATGCCCAGTGAATACGTGCTTTATTGTGAATATCCATGTTCTTCCTGCCTCGCGAAAATGAAGTACCGGGCTATTGTAACGTGTTTTTGGCGTTGTTTTACGGGAATCTCAGTAATCTGGAACGCGATCGCGAAATAAAAGGCTGGGAATCAATATGTTCATCCATTTTGGATACCGCCTCGCAAAACGATCAATCCGCTCTCAATGGGCTATTTAAAGCACTTGCAATGACCGATGGCTCTTTTACCATTAACCATTATTGTTGCAGCTAACCAGGACATTATTTATGGCTTTTATCTCCTTTCCACCGCGTCATCCTTCATCGTCAGCCCGCCTGCCGCTGACGCTGATCGCGCTTGACGACTGGGCGCTGTCGACCATTACCGGCGTAGACAGTGAAAAGTATATTCAGGGCCAGGTCACCGCTGACGTAAGCCAGATGACTGAACAGCAACACCTTCTCGCCGCCCACTGCGATGCTAAAGGTAAGATGTGGAGCACTCTGCGCCTGTTCCGTGAGCGCGACGGTTTCGCCTGGATTGAACGCCGTAGCGTGCGTGAAGCACAATTAACGGAGCTGAAAAAGTACGCCGTATTTTCCAAAGTGGTCATCGCGCCAGATGACGAACGCGTATTGCTTGGCGTGGCCGGTTTTCAGGCCCGCGCGGCGCTGGCTAATGTCTTTAGCGAACTGCCCAATAGCGAAAATCAGGTGGTCAGAGACGGCGCCTCCACGCTGCTATGGTTTGAACATCCTGCGGAACGATTCCTGCTTGTCACCGATGTCGCGACGGCCAACATGTTAACGGAGAAGTTACATGGCGAAGCCGAACTGAATAACAGCCAACAGTGGCTGGCGTTGGATATTGAAGCAGGCATTCCGGTGATTGACGCGGCGAACAGCGGTCAGTTTATCCCCCAGGCGACTAACCTACAGGCGCTGGGCGGCATCAGCTTCAAGAAAGGCTGCTACACCGGGCAGGAGATGGTCGCACGGGCAAAATTCCGCGGCGCCAATAAACGCGCGCTTTGGTTGCTGGCGGGCAAAGCCAGCCGGGTACCGGAAGCAGGAGAAGATCTGGAGCTACAGATGGGCGAGAACTGGCGTCGTACCGGCGCTATTCTGGCGGCGACGCAGTTGGACGATGGTCAGTTACTGGTTCAGGCCGTCATGAATAACGATTTAGAAGCCGAAAGCGTCTTCCGCGTTCGCGACGATGCCAACACCCTGCATATCGTCCCGCTGCCTTACTCGCTGGAAGAGTGATATCACGTTAAAATCCGGATAGCCTGATAGCGCAACGCCATCAGGCTCGCACGTGCTGCTCTCGTAGGCCGGATAAGGTACGACAGCGCCGCCATCCGGCACGGGCATCCGGGAATTACGCCTGTCCCACATACAAATAGATAGCCAGGAAGTGGCACACGCTGCCGCCCAGCACAAAGCCATGCCAGATGGCGTGGTTATAAGGTATGCGTTTGCAAACATAGAAAATTACGCCCAGCGAGTAAACGACGCCACCTACCGCCAGCAGCGTCACGCCGCCTATCGCCAGCTTAATCGCCAACTGATAAACCACTATCAGCGACAGCCAGCCCATTGCCAGATACGTAACCAGTGAAAGCACTTTAAATCGGTGCGCAATCGTCAACTTGAAGAGGATACCGAATAGCGCCAGGCTCCAGATCACAATCATTAGTCCGCGCGCCAGCGGCGAATCCAGACCTACCAGCAGAAATGGCGTATAGGTTCCGGCAATGAGCAGATAGATAGCGCAGTGATCAAATTTCTTTAACCAGATTTTTGCCCGCTGATGAGGAATGGCATGATAAAGCGTTGAGGCAAGAAAAAGCAGGATCATGCTCCCGCCATATAAACTGTAGCTGGCGATAGCCGTCATACCCGCATTCGCCTCTACCGCCTGAACCAACAACAGCACCAGGCCGACAATACCAAATACCAATCCAATGCCGTGGCTAATACTGTTGGCGATTTCCTCAGCCAGCGAATATCCCTGCGTCATTAATGGTTTTTGCACCATAACTTACTCCGGAGAAACGTTCATAACGATGAACTGCGCCTCTAGCGTAACTGAGAATGGTTCCAGTGAACACATGTTAGCTAAAATAAATTCGCAAAATTAAATTTTCTTTATCATTCAATAAGTTAATTACAAAAACTCAACTAACACGCGTTCATATTTATCAAAGGCATTTAAAATCAATCACATAAAATTGCGTCTGGTTGGGATAGATTTCAGCAATGACCCGTTTCAGCTCATCAAGCGACATATTTTCCTGTTGCGCATGTTTTTCGTTCAGCGTATCCAGCGTCACAGTTGACGTTCCTGTCACTTCGATTGTGCAAAAATAGCCATCATCTTCGAACCGTCCCACGCGTAGCACATCGCCTGCTTTAAAGTGGGACTCGGAGGCATCACGAATAGTGATGGTTTTACGCCCTGCCAGAATGTCATTCTGGAAACGTTGAAAGAAAGTAATGTCGTTTGGCTGCATGTGGTTATCCCCTGAATATGGCCCCTTGAAGTGGATGTTACGATCTGAATGTGTTCTTGTCCCGACACGCGAGCATCCTGGAATTTTGCGTACGCTTTACATGCCATTTGGTGCAGAATGAATGATAACAGACTAAATAAATTGAGATTATGCAACAATGAGAAAACTCACCCTGCCAAAAGATTTTTTATGGGGCGGCGCGGTTGCTGCACACCAGGTTGAAGGCGGCTGGAATAAAGACGGTAAAGGCCCCAGCATCTGCGACGTGCTAACCGGCGGCGCACACGGCGTGCCACGCGAAATCACCCAGAATGTCGTTGCTGGCAAATACTATCCGAACCACGAGGCGGTGGATTTTTACGGACATTACAAAGAAGACATCCGTCTTTTCGCCGAAATGGGGTTCAAATGCTTCCGTACCTCTATTGCCTGGACGCGTATCTTCCCGAATGGCGACGAATCCCAGCCAAACGAGGCCGGTCTGAAATTCTACGACGACATGTTTGATGAGTTACTCAAATACAACATCGAACCGGTCATTACCCTTTCTCACTTTGAAATGCCATTACATCTGGTACAGCACTACGGCGGCTGGACCAATCGTAAGGTCGTTGATTTCTTTGTCCGTTTTGCTGAAGTCGTGTTTGAACGCTACAAACATAAGGTCAAATACTGGATGACCTTCAATGAAATCAACAATCAGCGAAACTGGCGCGCGCCGCTGTTTGGCTACTGCTGTTCCGGCGTAGTGTATACCGAGCATGAGAATCCAGAAGAAACCATGTATCAGGTCTTACATCATCAGTTTGTCGCCAGCGCGCTGGCGGTAAAAGCGGCACGTCGCATTAACCCGCAGATGAAAGTTGGTTGTATGCTGGCGATGGTCGCGCTGTATCCTTTCTCCTGTAAACCAGAAGATGTGATGTTTGCTCAGGAGTCGATGCGTGAACGCTATGTCTTTACTGATGTGCAGTTGCGCGGCTACTACCCGTCCTATGTGTTGAACGAGTGGGAGCGCCGCGGATTTAACATCAAAATGGACGATGGCGATCTTGAAGTGCTGCGCGAAGGCACCTGCGATTATCTTGGTTTCAGTTATTACATGACCAACGCGGTCAAAGCCGAAGGCGGTAGCGGCGATGCGATTTCCGGTTTTGAAGGCAGCGTACCGAACCCCTATGTTAAAGCCTCTGACTGGGGCTGGCAGATTGACCCGGTGGGCCTGCGTTATTCATTGTGTGAACTGTACGAACGCTATCAAAAGCCGCTGTTTATTGTCGAAAACGGTTTTGGTGCTTACGACAAAGTAGAAGAAGATGGCAGCATCAACGACGACTACCGAATTGACTACCTGCGCGCCCATATTGAAGAGATGAAAAAAGCGGTGACTTACGATGGTGTCGACCTGATGGGCTACACGCCGTGGGGCTGCATCGACTGCGTGTCGTTCACCACCGGGCAGTACAGCAAACGCTACGGCTTTATCTATGTGAATAAACATGACGACGGTACTGGCGATATGTCGCGTTCACGTAAGAAGAGCTTTAACTGGTACAAAGAGGTGATTGCCAGCAACGGCGAGAAGCTTTAACTCCTGCACGTTACCCGCCAGTCGGCGGGTAACACTTTGAACGAGTCTTACCAGGTCTTACCTATTTTAAATTCCCAGCGTACATCTTCCATTTTGGTTGGCGACTTCGCTTCCTGCATTACCGGGAAGAAGGCTCCGGCACCAAACCATAATTTCAGTGAATCGACGGCAATATTAAATGACGGACCAACAACCCATTCGGTAGTTCCAGAATGGTTATTAATTACGCTGCCATTAGACAGTTTTTTCGTTCCAGAGGCATTATTGCTGTAGGCACTTTCCAGACCAAGATCCAGCGGTAAATCGCTAAACATATACCGCACCTGGGTATTCCACTGGAATTCGTTACCTCGTTTCACGTCCTGGTTACCGCGCTCAAATGGTCCCTGATATACAAAACCCATATCCCCTTTAATGTTAGGAGTGAATAATTTTGTTAAAGTGAGTGTTACTCTTCCTCCCCAGGCGCTATTCCCAGGCAAATGATTATCTCCATCTTGCCCGGTGGGTAGTAATAATGCCCCACCTACCGTAACCCAAAACGGATCACCTCTTCGCTGGCTCATTAAAGCATAATTGACCCCCACCGATTGGTCGCCCATTCCCTCTATGTGCTCAGGAGACAGATTGTCTCGTTTGTTATTGATATAGGAACCCACTGTTGATAATTCCAGTCTGTCGGTCAAACCGTAACGAATCTTCAATAACCATATCTGGGAGTAAACATCCGGACTTCCGTGCCCCTCGATTTGATGATCTTTATCGCGAAATGAGCTATTCACGGCGGTTAATAACTTTCCTTCCGGCAATACTGAACCACCAGAAATAGCGGTATTAACTGGTGCACCTAATAGATTACTGGGATTATTTTCTCCGTTAGCTGCCATTGCATTCATTAATAGAAAATATGTCATTAATGGCAGAAATATAAATCGTTTCATTATTCCCTCCAGGTATAAAAAACAAAGCGCTAAGTTAATAAATATTTACGTTATTTATGCTTATTTTTAATTTATAATTTAAATTAATAGCTTGATGAATTTAATATACGGAAATTTTTGTAACTATATTGAGAGGTAAATAACGATTCCGGAGAGAAACTATTTGTAACTATATGTAAATATACTGTGTTGTTTTGATTAAATAACAGCAAGGTAAAAATGATGCACAATGAATCATTAGGCTCTAAAAAACCGGTAATTTAATTCTGGCTAATACACTGATACAAACGCCAGGTTGCCTGCCAGGAGCCAACGATTTACTGTAATATATTGAATTAGTAACACTTTGTAGCCTGAATAAGGTGCTCACACTGCATCCGACATAAACAAAACGCACTTTATTAACAAGCTGAAAAGGCGCCGAAGCGCCTTTAGAAAACAGTCGAATCAGTAAATTACTGGTAGTCGCTAATCGGTACGCAGGAGCAGAACAGGTTGCGGTCGCCATAAACATCATCCAGACGTTTCACCGTCGGCCAGTATTTGTCTGCCACGCCTGCCGGGAATACGGCAACTTCACGGCTGTACGGATGCGCCCACTCGGCGACCAGTTCGCTCTGAATGTGCGGCGCGTTCACCAGCGGGTTATCTTCCAGCGGCCAGACACCGGCTTTCACCTGGTCAATCTCTGCGCGAATAGCCAGCATCGCATCGATAAAGCGATCCAGCTCAGCCTTACCTTCAGATTCCGTCGGTTCAACCATCAGCGTGCCCGCCACCGGGAACGACATGGTTGGCGCATGGAAACCGTAGTCGATCAGACGCTTGGCAATATCCAGCTCGCTGATGCCGGTTTCTTCTTTCAATGGGCGAATATCAAGAATACATTCGTGCGCCACACGGCCATCGCGACCGGTATACAGTACCGGGTACGCGTCTTTCAGACGGCTGGCAATGTAGTTAGCGTTAAGAATCGCGACCTGGCTTGCCTGCTTCAGGCCTTCTGCGCCCATCATGCGGATGTACATCCAGCTGATTGGTAGAATGGATGCGCTGCCGAACGGCGCCGCAGACACCGCGCCCTGACGGGTTAACATGCCTTCGATTTGCACCACGCTATGACCCGGTACAAACGGTGCCAGATGCGCTTTCACGCCGATCGGTCCCATGCCTGGGCCGCCGCCGCCGTGCGGAATGCAAAAAGTTTTATGCAAATTGAGGTGCGAAACGTCCGCGCCAATAAAGCCCGGTGAGGTGATGCCGACCTGGGCGTTCATGTTCGCGCCATCAAGGTAAACCTGACCGCCGAACTGGTGCACAACTTCACACACTTCGCGGATCGTTTCTTCATAGACGCCGTGGGTGGACGGATAGGTCACCATGATGCAGGAGAGATTATCACCCGCCTGTTCGGCTTTCGCGCGCAGATCAGTCAGATCAATGTTGCCATTTTTATCACACGCCACAACCACCACCTGCATTCCTGCCATATGTGCAGAAGCAGGGTTAGTGCCGTGAGCAGAAGCCGGGATCAGGCAGATATCGCGATGCCCTTCGTTGCGGCTTTCGTGATAGTGACGAATCGCCAGCAGCCCCGCGTATTCCCCCTGTGCTCCGGAGTTCGGCTGCATACAGACGGCGTCGTACCCGGTGAGTTTCACCAACCAGTCCGAAAGCTGGCTAATCATCTGATGATATCCTTCCGCCTGTTCCGGCGGGCAGAACGGATGCAGTTCAGCGAATTCCGGCCAGGTGATAGGAATCATCTCGGCGGCGGCGTTCAGCTTCATGGTGCAGGAACCCAGCGGGATCATCGCCTGGTTCAGCGCCAGATCTTTACGCTCCAGCGAGTGCATATAGCGCATCATCTCGGTTTCGCTGTGGTAACGGTTAAATACCGGATGCGTCAGAATCGCATCGTCGCGCAGCATACTTTGCTGAATAGAACGGCTATCAAGCGCCACGTCTTTATCCAGTGTTTCAATGTTCAGACCGTGACTGTCGCCCAGCAAAACATTGAACAACTGTGCCACATTCTCACGGGTGGTGGTTTCATCAAGGGTAATACCAACCGCGTTATGAATATCGCTGCGCAGATTGATCTCTGCCGCTTCCGCACGCGCCAGTACCGCAGCTTTATCGACCACTTCCACGCACAGGGTGTCGAAGTAGTGCGCATGACGCAGCTTCAGTCCTTTTTGTTGCAGACCAGCCGCCAGAATATCGGTCAGGCGGTGAATGCGCTGAGCAATGCGCTTCAGACCGACCGGACCATGGTAAACGGCATACAGACTGGCGATGTTAGCCAGCAGTACCTGCGAGGTACAAATGTTGGAGTTCGCTTTCTCACGACGGATATGCTGCTCGCGAGTCTGCATCGCCATGCGCAGTGCGGTATTGCCCGCCGCATCTTTTGAGACGCCGATAATACGGCCTGGCATGGAGCGTTTAAATTCGTCTTTGGCGGCAAAGAACGCCGCATGCGGGCCACCGTACCCCATCGGTACGCCGAAGCGTTGCGCAGAGCCGAAAACAATGTCCGCGCCCTGTTTGCCCGGAGCCGTCAGCAGCACCAGCGCCATAAAATCGGCGGCGACGCTGACCACAACTTTACGGGATTTCAGCTCAGTAATCAGTGCGCTGTAGTCGTGAATTTCGCCCGTGGTGCCTACCTGTTGTAACAGCACGCCAAACACATCCTGGTGATCCAATGCTTTCGCCGCGTCATCCACAATGACGTCAAAGCCAAAGGTTTCGGCGCGAGTACGCACGACGTCCAGAGTTTGCGGATGGACATCAGAGGCGACAAAGAAACGGTTGGCATTTTTCAGTTTGCTGACGCGCTTTGCCATCGCCATTGCTTCGGCGGCAGCGGTGGCTTCGTCAAGAAGAGAAGCCGAAGCCATATCCAGTCCGGTCAGATCCAGCGTGACCTGTTGGAAGTTGAGCAGCGCTTCCAGGCGCCCCTGAGAGACTTCCGGCTGATAAGGGGTGTAGGCGGTGTACCAGCCCGGATTTTCCAGCATGTTGCGCAGGATAACCGGCGGTAGCTGCACGGCGGTGTAGCCCATGCCAATGTACGACGTGAAGCGCTTGTTACGCCCGGCGATGGCTTTTAATTCCGCCAGTGCGGCATATTCGGTTGCCGCCTCGCCAACCTGCGGCGGAGTCGCGAGCTGAATGTCTTTCGGCACAATCTGACCTGTCAGCGCGTTTAACGACTCGGCGCCAACCGCATTCAGCATCTCTTGCTGCTGCGCGGCGTCCGGTCCGATGTGGCGTTCAATGAAAGCGCCGCGGTTTTCAAGCTGGCTTAACGTCTGTGTCATGGGCGATGGTTCCTGAAACGTGCAGTGAATCGTGATTGTCTCTAACTCAATTGCCCGGTGGCGCTGACGCTTACCGGACCTACGCGTGCGAAAACGAATACGCAAAATCATTCGCGTTGCAGTGAGTAGGCCGGATAAGCATTAGCGCCATCCGGCACAACATTATTCGTCTTCTAACAATGCCTCATACGCGGTGGCATCCAGCAGCGATTCAAGTTCGCTTTCATCGCTGGCTTTGATTTTAAAGATCCAGCCACTGGCATACGGTTCGCTGTTCACCAGCTCCGGGGAGTCGCTCAGCGCATCGTTTACCGCTACGATCTCGCCGCTTACCGGCGCATAAATGTCGGACGCCGCTTTTACGGACTCCGCCACGGCGCAGTCGTCGCCCGCGCTTACGGTCGCGCCGACTTCCGGCAGATCAACAAAAACCATATCGCCCAACAGCTCCTGAGCGTGTTCAGTAATGCCAACGGTGTAAGTGCCATCCGCTTCTTTACGCAGCCATTCGTGTTCTTTGCTGTATTTCAGTTCTGCGGGTACGTTGCTCATCAATTAATCTCCAAAAAAGGATGAATCACGCGACGGCTTTGCCGTTACGCACAAAAACAGGTTTAGTCACTTTTACCGGCATTTCACGGTTACGAATTTGTACAATCGCCGTCTCGCCGATGCCCGCCGGAACGCGCGCCAGCGCAATGCTGTAGCCCAACGTTGGGGAAAACGTCCCGCTGGTGATAATGCCTTCTTGCTGGTTGCCCTGCGCATCGGTAAAACGCACCGGCAGTTCATTACGCAATACGCCTTTCTCGGTCATCACCAGACCGACAAGCTGCTCATGGCCTTTTTCACGCTGCATCTCCAGCGCCTCACGGCCAATAAAGTCGCGGTCAGCAGGTTCCCAGGCGATAGTCCATCCCATATTAGCCGCCAGCGGAGAGATACCTTCATCCATCTCCTGACCGTACAGGTTCATGCCTGCTTCCAGACGCAGCGTGTCGCGCGCGCCAAGACCGCACGGCTTCACGCCCGCCTCCACCAGCGCACGCCAGAAATCCGCCGCTTTTTCATTCGGCATGGCGATTTCATATCCCGCTTCGCCGGTATAACCGGTGGTGGCGATAAACAGATCGCCCGCCTGAACGCCGAAGAACGGCTTCATACCTTCTACTGCATGGCGCTGTTGGTCAGTAAACAGAGTCGCCGCTTTTTCCTGCGCATTCGGCCCCTGTACCGCAATCAGCGACAGGTCGTCACGAACGGTAATGTCTATGGCATAAGGTTCAGCGTGTTGGGTAATCCAGGAGAGGTCTTTTTCGCGGGTGGCGGAGTTAACAACGAGACGGAAGAAATCTTCAGTGAAGTAGTAGACGATAAGGTCATCAATCACGCCGCCCGATGCGTTAAGCATACCGGAGTAGAGGGCTTTACCCGTCTTCGTTAGCTTCGCGACGTCGTTGGCCAGCAGATAACGTAGAAACTCTCGTGTGCGGCTACCATGAAGATCGACAATGGTCATATGCGATACATCAAACATCCCGGCATCGGTGCGCACAGCGTGGTGTTCATCAAGCTGAGAGCCGTAATGCAGGGGCATCATCCAGCCATGAAAATCGACCATGCGGGCGCCGCATAGCGTGTGTTGTTCGTACAAAGGCGTCTGTTGGGCCATCTTTTCCTCGTTGAATTAGCGGGGGCTAACAACCATTTTCATGGGAAATCTTCGCCACGAAACCTGGCATCGACGCCCTTTTTCCTGCGCCGACGCAAACGTTCTCTTGCTCCTGAACTTACCACCGAACCAGGCGCTAAACCATAAGGCTGAATTTACCATCACATTAGCTTATGACTAAAAAACGCCAAAACCCCATTAGCACAAAAAACCACTATTACGCTAAATAACTTCCATAAAAATGAAGCTGATACGATTTATCACAACATAAATTAATATTAAATGCGGAAAAAATGTCGAAAATCGCGTTCGCCAAAAATAGTGGCATTAGAAAATATAATGCGAAATAGGCGGTGAAATTAGATTATTTCAAACGAGGAAAGCCCCCCGGCGCGATAGCCGGGAAAGCAAAGTGTGACGGGTTTCAAACTCTTGCTGGCGTGCAGTCAGACGCTTAACGAAGCCATTGCGGAAGGTCGTTTAGCCCCATTGCCTGGCGAAGCAGTTGGGGTTTGACGCCGGGGAGCGTGTCCGCCAGTTTCAGTCCGATGTCGCGCAGCAATTTTTTTGCCGGGTTTTCGCCGGCAAACAGGTCACGAAAACCTTGCATCCCGGCAAGCATCATCGCCGCGCTATGTTTACGACTACGCTCATAACGACGAAGATAAAGATGTTGACCAATGTCTTTGCCCTGGCGCTGAAGCCGGCGCAGATCGTCCACCAGTTCGGCCGCGTCCATAAAACCGAGGTTGACGCCTTGCCCTGCCAGCGGATGGATGGTGTGCGCGGCATCGCCGACCAACGCCAGACGATGCGCGGCAAACTGGCGAGCATAGCGGCCCGTCAGCGGAAAAACCTGCCGTTCGCTTTCCAGGCGGCATAAGCCCAGCCGATTATCGAAGGCGATAGTCAACGCCTGGTTAAACGCCTCGTCGCCGCTCTGTTGCATACGCTCCGCATCCTGCGGAGAAAGAGACCAGACAATGGAACACAGATGCGGATCGCTTAACGGCAAAAACGCCAGAATACCTTCACCATGAAACACCTGGCGAGCAACCGCGCCGTGCGGCTCTTCGGTGCGGATAGTCGCTACCAGCGCATGGTGACGGTAGTCCCAGAAAGTTAAGGGAATATCCGCTTTGTTACGCAGCCAGGAGTTGGCGCCATCCGCGGCAATCACCAGACGCGCGGTTAACATCGCGCCGTCTTTTAAAGTCAGGAAGGCGTCGTTCTCTCCCCAGGCGACCTGCTGTAACTCCGCTGGCGCCATTAAGGTGATATCCGCCGCTTGCTGCGCTTTTTGCCACAGTGCATAGTGAATGACGCTGTTTTCAACAATATGCCCCAGATGGCTATATCCCATGCTTGCGTCATCAAACGTAATACGGCCAAAGCTGTCTTTATCCCAGACTTCCATACCGTGGTAGCAACTTGCCCGTCGCGCCACAATGTTTGACCATACGCCAAGACGGGTAAGCAGTTTTTCGCTGGCGGCATTAATCGCCGACACCCGAAGCTGAGGCGGCGCATCGTTCGCCAACTGCTGGGGAACAACGTGATCCAGTACCGCAACGCGCAAACCGCTCCCCTGCAAGCCGCAGGCGACAGCCAGCCCCACCATGCCTCCGCCAACTATTGCTACATCAACACTTTGCACTATTTACTCCTGGAAACCGGAACAATCAAAACCGTAGGCCGGATAAGGCGAAGCCGCCATCCGGCATTTTTACGAACACGATGCCGGATGGCGGCGTAAATGCCTTATCCGGCCTACAGATCTGCTTAACGCGCAACCCAACCTAAGGTCCGCTGTGCCAGCGCATCGCGCGCAGGCGGTAATAATTCCATCGCCATTAAACCGATATTGCGCCCAATAACCAGCGGCGCCCAACGATTTGCAAACAGATGGACCAGACCGTTCGTTACGCCAATCGTCGTATCCCGGTCAACCTGACGACGCTGCTGATAGCGCGATAACACGTGCCAGGCGCCAATATCCTCGCCCGCGTCCTGTGCCGCGACCAGCGTTTCCGCCAGGCTCATGACATCGCGCAGACCGAGATTAAACCCTTGTCCGGCGATAGGATGCAACGTCTGCGCCGCATTGCCGACCACGACAGTCCGGTGAGTAAACACTTTCGCCGCCGTAGTCAGGGCAAGCGGATACGCGCTGCGCTTACCCGCCTGAGTAATTCGCCCCAGCCGCCAGCCGAACGCGGCCTGCAACGCATGACAGAACTGCGCGTCGGACCAGCTCAGCACCTCATCACGCTGGTCGAGCGGGTGACACCAAACCAGCGAACATCGGCCATGCGACATCGGCAACATCGCCAGCGGGCCATTGGGAGTAAAACGTTCAAAGGCGCGTCCCTGATGCGGGATAGCGGTCGCGACATTCGCTATCACCGCTAACTGTTCGTAAGGCTCCTGATGCCAGTCAACGCCGCAGGCTGATGCCAGCGCGGAGTGGGTACCGTTAGCCGCCACCAGCACGCTGCCAGCTATCACATTGCCGTTTTCCAGAGTGACGTTAACCTGCTGTTGGGTACGCGACACGCTGGCTACGCGCTCCGGGCAGTGCAGCGTAACGCCTGGCGCTTTACGCAAGAGCGCAAACAGACGCAGCCCGATATCATGCAGCTCCGCAACGTGACCCAACGCTGCCAGACTGTAATCCTGCGCGTCGAGAGTCACAAATCCGGCATGACCGCGATCGCTGACGTGTACGGTGTTGATTGCCGTTGCGCAATCGGAAATCGCCTGCCAGACGCCAATTCGCGCCAGTTGCTGGCAAGTGCCCGCCGCCAGCGCAATCGCTCTGGCGTCAAAGCCGGGATGACCGTCGGCTTCAGGCGCTTTCGCTTCAATCAGGTGTACCGGCAACGTCCCATGACTGAACTGAGAGATGGCCAGCGCCAGCGTCGCGCCTGCCATGCCGCCGCCAACGATAATGACGCTCATTGCTGCCGCGCCGCCGCCATTAATGCTTCAATGTCATCCGCCTTCTTCACAACGCCAGCGGTCAGGTTTTCATTACCGGTTTCGGTAATGACAATGTCATCTTCAATTCGAACGCCAATGCCACGATACGCTTCCGGCACGTCTGCATCCGGCGCGATATAGAGGCCTGGCTCTACGGTCAGCACCATGCCCGGCTCCAGGATGCGGGAGCGATCCGGCCCATAAACGCCGACATCATGAACATCCAGCCCCAGCCAGTGGCTCAAGCCATGCATAAAGAAAGGACGATGCGCATTCTCGGCAATCAGTTGATCAACCTCTCCTTGCAAAATCCCCAACTTCACCAGCCCGGTTATCATGATGCGCACGACTTCGCCGGTCACCTGCTGAATAGAGGTACCAGGACGGAACAGTCGCAGGCTGGTCTCCAGCGATTCCAGAACGATGTCATAAATTTCACGCTGAGCTGGCGTGAATTTCCCGTTCACCGGGAAAGTACGCGTGATGTCGCCCGCGTAACCTTTATATTCACAGCCCGCGTCGATAAGCACTAAATCGCCGTCGCGCATTTCACTTTCGTTTTCAGTGTAATGCAGGATACAGCCATTTTCGCCGCTGCCGACAATGGTGTTATAGGAGGGATAGCGCGCGCCATGGCGATTAAATTCGTGGTGAATTTCACCCTCCAGTTGATACTCAAACATCCCCGGACGGCATTTTTCCATCGCGCGGATATGCGCCAGAGCGCTAATTTCCCCGGCGCGGCGCATGACCGCAATCTCTTCCGGCGATTTGAACAGGCGCATCTCATGGACGATCGGTCGCCAGTCAGTCATGGTGGCCGGCGCGGTCAGATTCTGGCGGGAGCCTTTACGCAGCTTCTCCAGCGCAGCCAGAACAATCTCGTCGGCATACGCATATTCGCCCTGCGCGTGGTACACCACATCCAGACCATTAAGCAACTGAAAGAGTTGCTGGTTGATTTCGCTAAACGCCAGCGCCCGGTCAACGCCCAGTTTTTCCGGCGCGGCATCCTGTCCCAAACGGCGACCAAACCAGATTTCCGCCGTCAGGTCGCGAACGCGGTTGAACAAAACGCTGTGGTTGTGGGTGTCATCACTCTTAATCAGTACCAGCACGGCTTCCGGTTCGTTAAAACCGGTGAAATACCAGAAGTCGCTACTCTGGCGATACGGATATTCACTGTCTGCGCTGCGCGTCGCCTCCGGCGCGGCAAAGATCAGCGCGGCGCTGCCGGGCTGCATTTGCGCCAGTAATGCCTGGCGACGGCGTTGGTATTCCTGCTGAGTCATGACATGGCCTCCATTTCGTTTTTTCTTAGTGTAGCGTCGGTTTACGCACTTCCGGCGCGGTCGGCTGTTGGCGCGTGAAAGTGTCATGACATAACAGCGCCGCAACACGGACATATTCGATGATCTCTTCGAGCGACATCTCCAGCTCTTCCTGATCTTCGCTCTCATCATAACCAAGCTGCGCAATATTACGCAGGTCGTCAATCGCTTCACCCGTTTCGCCGGTGACTTTATCAAGTTTAGGCTGCGTTACGCCGAGGCCAAGCAAAAAGTGGTTAACCCACCCGGCTAAGGCATCTGCGCGATCGAATACGCTGACATCGTCGCCTTCAGGCAGATAAAGCTGAAAAAGAAAGCCGTCGTCTTCCAGCGCGTCGCTGGTCGCCGCGTGCATTTTGCGCAGCGCCTGAGCAAGCTCATGCCCGAAGGCCAGACCTTCGTTCGTCAGGTCGTGCAACAGCGGCTGCCATGAGCTGTCGTTGTTGCCGCCGCAAATCATCCCGCTGATTAAACCATGCATTTCAGCCGGGGTCAGACCGGCCCCTTGTTGATTCAAAAACCGGTTCATTTCGTTGTAACCAGGCATTTCGTTCTGTATAGACATAAGCATTCGTCATCAAAGGGAGGATATTCATGATATGCTACCACTTTGGACCCTGGTGAACCAGAAAAGGGCTTGTATCTTCACACCAGGGTAGCTATAGTGTCGCCCCTTCGCGGACCCTGGGTCTGGAGACGAAGGCAGCGCAGTCAATCAGCAGGAAGGTGGCATGTCTGCACAACCCGTCGATATCCAAATATTTGGCCGTTCACTGCGAGTGAATTGCCCGCCTGACCAAAGGGATGCGTTGAATCAGGCTGCGGACGATCTGAATCAGCGGTTGCAAGATCTGAAAGTTCGCACTAGAGTCACAAATACTGAGCAGTTGGTTTTCATTGCCGCATTGAATATCAGCTATGAGTTAACTCAGGAAAAAGCGAAGACCCGCGATTACGCGGCGAGCATGGAACAACGTATTCGGATGCTACAACAGACCATCGAACAGGCGTTGCTTGATCAAGGTCGCATAACCGAAAAAACGGGCCAAAACTTTGAATAACACTTTTCGCTTTACTATGGTAAAGTGATTGTGAAAACAGAATTTCTCTGAGATGTTTGCAAGCGGGCCAGTCCCCTGAGCCGATATTTCATACCACAAGAATGTGGCGCTCCGCGGTTGGTGAGCATGCTCGGTTCGTCCGAGAAGCCTTAAAACTGTGACGACACATTCACCTTGAACCAAGGGTTCAAGGGTTACAGCCTGCGGCGGCATCTCGGAGATTCCCCTTCTGACTGGCGACAGCCATGACGCAACTTCCCGAACTCTCTTTATCACGACAAGAAATCCGCCGAATGATTCGGCAACGTCGCCGTGCGCTGACGCCAGAGCAGCAAAGCCGCTTTGGTCAACAGGCCGCCGCCCGAATGCTCAGCTTTCCTCCCGTCGTGATGGCGCACACTGTCGCCGTGTTTCTCTCCTTTGATGGCGAACTCGACACCCAGCCGCTGATAGAACAGCTATGGCAAGCGGGCAAGCGCGTCTACCTTCCGGTTCTTCATCCCTTTAGCCCTGGCAACCTCCTGTTCCTGCACTATCATCCGCAGAGTGCGCTGGTGACCAACCGCTTAAAGATCCAGGAGCCACGGCTTGATGTCCGCGACGTATTACCGCTGGCAAAGCTGGATGTGCTGGTAACGCCGTTAGTCGCGTTTGACGAAGACGGGCAGCGCCTGGGGATGGGCGGCGGATTTTATGACCGTACGTTGCAAAACTGGCAGCAGCATAAGATCCAGCCTGTGGGCTACGCGCATGATTGCCAGTTAGTAGAAAAGCTGCCGGTTGAAGAGTGGGATATCCCTCTGCCTGCGGTGGTGACGCCGTCAAAAGTGTGGGAATGGTGAATTAACGCCTTACCCGCCTACGGTTCAAAATTCGTGTAGGCCCGGTAAGCGTTAGCGCCACCGGGCACTCCGGGCGATCAGTACAGCAGACGGGCGCGAATGGTGCCCGGAATCGCCTTCATCGCCAGCAGCGCTTTCTCCGCCACATCGCCATCGGCTTCTATATCAATTACCACATACCCCATTCGGGCGGAGGTTTGCAAATACTGTGCGGCAATGTTAACGCCCTGCTCGGCAAAGATCTGGTTAAGCGCGGTCAATACGCCCGGGCGGTTTTCGTGGATGTGCATCAGGCGACGACCGCCGTGCAGCGGCAGCGACACTTCCGGGAAGTTCACGGCGGACAGCGTCGAGCCGTTATCCGAGTACTTAATCAGTTTTCCTGCGACTTCCAGACCGATGTTTTCTTGCGCCTCCTGCGTCGAGCCGCCGATATGCGGCGTCAGGATCACGTTATCGAATTCGCACAGCGGAGAGGTAAACGGATCGCTATTAGTGGCCGGTTCCGTCGGGAAGACGTCGATAGCCGCCCCCGCCAGATGTTTCGTCGCCAGCGCGTCGCACAAAGCCGGGATATCCACTACCGTACCGCGCGCGGCGTTAATCAGCAGCGAACCCGGCTTCATCAGGGCAATCTCTTTTGCGCCCATCATGTTTTTGGTGGAGGCGTTTTCAGGTACGTGCAGACTGACCACATCGCTCATATTCAGCAATTCAGACAGATGCTGCACCTGAGTTGCATTACCGAGCGGCAGTTTATTTTCAATATCATAGAAATAGACATGCATCCCCAGCGATTCCGCCAGAATGCCCAACTGCGTTCCGATATGGCCGTAACCGATAATGCCAAGCTTTTTACCGCGCGCTTCGAACGATCCCGCCGCCAGTTTATTCCATACGCCGCGGTGCGCTTTGGCGTTCGCTTCCGGCACGCCGCGCAGCAGCAGCAATAGCTCGCCAATCACCAGCTCCGCCACGGAACGGGTATTCGAGAATGGCGCGTTAAAGACCGGAATACCGCGTTTTGCCGCCGCATTTAAATCCACCTGGTTGGTGCCGATGCAAAAACAGCCAATCGCCACCAGCTTCTCTGCGGCGTTAATCACTTCTTCTGTCAGATGAGTACGGGATCGCAGACCGATGAAGTGGGCATCGCGGATGGACGCTTTCAACTGTTCAGCGTCCAGCGCGCCCTTGTGATATTCAATGTTGGTGTAACCTGCCGCACGAAGGCTTTCCAGCGCCTTTTGATGCACCCCTTCAACCAGCAGAAATTTAATTTTATCTTTCTCCAGCGATACCTTTGCCATTTCCCCGATCCTGTCTTTTTTTGCCATCTGATGTTGTGTGTGGATTTGCATCCGTCCTTCAACATATCAAAAAAAATTATCACGGCAATATGAACGTTTGCGCCAGCGTCGTGAAGGAATCGCATACAGCGGGAAATAGCAGATGAAAATACCGGGAATAACTTTTTCTTTGGAGGGATCGGCAGGGCAAACGATTAAACGTGATACATGTCACCAAATTTGCCCTGACCGAATTTTTTACGCGGCAGGAAATTCGCCTGGCGGGATCATTTTACGATGGTTTTCACCCCGTCCGGCGTGCCGATCAGTGCGACATCGGCGCCACGGTTGGCGAACAACCCTACGGTCACGACGCCCGGAATCGCGTTAATGGCGTTTTCCAGCGCGATGGGATCAAGGATTTCCATCCCATAAACATCCAGAATCACGTTGCCGTTATCCGTGACCACGTTCTGACGGTACTCCGGACGCCCGCCCAGCTTCACCAGTTGACGAGCGACCGCGCTGCGCGCCATCGGAATCACTTCGACCGGCAACGGGAATTTGCCAAGAATATCCACCTGTTTAGAGGCATCCGCAATACAGATAAATTTCTCCGCCACGGAAGCAATAATTTTCTCACGGGTTAGTGCCGCGCCGCCGCCTTTGATCATCTGCATATGACCGTTGATTTCGTCCGCGCCATCGACATAGATACCCAGGCTATCCACTTCGTTGAGATCAAACACATGAATACCGAGGCCTTTGAGTTTTTCAGTCGAGGCGTCCGAGCTGGAGACCGCGCCTTCAATCTGGCCTTTCATTGTGCCCAGCGCATCAATAAAGTGTGCGGCCGTTGAGCCTGTACCAACGCCCACAATGGTGCCGGGCTGTACATACTGAAGTGCCGCCCATCCTACCGCTTTTTTCAGTTCATCCTGCGTCATAGATCGTTTCGCCTGTGGTGTGAAAATACAGCCGCATTATAGAACATTGTCGGGAAAAATCTCCGTGTCCGTACACAGGCTACGGATTTCATCTGTACCGACGGCAAATTTATGTCATAGTGCGGAAAAAAATAACAGGAGCATGACACAACAATGAAACGTCCGGACTACAGAACACTACAGGCGCTGGATGCCGTTATACGTGAACGAGGATTCGAGCGCGCCGCCCAGAAGCTGTGCATCACGCAATCCGCCGTCTCACAGCGCATAAAACAGCTTGAGAATATGTTCGGACAACCTTTGTTGGTGCGTACCGTTCCTCCTCGCCCCACGGAGCAAGGGCAAAAATTACTGGCTCTGCTGCGTCAGGTTGAACTGCTGGAAGAAGAGTGGCTGGGCGATGAACAAACCGGCTCTACGCCGCTGCTGCTGTCGCTGGCGGTTAACGCCGACAGTCTGGCGACCTGGCTGCTTCCGGCGCTGGCGCCGGTGCTGGCGGACTCCCCTATCCGTCTCAATTTACAGGTGGAAGATGAAACGCGCACGCAAGAACGTCTGCGTCGCGGCGAGGTGGTGGGCGCGGTGAGTATCCAGCATCAGGCGCTGCCCAGTTGCCTGGTAGACAAACTTGGCGCGCTCGACTATCTGTTTGTCGCGTCAAAGCCGTTTGCCGAGCGCTATTTCCCCAATGGCGTTACCCGGTCGTCGCTGCTGAAAGCGCCCGCCGTCGCGTTCGACCATCTGGATGATATGCATCAGGCCTTTTTGCAACAGAATTTCGATCTACCGCCCGGCAGCGTGCCGTGCCATATCGTTAATTCATCCGAAGCGTTTGTACAGCTTGCGCGTCAGGGCACGACCTGCTGCATGATCCCTCACCTGCAGATTGAGAAAGAGCTGGAAAGCGGCGAGTTGATCAACTTAACGCCTGGTTTGCTACAGCGCCGGATGCTTTACTGGCACCGCTTTGCCCCGGAAAGCCGGATGATGCGCAAAGTGACCGACGCGCTGCTGGAGTACGGGCACAAGGTGCTGCGTCAGGATTAGCCTCTCTATGAATGCCGGATGGCGGCGTGAACGTCTTATCCGGCCTGCATGACCCATTATTCCCCCATCGTTTCTTTGAAATTGATCACAAAATCATTGCGTTCAGGCGGCAAAAAACGACGCGCCATTGGCTATTTTTTGCTGGCGACAAGACGATTCAAAACGCTCACACCGTATTAGCAAATCTTCATTTCATTGCGTAATACGGAGCAAAAAATGAGAACACCGGGAGAAAACGCGGCCTGGAAGCGCCCAGGCCGGGCGAGATTACTGCGTGCTGGCGGCCGTTGTCGACGTCTGCCCTGTTCCAGGTTCAAGCTGGAAGACCACATCGACCTGATCGTCGAACTGAATGGTCGGCTGCTCGTAAGTTTCCTGCGCAGATACCGGCGCAGCATCCGCGGCTTTCATCATTCGCACCACCGGACTCGGCTGATAATTAGAGACATGGTAACGAATGCTGTAAACCGGCCCCAATTTGCTGTTAAAACCGGCTGCCAGCGCTTGCGCCTGATGAATCGCGTCATCGATGGCGGCTTTGCGGGCCTTGTCTTTATAGGCGTCCGGTTGCGCCACGCCCAGCGATACCGAACGAATCTCGTTCAGACCCGCCTTCAGCGCGCCGTCCAGCAGAGAATTAAGTTTATCTAACTGACGCAGCGTCACCTCAACGGTTCGCACCGCACGATACCCTTTCAGAATGCTTTTACCGTTTTGGTAATCATAATCCGGCTGCGTGCGCAGATTCGCCGCGCTAATGTCTTTTTTCGCAATCTGATTTTGCTCAAGGAAGGAAAGATATTGCGCCACGCGCTCATCGGCCTGCTTCTTCGCCGTCGCCGCATCCTTCGCCGCGACGTTCACTTCAATCGCTAAGGTGGCGATATCAGGCACAGCATCGACGCTTGCCGTACCGGAAGTCACGATGTGCGGGCCTTCCGGCAATTCGCTTGCCTGCGCCGACATTGCACTTAAACCCACTAATGCCGCCAGGGCCATCACTTTGAACTTCACAGTCTCTCCTCCATATTGCAGTCATTGCCCTGATATACAGGGCGCATGCAGGCAAGCTTAGCGGATATCGGCCTGTTGTCCATCAGACAACGCTTAGTTGAAAAGCGCGTGCATATGCGCGACGCCTTCCCGCGCCAGTTGGAAAGCGATAAGCCACATCACCACCCCAACCAGAATGTTGATAATACGTTGAGCTTTCGCCGTACGCAGTCGAGGCGCAAGCCAGGCCGCCAGTAGCGCTAACCCAAAAAACCACAAGAACGACGCGCTAATCGTGCCGAGGGCGAACCAGCGCTTTGGCTCCATAGCCAGTTGCCCGCCGAGACTGCCCAACACGACAAACGTATCCAGATAAACGTGCGGATTCAGCCACGTTACCGCCAGCATCGTAGCAATAATTTTCCAGCGCCCCTGCTTCATAACCTCGGCGCTGGCCAGCTCCAGATTACTGCTCATTGCCGTTTTCAGCGCGCCAAAACCGTACCATAACAAGAACGCAACCCCGCCCCATGTGACCAGCGCCAGCAGCCACGGCGACTGCATCAGCAACGCGCTACCGCCAAAAATACCGGCGCTAATCAGGACTAAATCACTTAACGCGCAAAGCAGCGCTATCATGAGGTGGTACTGGCGACGAATTCCCTGATTCATCACAAACGCATTTTGCGGGCCAAGCGGAAGGATCATGGCGGCGCCAAGGGCAAACCCTTGAAAATAATAAGATATCACGTTAACTACCCTGAGCTGTTTTTCTTAAAGGCAGACTATAGCGCGGGAATATTATTAGCGGAAATTGATAATTTTAATCACTAATAAGAAAAGCTAATAAAGAGACTGAATAACGGATGGCGGCTACGCTTATCCGCTCAATAACCAGAGAATACTGGAGGCGGATAAGCGCAGCACCGGCAGGCAGCACGGGAGGAAAATTACTCCGCGGCGTTATCTTTCACGCGTTTAAAATTGACGTCCATCTGCGGGTACGGGAAGCTAATACCAGCGGCGTCAAATTCACGTTTAATACGTTCCAGCACGTCCCAGTAGACATTTTGCAGGTCGCTGCTTTTACTCCAGACACGCACCACAAAATTAATCGATGAGGCGCCCAGCTCATTCAAACGCACCGTCATTTCGCGATCTTTTAAAATACGATCGTCGGACTCGATAATCGTCGTTAGCAGCTGTTTCACCTGATCGATATCCGAATCGTAGGCCACACCAATAATGAATTCGTTACGGCGAACCGGCTCACGAGAATAGTTGATGATATTTCCCGCGATAATTTTGCCATTCGGAATCACAATAATTTTGCCGTCTACCGCGCGCATTGTCGTGGAAAAGATTTGCACGTTCAGTACCGTACCGGCAACGCCGCCCAAATCGACATACTCACCGGCGCGGAACGGACGGAACATAACCAGCAATACCCCAGCCGCAAGGTTAGAAAGCGATCCCTGTAATGCCAGGCCAACGGCTAAACCAGCGGCGCCCAGTACGGCAATAACCGAGGCGGTTTGAACCCCCACGCGACCCAGAGCCGCAATCAGCGTAAAAGCGATAACCCCATAGCGCACCAGCGCAGAAAGAAAGTCGGCCACTGTCGCATCAATATGACGCGCACGCATCAGACGATTTACCGTATTGGAAATCACGCGCGCTACAATCAAGCCGATGATGATAATAGCGATAGCCGCAACAATATTCACAGCATAGCTGAGCAATAACGCCTGGTTGCGTACCAGCCAGGTGCCCGCACCATTTATGCTGTCGACAACATTCAAATCTTCCATTCAATATTCCTTGGTCATAGCAAAACAAGCAAATGAGATCATTCTCACGAAAAGAACTTTTTAAAGGTAAACAAAAACAGAGGAATATGCCATTTTTCGGCATCATCCCAAAACCAAAAAAGGCAGGTACACTGTGAGTTGGCCGGATGAAAGCGCTAACTAACGCCGCTCTCCGGAAATAACGATAAAAAAATGGCTTCCCGAGGGAAGCCATTTCAATCAGCAGACTATATTACAGAACGTCAATCGCGTTCAGTTCTTTAAATGCTTTTTCCAGACGAGCGATCATCGAAGTCTGGCCAGCACGCAGCCATACGCGCGGGTCATAGTATTTCTTGTTCGGCTGATCTTCGCCTTTCGGGTTGCCCAGCTGACCTTGCAGATACGCTTCGTTTTCTTTGTAGTAGTTCAGAACACCTTCCCAGGTTGCCCATTGGGTATCGGTATCGATGTTCATTTTCACTACGCCGTAGCTTACGGAGTCTTTGATTTCCTGAGCAGTAGAACCGGAACCGCCGTGGAAAACGAAGTTCAGGCTGTTGTGCGGCAGGTTGTGTTTCTTAGAAACATAGTCCTGAGAATCACGCAGAATGGTCGGGGTCAGAACCACGTTACCCGGCTTGTAAACGCCGTGTACGTTACCGAAGGAAGCGGCAATAGTGAAACGCGGGCTGATTTTGCTCAGCTCAGTGTACGCGTAATCAACGTCTTCCGGCTGGGTGTACAGGGCAGAAGCGTCCATGTGGCTGTTGTCCACGCCGTCTTCTTCGCCACCGGTGCAACCCAGTTCGATTTCCAGAGTCATGCCAATTTTGGACATGCGCGCCAGGTATTTGGAGCAGATTTCGATGTTTTCGTGCAGAGACTCTTCAGACAGGTCGATCATGTGAGAAGAGAACAGCGGTTTACCGGTCGCTGCGAAGTGTTTTTCACCCGCGTCCAGCAGACCGTCGATCCACGGCAGCAGTTTCTTGGCGCAGTGGTCAGTGTGCAGGATAACCGGAACGCCATAATGTTCAGCCATCTGGTGAACGTGATGCGCGCCAGAGATAGCGCCCAGGATTGCCGCGCCCTGAGGTACGTCAGTTTTCACGCCTTTACCCGCGATGAAGGACGCGCCGCCGTTGGAGAACTGAACGATGACCGGCGCTTTAACTTTTGCAGCGGTTTCCAGAACAGCGTTGATGGAATCAGTGCCCACGCAGTTAACTGCCGGCAGAGCAAAATTGTTTTCTTTTGCTACCTGGAACACTTTCTGTACGTCATCACCAGTGATCACGCCTGGTTTTACGAAATCAAAAATTTTAGACATGTTTCGTTGTCCTGTATCGTCGGGCTTTGGGAAAAAACACGGGCCGCCCTGAATGTCAGATCGGCGATAAATCAACGGGCAGGAATCCCTGCCCGTAACGATTACTTCTTAGCGCGCTCTTCGAGCATCGCTACGGCTGGCAGAACTTTACCTTCCACGAATTCGAGGAATGCGCCGCCGCCAGTAGAAATGTAGGAGATTTTGTCAGCAATGCCGAACAGGTCGATTGCCGCCAGGGTGTCGCCGCCGCCAGCGATGGAAAACGCTTCGCTATCAGCGATGGCATTCGCCACGATTTCAGTCCCTTTACGGAAGTTCGGGAACTCAAACACGCCAACCGGGCCGTTCCACAGAATGGTTTTGGCATTCTTGAGGATTTCAGCCAGCTGCTGAGCGGAAGCATCGCCGATATCCAGGATCTGCTCGTCTTCTTTCACGTCGTTAACGGATTTCAGAGTCGCTGGTGCGGTTTCGGAGAACTCGGTGGCAACGCGAACATCGGTCGGAACCGGGATATCGCAAGTGGTCAGCAGACGTTTTGCTTCGTCAACCAGGTCAGCTTCGTACAGGGATTTACCGACGCTGTGGCCCTGAGCGGCAACGAAGGTGTTGGCGATACCGCCGCCGACAATCAGCTGGTCAGCGATTTTAGACAGGGAATCCAGAACAGTCAGTTTGGTAGATACTTTAGAACCACCAACGATAGCCACCATCGGACGAGCCGGCTCTTTCAGCGCTTTACCCAGCGCATCCAGTTCAGCGGCCAGCAGCGGGCCTGCGCACGCGACGTCAGCAAATTTGCCGATACCGTGGGTAGAAGCCTGCGCGCGGTGCGCAGTACCAAAGGCGTCCATCACGAATACGTCACACAGGGCGGCATATTTTTTAGACAGCGCTTCGTCGTCTTTCTTTTCGCCTTTGTTAAAGCGAACGTTTTCCAGAACCACCAGCTCACCTTCGGCCACGTCAACGCCGTCCAGGTAATCTTTGACCAGGCGAACCGGGTTAGACAGTTTGTCTTTCAGGTAGTTAACAACCGGCAGCAGAGAGAATTCTTCGTTGTACTCGCCTTCGGTAGGACGACCCAGGTGGGAAGTTACCATCACTTTCGCGCCCTGTTTCAGAGCCAGTTCGATGGTCGGCAGAGAGGCGCGGATACGCGCGTCGCTGGTCACTTTCCCTTCTTTAACAGGTACGTTCAGATCCGCACGGATAAAAACGCGTTTCCCGGCCAGATCCAGATCGGTCATCTTAATTACAGACATGGTGAATCCTCTCAATGATGCTTAAAGTTTTGTCGACGCTGACGCGTCGAGCCTGAAACCAACTGCGGCCATCGCTAACGTGGTGTCGAGCATCCGGTTAGCAAAGCCCCATTCATTATCGCACCAGACCAGCGTCTTGATCAGGTGGGCGCCACTGACCCGGGTTTGCGTGCCATCAACAATGGCGCTGTGCGGGTCGTGGTTAAAATCTATCGAGACCAACGGTGATTCCGTATAGTCAACTATACCATGAAATGCACCTTGTGCTGCTTTTTGCAGCAACTGGTTGACTTCACTGGCTTTTACTGGTTTTTTCACCGTCACGCTTAAATCGATCGCCGTCACATTAATGGTTGGAACGCGCACGGCAATCGCCTCAAAACGGTCGTTAAACTGCGGGAATATACGCGTAATGCCTGCCGCCAGTTTTGTATCTACCGGGATAATCGACTGGCTGGCCGCGCGCGTGCGCCGCAGATCGGAGTGATACGCGTCGATCACCTGCTGATCGTTCATCGCGGAGTGGATCGTCGTGACGGTACCAGACTCGATGCCGTAAGCATCATCCAACAATTTAATGACGGGAATTATGCAATTCGTGGTACAGGATGCGTTTGAGACAATACGATGTTCCGCACGCAGTTGATTCTGGTTCACGCCAAAAACGACGGTGGCGTCAAGATCGTTGCTGCCCGGATGAGAAAAGAGCACTTTCTTCGCGCCAGCGGCAATATGCGCCTCGCCATGCTCCCGGTTGCCATATACGCCCGTACAATCCAACACGACATCCACGCCCAGTTCGCGCCACGGCAGATCCGCCAGCGTTCGTTCATGCAGAATACGAATGACATCGTCGCCGACAAAAAGCTGCTCGCGCTCGTGGCGAACCTCCCATGCAAAACGCCCGTGGCTGGTATCGTATTTCAACAAATGCGCCATGCCTGCGGCATCCGCCAGCTCGTTGATGGCCACCACGGTAATTTCCGCCCGACGTCCGGATTCATACAAAGCACGAACCACGTTACGTCCGATGCGACCAAAGCCATTAATCGCTATGCGTACGGTCATAGGTCTCCTGCAAGGCTATCCCGATTCAGATGAGGCTGACAGAGTAATGCAGCTCATCGTCGAGTAAAACCTCACCTGTCGCAAACTGCGACTGATTGGTTAATTGTCGAACATTTAATTAACTGAAACGCTTCAGCTAGAATAAGCGAAACGGGGAATAAAAGGAATGTTTGTCCAGTCGAAGAAGACAGTTATCTGACCTGCATCACATTTCATGGCCGCTTACGCTGCAATTTATTCCATATTTAAGAATCACCAGTACATCCGTCAGATCTTTTCATCGTCGCGTCACAAATACTGATTTATATCAGAAAGCGCTGCCGCCAGCGTCTATATTATCAGCGCCACGTCCGAGTCTCGGAGTCCTGTAACGATGACTGTATCTCACCACAACGCCTCTACAGCGCGCTTTTACGCGCTTCGTCTGCTTCCCGGCCAGGAAGTGTTTTCCCAATTACACGCCTTTGTGCAACAGAACCAATTACATGCTGCCTGGATTGCAGGGTGTACTGGCAGTCTGACCGACGTTGCGCTGCGTTATGCCGGGCAAGAGGCGACCACATCGCTCACCGGCACGTTTGAAGTTATCTCGCTAAACGGCACGCTTGAATTGACCGGCGAGCATCTGCATCTCGCGGTATCGGATCCCTACGGGGCCATGCTCGGCGGCCATATGATGCCAGGGTGTACCGTGCGTACCACGCTGGAGCTGGTTATCGGCGAGCTGCCAGCGCTGACGTTCAGCCGTCAACCGTGCGCCATTTCCGGTTATGACGAACTGCATATTTCTTCCCGTTAATTGACGACTCTTTAAGAGGTACTTTATGGCGCGTCGCCCGTTTTCCAGCCAGTCTCTGGTGCTGATTGTCATCGCTATTGCCATCAATATGATTGGCGGACAGCTTATTAGCATGTTGAAGCTGCCTATTTTTCTCGACTCGATCGGCACCTTAATTAGCGCGGTACTGTTAGGGCCGTTCATCGGCATGTTGACTGGGCTTCTGACCAACTTGCTGTGGGGGCTGCTTACCGATCCTATCGCTGCCGCGTTTGCCCCGGTAGCGATGGTTATCGGTCTGGTCGCCGGGTGGCTGGCGCGCGCAGGCTGGTTTCGTACCCTGCCCAAAGTGATCGTCAGCGGGGTCGTCATTACGTTAGCGGTGACGCTGGTCGCTGTACCGCTTCGTACCGCGCTTTTTGGCGGCGTTACCGGCAGCGGCGCTGATTTATTCGTCGCCTGGATGCATTCAATGGGCCAAAACCTGGTGGAGTCGGTCGCGATTACCGTCATAGGCGCTAATCTGGTCGATAAAATTCTGACGGCGATCATCGTTTGGGTGCTGTTGCGTCAGCTACCGTTACGTACGACACGGCATTTTCCTGCGATGTCAGCTGTACGCTAAATGCATCCGTTTACCTCGTTAACCTTATGGGCGCTGGCGGCCTGCACCACGCTGCTACTCCCTGCGCAGACCGTGCTCCCGATTTATAGCGCGGCGGCCTTCCTCTGTCTGCTGGCGCTGAAATCAACGCGGCGGCGGGCGAAGTATGTCGCCTGGCTGATGCTGTCTTTAGGGTTTGGGCTATGGCTGGTACATGGCGGTTGGCTAACAGAATGGATAAGCGGGCAGCCTCGCGATCCGCAGCGCTGGGTATATGCCGTTACGCTATGGCTACGTCTGCTGGCGATCGTGTCGACGTCGCAGCTATGGATGCAGTATGTGCCGGTTCAGCGGTTTATTCGCGCCCTGTTCGCTTCACGTCTGCCGCCCGGCATCGCTTACCTGTTCGCTGGCCCGCTGCTGGTCGTCGAACAGCTCAAACGACAACTGACGATCGTTCATGAAGCCCAGCGCGCGCGCGGCGTACCGCTGGATGAAGGCTGGTATCAGCGGCTACGGGCTATGCCTGCGCTGATCGTGCCGCTTACGCAAAATGCGCTTAACGATCTGACAATACGCGGCGCGGCGTTGGATATGCGGGGGTTTCGGCTGCATCGAGCCCGAACCACGCTGTGGGCGCCGAAAGATAGCATGTTACAACGGGTTGCGCGGTATGGCATGGTACTGCTAATAGTGGCGGAAGCGGGAGTATGGATATGGTTACGTTAGAGCAGTTTCGTTATCTTCCGTCCGATGCGACACGCCCGCCGGCATGTTTTGATTTCCACTATTCAACACCCGGAATAGTGGCGATAGTCGGCGATAACGGCAGCGGAAAAAGTACGCTGGCGCAACTGATGGCTGGCTGGTATCCGGATTATCTCCCCGGCGATATTAACGGCACAGGCTTACTGCTTGGCGTCCCTATCGGGCGGCTCCCGCTGGTAGAACAGTCGCCCACCATCCAGTTGGTGCAGCAATCGCCATATTTACAGCTTTCCGGCTGTACCTTTAGCGTAGAGGAAGAGGTGGCGTTTGGCCCGGAGAATCTCGGCCTCCATGAAGCAGAAATTCTACGGCGCATTGACGAGGCGCTGACTCTGACAAACTGCCAGTCGTTACGCCATCGCCATCCCGGCACGCTCTCCGGCGGCGAAACGCAGCGGGTAGTGATTGCCAGCGCGCTTGCCATGCAGCCCAGGCTATTAGTTCTTGATGAAGCCTTCAGTCGACTGACCTCAGCGGCCACCGGGACACTGCTGGAACGGCTACAACAGTGGGCGCTGGAACGTCATTCTCTTATTGTGCTTTTTGAGCGTAATCATTTCCCCTTTCTGACGCGATGCCAGCGGGTATGGCAATTGCGCGACGGAGCGCTAACCCCATTATGTTGACGTTAAATCAGGTCGCTTATCGCTGGCCGGATGCCGCAGCAGACTGTCTGCACGCCATCTCGCTTGAACTTCGTGACGGCGAATGGCTGGCGTTGACCGGCGATAACGGCGCGGGAAAATCAACACTGTTACGGATTATGGCCGGCCTGCTTTCCCCCACTTCCGGCTCGGTAACGCTTAATGGAGAGCCGATTGCGCAGCTTAAAAATCGTCAACGCGCCGCCGCTATCGGCGTACTCTTTCAGGAAGCGGAAAACCAGATTTTCCACAGCAATGTCGCACAAGAGGTCGCTTTTGGGCTGAAACTACAACGCTTATCGGCGGAGGAAATTTCACGGCGCACGCAGGCCGCGCTGCGGTTATGCCAGCTAACGGACGTCGCCGAGGCGCACCCGCTTGATCTGCACGCCGCGCAGCGCCGGATGGTGGCGGTCGCCAGTCTGGAGGCGATGGCGCCGCCTGTGTTATTGCTGGATGAACCCAGCCGGGATTTTGACGCCCACTGGCTAACCGTATTTGAACACTGGCTGGCGACATGCCGGGCACGGGGAACCAGCGTCGTGGCGATTAGCCATGACGCTGCGTTTACCCGGCGTCATTTTTCACGGGTGGTACGGCTGCATAATGGCGCGATAACGCCGCGTAACATCATTAAGGACACGCCATCCGATATTCGCCCGTAGAGGTCATTTCCAGCATGAGATCGGCTGGCAGGCTACTTTCCAGCACCCGGCGCACATTTGGGCCGTCGGTGCGTTCATAAAAGGTTTCCGCCTCCGCCTGTGATAATCCTCCCGCCAGTTTACGTCCAATCAACCGGGCGCGTAAGGTTTCCGCCGGGGCGCGAATAAATAATGAGAAATCGCAAAACGCCGCTAACGCGCGCCATCTCTCGTCATCCTGCAGGAGCCAGTTTCCTTCCACAATCACGATCGGCGCCGTGACCACAACAGCGTGTTCCACCGGGTCGTGCCGCTGTCGGTCGTACTGCGGCCAGGTCGCTTCGCCAGCCCGCACCAGACGCAGATTTTCCGCCAGCTTATCGACGTCAAAGGTTTCCGGCGCGCCTTTACAGGCACGTAAATGATGCGCCTCCAGCCAGCGGTTATAGTAATGAAAGCCATCCATGGGAAGCGTTTGAATTTCCGGCAGGCCAGCATCCTGACGAGAGAGATATTCCCAGAAGGTGGTCAGCGTGGATTTGCCTGTGCCGGGCGGCGCGCTAAGAAAAACGATGGTACGGCGCTCAGGTTTAGCGGCATGTATTTTAGCCAGTTGTTGCAGTAAGGGCTTGTGAACCTTCTCTATTTCATCATCATGATAATGTGCTTCAACGTGCAGCCCATTAACCGTTAATGCGATTTTCACGGCGTTAATTCCTTTAAAATTGTCGTTACCGCCAGCGCCATCGCCGTTTTGACCATACCGGTAAAGCGCACCTCAGACCACGCGGCGAAGTCGGCAAACTTCATCGACTCCAGCGCGCCATATAAGGGCGCATTACGGGTAATACAGTTAACGTTACTGATGAAGTCCCAGGTAATGTCGTCGGCAAAACCGGGAATCGCGTCTTGTTCATGCAGGTACTGATAAAACTGAGAAAAATGGGTGATGTCAGCGTAGAGCCATTTATCCATTTTCCCCAGCGCATAAATCAGACGTAATGCAACGTCGATATCGTCAAGCGGCCCGCTTTGGGCGAGTAACGGCTTCACTGCATATTCCACAATTTCTTCATCATTATCGACAAATAGCGACGGCAGAAAGCGCTTAATGCCCTGGAGCAAAATGTTATGTGCCGTCGTCATAAACGAAAGTAAATTATTTTGAGCATCCAGTTGCTCAAGCACATCGTCTTCTGTCAGCGTCGTCATTTGTGTCCCGATATACTCATCGTCTTTCAAGCTACAGGTGGACGTGGACTTGCCACCGTCCTTTATCCTGAAAAGCCCAGAGTATATACCCTAAATAATTCGAGTTGCAGACAAGCGGCAAGAGAGAGAACCACCAGGAGCTTACATGAGTAAGTGACTGGTGTGAACGCGCGTCGCCAACGTACTTGCAACGTGAAGAATGACGGGGATAAGTCACCATGAATGCAGAGAGTCTATAATATTACACGTTCGATCTGCGCTACCGATCAGTAAAGTTTGCGTGCGCACACCGTTCGCAACCCGTTGGATCCCGTTAACCAGATCGCCGCCCGTAACGCCCGTCGCGCTAAAGAAAATGTCGTTACCGGCAGCCAGCTCGTCAAGGGAGTAGACGCGGTTAACCGCAACGCCCATTTCTTCGCAGCGTTGACGCTCCTGTTGCGCCACCAGGCGGTTGTCAGCGTTGTCCCCTTTCGCTTCACAAAAGTCGAGCAGCTCCGCCTGCATATCACCGCCCAGCGCTTTTACCGCACAGGCGGAAATTACGCCTTCAGGCGCGCCGCCAATGGTATACATCAGATCATAAGGGTTATCCTGCAAACAGGTCAGGACGCTGGCCGCCACATCACCATCGGGGAGAGCGAATACCTTAACCCCAAGTTGCGTCGCCTGTGTAATGGCCGGTTTCAGCCGCGGTTTATCTAACGTGACCATACGCAGATCCTCCAGCGGCTTATTTAGCGCCCTGGCGACATTTCGCAGATTATCGGTTAACGATAACGCCAGATTGATCACGCCTTTCGCCTGCCGATTTACAACCAGCTTTTTCATATACATATCGGGCGCATGTAACAAGCTGCCCCGGGGCGCAAACGCCATGACGGCCAGCGCATTACTTTGTCCCATCGCGACCATTCGGGTGCCTTCTATAGGATCGACGGCGATATCCACCTCAGGCCCCTCGCCGTTACCCACCTCCTCGCCAATCCACAGCATGGGCGCATGATCGATTTCCCCCTCGCCGATGACGATCCGCCCACGGATGGCGATATCATTCAATGCCTGTCGCATCGCGGTAACAGCCAGCCCATCAATTCTGTTCTTATCGCCGCATCCGGTTTGCGGCCAGGCAGCCAGTGCTGCCTGCTCCGTAATGCGAAATAGCGGCCATGCCAGAGACATCATGCCGCCTCCCCGATATCCACGCCAAATTGCGCCAGCAGGTATCTTTCCGCTTTTTCGTTCCAGATGCCGTGCGTCTCTTCAACCAGACGCGCCAGCTCCCTGAACAACGGATCCGTTTTTCCTTTTTCGGCGAAATCAGTAATCGCCGTCAGCGGCATGGTGACGCCGTTATAGATAAGCTTTTTACCGCCGGGAATATCCGGCAGGTTGAGTACGGTGTCCGGTACTGCATCCAGCCCACCAATATGCGTCACCATGAATGAAGGTTGAAGCTGTCCTGTTGCGCTTAACGTAATAGCCTCTTTCATATCATCTGTGGAGCCGCCGGATGTCCCTACGACATGGGTACTGTTGTAATGCACATTGTAAAAATTAAACGGTACCTTGAACTGGCTATCTGTCGGCCCGGCAAAGAAATTCAGGCAACCGTCTTCGGCGAGAAGATCGTCAGCCATTTCAACGACGGACGGAACGGCGGCATAAACAAAGACATCATCAAATCCTGCGCCATCGGTTAATGTCCGAAGTTGCGCAGCAGGATCAGCCATGCCCGCGGTATTCACATAGATAAGCTCAATGCCTTTCTCGGCGGCCTGTTTGACCGGCAGCAGTTTTTTCGCCTGCGCCAGGCGGGCTTCATCGATATCTACCACCACAATTCGCGCCGGCTGGATCCCGCCGTTAATGGCATAATCAATCGCGCCAATGCCCATCGGTCCGGCACAGGCCAAAAGCGCGATATTACCGCCGGGTTTGACTCCCATCCGATGTTCATAAACATAAGGTGTTGTATGGTAATTGGCGTTATAAGCGCCAATAATGCAGCACATCGGTTCCGCCAGCGATGCCGCGGCAAAATATGAGCCGTGATACGGTAAAACACAGCCCAGATTAATCGCTACTTCCGGGATTATCATGTACGTGGCGTTACCGCCAAAATATTCGTAACTGTAGCCAGCAGAATAACCGCTCGGCAGGCCCATCGCCGGTTGTAAAACAAAACGCTGTCCTTTTTTATATTTATCAGTCAGATTTTTTCCTACTTCGACGATAATTCCAGCACATTCATGACCCGTAATGACTGGATGATTTTCCAGGTCATCTGGCACTCGTTTATGTTCACTGCCTAATAAAGCGGCTTTCCAGGTAGAGAGACATACGCTGTCGGAAATTACGCTTACGAGCAGTTCATTCTCCGTAATGTCGGGTAATTCAAACTCACGGATACGGACATCCCGCTTGCCATATATAGCAGCTACTTTCGTTTTCATATTTACTCCAGAAACCTGAAATATTAATTCGATGTCAAATGGTTAAATAAATCATCAAGGCACGGATCGCCAATATAGTTTTTAATAAGTATTAAGGGTTTATCGCTGACTCGCTTAACCCGTCCTTCAAGGCTGGCGTGGGTAACGATAATATCGGCATCATCCGGTACATTTTCGATAGCATAATGTTTAACGTCGATAGTCAGGCCCGCCTTTTCCAGACGTCGGCGGAACGTTGTGGCGCCCATTGCGCTGGAGCCCATCCCCGCATCGCAGACAAAGGCGATGCGTTTCACGTCGCGATATGAAAATTTGCCTTCTTGCTTCATGGCTTTCACCGCTTTAGCGGAATCGCTAAAAGTATCTTCGCTGTCGGCTTCGCTACTTTTTTCCATTTTCAAAATGAAAGCGGTAATAATAAAGGTCACTGCCGTTCCCGCCGTTACGCCAGCAATCGTAGCAAGGAAAGAACCTTTCGGCGTCAGCGCCAGGTAAGCGAAAATTGAACCCGGGCTTGGCCCTGCAACCAGGCCGCCATCCAGCAGGTTAAACACCCATGTTCCGCTCATCCCGCCGGCAATCATGGCGATGAGTGTTAATGGCTTCATCAGCACATAGGGGAAATAGAGCTCATGAATCCCACCGAGGAAATGGATAATCATGGCGCCAGGCGCAGATTTCTTTGCCATTCCTTTGCCGAATAGCGTAAAGGCAAGCAGCAAACCTAAGCCAGGCCCCGGGTTAGAGGCCACCATAAAGAAAATGGACTTTCCGGTTTCCGACGCCTGTTGCATTCCCAACGGATAATAAACGCCCTGATCGATGGCATTGTTCAAAAAGAGGATTTTTGCCGGTTCATTGATTAAAGACAACAGCGGCAGATAGCCCGCATGTACCAATGATTCAATACACTCCTTCACAAAGTTATTGGCAATAAGTACCGCCGGACCAATCACTTCAAAACCCAGCAGGCACAAAATCATCCCGGCGATACCCAGCGAGAAGTTATTAATCACCATCTCAAAACCGGCGGGAATCCGCTTTTCCAGCAATCGATCAATATATTTAATGACCAGACCGCCGAGAGGCCCCATAATCATTGAGCCAAGAAACATGGGGATATCAGCGCCGATGATAACGCCAATGGTGCCAATTCCCCCCATCACGGCGCCACGCTTTCCACCGACCAGATGTCCACCGGTAGAACCAATCATTACCGGCAGTAAATAAGTAATCATTGGGCCGACAATTTTGGCGAAATGCTCATTTGGCATCCACCCGGTTGGAATAAATAATGCAGTGATAAAACCCCAGGCAATAAAAGCGCCGATATTGGGAATGACCATCGCGGTCAAAAAGCCCCCAAAAGCCTGGACCTTTGCACGAGCAGACTTGTGTTCCATATTAATATCCTGTAAAGGAGAGAATAATTATGCGCGAGCTATAATATCCGCCAGCTCTTTTTCTGATTTCGCAGCTAATAACGCCGCTAAAACATCCTCTTCACATAATAGTTCGCTTAACGCCTGGATAGCGCCAATATGTGAATCTGAATCTGCTGCTGACAGGCCGATTAATAATTTTATGCCGTCATCCTCGTCGGTAAACTGCACATCCTGCCTGAGCAATGTTAATGACATCCCGGTTTTTAACGCGCCGCATTCGGGGCGAGCATGAGGCATCGCGACACCAGGTGCCAGAATATAGTAAGGACCATTACTGATTGTTGAATCTTTGATAGCCTGAATATAATTTTCATTTATATAACGATTAGCCAAAAGGGATGACATGGAAAAATCAACAGCTTCCTGCCAATTTTGTGCCAATGGTCTTATTGTAATAGATGCTTCAGGAAAATAATCTATTAACCGCATAAACTATCCTTATTTTATTTTTAGGGTACAACCTGTCGTTAAAAATAAAATACGCGGGCGGCAAAATGAAATCAATCCAAGCGAAAAAGCGAGCGCTTAAAATGACATGATTATAATTTATCTATAAAACAACCTGTTATAGTTATAAAAATAAAAAGCAAGTTTCATTTTGTGATATACATTGCAAATTCAATAAATAAAAAAATATCAAAATTGTGATAAAAATCCCAAATAAAACCTTGTTAGCTAAAAATAAATGTATCTAAAAATAAAAACGGGTCGCCGAAGCGACCCGTTTTATGCCGTATTAAGGATTACAGCAGCGCTTTCGCTTTGGCGATCACGTTGTCCACCGTGAAGCCAAACTCTTCAAACAGCAGCTCTGCCGGAGCAGACTCACCGAAGGTGGTCATCCCGACAATAGCGCCGTTCAGGCCGACGTATTTGAACCAGTAGTCAGCGATACCCGCTTCAATCGCCACACGCGCAGAGACCGCTTTCGGCAGCACGGATTCACGGTAAGCCGCATCCTGCTTGTCGAACGCGTCGGTGGACGGCATGGAAACCACGCGCGCCTTCACGCCTTCGGCAGTCAGTTTTTCGTAAGCGGCAACCGCCAGCTCAACCTCTGAACCGGTCGCAATGAAGATAATCTGCGGCTGGCCCGCACAATCTTTCAGTACGTAACCACCGCGGGCGATATTCGCCAGTTGCTCTTCAGTACGTTCCTGCTGCGCCAGGTTCTGACGGGAGAGGATCAGCGCGGTTGGGCCATCCTGACGCTCTACGCCATATTTCCACGCCACCGCGGATTCCACCTGGTCGCACGGACGCCATGTGGACATGTTCGGCGTTACGCGCAGGCTTGCCACCTGCTCGACCGGCTGGTGCGTCGGGCCATCTTCGCCCAGACCGATGGAGTCGTGGGTGTACACCATCACCTGACGTTGTTTCATCAACGCTGCCATACGCACTGCGTTACGGGCATATTCGACGAACATCAGGAAGGTGGAGGTGTACGGCAGGAAACCGCCGTGCAGGGCGATACCGTTGGCGATAGCGGTCATACCGAATTCGCGCACACCGTAATGAATGTAGTTACCTGCGGCATCTTCGTTAATCGCTTTCGAACCGGACCACAGGGTCAGGTTAGACGGTGCCAGGTCAGCGGAGCCGCCGAGGAATTCCGGCAACAGCGGACCGAAGGCTTCGATGGCATTCTGGGACGCTTTACGGCTGGCGATTTTGGATGGATTCGCCTGCAGTTTAGCGATGAACTCATTCGCTTTCGCATCGAAGTCAGCCGGCATGTCGCCTTTCATACGACGAGTGAATTCAGCAGCTTCCTGCGGGAAGGCTTTCTCATAAGCCGCGAATTTCTCATTCCATGCAGACTCTTTCGCCTGGCCAGCTTCTTTCGCATCCCACTGGGCGTAGATTTCAGACGGGATTTCGAACGGCGCGTATTTCCAGCCCAACTGTTCGCGGGTCAGCGCGATTTCCGCGTCGCCCAGCGGCGCGCCGTGGGAATCGTGGGTCCCCTGTTTGTTCGGCGAACCGAAACCGATGATGGTTTTGCACATCAGCAGGGACGGTTTGTCAGTCACGGCGCGAGCTTCTTCCGTGGCGCGTTTAATGGCGTCGGCATCGTGACCGTCAATGCCACGGATAACATGCCAGCCGTAGGCTTCAAAACGTTTCGCGGTGTCATCGGTGAACCAGCCTTCAACATGACCATCGATAGAGATACCGTTGTCATCATAGAACGCGATCAGTTTGCCCAGTTTCAGAGTACCAGCCAGAGAGCACACTTCGTGAGAAATGCCTTCCATCATGCAGCCGTCGCCCATAAAGACGTAGGTGAAGTGGTCAACGATGTCGTGGCCAGGACGGTTAAACTGCGCCGCCAGAGTTTTCTCGGCAATCGCCATCCCGACGGCGTTGGCAATACCCTGCCCCAGCGGGCCAGTAGTGGTTTCAACACCAGCGGTGTAGCCCACTTCCGGATGACCCGGGGTTTTTGAATGTAGCTGACGGAAATTCTGCAGTTCGGACATCGGCAGGTCATAGCCGGTGAGGTGCAGCAGGCTGTAAATCAGCATTGAGCCGTGGCCATTGGACAGCACAAAGCGGTCGCGGTCGGCCCAGGACGGGTTGGTCGGGTTGTGGTTCAGGAAATCACGCCACAGGACTTCGGCAATGTCAGCCATACCCATCGGGGCACCCGGGTGACCGGATTTGGCTTTCTGTACTGCGTCCATGCTCAGCGCACGAATAGCATTGGCAAGCTCTTTACGTGAGGACATTTTGACTCCAGATCGGATGTTGAAAGGCCATGCCCGTAACGACTTGACGACAGCGCGTTTTGGGCTACGCCGGAAAATTTGCCAACAATTTACCCCAAGCCGCGCGTCATGTACATGGAACATCCTTTTACCGCTTCAGAAATCTCCGGATCGTGCTCGCATGTTGCGCAATTAGCTAACTTGCCTGCCACGCTTTTCTTTATACTTAACCCAGGCGCTAATTCATCTGCAACGGGCGCATTTCAAAATAATATTAATTCGTATGGAAGAGAAAAATGAAAATTCGCGCTTTACTGCTTGCTTTGGGCATGGCGACGGTGCTGACCGGTTGCCAGAATATGGACTCTAATGGACTGCTTTCTTCGGGCGCTGAAGCTTTTCAGGCCTATACGTTAAGCGATGCGCAGGTAAAAGCGTTGAGCGATCAATCCTGTCAAGAGCTCGACAGCAAAGCGAAAATCGCGCCGGCGAGCAGCGAATACGCTAAACGACTGACAAAAATTGCCGCCGCGCTGGGGGATAACATTAACGGCCAGCCGGTGAACTATAAGGTTTACGAGACGAAAGACGTCAACGCGTTTGCCATGGCGAACGGTTGTATCCGCGTCTACAGCGGACTGATGGATATGATGACCGACAACGAAGTTGAAGCCGTGATCGGTCATGAAATGGGCCATGTCGCTCTGGGTCATGTAAAGAAAGGGATGCAGGTCGCGCTGGGCACTAACGCCGTGCGAGTTGCGGCGGCATCGGCAGGAGGCGTTGTCGGCAGCCTGTCGCAATCACAGCTTGGCGATCTTGGCGAAAAACTGGTGAACTCGCAGTTCTCTCAGCGTCAGGAGTCCGAAGCGGATGATTATTCTTACGATCTGTTGCGCAAACGCGGTATCAGTCCGGCAGGACTCGCCACCAGCTTTGAGAAACTGGCAAAACTGGAAGCGGGTCGTCAAAGCTCAATGTTCGACGATCACCCGGCGTCCGCCGCACGCGCACAGCATGTGCGCGATCGTATGAGCGCGGACGGGATCAAATAATCCCCGAACAGTGCCGGATGGCGGCGTGAACGCCTTATCCGGCCTACACAGGCCCGGTAAGCGTAGGCCGGATAAGCGCAGTGCCATCCGGCAAAACAACTTACTCGCCCTTCTTCGCCGCCTGGATATAGAGCATTTCTAATGCCAGCGTCGCGGCCGCCAGAGCGGTGATCTCCGACTGATCGTAAGCCGGCGCGACTTCCACTACATCCATACCGACAATGTTCAGATCTTTCAGACCGCGTACCAGTTTAATGGCGCGATCGGAGGTCAAACCGCCGATCACCGGCGTACCGGTGCCAGGCGCAAACGCCGGGTCCAGACAGTCGATATCAAAGGTCAGATAGACCGGCATATCGCCGACGATCTGTTTCACCTGAGCGAGAATATCATCCACGCCACGATCGTTGACCTGGCAGGCATCCAGCACGGTAAAGCCATTGTCTTTGTCAAACTCAGTGCGAATACCGATCTGTACCGAATGATGCGGATCGATCAGGCCTTCTTTCGGCGCGGTGTAGAACATCGTGCCGTGATCGAATTCGCAGCCGTTAGCGTAGGTATCGGTATGCGCGTCAAAATGTACCAGCGCCATTTTGCCAAAATGTTTCGCGTGGGCGCGCAGCAGCGGCAGCGTGACGAAGTGGTCGCCGCCGAAAGAGAGCATACGCTTGCCTGCAGACAGCAGTTTTTCAGCGTGCGCCTGTAATTTTTCGCTCATTTCACGGGCATCGCCAAACGCATACACCAAATCGCCGCAGTCCACGACGTTCAGGCGCTCGCGCATGTCAAAATTCCACGGGAAACGGTGATGTTCCCAGGCGAGGTTGGTCGACACCTGACGGATCGCCGCCGGGCCATGACGGCCGCCAGCGCGACCGGACGTTGCCATATCAAACGGTACGCCAGTGATCACCCAGTCGGCATCGCTGTCATACGGCTGGAAGTTCATTGGCAGACGTAAAAAACCAAACGCATTAGAAACCAGTGAGTTATCGTACTGATGACCTAAGGTGCTCATGTCCTGACCTCTTTTAGAGTCGTTGCATTAAAACAGATGAAAAAAAATCCCCTCCGCGTCGTTAAACCCGACGAGGAAGGGATTGATTTGTAAATCGCTATTGCGGCGAATTATCGCCGTTAATTCATACGGGTTCAAGTGAGTATAGCATTCTGCCGGGTGGCGGCTTTACCTTATCCAGCCTGCATTCGTAGGCCCGGTAAGCACAGCGCCACCGGGCATCAACGGCTACTCATCTTCAAGATAAGTATAACCGTACAGTCCCGCTTCAAATTCCTCAAGGAACTGCTGCTGCAACGCATCGTCCAGATCCGTCTGTTTTACCTGGTCGCGGAAATGCGTTAACAGCGTTTTTGGATCCAGTTGCACATATTGCAGCATATCCGCAACGGTATCGCCTTCGTCCGACAGCTCAACCTCGACGCTACCATCCGGGAAGACAAACACGTCAACCGCTTCAGTATCGCCAAACAGGTTGTGCATGTTACCGAGGATCTCCTGATAGGCGCCGACCATAAAGAAGCCGAGCATCGGCGGATTCTCTGGATCGTATTCCGGCATCGGCATCGTCGTGGCGATACCGTCGCCATCGATATAGTGGTCGATAGCGCCATCGGAATCACAGGTAATATCCAGCAGCACGGCGCGACGTTCCGGTACCTGATCTAACCCTTCCAGCGGCAGCACCGGGAAGAGCTGATCGATTCCCCACGCGTCCGGCATTGACTGGAACAGCGAGAAGTTGACGTACATTTTGTCCGCCATCCGCTCTTGCAGTTCGTCGATAATCGGACGATGCGCACGGTTTTGCGGGTCCAGTTGCTTCTGCACTTCATGGCACATGCTGAGATAAAGTTGCTCCGCCCAGGCGCGCTCCTGCAAACTAAACGCGCCGGAAGAGTAGCCGATATGAATATCGTGCAGATCCATTTGGCTATCATGCAACCACTCACGCAGCGAGCGGCGAGTGCCAGGCTTATGCATCTCCTGCCAGGTTTCCCACAGATTTTGCAGCGCGCGCGGCGCATCTTCAGCAGGGGCAGTCGGATCCGTGTATTCGTTACGCTCCACGCCGATAATGTTAGAGACCAGTACCGTATGGTGCGCAGTGACGGCGCGGCCAGACTCGGTAATCACCGTCGGATGCGGTAAACCATGCTCTTCGCAGGCATCGCCAATCGCCCAGATGATGTTATTGGCATATTCGTTCAGGCCATAGTTCACCGAACAGTCGGACTGCGAGCGGGTACCTTCATAATCCACGCCCAGACCGCCGCCCACGTCGAAACACTGAATATTCACGCCCAGCTTATGCAGCTCAACATAGAAACGCGCGGACTCGCGCACGCCGGTCGCGATATCGCGAATGTTCGCCATCTGCGATCCCAGGTGGAAGTGCAACAGTTGCAGACTGTCCAGACGCCCAGCGTCACGCAGGGTCTCCACCAGTTGCAGCACCTGCGTCGCCGCCAGGCCGAATTTTGATTTTTCGCCGCCGGAGGATTGCCACTTACCGGACCCCTGAGAGGCCAGACGCGCACGCACGCCCAGGCGAGGAACCACGTTCAGGCGCTCGGCCTCTTCCAGCACAATCGCGATTTCAGACATCTTTTCGATGACCAGATAAACCTTATGGCCCATCTTCTCGCCAATCAGCGCCAGCCGAATATATTCACGGTCTTTATAACCATTACAGACGATCACGCTACGGGTCATGCCGGCATGCGCCAGCACCGCCATCAATTCCGCTTTCGACCCCGCTTCCAGCCCCAACGGTTCACCGGAATGGATAAGGGACTCGATCACGCGGCGATGCTGATTGACCTTAATCGGATAAACGAGGAAGTAGTCGCCGTTATAACCGTAAGATTCACGCGCACGCTTAAACGCCGCGTTAATTGAACGCAAACGGTGTTGCAGGATCTGCGGGAAGCAGAACAGCGCCGGCAGACGCTGGCCTTGCGCTTCGCGCGCTTTCACCAGTTTGGCAAGATCGACACGCGCTTCCGGTACGTCGGGATCGGGGCATACGCTAATATGGCCCAGCTCGTTGACGTCGTAGTAGTTATTGCCCCACCAGGCAATATTGTAAGTGCGCAGCATCTTGCTGGCTTCCTGGGAGCTCATTGCAACCTCCTGCATGGAGCGTAGTACACCCTGTTCGCCTGCTGACGAAGGCGAACCCATAGACATGTCGTCAGACATAGCGAACCTCAATTTTTATTAGCAAGTGTAAAACAGTTGACTACTATCGCAATCCGAAGACGCGATAACAACCCATAGACAAGCGGATTTTCCAGCAGATAGCGCTGATGCTCCGCCTGCGCGACCGGTTTCTTTTTCATATCATTGTAAACACGTAACCGAACTCACAGATAACGGTTCGGCGAAACCACGAGAAAACTCTTGCGTTAACAAGAGCGCCCTTGTTCAGTCTTCAGCGCCATTGCCGGCTCTGGAATCCTGAGAAGCGCCGAGATGGGTATAACATCGGCAGGTATGCAAAGCAGAGATGCAGATTGCGGGGGACATGCGCGCACCAGAACGATGCGACAGATTCAGCAGAATACAACGGTTCATTATCTCGTATCACCTCCACGGCCGCCTCGTAAGACGAACCCACAAGCCAAAGCAACGTTTTAACCCGGCTGGAAGTGGCGACACGAAGAAAACGTCGTGTGCTTTTGTATGAGCCGCGCGTCGCGTTTTATACCCAGAACGCAGAAAAAAAGCAAAGCATAAATGCGCATAATGTCAGCATTATCAGAAACGTTTACCGCCTGATTTTGACCGACATTGCGACGGCCTTCAAAAAAAGCTGGAAATTGGGCGAAGAAGTGACCTAAAATAGCCGTCCAGATGTTAATCCATCCATACTGATTAACACTCAGACTGCCAGTGTCAGCGACCTTCAGACTCATGGTAGAATCTTCTGTCATGACTATTCCGCACAACAGTTTGAGCTAACTAAATTCTCCTTAGGTGAAATTAAATATGGCAAAACACCTTTTTACGTCTGAGTCCGTATCAGAAGGGCATCCTGACAAAATCGCAGACCAAATCTCTGATGCCGTGTTGGACGCAATCCTGCAACAGGATCCGAAAGCACGCGTCGCCTGTGAAACCTACGTTAAAACCGGCATGGTTTTAGTTGGCGGTGAGATCACCACCAGCGCCTGGGTCGATATCGAAGAGATTACCCGTAATACGGTGCGCGAAATTGGCTATGTGCATTCCGACATGGGCTTTGACGCCAACTCTTGCGCGGTACTGAGCGCAATTGGCAAACAGTCTCCGGATATCAACCAGGGCGTTGACCGCGCAGACCCGCTGGAACAAGGCGCGGGCGACCAGGGCCTGATGTTTGGCTACGCGACAAATGAAACCGACGTACTGATGCCTGCGCCAATCACCTACGCGCACCGTCTGGTACAGCGTCAGGCTGAAGTGCGTAAAAATGACACCCTGCCATGGTTGCGTCCGGATGCAAAAAGCCAGGTCACTTTCCAGTATGACGACGGCAAAATCGTCGGTATCGACGCCGTGGTTCTCTCTACGCAGCACGCAGAAGATATCGACCAAAAATCGCTGCAAGAAGCGGTGATGGAAGAGATCATCAAACCCATTCTGCCGTCTGAATGGTTAAATACGTCCACTAAGTTTTTTATCAACCCAACCGGGCGTTTTGTTATCGGCGGCCCGATGGGCGATTGTGGTCTGACCGGTCGTAAGATCATCGTTGATACCTACGGCGGTATGGCGCGTCACGGCGGCGGCGCCTTCTCCGGTAAAGATCCGTCTAAAGTTGACCGTTCTGCAGCTTACGCTGCGCGTTATGTCGCGAAAAACATCGTGGCGGCAGGTCTGGCGGATCGCTGTGAAATCCAGGTCTCCTACGCTATCGGCGTAGCGGAGCCGACGTCCATCATGGTGGAAACGTTCGGTACTGAAAAAGTGCCTGCTGAACAGTTGATTCTGCTGGTGCGCGAATTCTTCGACCTGCGCCCGTACGGCTTGATTCAGATGCTGGATCTGCTGCACCCGATCTACAAAGAAACTGCGGCTTACGGCCACTTCGGTCGCGAAAACTTCCCATGGGAAAAAACCGACAAAGCGCAACTGCTGCGCGATGCTGCCGGTCTGAAATAATCGCCCGCGCCTGACGCTGTTTTTCAGTCAGGTAAACCATACCGTACTTATCAAGGCCAGCGCCCTGCTGGCCTTTATCATTGCTGATACACGCAACGTTATCAGATGTTCCAGCGTGTATTTATACTGACCTTTTTGTGATGCGCAGCACAATCCGCTCTCCCCTTTCGTTTCTTCGACTACACTTTTCATCATTCAGTTTCAGCAGCTATGAAAGCGGTTACATTCATTTTCATTGAGAACTGACCACCTCACTGTCGGTATGCTAACTCTGCGATGAAAATGTTACATAGTTTTTCAGCTTTGTCTGAATACCAGGCGATTGATAGGGTTATAAGATTATTAAAACTATTATTTTTCAGATAATTAAATAATCACCGAGATAAATAGTAGTGTAAACGATTACACCATTGTGATTAGCCTCACATCTTTTTACGGCGTACTCACCTACTCTTAACATCGATAAAATTGCTAACCCAACCGGAGGGCATAATGCCTGACAATAAAAAACAAGGGCGTTCCAACAAGGCCATGACATTTTTTGTCTGCTTTCTTGCAGCCCTGGCAGGATTACTTTTTGGCCTGGATATCGGCGTTATCGCCGGTGCTTTACCCTTCATTACCGACGAGTTTCAGATTACCGCACACACTCAGGAATGGGTGGTCAGCTCCATGATGTTTGGCGCGGCCGTCGGCGCTGTCGGCAGCGGCTGGCTCTCCTTTAAGCTGGGTCGTAAAAAAAGCCTGATGATCGGCGCTATCCTGTTCGTCGCCGGTTCGCTGTTCTCCGCTGCGGCGCCTAACGTTGAAGTCCTGATTATTTCTCGCGTGCTGCTGGGTCTGGCCGTCGGCGTCGCTTCCTACACTGCACCGTTGTACCTGTCCGAGATCGCGCCGGAAAAAATTCGCGGCAGTATGATCTCAATGTACCAACTCATGATCACCATCGGGATTCTGGGCGCTTATCTGTCCGACACCGCGTTCAGCTACAGCGGCGCATGGCGCTGGATGCTCGGCGTGATCATCATCCCGGCCATTCTGCTGCTGATCGGCGTCTTCTTCCTGCCGGACAGCCCGCGCTGGTTTGCGGCGAAACGCCGTTTCCATGATGCTGAACGCGTCCTGTTGCGCCTGCGTGACACCAGTGCGGAAGCAAAACGTGAGCTCGATGAAATTCGCGAAAGTTTGCAGGTTAAACAGAGCGGTTGGGCGTTGTTCAAAGAGAACAGCAACTTCCGCCGCGCCGTGTTTCTTGGCATTTTGTTGCAGGTCATGCAGCAATTTACCGGGATGAACGTCATCATGTATTACGCGCCGAAAATCTTCGAACTGGCGGGGTACACGAATACCACGGAGCAGATGTGGGGCACCGTTATTGTTGGTCTGACTAACGTGCTGGCAACCTTCATCGCTATCGGCCTGGTTGACCGCTGGGGCCGCAAGCCGACCCTGACGCTGGGCTTCCTGGTCATGGCGATTGGTATGGGGATTCTGGGTACGATGATGCACATCGGCATCCATTCACCGTCTGCGCAATACTTCGCTATCGCTATGCTGCTGATGTTCATCATTGGATTTGCGATGAGCGCTGGTCCGCTGATTTGGGTACTGTGCTCCGAAATCCAGCCGCTCAAAGGCCGCGATTTCGGCATCACCTGCTCCACCGCGACCAACTGGATCGCCAATATGATCGTCGGCGCAACGTTCCTGACCATGCTGAACAATCTGGGTAACGCCAACACCTTCTGGGTCTACGCTGGCCTGAACGTGCTGTTTATCCTGCTGACCCTGTGGCTGGTGCCGGAAACCAAACACGTTTCGCTGGAACACATTGAACGTAACCTGATGAAAGGTCGTAAACTGCGCGAAATCGGCGCCCACGACTAATCCCTCCACGCTTCCTCCTGCCACAGGAGGAAGCGTTTTTCTTGCAGTCCCTCTTCCGTCGCACTATTCTCTGCCGCTATGAAAACCCCTCGTCTCCCTATCGCTATCCAGCAGGCCGTGATACGCCGTCTGCGGGAAAATCTCGCCCAGGCGAACCTCAAGCTCGATAGACATTATCCGGAGCCGAAACTGGTGTATACGCAACGCGGCACCTCGGCGGGCACCGCCTGGCTGGAGAGCTACGAAATCCGCCTCAACCCGGTGTTACTGCTGGAAAACATCGACACCTTTATAGCAGAGGTCGTGCCGCATGAACTGGCGCATCTGTTGGTGTGGAAGCACTTCGGACGCAAGGCTCCGCATGGCAAGGAATGGAAGTGGATGATGGAAAGCGTGCTGGGCGTTCCGGCCAGACGTACTCATCAATTTGCGCTGCAATCCGTACGGCGCAATACCTTTCCCTACCATTGCCAATGCCAGCAACATCAACTCACCGTCCGCCGTCATAATCGGGTAGTACGCGGCGAAGCGGTTTATCGTTGCGTTCACTGCGGCGAACCACTGGTCGCCGGGTAGTTCCCGAAACGTCCGGGAACTTTCCTGAGCGGACTGATTGCATACAGACACAACTTTCGTTACGTTGCGGGCTCGTTTTGCTATGGAGTGTGCAATGTACCGTAATTTTTCTTTTGCCGCTGCGTTGCTGGCCGCAGCGTTTTCAGGCCATGCATTGGCCGATGGCATTAACAATTTTTCTCAGGCCAAAGCGGCGAGCGTCAAAGTCAATGCCGACGCGCCCGGCAGCTTTTACTGCGGGTGCCAAATCCGCTGGCAGGGTAAAAAAGGCGTCGTAGACCTGGAGTCCTGCGGCTATAAGGTGCGTAAAAACGAGAATCGCGCCAGACGCATTGAGTGGGAGCACGTTGTCCCCGCCTGGCAATTCGGTCATCAGCGCCAGTGCTGGCAGGACGGCGGGCGAAAAAACTGCGCTAAAGACCCGGTCTACCGCAAAATGGAAAGCGATATGCATAACCTGCAACCCGCGATTGGCGAAGTGAATGGCGATCGCGGCAACTTTATGTATAGCCAGTGGAACGGCGGCGAAGGTCAGTACGGGCAGTGCGCCATGAAAGTGGATTTCAAAGCGAAGCTCGCCGAGCCGCCCGCCCGCGCCCGTGGCGCAATCGCCCGCACTTATTTTTATATGCGCGACCAATACCAACTGAAACTTTCCCGCCAACAAACGCAGCTTTTTAACGTCTGGGATAAGCAGTACCCCGTTACCGCCTGGGAGTGCGAGCGCGATGCGCGTATCGCGAAGGTCCAGGGTAATCATAATCCCTATGTGCAACGCGCTTGCCAGGCGCGAAAGAGCTAACCTACACTAGCGGGATTATTGTTAACCCATGCCCTGGATAGCCAAACGCCGGGGCCATGACGCGGATTTTTTTATTATGCGTATTCCCCGCATTTATCACCCTGAATTGTTGACGTCCGGTACGCAGATTTCGTTATGCGAAGATGCGGCCAACCATATTGGTCGTGTACTGCGCATGGGACCGGGACAAGCGTTACAGCTGTTTGACGGCAGTAATCAGGTATTCGATGCTGAAATCATTAGCGCCAGTAAGAAAAGCGTTGAAGTGCAAGTGATGAAAGGCGAAATCGACGATCGTGAATCGCCGCTGCATATCCATCTGGGCCAGGTGATGTCGCGCGGTGAAAAAATGGAATTTACTATCCAGAAATCGATCGAACTGGGTGTAAGCCTCATTACGCCACTGTTCTCTGAGCGCTGCGGCGTTAAACTGGATAATGAACGTCTGAACAAAAAGCGCCAGCAGTGGCAAAAGATCGCCATCGCCGCCTGCGAACAATGCGGGCGTAACCGGGTGCCGGAAATTCGCCCGCCGATGGCGCTGGAAGCCTGGTGCGCCGAGCAAGATTCCGGGCTGAAGCTCAATCTTCATCCGCGCGCCCATGCCAGCATCAACACTCTGCCGCTGCCGGTTGAACGCGTCCGACTGCTGATCGGCCCGGAAGGCGGGCTGTCGGCGGACGAAATCGCGATGACCGCGCGCTATCAGTTTACTGATATTCTGTTAGGACCTCGCGTTCTGCGTACTGAGACAACCGCGCTCACCGCCATTACCGCGCTACAGGTGCGTTTTGGCGACTTAGGATGAAGCGTTAACGGAGAAAATAATGATCAAGCTCGGCATCGTGATGGACCCCATCGCACACATCAACATCAAGAAAGACACCAGTTTCGCTATGCTGCTGGAAGCCCAACGTCGTGGTTATGAACTTCATTATATGGAGATGGCCGACCTTTATCTGATTAACGGCGAAGCCCGCGCCCGCACGCGAACGTTGAGCGTGGAGCAAAATTACGATAAATGGTACGAGTTCGGCAGCGAGCAGGAGATTAAACTCGCCGATCTGGACGTCATTTTGATGCGTAAAGATCCGCCGTTTGATACCGAGTTTATTTATGCGACCTATATTCTGGAACGCGCTGAAGAGGAAGGGACGCTGATCGTCAACAAACCGCAAAGCCTGCGCGACTGTAATGAAAAACTGTATACCGCCTGGTTTGCCGATCTGACGCCGGAAACGCTGGTAACGCGCAATAAAGCGCAGCTCAAAGCGTTTTGGGAAAAGCACGGCGATATCATTATGAAACCGCTGGACGGTATGGGCGGCGCGTCCATTTTCCGCGTTAAGGAAGGCGATCCTAACATAGGCGTTATTGCCGAAACGCTGACCGAGCTGGGCAACCGCTACTGCATGGCGCAGAACTATTTGCCCGCGATCAAAGATGGCGATAAGCGCGTCCTGGTCGTCGACGGCGAGCCGGTGCCTTACTGCCTGGCGCGTATTCCGCAGGGCGGCGAAACCCGCGGCAACCTGGCGGCTGGTGGTCGCGGCGAACCCCGTCCGTTGAGCGAAAGCGACTGGGAAATTGCCCGCCGCGTTGGGCCGACGCTTAAAGCCAAAGGGCTTATTTTCGTCGGTCTGGATATTATCGGCGACCGCTTAACGGAAATTAACGTGACCAGCCCAACCTGCGTGCGTGAAATTGAAGCGGAATACCCGATCTCTATCACCGGGATGTTGATGGATGCCATCGAAGCGCGTCTGGCGAAGTAAACGTTTATTGCCCGGTGGCGTGCGCTTACCGGGCCTGAGCAATCACGCCGCCCCGGTCGGATAAGGCGGCGCATCAGCATCGCCATCCGGCAGTCTATTGCCCGATAAGGCCGCCGTCCTTTGGCAAAAGACGGCTTATATGAGTGACAACCGTCCGCTTTCCCCACATACTGAACGCTGTCGTTTTTTTGAACCAGGAAACAGAACCTCTGACAATGAATTTACAGCATCACTTTCTTATTGCCATGCCTGCGCTCCAGGACCCGATTTTCCGCCGTTCCGTGGTGTATATTTGCGAGCACAACCAGGACGGCGCTATGGGGATTATTGTTAATAAGCCTTTGGAAAATCTGCAAATTGAAGGGATTCTGGAAAAACTAAAAATTACGCCGGAACCGCGCGATTCGGCAATTCGTCTTGATAAAGCCGTGATGCTCGGCGGCCCGCTGGCGGAAGATCGCGGATTTATTCTCCATACTCCGCCGTCACGTTTCGCCTCCAGCATTCGTATCTCAGACAATACCGTGATTACCACCTCCCGCGATGTGCTGGAAACGTTAGGTACCCAACAACAGCCTTCCGATGTGCTGGTCGCGCTGGGCTACGCCTCCTGGGATAAAGGCCAGCTTGAACAAGAGTTGCTTGATAACGCCTGGCTTACCGCGCCCGCCGATCTCAATATTTTGTTCAAAACGCCCATTGCCGAGCGCTGGCGCGAAGCGGCAAAACTTATTGGCATTGATATTCTGACCATGCCTGGCGTTGCGGGGCACGCCTGATGAGCGACACCTTACTGGCCTTTGACTTCGGCACAAAAAGCATCGGCGTTGCAATAGGACAACGCATTACCGGCACCGCCCGTCCGCTTCCGGCAATCAAAGCACAGGACGGCACGCCCGACTGGACGCTCATTGAACGTTTGCTGAAAGAGTGGCAGCCGGACGAAATTATTGTCGGGCTACCGCTCAACATGGATGGCACTGAACAACCGCTGACGGCGCGCGCACGTAAATTCGCCAACCGTATTCATGGGCGCTTCGGGGTAACTGTCACGCTGCACGATGAACGACTCAGCACCGTTGAAGCACGCTCCGGTCTGTTTGAACGAGGTGGGTATCGCGCGCTGAACAAAGGCAAAGTGGACTCGGCCTCCGCCGTGATTATCCTCGAAAGCTATTTTGAACAGGGGTATTAAAGCCGTTTTTGTCAGCAGGCGGATAACGCGGTCATGGTTGCCAGGCTTACTGGGCAATAAGCTGGTTTAATGCCTTCAACGCCTGTAAACGCGCAGCCGCCTCCGCCTCATCAATCCGCCACATTCCCGCAAAGGCCAGCGCTGCGGCGTGCTTGCCTAGCGGTTGCGCCATAGAAACTTCACCATCAGCGTGATGCCACAGCACGTATCCCCGCTGGCGCTGCTGCGCCACATGCGGCGCCAGATTGCGCCACTGCTCCGGAGTAAAACGCTGCATTAGCGCCTCGTCGCTTTCTGCCGCCAGTAACGCCACTCCTGTTACCGACTGCCAGGCCGGGCACATACGAAACCCCGCCAACGCCTGACTTCCCTGCGAACCCGGCGTAGAGTGATAAATATAGATAATCTGGTCTTCCCATAGCACGCCTAATGCCACCACGATGTCTTTGGGCGCATGTCGTTCAAGGATAGGCAACGCATGGGAGAACAGCGCTGAACCGCGAATCGCCTGCGCCGCCAAAGCATGAATGCCTGGCCCGGGTAAATAGCGTCGGTGCTCATCCTGCATCGTGAGTCCAATAGAGGCCATCGTCATTAACAGGCGATTAACGCGCGTGGTATTAATATCCATCAGCCGGGCAAGCTCGCGACATCCGATAGCACGGTCGCTGGAGACCAGATATTGCAGACAGCGAATGCCATCTATCAGGCTTTGATTCGGTTGTGATGACATCGTTAAATGGCTTCGCTGTGGTTTTAACAAAGCTGCGATTTTAACGCCGGTTCGCCAGGATACAAGCCTGCATGCCGTTCAATCCACCGCGCCAGCCAACACTTTACAACGCCCCTACGCCGCCATCTTCGCTACAGTCGTCCCTGCGCCTGACGCCATTGCGCGCTCTGGGCGAATGTCATCATCCCCTGCTGCTGCCCGGTTTGTATCACGTGGGCCAACTGATGGAGTTTGCCTTCACGGATCAAATTCCCTGTGGCTGGCGTATTAATCAGTAATTCAAACAACGCCACGCGCCCATCTTGTCTGTCGACCTCCAGTTTTTGCGATAGTACAGCGCGCAGACTACCCGCCAGTTGACTGCGTACCGGTTCTTTTTCCTGCGCCGGAAAACTATCCACTAATCTTTCCACCGCCTGCGCCGCGCCACGAGTATGCAGGGTTGCCAGTACCAGATGCCCCGTTTCCGCCGCCGTCAGCGCCAGGCGAATGGTCTCGCTGTCACGCAGCTCTCCCAGTAAAATGACATCGGGATCTTCACGCAACGCCGCGCGCAGCCCGGCGGCAAAAGTGGCGCAATGCTGGCCGATTTCCCGCTGCTGTATCAGGCAACGCTTGCTGGTGTAACGGTACTCAATAGGATCTTCCAGCGTCAGGATGTGTTTATCGGCATGTTGATTAAGATGTCCCACCATCGCCGCCAGCGTAGTGGATTTCCCGCAGCCAGTGGCGCCAGTGACCAGAATCAGTCCGTTCTCGCTGGCAAGCAGTGCGGGTACTATCGGCGGCGTCTGGATTTCCGCCAGATCAGGACAACGCTCGGGCAATAGCCGTAGCGCCAGCGACGTTCCCTGTTGATGTTTGAACGCACTGGCGCGCAAGCGCCGCGTGCCAGACAGCGAGACGGCGAAATCAAGCTGGCCGTGCTTTCGCCACTGATATTGTTGCGCGTCATTAAGCCAATCAAGCAGAAGCCTGTCGACATCAGGCGCGGTAAAAGGCGCGTTCTCCATGCGTCCTTGTTTGCGCCATCGCGCAGGCCAGGCGTTACACAGGTGTAGATCCGAGACGTTATGCTTTACACTAAGCGTCACAATTTCTTCCATATTCATATAAACATCCTCGGAAAATGAACGATATCGCGCATAACCTGGCATACATCCGGGACAAAATCTCCGCCGCGGCGACACGTTGTGGCCGCTCTTCAGAAGAAGTTACGTTGCTTGCAGTGAGTAAAACCAAACCTGCGAGCGACATCGCAGAAGCCATTGCCGCCGGACAACGGGCATTTGGTGAAAATTATGTACAAGAGGGGGTGGAAAAAATCCGCCACTTTCAGGAAGCGAAAGTGGAAGGCCTGCACTGGCACTTTATTGGCCCTTTACAGTCCAACAAAAGTCGGCTGGTGGCCGAGCATTTTGACTGGTGTCATACCATCGATCGCCTGCGTATCGCCTCGCGGCTGAGCGAACAGCGCCCGGATAATCTGCCGGCGCTAAATGTTCTGATCCAAATTAATATCAGCGATGAAAACAGCAAATCAGGCATTCCGCTGGCGGAACTGGATGAGCTGGCCGCGGCGGTGGCTACACTGCCGCGTCTGCGGCTTCGCGGACTGATGGCGATCCCGGCGCCAGAGTCAGATTATGTAAGGCAGTTTGAAGTCGCACGTCAAATGGCTGTAGCATTTGCCGGGCTGAAAGCGCGCTACCCTGACGTTGATACCCTATCTCTGGGTATGAGCGACGATATGGAAGCCGCGATTGCGGCAGGTAGCACAATGGTGCGCATCGGCACCGCTATCTTTGGTGCTCGTGATTACACAAAAAATTAAGGAAAACTGAGGAACGCCATGAATACGTTGACCTTCCTGCTCTCAACGGTAATTGAGCTGTATACCATGGTGCTATTATTGCGCGTGTGGATGCAGTGGGCCCGCTGTGACTTTTACAACCCTTTTTCCCAGTTCGTGGTGAAAATTACGCAGCCCATCATCGGACCGCTGCGTCGTATTATCCCGCCAATGGGGCCGATTGACAGCGCTTCCCTGCTGGTGGCGTTTATTCTTAGCGTGATTAAGGCGATAGTGCTGTTTAAGGTAATTACGTTTCAGGCGATTATCTGGATTGCCGCGGTGCTTATCTTGCTTAAAACAATCGGCCTGCTGATCTTCTGGGTGTTGCTGGTCATGGCTATCATGAGCTGGGTGAGCCAGGGTCGTAGCCCGATTGAATATGTATTGATTCAGCTTGCCGAGCCGCTGCTCAGCCCGATTCGCCGTATACTGCCTGCGATGGGCGGCATCGACTTCTCGCCGATGGTTCTGGTACTGCTGCTGTATGTCGTTAATATGGGGATTGCTGAAGTCTTACAAGCGACAGGCAACATGTTGCTGCCGGGGCTGTGGATGGCGTTATGAGTGCTGTGACTCGCTGCGAAGACGGTCTGGTGTTACGGCTTTATATTCAGCCGAAAGCCAGCCGCGACAGTATTGTGGGCTTACATGGCGACGAGGTGAAAGTCGCCATTACCGCCCCGCCGGTTGATGGTCAGGCAAACAGCCATCTGACCAAGTTTCTTGGTAAACAGTTTCGCGTGGCGAAAAGTCAGATCGTCATCGAAAAAGGCGAGCTGGGCCGTCACAAACAGGTAAAAATTATTCACCCGCAACAGATCCCGCCGGAAATTGCGGCGTTAACTGAGTAGGTATTCCATGCAAAAAGTTGTTCTCGCAACCGGCAATGCCGGTAAAGTGCGCGAGCTCGCGTCGCTGTTAAGCGATTTTGGGCTTGATGTGGTAGCGCAAACGGAACTGGGCGTCGATTCCGCGGAAGAAACCGGCCTGACGTTTATTGAAAACGCGATTCTCAAAGCGCGCCATGCCGCCAAAATGACCGGTCTGCCCGCCATTGCCGATGACTCCGGTCTGGCCGTTGACGTTTTAGGCGGCGCGCCGGGTATCTATTCCGCGCGCTATTCTGGCGAAAACGCGACAGATCAGCAAAATCTGGAAAAACTGCTGCATACTCTACGAGATGTTCCGGACGACAAACGCCAGGCGCGATTCCATTGTGTACTGGTTTATTTGCGTCATGCCGAAGATCCCACACCGATAGTCTGTCACGGTAGCTGGCCTGGCGTCATTACTCGCCAGGCGGCCGGAAATGGCGGATTTGGCTATGATCCCATTTTCTTCGTACCGTCTGAAGGCAAAACCGCCGCAGAACTGACCCGTGAAGAAAAAAGCGCGATTTCCCACCGTGGACAAGCGCTCAAGCTGCTGCTGGATGCGTTACGCAATGGCTAAACTACCGCCGCTCAGTCTTTATATTCATATTCCCTGGTGTGTACAAAAATGTCCATATTGCGACTTCAATTCCCATGCGTTGAAGGGCGAGGTGCCGCATGACGACTACGTCCAGCATCTGTTAAGCGATCTGGATGCCGACGTCGCCTGGGCGCAAGGGCGTGAAGTAAAGACCATCTTTATTGGCGGCGGTACGCCAAGCCTGCTTTCCGGGCCGGCGATGCAAACGCTGCTGGACGGCGTGCGCACGCGCCTGAACCTGGCGGCGGATGCGGAAATTACTATGGAAGCGAACCCCGGCACGGTCGAAGCCGACCGCTTCATCGACTATCAGCGCGCCGGCGTAAACCGGATCTCCATTGGCGTACAGAGCTTTAGTGAGCCTAAGCTGAAACGTCTTGGCCGTATTCACGGTCCACAAGAGGCGATGCGGGCAGCAAGACTGGCAAATGGGCTTGGACTACGCAGCTTTAACCTCGACTTGATGCATGGATTGCCGGATCAAACGCTGGAAGAGGCGCTGAATGATTTGCGACAGGCGATTGCGCTTAATCCGCCGCATCTCTCATGGTATCAATTGACGATTGAACCCAACACTCTGTTCGGTTCGCGTCCGCCGGTTTTACCGGACGATGACGCTCTGTGGGATATCTTTGAGCAGGGCCACCAGTTATTAACCGCCGCTGGCTATCAGCAATACGAAACGTCGGCCTATGCCAAACCCGGTTATCAGTGCCAGCATAATCTGAACTACTGGCGCTTTGGCGACTATCTGGGTATTGGCTGCGGCGCCCACGGTAAAGTCACCTTCCCGGGCGGCAGGATCCTGCGCACCACCAAAACCCGTCACCCACGCGGTTATATGCAGGGACGTTACCTGGAAAGCCAGCGTGACGTGAGTGATGACGATAAACCCTTTGAGTTCTTTATGAACCGTTTTCGGTTGCTGGAGCGCGCGCCTCGCGCCGAATTTGTCGACTATACCGGGCTTACGGAAGCGGTTATTCGTCAGCCAATCGACGAGGCTATTGCCCAGGGCTACCTGACCGAATGCGAGCAATACTGGCAGATTACCCGGCACGGTAAACTGTTTTTAAACTCTCTTCTTGAGTTGTTTCTCGCGGAATAACAAGGATAAGCCTGTCGCGCCAGCGGGTAAAATACCTGATGGCGCGACGCTTACCGACCTGTGGCGGTTAATGCGCCGCTGGCAAGCGCATTATTTAATAACGCCTTTACGACGCAAATCGTCGGTATCTTTTTTCCAGCGCTCGTAACCGTCATTAATATCCGTGATTTTCATGCGGATATCACTCTGTTGCATCTGAAGTTTCTGTACCGCTATATTCAGCGGATATTGTCCTTTCTCTAACGATATCCAGTCATTCTGCGCTTTTCGACGCAGCTCTTCTGATTTCAAAAATACCTGCCGCCGTTGCTCGTGTATGTCTAAATCTCTTTTCTGCTGAATAGCCGCTTCATTGCACGGCTCACTCTGCTTACGGCACGCGTCTAATGCCGGTTGATAGACCTCTTTTTCGTATTTCTCGGCATATACGCTGCTATCGTTGGCTTTTACATAATCATCGCGCTCTTTTAACGTCTTTTTAAACGCCTCGGCGCGGGTCAACGGTTTCCCATCAGCGCCTTTTCCCCAATATGCGTCCGCTTCTTTTTTAGCTACCGCTATTTTCTTATCCAGGGCAGAGAGTTGTTCTTCAAGACCGGGGATCGACGCTTTCTGCGCACGCCAGGAGGCTTCAATGTTGCCAAACCGATAGTTAAAGTCATCACTGTTGACGATCAGGTATTTATCATTCGTTTTAATGTCGTCAATAGCCCGGCCCTGATCGCTGGCTGCCATTTGTAATGAGTAATAGCTCACCGTCCAGCCAGAGGCTGGCGTCCCTTTGCTGGTTAACATGGCAGAAAATTTAACGGGATGATCTTTGGTCCAGGTTTTTTCAACAAAATAATAATCTGCCGCCATACCAACGCCGGTATACATATCTTCACGGGAAGAAATATCCCCTTCGGCAGACCAGGTGGCCTGATTGCCCGTCGAATCAAGATTTTTTAAGGTAATGGAATCCAGTTTAAGTATGCCGTGGTACTGCTTACTAAACTGTTCTTTTAAGATGTTATCGGAGGGTTGAGCAACCTCTGCCCAACTATAGCCTGAAATCAGGGCAAACAGCGCTGCGCCAGCAATCCATTGTCGAACCACTTGTGGACCTCCCGTCCAGAGACATGACGCCCACAATTATCATAACCAGGATGATAATTAGCAAGATAATAGTTTTGGTTGTGCGAGAGGTCTTCCAAAGATGGCCCCGGCCTTCCGACCGGGGCATTATCTTTAATACTGATTGAACATCGTCTGGATCTGTTTTGGATCTTTAGTCTGGGTTAACGCCAGTTGCAGTAAGACACGCGCTTTTTGCGGGTTCAGCGTGCCGGAAGCGACAAAGCCGTATTTTGCATCGTCAACTTCCGCATCCTGCGTGGTTGCGCCAGTCGGCACACGTGAAGAACGCACCACTACCGTACCGTTGTGCGCGGCGGTCGCCAGGGTATCAAAGACCGTTTTATACAGGTTGCCGTTACCCACGCCTGCGCTCACGATCCCGTCATAACCCGCGTCTACCAGCGCTTTTGCCGGCAGATCGGACGCATTCGCATAGTTATAAACGATACCGACTTTCGGCAACGCGGTCAGCTTCGACACGTCGAACGGGGTGGAGGTGGTATGTTTACGCTCTGGCGTACGCTGGTAGTCAATTTTACCGTTGTGGATATAACCCAGCGGGCCGTAGTTAACCGCTTTAAACGTCGCCACGTCAGTCGTATTGGTCTTAGTGACGTCGCGTCCGTCCATGACGGTATCATTCATTACCACCAGCACGCCGCGGTTGGCAGACTGTTTATCAGCCGCTGTTACTACCGCATTATAGAGGTTGAACGGGCCATCTGCGCTCATTGACGTGGAGGGACGCATCGCGCCGACCAGTACCACCGGTTTATTGCATTTCACGGTCAGATCGAGGAAATAAGCGGTTTCTTCCATCGTATCAGTACCGTGGGTGATCACGAAACCGTCGGTGCTGTCGCACTCGGTATTGATTTTTTTCGCCAGCGTGAGCCAGACTTCATCGTTCATATCCTGCGAGCCAATGTTAACGACCTGCTCGCCTTTCACTACCGCAATGTCCTTCAATTGAGGAACGGCATCCACCAGATTTTCGACGCCGACTTTACCTGCCGTATAATTTGATTTTGTTGCTGAATCACCGCCGCCAGCGATCGTTCCGCCGGTCGCTAAGATGGTGATATTCGGTAAAGCGAACGCTGCGCCGCTGAAACCCATTACCAGAGCAGCTAATGCCGTTTTCCTGAAAAACTCCATGTTATATCTCCAGTTATGTCAACTGGTCGCATTATCTCTATATTGCAGACGAATAATGTGATGTCATACGATTAACCAGCGATATATATCCAACAGAGAGTATTTTTTAGAGATGGATAACAAAATGCAGGAAAAAACAGAATAAAAAGGCGCAGATACGATCTACGCCATTGTTTAAAAAGGAAAGATTACTTCAGGCTGCCAACCAGCGCTTTGCGGCTATCTTCTAAGGTCACTACGCGGCTACAGACATCTTTGCCAAACTGCTGGAAATCTTTCTCCTGATTTTTCCATTCGTTCTGGATAGCGGTTTGCAAACCACCGAGGCTGCCCATCACACCCTGTAAAGGATTGCCGCCGCCTTTAAGCACTGCTTTGGCGCCCATTTCGTTAATGCTGTCCTGCAAAATACCGCCCATCGCCTGATTCACCAACTGCTGACCGTCGGCACGCACCTGGTCGATAGCCTTATAGTGGAACGTCAGGCCGTCCGTACGATGTTCGATAATGCGGTTCATTTGCGCTTTTAATTGCGCATCAAGCTTCGTCAGACGGCTACGCATGTTGCTGCTTTCGCCCACCTCTTTAGCGATGATTTTATCCAGCGCCACGCGGCCTTTTTCGACGCGCGATCGGGCGCCCTCATCAATCCACGGCAGCGCGCTTCGCAGTTCCGCCTGGTAATCTTTCGCCTGCTCGCGCTGCGCGGCGCTAAGGGTGTACTGCTTACCGTTGTACATCACATTGCCGTCCGGCGTGATCACCAGGTTGCCGTTTTCACCTTTCACCTGCACCGTTTGTGGACTCAGGATCACATCGTCACGCGGCGTGACGCTGCATTTGTAATCTGCATGAGCGGCCATCGCCGTAAACGTTAGCACTGCCGCCAGCAGCGTTTTGCGCATCATAACTTTCCCTCAAGACAAAGCGGGCCGGCATTTGCCGACCCTGTACTTATTAGTCCCACCAAACGTCGAAAAGTTCGCTGGTTCGGACTTCTTCAAGGTTGCGCGCTTCCAGCCACTTACGCACAATCGCCTGATGTTCTTCGGTACATTTACCGATTTCCTGCATACAAATCAGCCCTTCCCAGGCCAGGTAGCCGCTGCCGTCAAACGCCAGTTTATTAGGCTCAATAACGTCATTAATAAAGTCATCAACAGTCTTATCGATCTGCTCTTCAGATGTACCTTCCGGAAAACGCCATGCCACCGAAAATCCTAATTCCTGGAATTCGTCAATGTGCATTTTTTTACGCAGACGACGACTACGGTTCTTTGCCATTATTTCACCCTCTCGAACATTAAGTCCCATACGCCATGACCAAGACGATGGCCACGTTGTTCAAATTTCGTTACCGGGCGCGATTCCGGGCGCGGTACATAATCATTGCTCTCTGACAGATTTTTGTACCCGTCGATAGAAGACATGACTTCAAGCATGTGTTCCGCATACGCTTCCCAGTCGGTCGCCATATGGAAAACGCCGCCCAATTTCAGCTTGCTCAATACCAGTTCAGCAAACGGCACCTGAACGATACGGCGTTTATTATGACGCGCTTTATGCCACGGGTCAGGGAAAAAGAGCTGAACCATCGATAAAGAATTGTCAGGAATCATTTTATGCAACACTTCTACCGCGTCGTGGCACATGACGCGCAGGTTTTCAACGCCCTCTTCATGAGCGGACGCCAGACACGCGCCGACACCGGGTGAATGCACTTCAATGCCGAGGAAATTCTGCTCCGGGCGCGCTTTCGCCATCGCCACGAGAGACGCCCCCATGCCAAAACCAATCTCCAGCGTCACCGGCGCTTCGCGACCAAACAACGTGGCGAAATCTACCGGCGCTTCGCTGAACTCGACGCCCATCACCGGCCAGTAGTTTTCCAGCGCGTGCTCTTGCCCCTTTGTCAGTCGCCCCTGGCGACGAACAAAACTACGAATACGGCGCAGCGGGCGACCGTTTTCATCAAATTCCGGTGAAATGACGTCGTTTTTCATAAAAGTGTAGTCTGCTGTGTTTGAGTTCTGAAAACGGGCATTATCCAAAGTTAGTTGCCGGATGCAAGCATGAAGCGCACTGCGGAAAGTTCCGGTTTACACCCTGCGGCCTCTGTGCTGCAATCTTGCCCCCGGCAATAATGAATGAGTTTCCATGCAAGCGTCTCAATTTTCAGCCCAGGTTCTGGACTGGTACGACAAATACGGGCGGAAAACGCTGCCCTGGCAAATTAACAAGACGCCTTACAAAGTATGGCTCTCGGAAGTCATGTTGCAACAAACGCAGGTGACGACGGTGATTCCTTACTTTGAGCGATTTATGGCGCGCTTTCCCACAGTGACGGATTTAGCGAATGCGCCGCTGGATGAAGTACTCCATTTATGGACCGGGCTCGGCTATTACGCCCGCGCGCGTAATTTGCATAAAGCGGCGCAACAGGTGGCGACGCTTCACGGTGGAGAATTCCCGCAAACTTTTGCCGAAATCGCCGCGCTCCCCGGCGTCGGGCGTTCAACCGCCGGCGCGATTCTCTCCCTCGCGTTAGGTAAACATTATCCGATTCTTGATGGAAACGTTAAACGTGTGCTGGCTCGCTGTTATGCTGTTAGCGGCTGGCCTGGAAAAAAAGAGGTGGAGAATACGCTGTGGACGCTGAGCGAGCAAGTGACGCCCGCACGCGGCGTGGAGCGTTTTAATCAGGCGATGATGGATCTGGGCGCGATGGTTTGTACGCGTTCAAAGCCAAAGTGCACCCTGTGTCCGCTGCAAAACGGTTGTATCGCCGCTGCGCATGAAAGCTGGTCACGCTATCCGGGCAAGAAACCGAAACAGACGTTGCCGGAGCGGACGGGTTACTTTTTATTGTTACAGCATAATCAGGAGATTTTCCTGGCGCAGCGCCCTCCCAGCGGTTTATGGGGCGGACTCTACTGCTTTCCGCAGTTCGCCAGCGAAGCTGAATTACGTGAATGGCTGGCGCAACGGCATGTTAACGCTGATAATTTGACCCAGCTTAACGCGTTTCGCCACACATTTAGCCATTTCCACCTGGATATTGTGCCTATGTGGCTTCCCGTGTCGTCACTGGACGCCTGCATGGATGAAGGCAGCGCGCTCTGGTATAACTTAGCGCAACCGCCGTCAGTCGGACTGGCGGCCCCCGTGGAGCGCTTGTTACAGCAGTTACGTACCGGAGCGCCAGTTTAACGCCCCGGTCGATGAAGAGGATGACTTATGAGCAGAACGATTTTTTGTACTTACCTGCAACGCGACGCTGAAGGGCAAGATTTTCAGCTCTACCCTGGCGAACTGGGAAAACGTATCTATAACGAGATCTCTAAGGACGCGTGGGCGCAGTGGCAGCATAAGCAGACCATGTTGATTAACGAGAAAAAGCTCAACATGATGAACGCCGAGCACCGTAAGCTGCTGGAACAGGAGATGGTGAGCTTCCTGTTCGAAGGCAAAGACGTTCATATCGAAGGTTATACGCCGGAAGATAAAAAATAGGCCCGTTGCTGAATGAGGCTGCGCTTATTCGGCCTGTGAGTTATGCCGGATAAGCCCTTAGCGCCGCTGCCCGGCAACATGGCATAACGACAACACAACATGCACTCCCGGAATGATGAAAAAATTACTCGCGCTTGCTGTTATTGCGCCGTTGCTCATCTCCTGCTCCAGTTCGACCAAAAAAGGCGAGACGTATAATGAAGCCTGGGTCAAGGATACCAACGGCTTTGATATTTTGATGGGGCAATTTGCCAACAATATTGAAAATCTGTGGGGATATAAGGAAGTCCTGATCGCCGGGCCGAAAGACTACGTCAAATATACCGATCAGTTCCAGACCCGTAGCCACATCAACTTTGATGATGGGACCATTACCGTTGAAACCATCGCCGGGACGGAACCTACCGCACATCTGCGCCGGGCCATTATTAAAACGTTGCTCATGGGTGACGACCCAACCTCCGTCGATCTTTACTCCGATGTCGATGACATAAAAATTTCTAAAGAACCCTTTCTGTATGGTCAGGTCCTCGACAATACCGGCCAGCCTATTCGCTGGGAAGGCCGCGCCACGACATTCGCGGATTACTTGCTGAAAACGCGGCTCAAAAGCCGCAGTAACGGCCTGCGTATTATTTACAGCGTCACCATTAATCTGGTGCCGAACCACCTTGATAAACGCGCGCATAAATACATTGGCATGGTACGCCAGGCCTCCCGTAAATACGGCGTTGACGAGTCGCTGATTCTGGCGATTATGCAAACGGAGTCCTCGTTTAACCCGTATGCGGTCAGCCATGCGGATGCGCTGGGCCTGATGCAGGTGGTGCAACACAGCGCCGGGAAAGATGTTTTCCGTTCTCAGGGTAAGTCCGGCACGCCAAGCCGTAACTTCCTGTTCGACCCCGCCAGCAATATCGATACCGGCACAGCGTATCTGGCGATGTTGAATAATGTCTATCTGAGCGGTATTGAGAATCCGACGTCGCGGCGCTATGCGGTCATTACCGCCTACAATGGCGGCGCAGGCAGTGTATTACGCGTATTCTCGAACGATAAGATTCAGGCCGCGAATATGATTAACCGCATGTCACCGGGGGATGTGTACCAGATATTAACCACCCGACATCCATCTGCGGAGTCGCGCCGCTATCTGTATAAGGTGAATTCCGCCCAGCGATCGTATCGCCGCCGATAAACCATCGCATCCCGCCTCTGGCTGGCAAATGACAGAGGCGGGAAAGGCAAAAGTGTTAACTCCGTCACCCTTTTGCTTTGCAATCAGAAATTGTTTGCAAATATTTGTCACAGGTAACAAAAAAAGCCCGCCTCTCATTGATAGAATCACACCAAATCACAACGGCAAATGTGCCTTTTAAAACATTCATCCGCTCTCAGGTGTGAGGAAATTAACATGAATCTTAAGCTGCAGCTTAAAATACTCTCTTTTCTGCAGTTCTGTCTGTGGGGAAGCTGGCTCACTACCCTGGGCTCGTATATGTTCGTCACCTTAAAATTTGACGGCGCATCTATTGGCGCAGTTTATAGTTCACTGGGGATTGCCGCCGTCTTTATGCCGACCTTGTTAGGCATTGTGGCTGACAAATGGCTGAGCGCGAAATGGGTCTATGCCCTGTGTCATGTCGTCGGCGCCATCACGCTATTCATGGCCGCGGAAGTCACTACGCCTGGGGCGATGTTCTTTGTGATCCTGCTTAACTCGTTGGCCTATATGCCGACGTTGGGCTTGATCAATACTATATCGTATTACCGCCTGCAGTCTGCCGGCATGGATATTGTGACTGACTTTCCGCCTATCCGTATCTGGGGCACCATTGGCTTTATTCTGGCGATGTGGGGCGTGAGTTTCTCCGGTTTCGAGCTGAGCCATATGCAGCTTTATATCGGCGCGACGCTTTCCGTTCTGCTGGTACTGTTTACCTTTACCCTGCCGCACATTCCGGTGGCGAACCAACAGAAAAACCAGAGCTGGACATCAATGCTGGGCCTTGACGCTTTTGCGCTGTTTAAAAATAAGCGGATGGCGATTTTCTTCATCTTCTCCATGATGCTGGGCGCGGAACTGCAGATCACCAACATGTTTGGCAACACCTTCCTGCATAGCTTTGATAAAGATCCGCTATTCGCCAGTAGCTTTATCGTGCAGCACGCCTCGGTGATGATGTCGATTTCGCAGATTTCTGAAACGTTATTCATCCTGACCATTCCGTTCTTCCTGAGCCGTTATGGTATTAAGAACGTTATGCTTATCAGTATTGTGGCGTGGATGCTGCGTTTCGGCCTGTTCGCTTATGGCGACCCGACGCCGTTCGGTACCGTTCTGCTGGTATTGTCGATGATTGTGTACGGCTGCGCCTTCGACTTCTTCAATATTTCTGGCTCGGTGTTTGTCGAAAAAGAAGTACGCCCGGAAATCCGCGCCAGCGCGCAGGGGATGTTCCTGATGATGACCAATGGCTTCGGCTGTATCCTTGGCGGCATTGTGAGCGGTAAAGTGGTGGAGTATTACACTCAAAACGGCATTACCGACTGGCAGACCGTGTGGCTCATCTTCGCAGGCTACTCGCTGGTGCTGGCCTTTGCGTTCGTAGCCTTGTTCAAATACAAACACGTTCGCGTTCCGGCAAGTTCGCAACCCGTTGCACATTAATCCTTGCCCTGTTTCGCAGGCCGGATAAGGCGTAAATGCCTTATCCGGCCTGCAGGCAACGTTACTTTAAAACATATCCATACAAGCGTTGAATTCCATCGGCATCGGTCTCGCTATACACTCCCTGCAATTCCGGCGAAAAACCGGGCAACAGATTGATGCCCTCTTCCAGCGCCAAAAAATAACGCTGCGCCGCGCCGCCCCAAATCTCCCCCGGCACCACGCACAGTACGCCCGGCGGGTATGGCAATGCCCCCTCGGCAGCAATACGCCCGTCCGCCTCGCTGATACGCACCAGCTCTACATCGCCGCGAATAAAGGCGCTGTTGGCGTCCTGTGGGTTCATCGCCACATGCGGCAGGCTTTCTTTGCGGAACATCGCTTTTTGCAGATCCTTAACGTCAAAGCTAACGTACAGGTTGTGCATCTCCTGACATAGCTCACGCAGGGTGTAATCGCGGTAGCGCACCGGGTATTTCTGAAAAACCGTCGGCAATACATCCGCAAGCGGCGTATCGTCTTCAATGTGCCGTTCAAATTGCGCCAGCATCGCGACCAGCCGCGCCAGTTTCTCTTCGCTCTCGGCGGGTGTCAGCAAGAACAGAATCGAGTTGAGATCGCACTTCTCAGGCACAATACCGTTCTCACGCAGATAGTGGGCGAGAATGGTCGCCGGGATGCCGAATTCGGTGTATCGCCCACTATCGGCATCAATACCTGGCGTGGTCAGTAACAGTTTACAGGGGTCGACAAAATACTGGTCATCCGCATAGCCCTCAAAGCCATGCCATTTCGCCCCGGGCTCAAAACTGAAGAAACGACGATTGCTGGCAATGGTCTCCGTCGGATATGCCTGCCACGGCTTGCCGTCAACCACCAGTGGGATAAAGGGCTGAAGCAGTTTGCAACGGGCGAGAATGGCTTTACGCGCGTCAATACCCAGCGCAACGCACTCCGCCCACAGGCGGCGACCGCTCTCCCCTTCGTGGATTTTGGCATTGATATCCAGCGCCGCAAACAGCGGGTAGAACGGACTGGTCGAGGCGTGCAACATGAAGGCGTTGTTCAGGCGTTTGTGCGGGCAAAAACGCGCCTGGCCGCGAATATGGTTATCTTTTTTGTGGATCTGCGAGGTTTGTGAGAACCCCGCCTGTTGCTTATGTACCGATTGGGTCACAAAGATCCCAGGGTCGTTTTCATTAAGCTCCAGCCGCAACGGCGAGGTATCCGCCATCATATTGATAAACTGCTCATAGCCTACCCACGCGGAGTCAAACAGAATGTAATCGCAGAGATGCCCGATTTTATCCACCACCTGACGGGCGTTGTAAATAGTGCCGTCATAGGTACCCAGTTGAATGATCGCCAGGCGGAACGGACGCAGCGCATCGGCGCTTTCCGGCATCACGTCACGAATCTGGTCGCGCAGGTACGTTTCATCAAAACAGTGCGCATCAATGCCACCGATAAAACCAAACGGGTTACGCGCCGCTTCAAGATAGACTGGCGTCGCCCCGGCCTGAATCAGGGCGCCGTGGTGGTTGGATTTGTGATTATTACGATCAAACAGCACCAGATCGCCGCGCGTCAGCAGGGCGTTGGTGACCACTTTATTCGCCGCCGAAGTTCCATTCAGCACAAAGTAGGTTTTATCCGCATTAAACACTTTTGCCGCAAATTTCTGCGCGTGTTTGGCAGAACCTTCATGTATTAGCAGATCGCCAAGTTTCACATCGGCGTTACACATATCCGCACGAAACAGGTTTTCACCAAAAAAGTCATAAAAATGGCGGCCTGCGGGATGTTTTCTAAAAAACTCGCCATGCTGGTGCCCCGGACAAGCAAAGGTACTATTCCCCATGTCGACATATTGGGTCAGGGTGTCATAAAAGGGCGGCAGAAGTTCCGCTTCGTAGCGACTGGCGGCGTTTTCCAACTCCAGCCATTCCTGCGCGTTCCCGACTATTACCGCCGTAACGCCGACAGGCGCGCTGACGGGTTCATCCGCAAGCATAAACACCGGCAGGTGAAAACCGGTGCGTTTAAGCAACGCCAGAATACCGCTACGGCTGTCGGCAGTGGTAATGACGACTGCGGCCACATCGGTAAAGTCGGTACTGTCCAGCGCCACTACGTTTCGGTGGGTGGATAGACGGGGGATGAGTTCACCGCTGGCGGCAATATTCATTGATTTCATAAGCGCAAATACCCGTTTCGGGAGTAGAGTAACCCCGGACAAGGCCCGATGCCTTGCCCAACGAGATGCCGGGTCAAACTGGATACCAGCTCCGACCGCCAGACATCAGTAAAAACAGACTGTTTCTGATTTTACTGTTGTCCTGCAGTGAGCGTGCGCTGCCCTCACCGCATAGCGGGGATGACAAAAAAAAGGAAAGAAAGGGGCAAACCTCGCGCAGTCAGGCGACAGTGAAGACAATATAAAGGCGCTATGTTCATCCCGGCGAGCCCCATGCTGGCAGGAGAAATTTCGCGCAATCATGGCACCTTTCACCAGACGGCGCAAGGTAAAATCAGCGCTCTATACGTCACAGATAATCAAGCTATTAACAGCTTAATCGCGTGATAATAAGGCAATTTGAAAGACAAATAACAGGAGTCATTGTGGTAATTGGACCTTTTATTAACGCTGGCGCAATTTTATTCGGCGGCGTTATTGGCGCGCTGTTAAGTCAGCGTCTGCCAGAACGGATTCGCGTCTCAATGACGTCTATTTTTGGTCTGTGCTCTCTGGGAATTGGCATTCTGCTGGTGATGAAGTGCGCTAATCTTCCGGTGATGGTGCTGGCGACGCTGGTCGGCGCGCTTATCGGCGAGTTTTGTTTGCTGGAAAAAGGCATTAATGGCGCAGTTGCGAAAATCCAACAATTATTTATGGCATCGGGTAAGAAGCCAACACACGACTCATTTATTCAAAGTTACGTCGCTATCATTGTACTTTTTTGCGCCAGCGGCACCGGTATTTTCGGCGCGATGCATGAAGGGATGACCGGCGATCCAAACATTTTGATCGCTAAATCTTTTCTGGATTTTTTCACTGCCATTATTTTCGCCTGTTCGCTTGGCATCGCCGTTTCGGCGATTTGCGCACCGATGTTGATTATCCAGTTAACGCTTGCCGCCTGCGCCACTCTCATTCTTCCGCTGACCACGCCGGCAATGATGGGCGACTTTAGCGCTGTGGGCGGACTGCTGCTGGTGGCAACCGGCTTGCGTGTATGTGGAATCAAAATGTTTCCGGTAGTGAATATGCTTCCGGCGCTGTTGCTGGCGATGCCGATCTCCGCCGCATGGGCGATGTTTTTTGCCTGATTCTGCGTGCAATAACAACAAAGTGGTGATAGATTGTGCAGTCTACGTTGATTTGAAGAAATTTCGTTGACGAAGCGAGGCGATTACGGTTTAATGCGCCTCGTTGCCCGGATAGCTCAGTCGGTAGAGCAGGGGATTGAAAATCCCCGTGTCCTTGGTTCGATTCCGAGTCCGGGCACCACCTTTCTTTTTTTATGCTTCCTGATAAATCCCCTTGTGTTTTTAATTCAATGAGTTAGCGTGGAAATCTTTTCAGGTGCGTTTTGATTTATCCCTACATATCCGGAAAATTGTGGGTCAGATTAAGGGTTCATTCAGTTCGATGAACGAAGAGACCCTCATATTAACTGATAGCAAGATCTGCGCCGCGCCCCTCGAAAAACCCTACAAAAATCACCGATTCACAAATTCTGTACCTGACGGCTCTAAGCTATGGTATTTCCGCTATCGCTTCGGCGGTAAAGAAAATCGTCTGACTTTCGGCCCCTATCCGCAGGTTACGCTGGCAAAAGCCCGCGAAAAGCACGATGCCGCGCGTAAGCTGCTGGTATCGGGTATCTGCCCTTCTCTGATGCCAGTGAGCGTCAAGGAGCGCAACGGCGTGCGGGCGGCGTATGTACATGGAGGCGCGTATGGAGATGATGCAGTGTTGGTCAGATTATCTGGACGTGAGCCGCGATGGGGACGTTGCGCCCTATATTTATGCCCGGCAACATAGCGTATATTTAAGACTTATGAACTGATTGCAGAATGTCTAAGCCGGGATTATCTGCCACAGTCATGTCTGGTCATTTGTTACATCAACACGGCGACAGTTTCCTGCCGCTGTGAATTAACCTTTTTGATGTCCTGAATTTAGTTTCTCCTGCCGCATGGTTAACTCGTCCATAAAATAGCGTGCAACTGCGGGCATTCCTTTGTTCGCTGGGAATAGTGCATAAATCTGTCTTGGCTGGCCAGACCACTCGGGGAAAAGTTGTACCAGTCCCCCGTTTTGCAATTCTTCCTTGCAGGCCGGAAACGGTAACAAAGCCACACCATTGCCGCCAGCGACTGCCTGTAACAGAACCCGCAGATTATTGGAATACAAACGGGGGGAAAGTGACAGGGTGATTTCCTGACTCCCATTGATTAAATGCCACGATTGCATACGACCGTCGGCCAGTCTCACCATTGCCGGAGCCCTGTGAAGATCTCCAATGGTCTTTAAATCAGGATGTTGCTCGACCCACTGGGGGCTGGCAACCAGAATATCGTATAGCGTATTGATTTTTTTGTAGTGCAATGAAGAATCAGGCAATGCCCCTGAACTTACTGATAGCGCAATATCAATACCTTCTGCAATCATATCCACCGGGCGATTGACAGCAAGGAGTTGCACATTTGCCAGCGGCCAACGGGCAATAAATTCGTTGATGAGTGCTCCCAGCCACGTTTCTGCCATGAATACCGGGGCACTGATCCGTAATGTCCCCTGTGGATACTCCTGTACCGCCTGAACAACAGCGCGGGCTCGCTCACTTTGATTTACCAGCGCCTGACACTCCTGCGCAAATTGCTCGCCGACTTTGGTCAGCGCAAGGCGTCGGGTTGTCCGCTGAATCAGATGTACACCAAGCTGTTCCTCTAATGCCGACATCCGTCGACTTAGCACCGATTTGGACACTTGCGCACGTATTGCCGCCCGGCTGTAGCTTCCTTCTTCTGCAATCAGGGCAAAATACCAGTAATCATTCCAGTCAATCATGATTGTTCTTTTATCGCAACAATGAAGTTCAATTTCGTCTATTTAAACACCATTTTAAGAACGGTTAAACTAGCCACACGTTTTAAATGAGACGAACACCATGAAGATCCTCCACATTGACAGCAGCCCTATGCTCTGCAACTCCAGCTCACGAAAGCTGAGCCTGGCGCTGACAAAAGCTATCTGCCAGCGCTTTCCGAATGCCAGCGTGACATACCGCGATCTCGGACGGACACCGCCACCCCACTTACGCGAAGAGACATTTCTGGTGCTTGGGGGAAAGTTAATGTCTACAGACGCACAAACGCAAAGTGAAGTGGAGGGTATCAGAAACGCGATCGCGGAGTTGAGCCTCTGCGATATATTAGTAATAGGTGCACCAATGATTAACCACTCTGTCTCCTCGGGTCTGAAAACCTGGATAGATCAGGTTTGCCAGGCTGGTCTGACATTTCGTTTTACCTCTGCGGGTGCAACGGGATTACTGACCGACAGGCCAGCATTTATTGTCTCCACGCGTGGTGGAATTTATTCAGATACCAGGCATCGGGAATTAGATCATCAGGAAAGCTATCTGCGGTCAACGTTAAATTTGATGGGGATCACTAACGTCCATATATTGCCCACCGAAGGAGTGGATAAAACCGTACCAGGCAGATCTCTGGCAGAAAAAAACTCGCTGGCGCAAATTCCCTATATGCTGGCTCATGCTTTTAATCGATAGGTTTATTAATATGAAAGGAATTCTTATGAATATCAGTAAAAAAATTGTCACCTCTTTTTTCTTACTCTCTTTATTTGGGCAGACATCCATTGCTGCAACAGAAATTAGTCATCCAGAAACAGACATGAAAGAAGTTGCTCATGTTAGTGTATCATCCATAAATACAAATCCTGAAAGCATCATACAACTCCTTCAGAATAAAACTGAAGCGTCAGGTGCTCATTATTATCGAATCACTTCATTTCATATCGATAATCAATCACACGCCACCGCTATTCTTTATAAATAATCACAATTACAATCAATCGTAATTATTATCCAGGACACGGGTAATTGCCCGTGCCTGCTAAAAAAACAGGCCATTATGAAAATAACGTATTTTGTGAGTAGCTTAACATTACTCACAGCAAGTCTTATTTTTGTCTTATCAGGTGAAATATTCCACGCTGAAACATCTAAAATCTTTTGGCTGTTTCAGCAAAATTTTCTCTTTTTTAGTGGGTGCATCGCATGGTGTTTTATGACATTAGCTATGTGTCTGATTTTGCGTTCACCCTGGTTGAATCGAATCCTGAAAGGTCTGGATAAATCATGGGGTTTACACAAACAAGCTGGTATTATCGCAACAGTCTTTACGCTGGCGCACTGGCTGGACGAAAAAATACCTCACTGGCTGGTGCAAAATGGCTGGCTTGCTCATCCAGGATCACTGGGAAGTGTTCAGATAAGCTCATGGCAATCTCAACTGATCTATGCAGGATTGTTAGCTGCTGAATGGTCTGCATACCTGATGATAGGGTTGGTGCTGGTTTCTCTTGTAAAAAAAATCCCTTATAACATTTTCCATTTTATACATCGTCTGTTTCCTGTTTTTTACCTGGCTACTGCTTTCCATATTTTTACCGTTCTATTTAAAACATATTGGTGGAATTCACCTGCGGGCATTCTGCTGGTAATAGTGAGTATCCCTGGTATTTATGCTGCCGGCCTTTCGCTATTTAATATGATTGCTTATAAAAACAAACGCGTTGCGATCATCACAAACATCGACTATTACCCAAATGATATTATAGAAATAACTCTACATACTGACACCCCTCTATTGCATACACCAGGGCAGTTTTCATTTTTAACATTTCAACATGATGCAGAGGCACACCCATTCACTATCGCCTCTTATTACCAGGATAAAAAACACTTGCGTTTTGCCATTAAAGCATTAGGGGATCATACACATTCACTAAAGAAAGAATTAAAAATTGGACAGGACGTGATTGTTGAGGGCCCCTGGGGTTATTTAGACTTTAATATTCAATCTGAGCGTCAGGTCTGGGTTGCGGGAGGGATCGGTATCACTCCTTTTATATCTCAGCTGGAATATTTAAAATACTCAGGCCACCCACTCTGCCCTATTGATTTATGGTATTGCGTTGGTCAGCATGATGATTTGCAGTACCCTGTAAATCTCGATTTGTTATGTACAGCGGCAGGTGTGACTTTACACCGTATCGATGCCGGGATGAAACTGGAAGCCAAACATATTATGATGGAAAGCGATAATAGCCAAAACGTTCACGTCTGGTTTTGCGGACCCGCAGGCTTTGCGAAAAGTCTATTATCCGGACTACAAAAGTACGGGATATCAGAGAAAGCCTTTCATTATGATCGTTTTAATATGCGTTAATTATTGATGAGAAAATTCATATACATATTTTTCGCAGGCCACCTCGGCATTGGTTTACAACAAATCGAAGAAACCGAATCTCAGAAATAGCCCTGTAATTCATTTTCCGGACTACTGGCACAATGCGCTCCGGATGTTGAGATAAGTAAAGAAGCTCATGAGTGGGTTAATACTCCTCTGGTCAGAAAAGGGATTATGTAAATAATTAAGGGGCGCCACTGCGGCGTCCCTTAGATATGAAAAAGAGGTCGCGTCCCTCCACACCGTTTCCATTACTACGTAATGATCGATAAAGACGGGTTATCTTCGGCTTTGTTGAATAAATCGAACTTTTGATGAGTTCACAGATTACCATCCCCCCGCACTTAATGCGGGAAAAGATTAATGGTATATGATAGAATTGATGCTATTAATGGTGAACCACCATATGATAATTATGGTTTCCAGTGCTTGCCTATATCTGGGGAAGTAAAAAATATACACAATAGTTTAAACACTAATGAGATTACATTTTCAACATTGGTCACAGAAAACGGCCACCCCAAAATGATACTATCCTAAGAGAGCCGGTTTGCTATCAGGTAGCAGAAAAACCCATTAGAAATATAATTGCGCGTTTTTCTGTATTTTTATGCCCTTTACTATTTATATATGTATTCTATCAAATGGTGAAACGTATTATCAGACTTTTTAAGTGGCGACACAAAAAGAAAAACCATGGAATATAATGAAGGTACTTTTAAATATATGCTCAAAAAAAATCATTGGCGCTCTCGCGTCAATTATTGGTGGGCTACTTGTTTTTTTATGTGTCTATTGGTTATTTCGTCTGGATACCTGGACAGAACGAGGGATTTATATAGGCGCCTCTATATTTTTGGCTCTTATTCTCATAAAAATACTATCATTTTTCAATGATGAATAGACGGCAGGAAAAAACCGTGAGTGCCTCACACCGATTCTCACTGGGTGTCAAATTTCGAAAGTCTGCTCTGCTGATACCCTATATAGAAGAACTGGTTTAACAATTATCAGACAGTAGCAGGAATCGAACCCACACCAGGCAAATCACGTAGATAATTCTGTAAGGGTTAGTTTTGTGGTGGTCTTGATAAACGGTCAAAAATAGCTTTAACAGTCCATTAGCCCAAAGGACTTCTCCGAGTCCGGGCACCAACCATTCAGATGCGGACGCCCTATGTCGTCCGTTTTTATTTATAAAATCAACAGGTTACTCCGCTATTCATGTTCACTACTGTTCATTAAAATATACTGGCAGCCACCGCTTTTTGTGGGTAAAAACGCCGGTTTTCTGCATAGCGCATGACGCTATTGAAACGTTATTTAGCAAATCCTGTCTGAACCAGAAATTAAGTCTCTGTTAACCTGCGCTATTACAGAAAATCATAGAACAGGCGTCTCAAAAGAATATCGTCCTGAAGGACGAGAACCCACGGCATTTTCAGGAGATGAGTCAACCGCGACAGAAAAAAAATTATATTAATAATTTTTAATTATTTTTTATAAAACTAGAGATAATTTAAATTAAAATTGTTTTATTTCAAATAGTTATAAAAAATACCGCAACACGCGTCACATTATTAACATGTGAATGATTGTGTTAACTTAATGTAAATTGTATGTTTCAACATACCACTATTTTACTGCGTCCCGGCGCGCTCATCCGGATGGAAGGAGATAACATGTCAGCCTTATCAACTACTGGCCATAATGACGGGATCACTCTCCATTGCTTACAGAGCATTGCGCAACTCATTCCTCTGTCGTCGGCGGTTTTTTATCGTGTTAATGCTTATTTAAAGCCAGAAGCCTATGTTTTACATAACATTTCTAATAGTACACACCAACAATATCTGGAGCATTTTCAACCATTAGACCCGCTATCGCCTTCCCGGTTCGGCCAACAGGTTGTTACCGTAGCGACGATGACGCCCGGTATCTGTGCCCGTCATCGCCATTATTATCATGAATTTATGCTACCTAATCATGTGTGCGACATGATTGAGATCTTTATTCGTCGGGGCCATCGTATTATCGCGGGCATTTCATTAATGCGCGATATACCTTTTTCCAGCGAAGAGCGTTTGCGAGCCCAGGCAGTACAACCATTACTGGGACTGGCAATTCATGATTCTCTTCAGGAAGACAACAATCTGACGTCAATATTGACCGCCAAAGAGCGTGAAATTGTGGGAATGGTCTGCGAAGGGGCCAGCAACAAATTGATTGCCCGTCAGTTGAATATTTCTCTCTCAACAGTGAAAACGCATTTACGTAATATTTTTGCTAAAACAGAAGTGATAAATCGCACGGAACTGGTTTCCCGAACCAGAATGTCCTCGGTACAAGATTCACTGAATATGTGAAAGCGTTCTTTTTAACCCGCGTCAATTGCGGGTCTTTTCCCCATATGTCATATATGCCTGAATTAATACAACCCTCTGAGCTGATGCCGCAATAAAATGTCATATTATCTGGCGTCGGCATCCTGTTGCAGCCATTGATTCATGGCCTGATTGATCATATTTATCACACTAAGCAGAAGAACACGCTGGTGCCGCTCAAGCCGCAGATAACGGCGCAGCGGCGGCATTTTACAAACCACTTCGCTAGCAGCCCATAGCTCAATGCCGCAATACCATTCCTTATGATGTAAAACCAGAGTAAACCGACGATAATCCAGTTCACTCAGAGCCTGTTGTAAATTGGGGAAACGATTAAGATAGCTAATCAGCCCGGCGGTACTTTTACTGCCAGTAAAAATGACGGGATAACGTTTCAGCCATCCGGGCTGATGAGCGCGAATTTTGCCCTGCAAAGGATAATTGATTGTGCCTTTCACCCTGAATTCACAACTGTGAATACTGGCCATGAATAACCGTTTTTGCTGAACATGGCAGATAACCTGGGTAAATGCATTCAGATGCAGCACGGCGCTATGTTCGGTCAATTTTTCACAACGCCAGCCGCTCAAATCACGTAACACCATATTCATTAATGCGTTCTTAAACCAGGGGACGGAGGACATCTGGCGTCATCTCTTCATTGTTTCGCTTTTCATAATTGCCCATCGCCCGTTCCACGACCTCTTCTACCGGAAGCGGGAGGAAAGGATTAACCCGTTGCACACATAATGTCCAGAATAAGGCATAGGCGGCAGTCAATCCAAGCATAATACCGAATGGTATAAGTACATCCCGACTGTTCATTCCTGGAGGCGCGATATTAATAATGGCGATAATAATACCCACGCTCGAAATAATCTGAGGTAAGGGAAACCAAGGGGCCCGGTAAGCGCGGGGCAAATCGGGGCGCCGAATACGTAAGATAACGACCGATAACGTTACCAGCAGATAAGCTACTCCCCAGGCGCAGACCGCAGCGAGGATCAGCGGAACAATGTGGTCGATATCACCGTTCAGATACCAGGCATGTAAACAGGGAATCGCAACACCGAATGCGATGGCGATGACCGGTGTTTTAAAGCGGGGGTGCAACCAGGTCAGAAACCGCGGCAAAGCGCCGTCCAGCGCCATGCCGTATATAATACGCGGTACTGCCGCCATTAGCGTATTAATCGTCGCACATCCCGCTAACAACAACCCCACGCCCAGCCAGTATTGCCCGGCATGTCCCATGACACGATTGGCAAAGGCGGGAATAGCCATCGGCGTATCCAGTAAAAAGATATGGTTTGCCGCATCGACCACCACATTATTTACCTGCCGGTTAATCGCAGCGCCATAGAGGAACATACAACCTGCCACCGCTAAAAGGCCAAGCGCCATCGCTCTGGGAATCGTACGATGCGCTTTTTTAATTTCCGGCGCCATTGGCGTGACCAGTTCACAACCGACGAACATAAACATCGCCATGCCAATATAACCAAACAGACCAGAAAGATTACTGACATCAAGCGGTGCGCCAAACCACCCGGAATGATGAGTGACCGGGGATAACAGGATCCCGCATAAACCGAAGATGGTCAGGGTAGTCCACATACCGAATGTAAGAAACACTTCCACCTTGCCAAATACTTCAACACCAATGGCATTCAATAACCCGAAAACCACTACCATGCCGACGCCAACCATCCAGGTATTGTGCTGCATGGCCACGTGTTCGCTAACGGACTCAAAGTTCACCAGCGCCATGACGCCAGCGAGAATCGTTTCTGCCGTGCCGGCAAAAATGTGTACGATCAGGTAAGCGCAAAGCGCACCGGTGATAGCGAAAAAACGCCCCATCCCGCAGGAAATATAGTCGTAGACGGAGCCAGTCGTGGGAATAAGCGTTGCCGCTTCGGCAAAGGTGGTAATCTGCGCTTGCATCATAATAAATGCCAGTAATACCGCAAGGGCAAAGGTATCTCCCCCTGAGCCAAAACCATTGGTCACGGTCAGGATCACCGGGCTTGCCATAATCAGCCCGACGGAGCTGGCAAGCGTCGTGGGGAAACCAATAACGCCACGTTCAAGATGGCTGGCAAGTCTGTTTTTAAACATGGTCAACCTCTTCACTATTATTACAACAATAAATTACCGCTCCGGAATAACGTTTATTTATGGCAGGCATCCCATCCAGCGGGTATCGTCCTGAAGAGGGATAACGGTAAATAAATTTGTGACGCCGTCCCCGCACGCGCTAATAGCAAGTGGGGAGCGTGTTATTCCCCCCACTGATGCCAACGCTACTGACGAACAATTAAAGGATTCAACCCTGCTTATGGCTTTCAACTTTTGCCAGATAATGTTTTACAAAACGGGGCGTTAAAACTTTCCATGCCACTTCGGTTCCCTGTTCAACAAACCAACTATCGCCTGGGGAAAAACGTATCGGTTCCTGACCCGCAACAGTGAGTTCCACTTCCCCTTCCAGCACGGTTGCGTGCTCGGTAAAGGGATAAATCATCGTGAAACCGCCTCGGGTCGATGAAAACAGTCCACAGGTAAATACGTCCTCAGGTTTACCGTAAATCATCGCAACGGCGACCTGGGGATCGCCTTCTGTTGGCAACGCCCCCAACAGGCTGACACTCCCGACTGGCTGTAATTCAGGAACAGGTTGATTGAGTTTAAAAGCGTGCATTAATGTTCTCCTGGTTAATTCCGGCCTTTCCAGAAACCGGCTGTTTGATGTATCAGTTTTCCCGCACTGACCAGTAATAGACGTAGACTGTCGCGACCATAAATTGTCGCGTGGGGAATGCTACTCATCAGACGATACCGCTCGGAACCGCCATTTATTCCTTCGGCCAGGATTTTGCATACAATATGGGAAGGCGTGACGCCAAATCCGGAATAACCCTGAACATAAAAAACATTATTGTGTTCACGAAGCGTGCCAATCTGCGGAAACAGATTCGCGCTACAGGCCATCGGTCCGCCCCAGGCAAAATCGATTTTAACGTCTTTCAAATAAGGGAAGACCTCCGTCAACAGAGTGCGGTTCCAGGCAGCAAAATCGTGCGGGGTATATTCAAGAAACCTTGTGGCGCTACCAAACAGCAGACGGTTTTCTTTTGTGAGACGGTAGTAATTTATCACCGGGCGGATATCACTAAAAGCCCCGCGCAAGGGACTGATCCGCTCAACAAGCTCGCTGGAGAGAGGTTCTGTAGAGACCTGATAAGAATAAGTAACCAGCGTTTTCTTATAAATTTCTGGTTCCAGATTATTGAGAAAACTATCACAGGCCCACAGCAATTTGGCCGCTTTTACGCTGCCCATCGCAGTACGTACCCGCACAGTTTTACCGTAACTGACCTCAACCACAGGTGAATATTCGAATATCTTCACCCCCAGCGAATTCGCAGCCTGAGCGGAGCCCAGCAATAAATTCAGCGAGTGGACATGCCCTCCCCCCATATGCTTGAGAACACCGCAGTAGACGTCGGAACCGATAACCTGCTGCACGTCTTTACCGGTATAGAGTTCAATATCGTCTTCCGGCGTAGCGGCTTTGAATTCTTTTTCCCATTGTTGCAGCGTTTTTAACTGCCGCTGGTTGTAGGCCAGATAACCATATCCGGGGACAAAATCAGCATCAATATGGTATTTACGAATTCGCTCCCGAATAATGCCTGCGCCGAGGTTCGAGATTTTAAACAGCGTCTCCATTCCCGCTGCGCCTACATATTTTTTAACGGCTTCGATGTCGTGACCTATACCGGCCATCACCTGACCGCCGTTTCGCCCGGTGCCGCCATACCCAAGATGGCGGGCTTCCAGAACGACAACATTAGTGATCCCCTGCTCCGCCAGTTCCAGCGCGGTATTGATGCCTGAAAAGCCACCGCCAATGATCACCACATCGGCATCAATATCGTCTTGCAGAGCAGGAAAATGCAACGGGTATTTTTTCGTCGCGCCGTAGTAATTCAACGCATCGATTTTTGTATTCATCGCGTTACCTTGTCATCACGCTTGACTAAGACCGCTATCACAGCACGGTAACGTTTTACAAAATATCGTCCGGAAGAATGACGTTCTTTGGAACGATATTCAGTTCCGAAAAAGTATGTTGGGATGGAAAAACGTACATTCCTGACCTACAGGCACTTCTGATGAGCGACGTGACATTACTTGCCGAAGTAACGACTTTTTTACGCCAACGACACGGACAATTTATTGCAGGTGAACGTCAGGCCGGAAACGGCACGAACTTCTCGGTCACTAACCCAGCCACCGGCAAAATCATCGCCGACGTTGTGTCGGCAACCCCTGCGCAGGCAGAACAGGCCATGCAGAGCGCCAGACGGGCGTTTGATGTCTGGCGTAAAATGCCAACGTTACAACGCGGCGCATTACTGCTGAAACTGGCTGATATTCTTGCCGCTCATCGTGAAGAGTTAGCTCAACTGGAAAGCGTCTGTTCAGGTAAAACGATTACGCTGTCGCGCGGTCTTGAACTCGATCAGTCAGTGGCCTTCCTGCGTTACTTTGCCGGTTGGGCAGGAAAAATAACCGGTGAAACGCTGAATGTCTCCCTGCCATCAATGGGAGAAGAGAGATACACCGCGTTTACCCAACGCCAACCCATTGGTGTGGTCGTCGGTATTGTGCCGTGGAATTTCTCCATTATGATTGCTATCTGGAAGCTGGCCGCAGCGCTGGTATGTGGCTGCACCATCGTCATTAAACCAAGTGAATATACCCCGCTGACACTGCTGCGAGTCGCTGAACTGGCTAAAGAGGCAGGTTTCCCTGATGGCGTAATTAACGTGGTAAACGGTGCTGGCGGTGAGATAGCGCAACAGCTGATCGCGCATCCAGATTGCGCCAAAGTGAGTTTCACCGGGTCAGTCGCGACAGGTGAGAAAGTCCGGCGTTCGGCAACATCGTCAGGAAAACGCGTTACCCTCGAACTGGGAGGGAAAAATGCGGCGCTGTTTCTCAATGATCTCACGGCACAAGCCATGGTCAACGGTATTCTTGAAGCCGGCTATCTGAATCAAGGACAGATTTGTGCTGCCGCAGAGCGTTTTTATCTGCCCCAGGAAAAACTGGATACGGTCATGACGCTCCTCAGACAACGGTTATCGGAGATCGTGCCCGGCTCGCCTTTAGATGAAAAAACGGTGATGGGCCCGCTGGCGAATCAGGTTCAGCTTGAAAAAGTGCTGCATCTGATTCAACGCGCACGGGAAGAAGGGGATACTATTGTTTACGGCGGTGAAACTTTACCCGGCGAAGGGTACTTTTTACAGCCGACGGCGGTAAAAGTGCGTAGTAAAAACAGTACGCTGATGCACGAGGAGACCTTTGGCCCTGTCTGTAGCTTTATCGGTTATCAGAATGAAAAAGAGGCGCTTTCGCATATCAACGCTTCGCCATTCGGCCTTGCTGCAAGTGTGTGGTCGGAAAATATGTCTAAGGCATTACGCTACGCTGAAGATATTGATGCTGGCATGGTGTGGGTCAATATGCATACCTTCCTCGATCCCGCGGTACCCTTTGGAGGGATGAAAGGATCGGGCATTGGTCGTGAATTTGGCAGCGCGTTTATTGATGACTATACCGAACTTAAATCGGTCATGGTCCGTTATTAACCATCCTGAAAATGATGCAGGCAGATCAACCATACCGAAAGGTGGACTGTCTGCCTGATTATCAGGTTCGCTCGCTGCGTTTTTTTGCTTGTGGGTAATGTTAAACGCCCGGCCCGGCGTTCCTTCCTGCATTACTAGCGCCATCTACCGTTAGAGTAGGCTATCTCCAGCCTTAACGGTTCAGACTCATCCTGTAACATCGCTTCCAAAGACAACGCCAGCGTCTGATGATGGGCATCTTTTACACTGACTTTCAGCATGTTGATGCTCGGTTCATAACGTAAAATAGCAGCGCGAAGCTCACGGCAAAACCAGTTGAGAACCCGTTTGTCACCCACATTCACCTCGTGCCATTCCGGCATACCCCGAGTGAGCAGCGGCGGTAATGTCTCGCCACCTGGCACGACGCAAGAGTTGAATAAACACATTAACTTGCGTCGTACCAATTCATGTGGGCTTATCCCCTCAACCAAGAGCCTGTCGAATAGCGCGACCGGAATGGTTGGCGTCATCATCATTTCCCTATCTGGTCCATCGCCAGATCCCATACTGACGTTCTGGACTCCTGTTGAGCGCCGTCTGATTTCTCGGCAGTGATTTGCCATTCGATTTTCGTGAAGTTCAGCGACATCGTTTCCACCGGCTTACCGCCGGCGCCGCCGCTAACACTGAGTTGTGATATCAGCACGTTTGTCAGGGTATAAACGATAAGCGACCGCATTTTGCCGCCGTCATTGCGGCACAACGTCAGCACCGCTGTTCTAATTAGCCTCCCGCTACAGCAGTACTCATTGAGCACAGGCGTGGCGAGGTCGACAAATTTGGTGAGCGACATTTCACCAACATGCGCACGCCCGGAGGTCCGCTCGGTGAGGCTAACATCGTTATTTACCTGCATTGCCACATTGTGGCTATAAGACATGATCTCTATCTGATCTTCAAAGCCTTCAACCTGGCTTTCGCCTTTGATATTGTCGAGCTTTAAAAAAATCGCATCCATGATTTATCTCCTTGTTGATCAAGTGGCAGTTCAGCAGCCAGACGAATATCGGCGGCCAACGCTTGTGACTCTTATTAAAAGCGCAACGACCAAAAAACACAGCGTGAAAAGCGCCAGGTTTGCAGGGATTTTGCCAACGTTTACCCACGTCTGATGAACGTTATTCCGCTGGTTGCAATGCAATAGAAGGTTTTGGCCCGCTGTGGCCAAATACAATTGAGGTTATACTGAACGCTCTCTGCCATATTCAATCCCTTTTATCGCAAAGTATCCCTGGTGCCGGTATCACAGCGTCGTTATTCAAAAATTGACATTCCAGAATAATAATCAGCTATATATAAAAAACACATCAAAAAGCAAATATCAACTTAATTTTTACTTATTTAATAAAAAAATACAAATTGATTTACATCAATTAACACACACAAAAACATTAAAAATCAAAGCGTTACGTAAAAATTAATCACTATGGAAATTTTATTTTTCTTAATGCTCACATTATAAATATTATTTGCTTATTTTCCTGTGAACACTAAAAAATGATTTAAATCAAAAAACAAACTATTCTCGTTGATTAACGTTTTGACCGAAATAAAAAAGATTTTATACGTCCCGGGATAGTCTCCCTTTCTGATGGACAATATGCATTAACAAGCGGGCAAACAGGTAACTTCTGCCCGGGTAATCCGTTACCCGACTGATATTAACATTGTCATGAGGTGATATCATTTGCCCGGCCAGCCATAATCATCCGGAACCGGCGCTACGCCACGAACATCAGGACGGAGCATTTTTTGTCGATCCTCTTCGTCATCCACCCAGACACTGGCTATCTCTTCACAGGTTGCAAACCATACGCCATCATGCCCTTTAATATGTTCAATCAAACGTGACAACATCATCATATGATGCCCATGACCGATTATCTGCGGATGAAGAGCCATCGCATATAAGCCGTTTTCCTGATGGTTATAAGCATAGGTAAAAATATCCTTCCAGCGTCGCAGAACACCGTCAGTATCGCTCATCCCCTCCTGGTTGCCGGTATACGCCAGTGCGGGAAAATCATCCAGATACCAGCTAACAGGAATTTCCAGAATCGCGCTGGCCGGGCCTGCGATATTTCCCGTTTCCCAATTCACCTGCCAACGTTGAGGATGGTAAAGCACAAGATCTCTCGCCATCAGGCTACTGTCATAGAGAAAACCGGCTTCCTCCAGAAGATCCAGCGTATTCTCGCTATAATCCCAATAGGGAGAACGGTATCCCACAGGACGTATGCCGAAATGTCTTTTATAACAGGCGAACGCCAGATCCATAAGTCGGCGTTCTGTATCACGATTCACCAGAGTCGGATTTTCATGATAGTAGCCATGGTGAGCGATTTCATGCCCGGCATCAAAAATCGCTTTACTGATTTCCGGGAAGGTGTCTACAGTGTGTCCGGGAATAAAAAAGGTGGTTTTGATATTATTTTCTTTAAACAATTTCAGAAGCCTTGGTACGCCAACTTGTGCACCAAACTCTCCTCGTGACATAAAGGATGGCGACGGTCGATTAAATCCGCCCAGCCATAAAGACTGAGCATCTACATCAACACCAAGATTGACCGCAATCCTTTTACCCTCAGGTAATTTTAAATATCCCATAACGACCTCCAGCTAATACATAGAAGGGACACATTCTGTTATTTAATGTGTGATGGCCAGATATTATATATGCCTGCTTTTCTGCGTCTGTCCTTGAACGTTGTTGCTGCCCCCCCAAGTCTATTTTCATATAGAACATCGAGGTTAATTTCTCCTGAAATGACATCCTCTTGATTGACGTGCGCCTCTGCGATAATACCTTGTGGATTTTTCCACACGACATCACAGGGGCTTAAAATTGAACTTCGGGCCCAGCAGCCAGGCAGTGGCCCGCCCGGGTTTCCGCCCAGGCAACAGTGAACAAGATAAATTTGATTTTCAATACAACGTGCGTGGCAACAATGCCTGACTCGCCAAAATCCCTGTTCAGTAAACGTAGCGGAAGGCGTTAAAATTAACTCCGCACCCTGTTCCGCCAGCGTCGCGGCACACTCCGGTATTTCTGCTTCATAACAAATATTAAAACCCACCTTTGCAAATGGCAGTTGAAAAACAGCCATTTTATCGCCTTCCTGAGTATACCAACCCCGTTCAGCCGGGAAGATATGCGTCTTACTGTGAGCATAATGTTCGCCATCGGGTCCCCATATATGCGCAACATTCTCATAGCGATCTGCTCCAGTCTGCTCCAGATGAGAGCCAGCAATAATGAACTGTCCTCTTTCTTTCGCTTCCTGTTGAAAAAGCTGCTTATAGGCATCCGTGAACTGATCAATTAAAGTAAGGTGTGAAATGGGTCTTTCTTGCCATTTTTTCAATAATGTAAATAACTCAATGGTAAATAGCTCCGGGAAGATAACGACATCAGCCCCCTGACTTTTATTAAGAAGTATCCTTACCTTTGTTATGAAATCTTCAAAAGTGTTTATTTCGGTAACAATATACTGACAGGCTGAAACAGTAAAATTACGTGACATCGTGATATCCCCGGCATGAAATTTAAACTTAAATTAACGTATAGCGCATGGAGAATATTAGGGAGTGGACATTACGACATCAGGTTATTTTTTGTGAAGCTGCGCAAAATATATGGAGAAAAGAGTAGAAGCATTGAACCTTTATTTACATAAAGGGGACTTTATCGATGATCGCAGCGAGACAGAGAGTCGATAAAAATCCAGGCGAAAAACAATAACCCTTACCACAATATTATTTTCAGCATCTGAAAATAATCAGGCAAACTAAATGATAACGCGCTGGTATAAAACCAACGCGTATTTTTACCGATAAGGGTAATGAAGACGGCCACCCGAAGGTGGCCGTTAGAACCCGGTAGCGCTTCGCTTATCAGGCCAGTGAAACCGAGACAGCTTTAGCGGTGAGACGCCAGCGGCTGTTCCGTCATTGCCGGGTGGTGCTTTTCTGGATCTTTAATCAGTACCCACAGGATGATGGCGCCGATAATATCGAACAGACTGAGTGCAATGAAGAACGGGCCGTAACCGATAATAGCGACCAATGCCCCCATAAACAGGTTGAAGCTTAACTGTCCCATCCATGCCGCAGATCCTGCCAGACCGGCAACCGTCGCGACCTCATTTTTCTTGAACAGGTCAGCGCTCATGGTAATCACGACGGTAGACAGCGTCTGGTGCGCAAAACCGCCAATACTCATCAATGCAATGGCGACATACGGGTTAGTCGTAATGCTGACAAAACCGATCGAAATCATCAAAACAGCGCCGATGGTAAAGCTACAACGACGCGCATTGATCGTGGTCATGTGCATCTTTTCCATGAAGAACTTCGCCAGGAAACCGCCTGCAACGCAGCCAAAGTCCGCCGCCAGGAACGGCAGCCAGGCAAACATGGCGATCTCTTTTAACGGCAGATGCATCACGTTAATCAGATACAGCGGCATCCAGAAACTCAGCGTTCCCCATGCCGGGTCAGCCAGAAAACGGGTAATCGCCAACGCCCAGAAGTTACGCTTTTTAACGATCTCTTTAACGGCCGGTTTTTTATTATCGTCCTGGAGATAGCTTTCCTGGCCGTCTTCGATATAACGCAGCTCTTTGTGGGTGATCCACGGGTGTTTATTTGGCGAGTTATAAATCAGGAACCAGGTGATGGCGAACAGCACGCCGATCCCACCGGTAATCACAAACGCCATTTCAGTACCGATGCCGCTATCAGCAAAGGTCAGCATCGCCCAGACCACCAGCGGCGGCGCCAGCATCGCACCAATCGAAGTACCGATATTAAACAGGCCCCCCGCAATACCGCGTTCTTTCGTCGGGAACCATTCGGCGCTGGCTTTAATCCCGGCAGGAATCGCTGACGCTTCGGTTAGCCCCATCAGACCACGCAGAAATGCCAGGCTTATCCAGCCGCCGGCCAGCGCGTGCGCCATGTTAATCAGCGACCATAACAAGGCAAAGATAAAGAAGCCGATTTTCAGTCCGATGACATCCATCAAATAGCCGGTGATCGGCTGCGCAATGGTGTAACAAAGCTGGAAGGCGCTCACCACCCAGGAATATTGTTGCTCATCAAAATGGAGTTCTTTCATCATCGCTGGCGCCGCAACGCTAAGCGAGCTACGGGACAGGTAGTTTACGATGGTCCCTACGCAGACCAGGCCGATAATCCACCATCTTAATTTTGTCATCTTCATGATAAAGCCTCGTTAAAAAACATTAGCTCCGCGCCGTCTGACCTGTAGCGGGAAAACTGAAATCACAAAAATTGGTTGACCAATCAATATTTTCTCATCCGGACCGGTCAAAATCTGGCGGCAACTCCCGCCCTTAATATTCTTGAAATAAATACATCAACTCATTTCAAGTTGAATGGTGAATGCTTTTCACCCAGCAAAAATTGACACAGATCAAATAAATAAAATTGGCAGACCGTGAATGATGATATTTGTGATTTGGTTAGCCAATTTAGACAACAAGGTTGACATGAGAAAAATTTTGGTTGAATTTAGGGGGCAGAACGGGTTTACAAAGCACGTTTCGATGTTGGCTGGCAATGGGTCAACCACGAAGACGTTATCGCAAGAAGAGGAAACGAGATATGAAACAAACCTGGCGCTGGTACGGACCTAACGACCCGGTAACGCTGTCAGATGTACGCCAGGCTGGCGCAACCGGCGTGGTAACGGCGTTACACCATATCCCGAATGGAGAAATTTGGTCGGTAGACGAGATCCAGAAACGTAAAGCTATCGTTGAAGAGGCGGGTCTGGAGTGGTCTGTGGTAGAGAGCGTACCTATCCACGAAGACATCAAAACCCACACCGGTCAGTACGATTTATGGATCAAAAACTACCAGCAAACGCTACGTAACCTGGCGCAATGCGGTATCTATACGGTTTGCTATAACTTTATGCCGGTGCTGGACTGGACACGTACGGATCTGGAATACGTATTACCGGATGGTTCCAAAGCGTTGCGTTTTGACCAGATTGAATTCGCCGCGTTCGAACTGCACATCCTGAAGCGTCCGGGAGCAGAAGCCGACTATACGGCAGAAGAGATTGCTCAGGCAGAGCGGCGTTTCGCCACCATGAGCGAGGAAGACAAAGCACGTCTGACCCGCAACATTATTGCCGGTTTACCTGGCGCGGAAGAAGGCTATACGCTGGATCAGTTCCGTCAACACCTGGCGACGTATAAAGATATCGATAAAGCAAAACTGCGTGAACATTTTGCCTATTTCCTGAAAGCCATTATTCCGGTTGCCGACGAGGTTGGCGTGCGTATGGCCGTTCACCCTGACGATCCGCCGCGCCCTATTCTCGGCCTGCCGCGCATTGTCTCTACCATTGAAGACATGCAATGGATGGTGGAAACCGTTAATAGCATGGCGAACGGCTTCACCATGTGTACCGGATCTTACGGCGTGCGCGCCGACAACGATCTGGTTGATATGATCAAGCAATTTGGTCCGCGCATCTACTTTACGCATCTGCGTTCTACGCTGCGCGAAGAGAATCCGAAGACCTTCCACGAGGCCGCCCATTTGCACGGCGATGTGGATATGTATGAAGTCGTTAAAGCGATTGTGGAAGAAGAGCACCGTCGTAAAGCCGAAGGTAGCGACGATCTGATCCCAATGCGCCCGGACCACGGTCATCAGATGCTGGACGATCTGAAGAAGAAAACGAATCCGGGTTATTCCGCCATTGGCCGTCTGAAAGGGCTTGCGGAAGTCCGCGGCGTCGAACTGGCTATCCAGCGCGCTTTCTTTAGCAAATAACCTTCTTTCGCATGGCGCGACGCGTCATGCGATTTCCCCTACTCAATGCAATAGCAACATGCCTCGCCCCGGAGATCGCGGGCGAAGACGTCGAATGACAGGAGTTTGCAATGGAACAGAATATCGCCACCGCCCAGGTTTCCGTCGCCCGCCCAAACTGGGACAAATCACGTCTGGTATCCCGTATTGTGCATCTGGGCTGCGGGGCGTTTCACCGCGCGCACCAGGCGCTCTTTACCCATCATCTACTGGAAAAGAGCGACAGCGACTGGGGCATTTGTGAAGTGAACCTGATGCCGGGTAACGACGCGCGGCTGATCGCGAACCTGAAAGCGCAAAATCTGCTGTACACCGTTGCAGAACGCGGCGCAGAAAGCACCGAACTGAAAATTATCGGTTCAATGAAAGAAGCGCTGCACCCTGAATTCGACGGCCATGCAGGGATTCTGGCGGCAATGGCGCGCCCGGAAACCGCCATCGTCTCCTTAACCGTGACCGAAAAAGGCTACTGCACCGACCCCGCCAGCGGCGAGCTTGATGTCAATAACCCGCTGATCCAAAACGATCTTGCCCATCCACAGCAGCCTAAATCCGCCATTGGCTATATTGTCGAAGCGCTAAACATGCGCCGGGAGCAAGGACTGAAAGCTTTTACCGTGCTGTCGTGTGATAACGTGCGCGAGAATGGTCACGTCGCGAAGGCTGCCGTCCTCGGCCTGGCGAAAGCTCGCGATGCCGCCCTCGCCGCATGGATTGCCGACAATGTGACCTTCCCCTGCACCATGGTTGACCGCATTGTTCCGGCGGCGACCGAAGAGACGCTACAGCTGGTTGCCGACCAGTTAGGGGTTTATGATCCTTGCGCTATCGCCTGCGAACCCTTCCGCCAGTGGGTCATCGAAGATAACTTTGTGAATGGTCGCCCGGACTGGGACACCGTCGGCGCGCAATTCGTTGCAGACGTCGTACCGTTTGAAATGATGAAGCTGCGTATGCTTAACGGCAGTCACTCTTTCCTCGCCTATCTGGGTTATCTCGGCGGGTATGACACTATCGCCGATACCATGACCAACCCGGCTTACCGTCGCGCGGCGCTGGCGCTGATGCTTGATGAACAAGCGCCGACGTTATCAATGCCGGAAGGCACCGATCTGGAAGGGTATGCGAATTTGTTGATCGCGCGTTTCACTAACCCCTCGTTGAAACACCGCACCTGGCAGATCGCGATGGATGGCAGTCAGAAACTGCCGCAGCGTTTGTTGGACCCGGTACGTCTGCACTTGCAACAGGGCGATGACTATCGCCGCCTGACGCTGGGCGTCGCCGGATGGATGCGTTATGTCGGCGGTGTCGATGAGCAAGGTAAAACCATTGATGTCGTCGATCCGCTGCTTGCACAGTATCAGGCGATTCATCAGCAATATCAGACGCCGGAAGAACGCGTTCGCGGGCTACTGGCCATCGAGTCTATCTTTGGCAACGACCTGCCGAAGAACCACGAATTTGTGCAAGCCGTTACCGACGCTTACCAACAGCTATTGCAGAATGGCGCGAAAGCCACGGTAGAAGCGCTGGCTAAGTAAGGAGATAAATCATGGCTACGTTTATGACTGAAGATTTTCTACTGAAAAACGACATTGCCCGCACGCTGTACCATAAATACGCCGCGCCCATGCCGATTTATGACTTCCACTGCCATTTAAGTCCGCAGGAAATCGCCGACGATCGCCGTTTCGATAACCTCGGTCAGATCTGGCTGGAAGGCGACCACTATAAATGGCGAGCGCTACGAAGCGCAGGCGTGGATGAGTCGCTGATCACCGGCAAAGAGACCAGCGATTATGAAAAATATATGGCCTGGGCCAATACCGTACCAAAAACTCTGGGTAATCCGCTGTATCACTGGACGCACCTTGAACTACGCCGTCCATTTGGCATTACAGGTACGCTGTTCGGACCGGATACCGCGGAAAGTATCTGGACGCAGTGTAATGAGAAACTGGCGACACCGGCCTTTTCCGCGCGTGGTATTATGCAGCAGATGAATGTGCGGATGGTCGGAACCACCGACGACCCGATAGATTCTCTGGAATATCACCGCCAGATAGCCGCCGACGACAGCATTGATATTGAAGTCGCGCCAAGCTGGCGCCCCGACAAAGTTTTCAAAATCGAACTGGACGGCTTTGTCGATTATCTGGGGAAACTGGAAGCGGCGGCAGATGTCAGCATTACCCGTTTCGACGATTTACGTCAGGCGCTCACTCGCCGTCTCGACCATTTCGCCGCCTGCGGCTGCCGCGCGTCGGATCATGGCATTGAAACGCTGCGATTTGCGCCGGTGCCCGACGACGCGCAGCTTGACGCCATTCTGGGCAAACGTCTGGCTGGCGAAACGCTGAGCGAACTTGAGATCGCCCAGTTTACCACGGCGGTGCTGGTCTGGCTGGGCCGTCAGTACGCCGCGCGCGGCTGGGTGATGCAGCTACATATTGGCGCGATCCGTAACAATAATACCCGTATGTTCCGCCTGCTGGGGCCGGATACCGGCTTTGACTCCATTGGCGATAATAACATTAGCTGGGCGCTCTCCCGTTTGCTCGACAGTATGGATGTGACCAATGAACTGCCCAAGACTATCCTCTATTGCCTGAACCCACGTGATAACGAAGTCCTGGCGACCATGATCGGTAACTTCCAGGGGCCGGGAATTGCCGGAAAAGTGCAGTTTGGTTCCGGCTGGTGGTTTAACGATCAGAAAGACGGGATGCTGCGCCAACTGGAGCAACTGTCGCAAATGGGACTGTTAAGTCAGTTTGTCGGGATGCTGACCGACTCCCGCAGTTTCCTTTCTTATACGCGACATGAATATTTCCGTCGTATTCTCTGTAACCTGCTGGGACAGTGGGCGCAGGACGGAGAGATTCCTGATGATGAAGCGATGCTAAGCCGTATGGTTCAGGATATCTGCTTCAATAATGCCCAGCGTTATTTCACGATTAAATAATCGCTATTAATCTGTGAGCACAGGTTTCAGGTATTTCGAGGGGCAGGAAGGCGGTAAGAGAGTGAGAAATTTAGCAGTAACGCACTTTTCCAGCCAAAGTCTGGCCGCCGATAAAAAGCAAAGAGGTTGCTGATTAATCCCGAATCACTTACTAAGGTAAGTGATTCGGGTGAACAAACACAGCCATCTTCTGCGTCATGCTTCTTTTCTCTGTCCGGAATAACTCCAGTGCAGAAAGTGTGATACATCAGTCCTGTTGATGATGGCTCCTGTTGGTTATACGGTAATAACTCATGACTTCACAGTGTGGTTTCTTTTAATAAATCGACAGCCAGCATTTCCAGCTGGTTAACCACCTCATTACTGGATCGCTCCATTCTGTCGAGTTCTTGCGACATCGCATTCATATCGCCTGCGGCAAAATAGTTCAGCGCAGAGTGACCAGCGGTATGCACCTCTTTATGCGGCGCTTCCAGACTACGGAAACTGTAGTAATTGCTAAACTGCTGCCCTTCAAAACCGTAGTACCATTTCCCCAGCCGACACTGATCGTGCATCGTTATTTTACTGTTTATGTCTTTATTTAAGAGTAATTTGTAGACTTCCATTTTCCAGATAACATGGTCAACTTTGACAATATTCAAAAACTGCACCGTAGAGATGTACTGCATGACCGATTTCATGCTCAGCGATTTATCGATGACGATGCCAATAGACTCCACAATTTGATTTATGTTAGTCGTAATATTATCAATAACCGGCTGTTGGTTATCCAGCACCTCACTCACTCTGGCCGTATTATCTTTGATTACAGAGGTTAACGTACTGACGCTTTTCGAACTGTGTTTAACATCTTCGGACAGGTTTTTCACCTCTTTCGAAATAACGCTAAAACCACGCCCGGCATCCCCTACGCGCGCGGCCTCGATCGCGGAGTTAATCGCTATCAAATTGGTCTGGTTAGCGATCTTCTGTATCTCTTTAATACACGCATTAATTTGCGTTAAGGAGGTATTTAAGTCGCCCATACGACAGCCAATATCCGATGAAGTCGTGCCAATTTCGGTGATAAATTCCACGAGCGATTTTAATGAACTTCTGGCTTTATCATTCTGTTCGTTAAGTTCATTAATGCGTTCTTTTTCAATGTTGAGCTGCTCACAGGACTTAATGATGGCATTACGAATGATATCGATCGTCGAGATCCCCATCAGAATTTTTTGACACAGTATCCGCTCATAAGGCTCAGGAGTATCCACCACCACGTCAGACGCATTAGCGCCAGATTCTGCTGGCGGCGGTATTTTTACAACATTATTATTCCAGTGGCGCAAGCCTAATACTTTTTTAAACATATACCATTCTCCTTATTATATGTGGACATCCTGATCTATGCCTGGATAAAGTATTATCAACTCATGCTAACATAATGAAAAATCGGCTGTCACCTGCCATAACCATACGTTCACCAGAATAAGACAAAACGTCCACCAAACTTAAATAATTACAAGGTAAACTATTCAACAATACCATTAATAGTCATGATGGAAGTCGCTTCGCTTTATACGGGAATATTATTTACAAGGCTGACAATAATAGCTGAATAATAATTAACTGCATTTACTTAGGTGTATCTATATCTCGGCCCGAAGATTGCAGACAGGGTTTAAACGCAAACTTTTGCAATAGAAAAATAACCTAACGTAAACTTTTTATATGACCAATAATATCATTTGGACTCATCAATATATTATGCTGTCCGTTTACCAGCCAAACAGGCATGACCGAAATCCAAAGGGATAGGGGCGGCGTAACCAGCCGCAAAAGTACCGATTAGACGAAAATCAGGAAACGGATGCGCCAACGCGGCGAGCGTCACCGCCTGCGTCAGAAAAGTTAAGAATAATTTGTGATATTATTTCTCATATGTTACCAGTAAATGGCAAGCTGACAGCCGTTCGTTGGTAAACACAACAGGCGGGATATCGGCGCCAACGCCGATATCCCGACGAGAATGACCCCGTTACGCTTTGATGACGATTAACGGTTCAATATCGCTCTCTTTTTTAATGACTAATGAATCATCGCCGCGCAGGCACGTACCGCCGTAGTTACCGCCCACGGTAAACGTACAGACCTGAATATACTTCCCGGCGACCTTCGGCAGGCACCACAACTGCTGATAGATATTTTTCTGCGTGGCGAACTTGCCGCTGGTTTTATCCAGGAGTTCTTCCTGATGGCTCACCAAATCAATATTACTACCGCAACGTCCGGCAATCGGTTTTACCGCATAGCCGGTCTGCACCAGCTCATCGTTAACGGTAAAATCCGTGTCGAGCAAATAGCGATGATGCGGGAAGAGCGACCACAGGATGGGCAGGATCGCTTTGTTACCCGGGATCACCGTCCACAGCGGTTCAAACACCAACACTTCCGGGCGCAGTAATACATCAATCAGCCGGACTTCATTTTCCGGGTGCCCGGTACGAATAGGCACTGCGGCATACTCCGTCTCGCTGACTTCGCGTATCTGCTCCATCGCCGTTTCCCACGCCCAGGTTTTCCAGACACAATTTACCAGCCGTCCGTCGCCATCGATCAACTGCCCGGCGTCATCCCAGCGCAACTCGCCCAGCCCGCGGAGAATTTTGCTCGCGAAACCGGCCTGATGCAGCGCCTGCTGCATAAACTGCGCGTGATAGTCCTCCTCGATATCATCATCCTGCATGATATGAACGAAAGGACGCGCTTTACTGTGTTTCCAGGCGCCTGCCAGCTCGTTAATTAAGCCCTCCGCCGGGTTATGCCCTTTACCGGTATAGCCCTGCTCAGCCCATTTTTCGAGAATTAATCCCGCTTCGGTATGGCATGATGCGGAATCGGCATTGTATTCATAGACTTTCAGCCCGCGTTCATCCATGCAGAAATCCATACGACCGGTGATCATATGGTGACGACGACGCTGCCAGGAGAGGCGCAGGCGCGGCCAAAGAATTTTGGGGATATCGAATAGCGCCAGCAGATTATCGTCTTTTAAAACTTTGTCCGTGGCGTGCAGGTACATCAAATGCAACTCATTGGTCGCTTTGATAAGCTCCTGTTCAGCGCTCTCGGTGATGGTAAAATACTGGTACGGGTCCTGATTGATAACGTGTCCGTTCGCCTGTACATAGGCTTTTTGTAACGGATCGCGCTCATCCAGCCACGGACCGTCAAACTGACCTTTCTCTGGCAGTCTTGCGCTGCGAATCGCCAGCGACTGATTCGCGATGTCAGGCTGTGACAAACTGTATTGCGTGTCGTCGGTCTGGATCATCCAGCCTAAAATCGTCGTGTCATCAAAGGTGTCGCGCAGGGTGTAACACCCGTTTTCTACGACCATTTCCAGTTCGCGAGTCCACTGCTGCCCTGGCGGCAATGGCGTGTGGATAACGTTTTGCTCAGCAATGCGAATTTTGTTATCCAGGAGTTGGGTGATAATCGCGACGTGCCCGGTTTCGTTAAACTCGCCGCCCTTTTGCCAGATGAGCAACGCCCCGGCCTCCGGCGCGCGCGGCGAACCGTTCGGGAAGGCCTGCAAAGGCAAAATATTGTCATTCACGACCTCGCGCAGAAAACGCAGCGAGAAAATTTCCCAGGCCATGCCGACGTCAGTAAAAACAACGCCATAATTCAGAAAGAGAAAACGGCGGGCAAATTCCACGCACTGCCATTTATGCCCCATGTATTCATCGTCGATGTAGCTACGAAAAGCTGCGTCGTCGTCGTCCCACGGATCGAGGGAATTGTAATCTGAAGAGTAGATCGCTACGCCGCCGGGGGCGTAACCCAATAATGTCCCGAAGGGGGCATCCTGACTGGTGGTTCCTTTGCTCATGCACTTACCTCAAAACAAGACCGCCTGAGCAGCCTGGCGTGATTTCGCTCTGATTGTCTGCTCTGTGACACTAACCGGACAGAGGTCGACATAATCATACACCTCAATAAGGCACACTGAGGCCAGAAGGTTAAAATTTCACTCGCCGGAATGTCCCAATCGGTTAAATGTCCGACTAGCAAGCTGCTACACTGCTTCAACACCACCACTGTGAAGGCAGGTCAATATGGCAGATAATACTTATCAACCCGCAAAAGTCTGGACGTGGGATAAATCCGGCGGCGGCGCGTTCGCTAACATTAATCGCCCGGTTTCCGGCCCGACGCACGACAAAACGCTGCCCGTCGGCAAACATCCGTTACAGCTTTATTCGCTGGGGACGCCTAACGGCCAGAAAGTGACTATTATGCTGGAAGAGCTCCTGGCGCTGGGCGTGACCGGCGCCGAATATGACGCCTGGTTGATTCGCATCGGCGAGGGCGATCAGTTCTCCAGCGGCTTTGTTGACATCAATCCGAACTCAAAAATCCCGGCGCTGCGCGATAACTCACACAACCCGCCGATTCGAGTTTTTGAGTCGGGCGCAATTCTTGTTTATCTGGCGGATAAGTTTGGCCATTTCCTGCCGCAGGATCTGGCTAAGCGCACAGAAACCCTTAACTGGTTGTTCTGGCTACAGGGCGCGGCGCCGTTCCTCGGTGGCGGTTTCGGTCATTTCTATCATTATGCGCCGGTAAAAATTGAGTACGCCATTAATCGCTTCACCATGGAAGCCAAGCGTCTGCTGGACGTGCTGGATAAGCAGTTAGCTCACCACCCGTATGTCGCGGGAGAAGAGTACACTATTGCCGATATGGCCATCTGGCCGTGGTTCGGCAACGTGGTGCTGGGGAATGTCTATGATGCAGCGGAGTTTCTGGATGCCGGAAGTTATCAAAACGTACAACGCTGGGCGAAGCAGGTAGCCGAACGTCCGGCGGTAAAGCGGGGGCGCATTGTCAACCGGACCAACGGCCCATTGAACGAACAGCTTCACGAACGCCATGACGCCAGCGACTTCGAAAACAATACCGAAGATAAACGTCAAAGTTAAACCATGATGCCGGATGAGGTAGTAATGTCGTCATCCGGCATGGTATTCCCTGCTGACGCTTCGCTTATCAGTTCTGCGAGTGTGTCATATTCGGCGCTTCACTAAACCCATGTTGCATGAGAATCAACCTCGCCCGTGCTGACAGTAAAAAGTCGGCAAGCGTTTTTCCCTGCTCGCTCAGGCAGGCAAAGCCATATTCAGCCACGGGATTATAAGGTTCCGGGATATCAACCACTCGCAGCAAATTAACCTGCCGTAGCCTGGGAGCATAGCTGGCATAGCCGATAAAGATATCGGTGTAATCATGATTGATGAGCCATTCCGCCGCCAGCCGGCCCGCCGGTAACGGCAAAGTCTGCCTGCCGCCAACCAGCGCTACCGCGCGTTTTCGGACCGCTTCGCCCTCCTTGCCCATCCGCGAAAAAAGCTGCTGCGTATAATCGCCGGAAGGATCGCAACCTGCTGTTGAGGTGCCGATCCGCAGATCCCGCCGGGTTAATAGCGACAGCCAGTCCTCGCCTTCACGCATCGCCTGTGCCCGCACGCTCAGACACAAACGGTTCGTCGTAAAAGGCGCGACCCGCAGCGCCCGCCCGCTTTCCAGCAGCGCCTGCGGATGCGCCAGGTTCGCCGAAGCAAAAAAGTCGCACGCTTCGCCCGCTTCGATGCGTTCACGTAACAGCCCCGCCGGACCGAAATCACATACCGCATCCGCCTGAAACGCCGTCATTAGCTGCGGCCAGACGACGCGCAAGCTCCCCGCAGCCAGTATTCGCATCACTGTACGCCCTGATAGTCAGTACGGTAAAAACGTTGATACCAGTCGTTAGCGGCCTTTTGCATGTCAATATCGTGGAATTTTTCCGGATAGAGTTTTTTCGCCATCCACAGTTCGCCGATTCCCACCGCCTCCGGCATCGGATATCCCCAGGCTTTGGCATAATCCGGCATCAGGTAAACCCGATGATGCTTCACCGCGTCAATGACCTGCCACTGGGGATTGTGCAGGATCTCATTGACGACCTTTGGATAGCGATTCTGGACAAAGATCACCTGTGGATCCCAGGCGATCACCTGCTCCATTGTCACCTGCTTAAAGCCTTTCACCGAGGATGCCGCTACATTCAGCGCCCCCGCATGGGCCATCATCAGACCGGTATATTTACCGGAACCGTAGGTGGTCAGCTCCGGATTCGCCATATAGGCGCGAACCCGCTCATTTTCAGGAACCGACTGCAAACGGTCGCTGACCATCTTGCGACCTTTATCCATCGCCTCAATCAGCGCTTTCGCCTCTTGCGGTTTATTGACGATATCGCCAATCAGCGTTATTCCTTCACGCAGCCCGCGATTATAAGCCTGCTCTTCATCGGCCAGGGTCGGGTTCATTTTAGCCTGCTCGCCAGCAATATCATGGCGCAGCGAAATCGCCACTACCGGAATGCCAAGACGGCTGATCTTGTCGATCATCTCCTGCGGAGCGTAATTCGTGACAAACACCACCTGCGGGCGCAGCGCCACCAGTTTTTCAGGATCAACGTGCGTTAGATCGCCCAGCGAGACTTTTTGTGCCAGTTCCGGCGCCAGACGCGCATAGCCGTCGCCTAATTGCTGTTTCCAGTTCGCCATGACCCCAACGATTTTGTCAGTGGCATTCATCTGTACAAGGAGATTGAGCGTTTGATGCTGGAGCACCACCACTCTGTCGACGGTGTCCGGAACCGTGACCTGGCGGCCAAGTTGATCGGTAAAAGTACGCGCCGCCTGTGACATTAACGGCCAGCAAAAAAGCAACGCCAGCAGAGAGAGCTGGCGCAAAAATTTATTCATAGGTTTCGCCCCACAATCGATATATAAATAATTATACAACGATTATAGAGCGATATAATAGAGGTGATTAAGGGATCACGCGCTGGTGATGTCGTACTCCATGCGGCGCAGCGCATCTAACGTGGCTTTCGCTTCGTCTTCGTCAATGATGCTCATCGCAAAACCAACGTGTACCAATACCCATTGCCCTACCAGATCGGCTGGCTTACCTTCACAAATCAGAGCAATATTGACATCACGTTTGATGCCACACACTTCCACCTGCGCAAGCTGGTGAATATCATCTCCGACGGCCAGCACCTGACCGGGGACGCCAATACACATAATTAACCACCTGAAATAAAATGCGGGTTATTCGACCTCAATACTTTTTACTTTCAACGAATCGCCGGTATCCACCCGCAGGCGATCGCCATGACAATGCGGACATTGCGCGTCATGCCTGAGAATTTCCACCACCTGACTGCAATCCCAGCACCAGGCCTGGGCCGGTCTGTAGTCAATGTGCAATTCGCACCCTTGCGCTAAAGTCCCCTGGCAGGCGATGTCAAAGCTGAAACGAACCGCGCGCTCTTCAACGCACGAAAGCGCGCCTATCTCCAGCCATACGCCGGTGACGCGCGCCACGCCGTGCTGTTCTGCCTGCTGCTGAATAATTTCAACGGCGCTTTGGCAAAGAGACAGCTCATGCATTCTCACAGCTCCGACGGCCAAACAGCAACGCACGTCGACTTGTCTGCGGCGCATCAGGATTGCTTACCGGCAGGGATAACAGCATCCGCGCGCAGTCATCCGCCAGCCGGACGCCCTCTTCCGGCGACAGGCTACGGGAAAGCGGCGACATCAACGAGCAGGCAAGATATTGCGAAACGCCTTCCAGTTCGCCAACGGTAAAGGTCATCGTGCCATAAGGCAGTTGCAGACCGAGTTTTTCACCGACGGTACGCCCGGGCCAGATCTGGTCCGGGCCAGGGAAGATTAATGCGCTTAACATCCACGGCGTAATTACCGTGCCCGTCCATTGTCCTTCAAACAACGTAAAATCAGAGACATGCACAGGCATAGTCGGATGCAGAAACGAAAGATCGTGCATCGAACGATGGGCTATCTCTTCAAACGCCGCCTGAACCCGGGCGACGGGCGCCGTGTCGAATCCGGAAAACGTTTCAGACATGCGCCGTCTCCTTAGGAATTGCTTCGACGCCGGATTCACGCAGCGCAGCAAGAACCTGCTCAAGCGCAGGTTCAATCATCGCCTCGACGGTTGGCGTTAAGCCGATGTGCGGTTCCAGCGACTGTGGAATAACGCCGACCAGGGTCAACTTCTTCGGAAACTCGCCGGTAAAGCGGAGGGCCGACAATACGTCGGCCAGTCCAAGCTGATGGGGGGAGATTTTGTTGGTGAACAGCGCTGGAACTTCATCGTCGCGCAGTACCATAATGGTTCCCGGCGCGTTCTTTTTCGACACGATGGCGTCGGCAATGATCAAATGATCCCGACTCGCCATATCGCCAAGAAGTTCCATTCCCGCCGTACCGCCATCCAGAATCTCAACGAAATCCGGCAGGGTGTATCGTTGCTCTAACGCTTCAACAATACGCACCCCGATGGCTTCATCGGTCAGCAAAATATTGCCGACCCCTAAGACTAATATCCGCATTACAAAACCTTCACCGAGACCACTTCATTGCCATCGGCGTCCACCACGTGTACCGCGCACGCCATGCAAGGGTCGAAGGAGTGGATGGTACGTACCACTTCCAGCGGCTTCGCCGGATCGGCGATCGGCGTACCGACCAGCGACTGTTCGTACGGCCCCACGTCATCGTTGAAGTTACGCGGACCTGAGTTCCAGGTCGATGGCACCACTGCCTGATAGTTACTGATAATACCGTCTTTAATCACCATCCAGTGAGACAGCATACCGCGCGGCGCCTCCAGGAAGCCCACGCCCTTGAACTCGCCCGTCGCCGGAATGTTCGGCTTTACAAACGTGGTGTAATCACCTTTGCCGATATTTACAATCAGCGCGTTGTATTGATCCTGCAATATGTTTTGCAGTTCACAACAGTGAACGGTACGCCCGATGATACGACCCAGCGTAGAGTGAAGTTGCGCCATTTCCAACGTTTTGCCGGTCAGCTTCTGATAAAGCGCAATGATTTCATTGAGCTTGGTCTGGGTGGATTCACGACCTGCAGCCAGTTTACACAGCATGTTCGCCAGCGGCCCGACTTCGACGGTTTTGCCGTAGAATGTCGGCGACTTGACCCATGAGTATTTACCGTCATCCGACCAACCGTCGTAAGCCGGGATCGTAGTGCCTTCCCACGGCGCCTGCGGCGCTTCATCTTTGTACCAGGCGTGCTTCGCGCTCTCCTGAATACCTTTAATCAGGAATTCGTCGGAGTGAGAGGTGATCGGACGGTATGTCGACAGATCGGCATTGGTAATGTAACCGCCCGGGAACAGGAAACTGCCGTTTTTACCGTCGGTCGGGAATTCCGGCGCGCTCAGGTAGTTCACCGCGCCTTTGCCACGCTCCAGCCATTCCGGATAGTAGGCCGCGATGACTGCGGTATCCACTTTATACACCTGCTCGACAAAATCGCTCAGCTTATCGATAAACGATTTGATGTACATCAGGCGTTCAAGGTTCAACGTACCGATGCTGTCGAGATTGATCGGGTTCGCCACCCCACCGACCGCCAGGTTCTGGATATGCGGCGATTTACCGCCCAGCAACGCCACCACGCGGTTAGCGTCACGCTGACATTCCAGCGCCTGCAGATAGTGGGCGACCGCAATCAGGTTGACCTCCGGCGGTAACTGCATTGCCGGGTGCCCCCAGTAGCCGTTGGCGAAAATACCTAACTGACCGCTGGCGACAAGATCCTTGATCTTGTTCTGAACTTTCGTGAACTCTTGCGCGCTGTTCAGGTGCCAGCTCGACACGCCATCCAGCATCGCAGAAGCTTTTTCCGGATCGGCTTTCAGCGCAGAGGTAATGTCCACCCAGTCCAGCGCAGAGAGCTGGTAGAAATGGACAATGTGGTCATGGGTGGTATGCGCCGCCAGAATAATATTACGGATATACTGCGCGTTGACGGGAACATCAATATTCAGCGCGCTTTCTGCCGCACGAACGGAGGAGATCGCGTGAGTTGTCGTACAAACGCCGCAAATACGCTGCACAATCATCCACGCATCGCGCGGATCGCGGTTCTTCACGATCTCTTCCATACCGCGCCACATGGTGCCGGACGCCCATGCTTTGGATACGACGCCGTTCTCAATTTCGCAGTCAATGCGTAAATGACCCTCAATACGGGTTACCGGATCAATAGTAATTCTCTGGCTCATGCTTTGCTCGCCTCATGACGATTATGATCGTTTTGTTTTAAAGGAGGAAGTATCGGCAGTAGACGAATGAGTACGATGTATGCACAAATCTCAATGGCCACAAAACCAATAGAAATCAACAATTCTTCCCAGGTTGGGAAGTAGTGGTAGCCGCCACCCGGGTTGAATGCCACCAGCGAATAGGTCAGACGCCACGTCGCGCAGCCCAACAGCGCGCTCAGCGCCGACAGGTACAGCATACGAGAGTCATTACGCAGTTTCGCCACACGCAGCACCACTAACGGGAAGACCATCAGGACGACTTCAATCCAGAACATAGCGGAGTAAAAATCGCCGGCAAACGCATAGGACAGCTTGTCGCGATAAATCAGTTCGCCAAAGCGCAGGACGACGAAAATCGCCAGCAGCACGCTGATGGTATTCGTCAGCTTAACAAACAAATTTTTCTCATCCGGACCGTTTCCTTTCAGACCTGCCTGAACCAGCGAACCCTCAAATATGACAATGGAGAAGCCCATGATAAACGCGGTCAGAACCGAGAACAGCGGCAACATTTCATAGCTTTGCCATAGCGGATGCACTTTATAGCCCGCCGAGATCATCAATGACCCCATTGAGGACTGGTGCATCGTCGGCAACAGCGCGCCCAGCGCGATAATAAAGAACATCACCTTATTCAGACGCTTGAGCGACACTTTCCAGCCCAGACGTTCAAACAGGGCAGGCGCAAACTCCAGCGCCATCACGCCGATGTAGATGGTCATACAGACCGCCGTCTCAAACAGTACCGAGTTCACGTTGAAGTGACCTGGAATGTAGAAGTACGGCAGGTTCCAGTAACGACCGACGTCGATAGTGATCGACAGGCCGCCCAGCGAGTAACCAAACAAGCTTGCCAGCAACGCCGGGCGCACCAACGGATGGTATTGCCCACGGTTAAAGACATACACCGCCCATGCCAACGCCCAACCGCCGCAGGCAAAGCCGGTGCCGATCAACAGGTCAAAGGCAATCCAGACGCCCCACGGGAAACCGCCGTTCAGGTCGGAAACGGAGCCCAACCCGAAGACCAGACGCTTCACGATAAGGAGCATACACAGGACGATTAACGGTCCAAAAATAATGACCGGTTTACTGATGATTTTTCCGCCCAGCGGTTTTGGATCATGACTCATGATCGTCTCCTCCATCGTGATGGTCGTTTTTGCTATTACGACGAACCAGCACGGTTAAGCCCGCCAGCGCAGCCAGGGGTAGTATCATGCCTTTATAAAGCGTGTGTTGAACATGCTCGGAGCGCGCTCCGGTTGAAAGGTCATCCAGCTTCGGCAGATCCAGATCTTCATAAGGAACGCCTGTCAGCACCAGCACCTGAGTACCACCGCCCTCTTTTTCACCGTAGAGGTGTGGGTAGTATTTAGGCACCGTATGCAGATAGGTGTCGTCCGTTTTCAACGTCTGGCGCGGATAGTGATATTCACTGCCTGGTTTGAGGGCCAGACGTTTTTTCGCTTCCGCCATCAGCTCTTCACGAGTACCGAAAATGACGGCCCCTGCCGGACAAACTTCCACGCACCCAGGCAAACCGCCTTTATCCAGACGCTCAACGCCTTTCTGGTTACACAACTCACACTTGTGAAGCGCGCCAAACGGGTTGTTGTAGTCGTACTTAGGTACGTTGTACGGGCAGGCGACCATACAGTAACGGCAGCCGGTGCAGACATCTTTGTCATAGTGGACGATGCCGGTTTTCGGATCTTTTTTCAGCGCCGACACCGGACAAACGGAAACGCAGTTAGGATCGACGCAGTGCATACACTGTTTCTTGATGTAGGCATAGCCGTTCTCTTCCTGATCTTTGTTCACGCCCGTACCGCTACGCCATACCTGAATAATGTTATTGGTATACGGCGACAGCTTGTCGTTGTTCGACCAGGTCTGCTCCCCTTCCGGGTTACGCGCCGGGAAGTTGATATCCTGACACTTTGTGACGCAGGCCTGACAGCCCACGCACAGAGTGGAGTCATACAGCATACCCAGCGAACCTGGAATCGGCGGACGGTTTTCTGCAGCCGCATGGCTGACAGACGGCGCGGCGCCCAACAGCAATGCTCCACCGGAGGCTGCTTTAATAAAGTCACGTCTGTTCACGGTTATTCTCCCCGTGAGTCAGCGTTATCTTTCTTTTGCTGACGCCCCAGTTCACGTACCGCCATCACGCTGACGCCGGCAACCAGACCGACTACGCCGCCAAGCAGACCGACAGCGCCCGCAGAGATATTGCCGCCTTCTTTCATATTGACGTCAGGTTTCTCTGAACGCGGAGTTTGGTTTTCGACATGAGCAAGCTGGTGAATGCCCTTATGGAAGCCGATACCTTCTTCGTTACAGCCATAGCAAGGATGACCGATCGCCACTGGCCAGACGCCGCCAACGTCACAGAACTGTAACGTAGAACAGTTGCCCCAGGTTTCCGGCCCTTTACAGCCAAGATGGTAGAGACACCAGCCCTGACGGTGGCCTTCGTCGCCAAATTCTTTGGCAAAACGGCCTGCGTCGAAGTGTGGACGACGTTCGCAATGCTCATGAATCAGACGGCCATAGGCAAAGGTTGGACGATTTTTCGCATCCAGCTTCGGCGGCGTGCCGTAAGTGATGATATGCGCGACGGTCGCCAGGAAGTTATGCGGGTTTGGCGGACAACCTGGAATATTGATAACCGTTTTGCCCGGTAAGACTTCCTGCAGACTGACAGCGCCGGTTGGGTTTACGCCAGCCGCAGCAACGCCACCCCATGCCGAGCAGGAACCGATAGCGATAATCGCGGCTGCGCCGTCAGCGGCTTTGCGGATGTGATCCACGATCGGCTCGCCGGCAACCATGCAGTAGATACCGTTATCTTTTAGTGGGATAGAACCATCCACCACCAGAACATATTGCCCTTTATACTTCTCCAGAGCGTTATGTTTGTTTTCTTCGACCTGGTGACCGAATGCGGCGGAAAGTACCTCGTGGTATTCCAGAGAGATGGTCTCCAGAACGAGGTTTTCAACGGTTGGGTGTGTAGCACGAAGCAGTGATTCGGTACAACCGGTACACTCCTGAGCGCCAATCCAGATAACGGGCGGACGCTGTGGATTGGATACCGATTCTGCCATTTCTGCGGCGGCTTTGCTACTGAGCCCCATAGTAGCGGCCAGTGCTGCACAAAGCTTCATGAAATCACGACGGTTAATGCCGTGAGAAGTGATGAGAGTATTATCTCCAGTCATTTTATAGTTATTCCGTTACGAAGACCTGGCTTTTATTTTGCACTGTTCGCGAAGAAGTTATTGCGATCGGTACGCCATTTACCACACTTTTTTTATGGTTATGTGCGCCATAATACTTCGACGGAACAGTAAAACGAAGGGAAGAGGCGATAGTGTAATTAATTAAAGCAAGATAATACCCCTGTTGGATCAACCTTCGAGTCGATAACCGGCCATAAAGAAGCGAACCGCCATCCCGGAATGATTCTCTTTAAAGAAATCCATCACCATTTCTTTATCCAGACCATAGCGACGCGTCAGAATTCCGGCCTCCCACGCGCTAAGTTGACGATCGCCGGTCTTTTCGAACATACGGTGTGTAAAACCCAATACAAAGCCACGTTTATACTCAGAACAGAAATTCACCGCATGATGCGCGCTATATGCATATGGCGCGTGCAACCCGGCCATTAACCCTTTCCCAAAATGATTATTCATCTGACCTCCTTAGTCGCTATATAATAAATTATATAGCGACTGGTTAAATGAAGGCCAGCGCATTACGCGCTTTTTTGCTTCACATCAGAAGGCAACCCATTCATCAGTAGACTGTGCGGGAGCCGACGCCATTCTCTGAACGCCAGGCGCCGCTTTCGCCGTTACGCGTTGTTGCGGCTCACTAGCGGAAAGCCGGAACTGCTGTACGGAGCGTTGCAAATCCTCCGTCTGCCGTTCCAGCGCCGCCGCCGCCGCGGAAACCTGCTCAACCAGCGCGGCGTTTTGTTGCGTAACGCTATCCATTTGCGTGATCGCCACGCCAACCTGAGAAATACCTTTACTCTGTTCTTCGGAGGCGGACGCGATCTGTTTCATAATCGTCGTCACTTCCGTGACGCCGCGCAGGATGGCGTCCATCGTCGCGCCGGTCTCCTGGACCAACTGCGCGCCCTGCGCTACGCGACGTGCCGATTCGCCAATTAAAGCTTCAATTTCTTTCGCCGCCCCCGCGCTGCGGCTGGCCAGGTTACGTACCTCACCGGCGACCACCGCGAAGCCACGTCCCTGCTCGCCCGCTCTGGCCGCTTCTACCGCTGCGTTCAAGGCCAGAATATTGGTCTGGAAAGCAATACTATTAATCACGGTAGTAATTTCGGCGATCTGCTGCGAACTGGCGGAAATACCGTCCATTGTTTCTACCACATCGGAAACCAGTTCACCGCCTTTTCCTGCCGTTAGCGAGGCGGCATCCGCAAGCTGACTCGCCTGGCGAGCGTGTTCGGCGTTCATTTTCACCGTTGCGGTAAGCTGTTCCATGCTGGCGGCAGTTTCTTCCAGCGCGGCGGCCTGTTCTTCCGTTCGGGAAGAGAGATCGTTATTACCGGTAGAAATTTCCGTCGCGCCGCGCCAGATATTGTCGCTTCCGGCGCGGATCGTACTCACGGCTTCGCGTAAACTGTCCTGCATCGCGCGTAGTAGCGGCACCAACCGGCCTACGCAGTTACGCCCCAACGCTTCAATCGGCTGGCTAAGATCGCCTTGCGCGATGCGCTGAAATTGCTGACGGATGCGCTCCAGCGGTTTCACCATCATTGCAACCAGATAGCGATCGGTAAAAATCAGGATAGCAATGCCCAGAATCACCGCCGTGATAAGCAGGATGCGGATGGTATAGGTTTTACCATCGACCATCACGCGGGTGTTATCCAGCATGGCGCCAGCTTCATGACTAAACCGTTCCGCGCTGGCGCCGAACGCGCGACTGAGTGCGGGCGTGACCGTACTGGCATGTTCGCTCCAGGCGGTTAGCGATCCTTGCTGCGCCAGTTGCATTTGAGGAACGACGCCTTTCTCCAGCAAGGCCTGCCAGTTGGACAAGACCTCCCTTGAGATATCAGGGTTCATCGGCCCTGGCGATAGCGCTTTCATCTCCTCCAGCTTCTGACGCATATTCTCGAGCGACTGCCGGGCGGGCGCAAAATCGGGCGTGCCGCCGCCGATTTTTACATCCATCGCGCGGCTAAGGCGGGTAACAAAGCGGAAATATTGATCGTTACCCTGGCTTAGCACCGTCATTTGCCGCACAAGATGCCGGTCAATATCATTTCCTTCCGAAACTTCGGATAAAGCATGGACGCTGTATAACCCCACCCCCGACCAGAGTAGACAAAAAAGTCCCAGTATCGTCAGCATGACCATACGAATAGTAAAGTTTTGCAGCAAACGCATATGAATTTCCTTGCTGAATATAAGAGATTAGTCATCTGATGATGACGCACTCTCGTTATCGGCAAGGCGCGGAGAATATATAATGCATTCTCCATTTTTTTACAGTTATCGCCGTTTACGTACCCGCAGATGTTATATATCTGTGAACACAGAGAAAATCTTTTAGTCTTATTACTGAGTAAATGAATAGATGTAGTAAAAATATTGCGTAAGGCTGCAGGGAGACGGTTATCCGCCGTTAAAGAAGCGCTGTTTTACAGCCGGGCTCAGCGTCCTTTGCCCGACTGCCCCGCCGTTGACGGCGGCTCAATGGTTATGCCGCGTCAATCTGTCCAGATAGCCCATAACGAACGCCGACAGGACAAAGGTCAGATGGATGATGACATACCACATTAATTTGTTATCCGGGACGTTTTTCGCATCCATAAACACGCGTAACAGGTGAATGGAAGAGATAGCGACTATCGATGCCGCCACCTTATTTTTTAGCGACGTCGCATCCATTTTCCCCAGCCAGTTCAGCTTCTCCTTGCCCGCAGAGATATCCAGCTGAGAGACAAAATTCTCATACCCGGAGAACATGACCATTACCAGCAATCCGCCAACCAGCGTCATATCAACCAGCGATAACAGCACCAGGATCAGATCGGCCTCCGCCAGGGCAAAAACGTTCGGCAGAACGTGTAGAATTTCCTGGAAAAATTTTAGCGCTAAAGCGATCAGCGCCAAAGAGAGGCCAAAATACACCGGCGCGAGCAGCCAGCGAGACGCATACATTACATTTTCAAGAAAGCGTTCCATAGGGACCTGTCAGGTAACTAAAACCAGCAACAGTATATCTCAACCATGCAACATCAGATCAACATGCCAGTTAAGAGCCTATCCCACCAGGCGTTATTGGCGCAGCCAGTTTGGACACGGACAGCGCGCAAAAACCGGAGCGTACACGTAGTACGTGAGGTTTGACTCGCTACGCTCGCCCTTCGGGCCGCCGCAAGCGGCGTTCAAAACGCTAACGCGTTTTGGCGAGCACTGCCCAGGTCCAAAATGGCAAGTAAAATAGCCCTAATGGGATAGGCTCTAAATCTCATCCGGGTTAACCTGCGGGCGCTGATATTCCGGCCATACCAGCGCGACCAATGCCGGGTAGGCTTCAAGACTGAACTCGCGAAAACACTGGCGTAAATTAAGGACGTCCAAATCCGAATACGGCACCTTTTCTCCGTTCAGACAACGCTTCTTAATATTGTCGTAATACTTATAAACGGCAGAGTTAAGGTCGCTGCAACGACGCTGTGCGTCAAATAATCCAGGCGTTTCATTCAACTCAGTCATTGTCATTCGTTTTATCGTTGCATGAAGGAAATCGATATATTCATGGTTAACGCGCCAGTACCATACCGGCGTTATCGAATTCATTAATACTGAGAAATGATCTTCGCCCTCTTCCTTTGTCATGGGTTCAGTTTGATTTAAATTTACGATTTTTCCACCAGGACGTTTTTTATTAACCTCCCACATCAGGAAGAGTATCGCGCCGGTCAGTAATAGCAATATAATAACAGAATAAAAAATACTGTTCATAGCAGGCTCCATTTTTTTTGATTTTAAAATTACGCCATGTTATTGTCAACGAAACCTACACTATTAAAAATAGTATACCACTGATCGTAAAGGATATTTAGTCATGCTTCCTGAGCATCTGGTTTCCTCTCATTTTCGCCTGTCATCGCCGCCCCCTGAAGCCACAGAAAACAGTAAAAATTTGCCTAAGGGAAAGACAAAACTCAGCGATTACGAGCCCGATATTTTAATTAGCGCTAACGCTGCCGGGCAACACAGAAACGTATTATTTGAAGAACGCGACCGTCATATTAAAGAACGTCTGTATTGTGTGGCTAAAATTGAAACGTTTGCCCGCCTGATAAACGCACTACAGGCAGAAGGCGATATTGATGCCCAAACGCTAAGTAAAATACTGGCGGATAAAACCGCAATGATAAATGAAAAAGGCAATGCCATTTGGCTTAATTTAATCACTCGCGAAACCAATATGCCGCTATTTTATTCACTGGAAGATAAAGATGAAAGAAGTTGAAGACAATAACGTTTATTTGGCTTTAGACAACCATAAAAGTGATGAATTTATCTTAAAGCAAAATCTTGCAGCACTAATCGCCAGTAAAAATGCCACCCTGGAAAAGGTAACGCAGGAGGAGGTATCCATACCGGCGGCGTTAGTGCGCCTGAAGTGGCAAAACCGACGGGAGATGTATGCGTTACAGGTCAAAGAGGAGATTTATGGCGCGACCATCAATGCCATTATCGAGCAGCATCCTGAATTACGAGACAAAATTATGTCTCGTCTTGAAAGTGACTGGCAGCATCTGCTGGCTCGCGAGACGGCAACCTTACGTCTGATGCGTAAGCTTTCCGATGGCGACTACCGGACGCGCAACGTCACCACCGTCGCACGGCAAGAAAAATAACCTTCATGGCTAGTTAACTCTGTTGTGAATACGGGCGAAGCATAAGGATCGTTCTGATTCTCCCTCTTACGGTAGTAAAAGTGTCTACGCTTAAAGGGTGTTCAACCTGAAGGGAGAAGCTCAATGTCTCATCTATACGACCCTACCACGCAGTATTACACCGGCGAGTATCCTAAGCAAAAACAGCCGGCGCCCGGCGTCCAGGCGAAAATGACGCCTGTTCCTGACTGTGGTGAAAAAAGTTATGTCGGCAGTGGTCGCCTTAAAGATCGTAAGGCGCTGGTGACAGGGGGCGACTCCGGGATTGGGCGCGCTGCCGCTATCGCTTACGCGCGTGAAGGCGCAGATGTCGCGATCAACTACCTGCCAGCGGAAGAAGAGGACGCTCAGCAGGTTAAAGCGCTGATTGAGGAGTGCGGCCGTAAAGCGGTGTTATTGCCAGGCGATCTTAGCGACGAATCTTTCGCCCGTTCGCTGGTCCATAAGGCGCGTGAAGCGCTGGGCGGGCTGGACATTCTGGCGCTGGTAGCCGGTAAACAGACGGCAATCCCGGAGATAAAAGATCTGACCAGCGAGCAATTTCAGCAAACCTTCGCCGTTAACGTTTTTGCCCTGTTCTGGATAACCCAGGAAGCGATTCCGCTGCTGCCAAAAGGCGCCAGTATTATCACAACGTCGTCTATCCAGGCGTATCAGCCCAGTCCGCACCTGCTGGATTATGCGGCAACCAAGGCGGCAATCCTTAATTACAGCCGCGGCCTGGCGAAACAGGTGGCGGAAAAAGGAATTCGCGTGAATATTGTCGCGCCTGGCCCTATCTGGACAGCGCTGCAAATTTCCGGCGGCCAAACACAGGATAAAATTCCGCAGTTTGGCCAGCAGACGCCAATGAAGCGGGCCGGTCAACCGGCAGAGCTGGCGCCGGTGTATGTCTATCTGGCAAGCCAGGAATCAAGTTACGTTACCGCAGAAGTGCACGGCGTGTGCGGCGGGGAACATTTAGGCTAACGCATGAAGTCGATTAAGGTGGCGCAATTCTGTTAAGCAAGGCGCCATCTTAGGCAATAAAAAAAGCCGGGTGGCGACTTCGCCTTACCCGGCCTACAGTATCAGCAGAATATTTATTTCGCTTTCGCGGTCTCTTCGCCGACCAAACCAATCTTGAGATAGCCCGCCTGATGCAGCATATCCATCACTTTCATCAGGGTTTCATACTCTACGGTTTTATCCGCACGGAAGAAAATCGTAGTATCCTTTTTCCCTTCCGTCAGGGCCGTTAGCTCGGCAATCATCGTATCATCCGTCACCGGATCGTTACCGATAAACATGGTGTTATCCGCTTTCACCGACAGATAAACCGGTTTTTCCGGACGCGGCTGTGGCGTACTGGTAGAAGCGGGCAGATTCACCTTGACGTCCACCGTCGCCAGCGGCGCAGCCACCATAAAGATAATCAGCAGAACCAACATGACATCGATAAACGGCGTCACGTTGATTTCATGCATTTCGCCGTTGTCATCCAGGTTCTCGTTAAGACGCATTGCCATGACGCATTACCCTACCCGTAATTTCTGCGCGGCGCGTACCGGCTGCGCACTGGCGCTCGCATTCAGATCGAGATCGCGGCTTTGCAGCAGCAATACCTGCGCCGCCACGTCGCCCAGCGTCGCTTTGTAACTGCCTATCTGACGTGCGAAGATGTTGTAAATGACGACCGCCGGGATCGCGGCTACCAGCCCAATCGCCGTCGCCAGCAGCGCTTCCGCAATACCAGGAGCGACCACCGCCAGGTTGGTGGTCTGCGTTTGCGCAATACCGATGAAGCTATTCATAATGCCCCATACGGTGCCAAACAACCCGACGAAGGGGGAAATGGCGCCGATCGTCGCCAGATAACCGTTGCCTCGTCCCATGTAGCGGCCAACCGCTGCGACGCGACGTTCCAGACGGAAGCCGGTACGTTCTTTAATCCCTTCGTTATCTTCGCTGCCCTGAGAGAGTTCCAGTTCATTCTGCGCTTCATTGATGAGCTGTGCGCTGAGGCTTTTTGCGCTGAAACCTGCCGCAATGTCGGAAGCCTGATCTAAAGAGCGCGCATCGGCTAATTGCAGTTGTTCGCGCTTTAAGCGGCGCTTTTGCGTGAAAAATTCAACGCTTTTACTGAAGAAGATAGCCCAGGTGACGACTGACGCCAGAATCAAACCAATCATCACGCACTTCACGACAATATCGGCGTGCTGATACATGCCCCAGACGGAAAGATCCGTCTGCATCAAATTATTACCCACTCTGTATCTCCAGGACGCAAATCACAAAATCTGAGCATAATAATATCAAAACAACGTCGAATTGATAGTCGTTCTCATTACTATTTACATACTGCCGCACCTTTACTGCTTTTTCTTTGCGCTTACGCATTAAAAAAGCCACCTGTTTTTATTTTGGCAAAATTTTCATCTGTATCACACGTCGCCAGGGTGCAGATGGTTATATTCATGCTAGTTTAGACATCCAGACGGTTAAAATCAGGAAACGCAACATGACGGATAAACAGTTGGATACCAAACTGGTAAACGCAGGACGCAGCAAAAAATACACGCTTGGCTCAGTGAATAGTGTGATTCAACGCGCTTCTTCACTGGTGTTTGACACCGTCGAGGCCAAAAAACACGCTACCCGCAATCGCGCCAACGGCGAATTATTTTACGGACGCCGGGGAACGCTGACCCACTTTTCGCTCCAGGAAGCCATGTGTGAACTGGAAGGCGGCGCCGGATGCGCGCTCTTCCCGTGCGGCGCGGCGGCGGTTGCCAACACCATTCTGGCATTCGTTGAGCAGGGCGACCACATCCTGATGACCAACACAGCCTATGAACCCAGCCAGGATTTCTGCAGCAAAATTCTCGGCAAACTGGGCGTGACGACAAGCTGGTTCGACCCGCTCATCGGCGCTGATATCACGCAACATATTCAGCCGAACACGAAAGTCGTATTTCTGGAATCCCCCGGTTCTATTACCATGGAAGTACATGATATTCCGACCATTGTTAGTGCGGTCAGACGCGTCGCGCCAGAAGCCGTCATCATGATTGATAATACCTGGGCGGCTGGCGTTCTGTTCAAAGCTCTGGAATTCGATATTGATATCTCTATCCAGGCGGGCACTAAGTATCTGATTGGTCATTCTGATGCGATGGTCGGTACTGCCGTTGCAAATGCGCGCTGCTGGGAACAATTGCGGGAAAACGCCTATCTGATGGGGCAAATGCTCGACGCCGACACGGCTTATATGACCAGCCGCGGTCTGCGCACGCTCGGCGTCCGACTGCGCCAGCATCAAGAAAGCAGCCTCAAAATCGCCGCGTGGCTGGCGAACCATCCTCAGGTCGCGCGCGTTAATCATCCTGCCCTGCCGGGTAGCAAAGGTCATGCGTTCTGGAAACGAGACTTTACAGGCAGCAGCGGTCTGTTCTCCTTTGTGCTCAATAAAAAGCTGACCGAGGCAGAATTATCAGCCTATCTGGATAACTTTTCGCTGTTCAGTATGGCCTACTCCTGGGGAGGCTACGAATCGCTGATTATTGCTAATCAGCCGGAACAGATCGCCGCGATTCGTCCCGCAGGCGGCGTAGATTTTACCGGTACGCTGGTTCGGGTGCATATTGGTTTAGAGAGTGTTGATGATTTGATCGCTGATTTAGCCGCCGGCTTCGCCAGAATTGTGTAAAGTTGCCGGGGATGGACATATATGCAGACAATTTCCGTGGAAAAGTCTGCGTTTGTTGCGTCCGGGATCAAGGCATCCCGGACGATTCAGGAGTACAATAGGCGAATAAAAGCATAAATGCTGTTCCACAGGAAAGTTCATGGCTGTCATTCAAGATATTATCGCTGCGCTCTGGCAACATGATTTTGCCGCGCTGGCGAATCCACACGTTGTTAGCGTCGTCTACTTTGTCATGTTCGCCACGCTATTTTTAGAAAACGGTCTGCTGCCAGCATCATTCTTACCTGGCGATAGTCTGCTGCTACTGGCAGGCGCGTTGATCGCCCAGGATGTGATGCATTTTTTGCCGACGATTGGCATTCTCACCGCCGCGGCCAGTCTCGGCTGCTGGCTAAGTTATATCCAGGGACGCTGGCTCGGTAATACGCGTACCGTCAAAGGCTGGCTGGCGCAGCTTCCGGCAAAATATCATCAGCGCGCCACCTGTATGTTTGACCGTCACGGTTTGTTAGCGTTGCTTGCCGGGCGCTTTCTGGCGTTTGTCCGCACTCTGCTGCCAACAATGGCGGGTATTTCCGGCCTGTCCAACCGCCGGTTTCAGTTTTTTAACTGGTTAAGCGGCCTGCTGTGGGTGACTGTCGTGACCAGCTTCGGCTACGCGCTCAGTATGATCCCGTTTGTTAAGCGCCATGAAGACCAGGTAATGACATTTTTAATGATCCTTCCCGTCGCGCTACTGGTCGCCGGGCTGTTAGGTACTCTGGTCGTGGTGATTAAAAAGAAATACTGTAACGCCTGACGTATCCATAATCGGCCAGGATGGCCCGGTTACGCTTCGTTGACCCGTGGCGGGATGCCCCACTTAGCTCCCTTGCATTGTCCGCATTCTTGCCGCATCTTCGCCCGGCGTAACGCCAAAATAACGTTTAAACTCCCGGCTAAACTGCGATGCGCTCTCATAGCCGACCCGCATCGCCGCGGCGCTGGCCTTCATACCGTCGTGAATCATCATCATCCGCGCTTTATGCAGTCGGTAGCTTTTTAAATACTGCAACGGCGAGGTGCTGGTGACCGCCTTAAAATTATGGTGAAACGCCGACACGCTCATGTTCGCTTCTGCCGCCAGTTGCTCAACATTCAGGTTCTCGGTGTATTTCATTTCGATCTGTTTAAGTACGCGACTGATCAGGCTAAAGTGCGTCTGGCGACTAACCAGCGCAAGCAGCGCCCCGCCGCGCGGCCCCATCAGCACATGATAAAGAATTTCGCGAATAATCTGTTTTCCCAGAATCCGCGCATCCAGCGGGCGTTCCATCACATCCAGCAATCTTTCCACCGCGCATAAAATCTCGTCCGACAACGTGGCGGAGTTAATCCCGCTGGCCGCCATCGGCAACTGGAAACGCTCATCTTCGCCAATGTCCATGAGCAACTCTTGCAGTTGCAGCACATCAATGTCGAGCCGAATACCGGCCAACGGTACCTCCGGCGTCGCCCAGGTCTCGCATTCAAAAGGGAGCGGCACGGTCAGTAAGAGATATTCATTAGCGTCATAACGAAACTTGCGCTTGTTAATATAGCCAATTTTATGGCCGGAAAAGAGAAATATGATGCCAGGCTGATACATGACCGGCGTGCGCGGCCCCGGTTCAACACCATACAACAGACGAATGCCCGCCAGCCGCTCGCTGATTATTTTATCATTATTTTTTAAATGATTAATTTTATCCGCCAACTGTAAGCAAATTGCTTCACGATTCATAACGCGCCATTTTTTCATCAAATCCACTCCGCTGGATTGTGCGCATTTTTAGCGATTTTCTCCAGCATTCTGGAGAAATAGGCAAAACATTGGCAGAAATGTGCATTGAGAGACATCCCTCACAAGACCACAATGATGACCATCAGGCAGACAGCCGCCTGCCCTCTTTTTACCCACATAAGGGAATGAGCAATGAACAATTTCAAATTACATACCCCTACCCGCATTCTGTTTGGTAAAGGCGCTATCGTCGATCTTCGCGATCAGATCCCGCAGGACGCCCGCGTGCTGATTACCTATGGCGGCGGTAGCGTGAAAAAGACCGGCGTACTGGCGCAAGTTCAGGAAGCGTTAAAAGGACTGGATGTTCGGGAGTTTGGCGGTATTGAACCGAACCCGTCCTATGAAACGCTGATGAAGGCCGTGCAGCTTGTGCGCGACGAAAATATTACCTTCCTGCTGGCCGTTGGCGGCGGTTCCGTACTGGACGGCACCAAATTTATCGCCGCAGCGGCGCAGTATACGGACGGCGTCGATCCGTGGCACATTCTGGAAACCGGCGGTACTGAGATTCGTAGCGCAATCCCGATGGGGTCTGTGCTGACCCTACCGGCAACCGGCTCAGAATCGAACGCCGGCGCAGTCATTTCCCGTAAAACCACTGGCGACAAACAGGCCTTCCACTCCTCGTTCGTGCAACCGGTGTTTGCCGTACTGGACCCGGTCTACACCTATACATTGCCGCCGCGCCAGGTTGCGAACGGCGTCGTGGATGCTTTCGTCCATACCGTTGAGCAGTACGTCACTTACCCGGTTAACGGCAAAATTCAGGATCGTTTCGCCGAAGGTATTTTACTCACACTGATCGAAGAAGGTCCCAAAGCGCTGCAAGAGCCTGAAAACTATGACGTCCGCGCTAACGTGATGTGGGCCGCTACTCAGGCATTGAATGGCCTGATTGGCGCTGGTGTTCCGCAGGACTGGGCGACGCATATGCTGGGCCATGAGCTTACGGCGATGCACGGTCTCGATCATGCCCAGACGCTGGCTATCATTCTGCCTGCGCTATGGAACGAAAAACGAGACGTTAAACGCGCAAAACTCCTGCAATACGCTGAACGTGTATGGAATATCACCGACGGTTCCGACGACGAGCGTATTGATGCCGCCATTGCCGCCACCCGCCGTTTCTTCGAACAGATGGGCGTGCCTACCCACTTGTCCGATTACGGTCTGGATGGCAGCACTATTCCGGCGCTACTGGCTAAACTTGAGGCGCATGGATGCACAAATTTAGGTGAAAATCAGGATATTACGCTGGATGTCAGCCGTCGGATTTATGAAGCGGCGCGCTAAGGTTTTTTCGCCTCTGACTTTCGTTTTTGGCCATTTCGTCCAGACTTAAGTCACTTAGTCTCGCCGGACCCGACTCCGGCGAGCCAATTAAAAGAGGAACACATCATGGCTAATCCAACCATTATCAGGCTACAGGATGGCAACGTAATGCCACAACTTGGGCTGGGAGTCTGGAAAGCAAGCAATGAAGAGGTGATCGCGGCGATTCATAAAGCGCTGGAGGTGGGCTATCGATCGATTGATACCGCCACAGCATATCAGAATGAAGAAGGCGTCGGCAAAGCGCTAAAAGCAGCGAGCGTGGCGCGGGAAGAGCTGTTTATCACCACTAAGTTGTGGAATGACGATCAAAAACGTCCCCGCGAAGCCCTGCAGGAGAGTCTGAAAAAACTGCAACTTGATTATCTCGATCTCTATCTGATGCACTGGCCCGTACCGGCTATCGATCACTATGTCGACGCCTGGAAGGGCATGATCGCGCTGCAAAAAGAGGGGCTGGTAAAGAGTATCGGGGTCTGTAACTTTCAGATCCATCACCTCCAGCGTCTGATCGATGAAACCGGCGTTACCCCTGTGATCAACCAGATCGAGCTTCACCCCTTGATGCAACAGCGCCAGCTACATGCGTGGAATGCGACGCATAAAATCCAGACCGAGTCCTGGAGCCCGCTGGCGCAGGGTGGCGAAGGCGTATTCGATCAGAAAGTGATTCGCGAACTGGCGGATAAATACGGCAAAACGCCCGCCCAGATTGTTATTCGCTGGCATCTGGACTGCGGGCTGGTCGTCATTCCGAAATCCGTCACCCCTTCCCGTATCGCGGAAAACTTTGCTGTCTGGGATTTCCGTCTCGATAAAGATGAATTAGGCGAGATCGCAAAACTGGATCAAGGAAAACGCCTCGGCCCCGATCCGGATCAGTTCGGCGGTTAAGCCGGATTTATCGCACGCCATGCCCGACGATGTCGTCGGGCTTTTTTTCATTTAGAAATATTAAGAAACAATTACGCGCATTTAACAGTATATTTCCCCCACACACAAGTGCAGAATTATTCTGATTTTATGAATATTTATTCATAATTATTATCAATTTACTTAATGTATATAAAATATTTATGGATGTGTGATTGTGGCGGAAAAAAAATCTCAGGGCGTCAAATGGCTCCCATTAATTCTTATTCTGGTTATCGCCGCCGGACTGTGGCAGCTAACGCCCCCTTCCGGGTTAAGCGCGCCGGCCTGGCATTCCGCGATTATTTTTGTCGCGACGATCGCCTCTATCGTGGCGAAAGTGCTGCCTATTGGCGCGGTCGGTATTATTGGCATCACCGTCTTTGCGCTCGCCTATGCTGCCGGCGACAAAACGGCCAGCGGCGCGATTACCACGGCCTTGAGCGAGCTGAACAGTTCGCTGATCTGGCTTATCGTCGTCGCCTTTATGATTGCCCGTGGGTTTATCAAAACCGGGCTGGGTCGGCGTATCGCCCTACAAATGATCCGTCTGTTAGGTAAACGAACGCTGGGTCTGGCTTATGGTCTGGCGTTTGCCGATCTGATCCTCTCCCCCGCGATGCCCAGTAACACCGCGCGCTGCGGCGGCGTGATTTACCCGATCGCCGACTCGCTGGCGCGCAGCTTTGATTCACATCCGGAAGATGAGTCTCGCAGCAAAATCGGCACCTTTCTGATCACCTGTATTGGCAATGTTAACGACGTCACTGCCGCACTGTTTATGACCGGTTATACGGGTAACCTGCTGGCGGTAAAACTGGCGGCGAACGCCGGCGTTACGTTGAGCTGGGGAAGCTGGTTTATCGCCGCGCTCCTGCCTTGCCTGGTCTCTTTTCTTATCGTCCCGCTGCTGGTCTACTGGCTGACGCGTCCGGAAATTAAACATACGCCGGATGCGCCGGATTTGGCGCGCAAAGAGCTGGCGCAAATGGGCAGTATGACGCGCGGCGAGTGGCTGATGCTGGCGACCGTCGGCGTGTTGCTGGTGCTATGGATTTTTGGCAGCTCGCTCGGCGTGGATGCCACGACGGCCTCTTTTGTCGGTCTCTCTATTTTATTACTGAGCGGCGTGCTCACCTGGGAAGACGTTAAAAGCGAAAAAGGCGCCTGGGATACGTTGATTTGGTTTGCCGCGCTGCTGATGATGGCTAACCAGTTGAAGAAACTAGGATTCACCAGTTGGTTTGGCAACCTGATTGGCGACAGCATCGGCAGTACGATGCATGGAACCAGTTGGATAATCATCCTGCTGCTGCTTAACGCAGCCTATTTTTATACCCACTATTTTTTCGCCAGCGGCAACGCGCAAATCGCCGCGCTGTATGCGGTGTTTCTGGGTGTCGGCCTGCATCTGAATATACCGGCGGTGCCGATGGCGCTCATGCTGGCGTTTACCAGCAGCCTGTACTGCTCTCTTACGCAGTATACCCACGCACGCGGCCCCATTCTTTTTGGCGCCGGCTATGTACCGACGGGCGTCTGGTGGCGAACGGGATTTATTATCAGCCTCTTTAACCAGGCGGTCTTTTTGACAGTCGGCCTCGCATGGTGGAAAGTGTTAGGGTTGTATTAAACGCTTAACGCATCGATAACCCCCTCGGTTAACGGAGAAATGGAATGACCTGCATTTTCTGTCAAATAGTTGAAGGTAAAGCACCTTGTCATAAAGTTTGGGAAGATGAGCATCACCTGGCTTTTTTGTCGATTTTTCCGAATACCGATGGGTTTACCGTAGTGATCCCGAAAAAACATTACCCCAGCTACGCGTTCGATCTACCGCCGCAGGCGTTAGCGGACCTGATGCTGGCGACCCAAAAAGTGGCTAAGAAACTGGATAAGGCTTTCCCGGATGTCAGTCGTACGGGAATGTTCTTCGAAGGTTTCGGCGTAGACCATGTGCACAGTAAATTAAGCCCCATGCACGGTACTGGCGATTTAGCCCACTGGAAACCGATTGAATCGCGGCAGAATAAATTTTTCGAACAGTATGAAGGATATCTGTCGTCACACGATCATGAACGGGCTGATGATGAAAAACTGGCCGCGCTGGCGGCCAGAATTCGTGAGGCATAAATACGGAGCACTTCTGCCGGATGGTGTTCGGCCTGGGTCGATCTGTGGGCCTGATAAACACAGCGCCATCAGGCAAAATAATCGCTGGATCGCGGCTTCGCCTTATCCAGCCTGACAGGGTACCTGTAAAACCGTTTAACGCCCTGCGCCTTTCCCGCGCTTCTTATTAGCGGCAAGCCCCTGCCGCTGATGTTCCACCGGCGTATGCTTGGTCAACGCCGGGCGCGTGTTGCGGTTCTGGCGACGCGCTTCGCGCATCTCTTCAATGGTCGGCGCAGGCACCAGACACTCACGGCGACCGCCAATCAGGTGCTTTTTGCCCATCGCTTCCAGCGCCTGACGAATCAGCGGCCAGTTCGCCGGATCGTGATAACGCAGCAGCGCCTTATGCAGGCGACGTTGCCTGTCTCCCTTCGGCACCACCACATCTTCACTCTTATAACCAATTTTACCCAGCGGGTTTTTGCCGGTGTAATACATGGTGGTCGAATTCGCCAACGGCGACGGGTAGAAGTTCTGCACCTGATCCAAACGGAAGCGGTGGCGCTTGAGCCACAGCGCCAGATTCACCATATCCTCGTCCCGCGTGCCCGGATGCGCAGAGATAAAATACGGGATCAGATACTGCTCTTTTCCGGCCTGTTTAGAGTAAAGGTCAAATAACTCTTTAAAGCGATCGTAGCTGCCCATCCCCGGCTTCATCATTTTCGACAGCGGCCCTTCTTCAGTATGCTCCGGCGCAATCTTCAGATAGCCGCCCACATGATGGCTCGCCAGCTCTTTAATATAGCGAGGATCCTCTACGGCGATGTCGTAGCGCACGCCGGAGGCAATTAAGATTTTCTTAATGCCTTTCAGCTCACGGGCACGGCGATAAAGATTGATCGTCGGCGTATGGTCAGTATCCATATGCGGACAGATATCCGGATAGACGCATGACAGGCGACGACAGGTCTGCTCCGCACGCGGCGACTTACAGCGCAGCATATACATGTTCGCGGTAGGACCGCCCAGATCGGAGATCACGCCGGTAAACCCCGGCACCGTGTCGCGGATCGCTTCGATCTCGTTGATAATAGAGTCTTCCGAGCGGCTCTGAATGATGCGCCCTTCATGTTCAGTGATCGAGCAGAAAGAGCAGCCGCCAAAGCAGCCGCGCATGATATTGATCGAAAAGCGGATCATCTCATAGGCCGGAATACGGGCATTGCCGTAAGCCGGGTGCGGCACACGCTGATACGGCAGCGCAAACACGCTATCCATCTCTTCAGTGGAGAGCGGTATGGCGGGCGGGTTGATCCAGACATAGCGGTCGCCGTGTTTTTGCATCAGCGCCCGCGCGCAGCCAGGGTTAGTTTCGTGATGCAGAATACGCGACGCATGGGCGTACAGCACCTTGTCGCCTTTCACCTTTTCAAAGGATGGCAGCAGGATATAGGTTTTTTCCCACGGCTTCGGACGCGGCGGCTGCACGGTAATCGCCTTGGCTTCTTGCTTTTTCGGCGCGACGGGTTTGTTGTCGGCGCACGGCAGGTCTTCGCCATAGGGATGGGGAATTGGATCGATTTTACCCGGCGTGTCCAGACGAGTGGAGTCGACGCCGCTCCAGCCAGGCAGAGCTTCTTTAACCATAATCGCAGTGTTACGCACATCGCGAATCTGATCGATGGTTTCGCCCATTGCCAGACGGTGCGCCACTTCCACCAGCGGACGCTCGCCGTTGCCAAACATCAGCATGTCGGCTTTGGAATCGACTAACACTGAACGACGCACAGTATCAGACCAGTAGTCGTAATGCGCGGTACGGCGCAGACTGGCCTCAATGCCGCCAAGGATCACCGGGACATCTTTCCACGCTTCTTTGCAACGCTGGGTATAGACCAGCGTGGCGCGGTCCGGGCGTTTGCCCGCGACGTTATCCGGGGTGTAGGCGTCATCGTGGCGCAGCTTACGGTCAGCGGTGTAACGGTTGATCATCGAGTCCATGTTGCCAGCGGTGACGCCGAAGAACAGGTTCGGTTTACCCAGACGCATAAAGTCGTCTTTGCTGTTCCAGTCCGGCTGGGCGATGATCCCCACGCGGAAGCCCTGCGCTTCCAGCATACGGCCGCAAATCGCCATGCCGAAGCTCGGATGATCGACATACGCGTCGCCCGTCACCAGAATGATGTCGCAGCTATCCCAGCCAAGTTGATCCATCTCTTCACGTGACATCGGCAAAAACGGCGCCGGCCCAAAACAGGCGGCCCAGTACTGCGGCCAGGAGAAAAGGTCGCGATCCGGTTGGATCAGGGAGATAGCGCTCATATTGCTTCCAAAACGATTGGCAAAAAAATAATCAAAGGTCGGGGATTATAAGCTGGAATGGAAGAGAAATCGAATTGATTGGTGAGGCTGCACTCTGTAGCGGGGCCGATTGCCTGCCCCGTCGGTTATCGTACTTATGGACGAGCAGGCATATCTGCTACTTTGATAATAGGATTTTGTTCTTCGAGCAAATTCAACAGTACCGGCGTGACATGATACATGGATTCTGCAATCATGACTTTCCCTCGCAGGGTGATTTTCTTCCCTATAAACCGTTGATAATAATTGTATTTTTCAGGCGGAAGAATGAGCTGGACATAGCGATCCCAGTCAGGTTGGTCCATCATGGCCCCTGCCACACACTGAAGGTTTATTGTTTTTAATTCGAGATCTTTATCCGAGTGTTGGCCTTGATTATCTTCAATGACGTGCTCGCGTTTGACCATCATACCTTCCAGTTCAATCGTGTCACCCTCTTTGTTGCAGGAAGAATCAAAGTTCACATAAGCGAGAACATATTTCCCTTTCTTTTCATCAAACTCAAAAGTGGAATTGTAATAAATACCTAAAGGTTCGCTGTATAAAAAGGAGTAGCGCTTATAGCTCTCGATATCGCGTTGACAGTTTCCGCCGCCATTGATCATTAAGTCTCTGTATTTTTGCCATACTTTTTCTAAATTGATTGGCTGATCTGCACCAGTCGTAAGGTATTCTGCCGTATTGTCCATGACATATTTGATATTATTCGCTTTCAGCGCCTCACAAAAATCGGTTGTGTTCTGAATATACAGCGCCTTTTTACGCTGTGACTCAGGAGAAAGCAGCTCTTTGAGGAGTTTGATATTACGATGCTCTGTCTCGGTAATGAGGTAATCAACGTTCGCATAGCGTGGGCGATACCACGGCTGCTGTCGGAAGTACCGATCCATCTCACCGCCCGGTCTGAAAATATAACCGTGACGAGCATAAATCTCATTAAGCATAATTTTAAGATCGGCTATCGAGGTTGCGCTGGTTTGCACGCTTCTTACCTGAAGCCAGGTCCGCGAGGCTTCAGGAAATCGGCCTTCCAGCGTGATGTGCTCTATCTGCGGTGCAAAAGCAAGATAGCTGCCGTAATCCAACAGAGTTCCCTTCGTCCCCATGGGAATGAGTCCTTTCCTTTTAGGCGTCACGAGAAAATCGATACAGCGCGTATGCTCACTTCCAGTAATCACCGAATGGTCATTCTCTTGTTCAAAAAACTGGATGTCACACCACGGCGCGCCACTCATCATAGAAAAATCGTCAGGAACAACGCGCTGCCATTTTCGAACGTCGGGCAACTCAGCGTAAAACCCGAGCCACTCATCTGCAGTGGCGGTATAATCATCGTTTTCGCTGCCATAAAAGGGTTCGCGACTGTCACCGAAAAAGATAAAGTCATTAAGCGTGTAGTCTGTGACCTTGCCCTGAAAATAGATTTTTTTATTTTCGATCTCAGGGCGGAATTTTAGTTCCGCATTAGCTGAGAAGATAAACAGGCACATAAATATAAATAAAAAACATTTTTTCATTATTTACCACTCCCTGTATCTCTCTTAACAATCAATGTAATTTTAATTATCAGAGCACGGCATATCAGTCTAAATCGGCGCACTGCTGTGCTAATTTTATACGCACATTGGTACGCCGCGTATCTTCTGGTGGATACACCTTATCGATCATTGCGTTAAGCTTGTTACAGTCCAACCAGGCCATCCGGTAGGCAGTCATCAGGCTATGCCTTTCATCCTGGTAATCAAGGCTGGCGACAATAAGGGCTTCCGACAACGCCGTATGTTGCTGTTGCATACTTTGCAGTATCCCCGCCAGAATATCCGGCGGCAGCGCGTCCTCTTTCGAGGCTGTATGCAATGTGCGTGAAATCAGGAAATTCCAGCCGTCCGTCAACTTATCCTGAGGGATGTGCTGCCAGTTCAGCATCTGCCCTTTCACCAACGCACGCAGCGTCTCGCCATCCGCATCAATAAACAGCGACGCCAGCAGATTTTTATTCGGATAGACCGACTGCCCCAGCACCTGCGGCGTCAGTTTTATCTGGGCAAGCAGCGCTTTAGTTTGCCCCTGCAACAAGAAATAATATGCGCGATACAGCGGATTTTGCGCTTCACGCCGCTGCCAGAAAAAGGCCAGTGTCTCTTTATCCTGAAGCTGTATCGCCCCCGAATAGGCTTCATCGGTGAGGAGATCGGGCATGACCCGTAGCAGAATGTCGGCCATCTCAAAAAAAGTCTGGCGAAATCCCTCAGGTTTAAAACGGGGCGTGGGGAGATACTCCAACGGATTTTGCCGCCGTACGATGGTGCGATTTGCCTGCGTCTGCGGGGAGTCGCCCGTGAGCTGCTCGCTAAAAATACGCACCGCAGTGATATTGCCACTCTCAAAAGCTGCAAAAAATGGCGCATTGACGAAATAGCCATCTTCCCGCGAGAACCTAAAAGGCGATGCCACACGTGCAGTCAGATCGCGCAAGTTTTTTTCTGATATGCCTGGCGCTTTTACCGCCTGAACCAGTGTCTGTTCCAACATACTGTTATCATGAATGCTCTCTAACTGACCCAAGTCGCCAGACTGAACCTGCCTGAGCAACTGCGCAATATTTTGCTGTTGCCATTGATGGCTAATAGCACGCCACAGCTCCGGCATCACCGGGCACAGTACCCCAATGAACACAATATGACACAGTAGCCATGCGGGCCACGGCTTGCGCAGCCAGGTTCCCACCAGCAGCGCGGGCAGCAAGCCCGCCCAACTCAGAATCGGCAACAGGAGCATCAACATCCATACCGTGCCTGTTTGGCTCAACAACTGGGTGTACTGCAACGTGAGTAACAGCAATACCACGAATGCCCACTGTGGTAGTAATACCCACAGCAAAATCTGTCGGCTGCGTTTTTTGGAAAACATCAGGATCAGTAGTGATGCCACCGCAGCGGCATACCCCCACGGTAGAATACAAAACGTCAGCAGTTCAGAGCCAAGCCATCGATTAATATAATCCATTTACTATTCCTTTACTGGACACAGCGCATTCAGCCTTTGTCGCGTATCGTGTAGTACTTGTTCACTCCCCGCTACTGATGCATTCAACACCTCACGCAATTGCTCACAGGAAAGCCCAGCCTGTAAAAAAGCGGCAGGAAACGTCGGTGTCCAGGGAAGATAGTGGGCGATTTGCTCGTTGGATAACGCTTTCTGCGCTTGCATCGCCTTAATGATCTGTATCAGCAATGCGTTCTCTAACGCTCCACCACGCAGTCGTAATATGGCCTGATGCAGAGGCTCATTATTTCCGTCTTCCATTGCTCGTTTCCAGTCCACTACGTTTGCATCAATAAGCGACTGAATCATTACCAGATCGCCATTGCTCAGTATGAAAGTGAGTAGGTTTTCACGATCCCACCTCTCAATCGGCGGTGTGATCAATATTTCTGGATTATGGGTTACCTCGCTTATTAGCGATTCCGTTTTGGCTAACAACACCATCGCTTCGAGCCTGCGCAGAGGAATAGTGGGCGGATGTTTCTGCCAAAAATAAGCAACCAACTCAGTGTTACGTTGGATAATGGGATAAATATAGACAGTATCATTCAACAGTTCTGGCATAATATTCAGCAATAGCTGACTAATTTCTAGTCTGTACTGCTCGCGATACTGTGATATATAGTTAGATTTATAAAGCGTCAGCAGTGGATTTTCTTTACGAGCAACAATATTGCGATTCTCTCTGGCGGAAGATGTCTCGCCCACCAGTTGCTGGCTAAAAAAGCGTACTATCGGTACGTTATGTTGGCGAAGAGCGGTAGCAAATGGCGTATAAAGAAATTCGGCGTTCGGGATCGCCGCTTCAGGGCAAGATTCTGCCGCTGCCAAAAATGGCGAAATACCTCGTATTTTAGCCAGATAACGCAATAAATTTTCCGGTGTATCGCGGTGTTCTGCAGCCAGATTCAAAACACTTGCCAATTGATAACAAGATGCATCCTGCAAAACCTGAACATCCCCCTTCGCGCGCTCAAACAGTCGGGTAATTTTATAGTTATCCCAGTCTTCACCAATGTGGTGCCATAATCGCGGGCCGTCCATCACATAAACGAAAACGAACAAAAAAATAGTATGGGACACGATAGTTCCCAGTATAAAAAATGGAGACTCTCGACTAGAAAAAATAGCAATTATTATCGAGGGCAGCAATCCTGATATCAATAAATATACGATATAAATATCTTTTGAATCAATCCAGAATAATCCTCCTCACACTACACAGACAACGCTCACCTGCGGAAGAACAACACGCAAGAAAACCCGCCGATAGCGCAAAGAATCAAATGCGCCGACAATTAACCTCAATAATACAACGCCATAAATACCCCACGCGCTCATCAATATTACTGAATCCCACATCATCCACGCAAATGATTCACCCATAAAGTATCCTTACTTTCCATGCTCATTACTGAGTTCAAATTCCTCGGTCCTATTTTCCGATAACACAGCGAGCTAAACGCAATAATAACTATAGTGAATACAATGATTGTATATATTGCCCGGCACGGTGGATATTATCATCAACAACAAACTCCATCCGTTTCCCAAATTCATTATTGCCCGCTATTTTTTCCGATGATAAAACACATCAAATTCAAACTGCCATGAGAAAGGTTCCGGTTTGTTGCTATTATCAAAGGCAACGGCTTGTGCATACAGTTCGTCCGTCAATAATTCCGGCACGACGCTAATCAAACTGGTACAAATATCTCGCGCCAAAAGTTGTTGTTGCAGAAAAGTTTGTTCATCAGCCGTACTATCATTAAAAACACGATTCAGTAGGTCCAATAATGGATTGTTTTGTAAGAGCTGATGCCGATATTGCTTTGCCTGTACAGAATCGCCAATAAACCAAGAGGAAAACGCCCCAACAGCAGGACGATTAAGCCGGTCGATGGCCAAAACCAACCAAATTTTTTCAGTTCCGTCCGCAATATCAAAAGGGGAAATGCGTTTTGCGAGATGCTCAATCCGCCTATTCGTCCCCCAATCCCCTGCGTTTTGCGGCTGCATGGCTTGCGACATCAAATGATTTAAAAAAACGCGGTCATCAGTCGTATCGATTTTTCGTAACAGCGTTTCTTCCGCCACCTGCTGTGCCTGATAGGCATCGCGCCGATGATGCCTATCGAGAATATCCCCCATGTGCGCCAACAACAGCAGCAATACGACCACATGGCACCCGGCCCAAAGATGGTGTGGTTGGCGTAATCGGTGGCTAACCAGTAGCGCCAGCAATAAACTGAGCCCCAGCATCCACCCTGCGCCAATCGGGAAGAAAAGCGTTTCATCATCCGCAGCAAACCATAGCAAAAGAACCAGCGCAATCTATGGCAAAGCCATCCACAGCAACACGCGACGAGGCGTTTGGAACAAAAAAGCCAGGCAAATAACAACGAAGAGCAGAATAAGATAGCCGCCTGTAGTAAACATCCAGAACGTCAGTAGCCGCCATCCCTCTTCATTGATTCTCATCGAATATCCCTGGTTCGCCTTTACGACGCCGGATTCACCAGCATTTGCCCAATCGAGCCGCGGTCAGCCATTTCCAGCGTCTGGCTGTTGAAATAGAACGGGAAGTGCGGCCAGGACGGCTGACCGTAATAGACCAGCAGTTCGACTTGCCCATCCACCCAGACGGTATCTTTCCAGCCTCTATCTTCCGGGAACGGCATAGCGCCGTTGACGTTACGAATCAGGAAAGAGACGCCCTCAATATGGAACGACTGCGGCATATCGGCACGTACCGTCCAGCGCTCCCAGGTGCCTTGTTGGGCGGTAATATCAATGCGATTCACATCCCACAGTTGGCCGTTAATCCCCGGATCGTCGCCAAGACTGATGTCCCGACTGCGGACAGGCGCGCCGCTCATGATCTCCGTCGGCAACAGACGCATCGGCAGATTATCGGTCACCAGCGGCAGCAATCCGGTTGGCCGTAACGTCAGCACCAGGGTAGAAACCAGAATACTGGAAGGCTCAAAGAAACCGCGAATCCGATCGACTATGCTGGCCGCTTCCCCGCAGGTGATCGAGACTTCGTCGCCGTTGGTCATATCAACCAGGATTTCACGTCGCTCGCCGGGCGCCAGTGACAACTGTTTGACGGAAACCGGCGCAGGTAAAAAGCCCTGATCGCCTGAAATCACATGCAGCGCCCGGCCATCGCTCATCTGAAGCTGATAGCGCCGCGAGTTCGAGGCGTTCAACAACCGTAACCGCACCCAGCCGCGGGACACTTCGACATAGGGGCTTTGCGCGCCGTTCACCAGCAGCGTATCGCCGACAAAACCACCGCTTCCCGGTTCGCTGTACTCCGGCGTCCCAAAGTTATCCAGCCGTTTATCCTGGATAATGACGGGAAAATCATCCACGCCGTAATGGTTCGGAATGGGCAGCGTTTTACTAATGTCGTCTTCGACCAGCCACATTCCGGCCAGGCCGTTATACACCTGCTGCGCAGTGCGGTTAGGCGTGTTAGCGTGATACCACAGCGTCGCGGCGCTCTGACGAATCGGCAACACCGGCGCCCAGTCCGCGTTCGGCGACATCATACGTGCCGGGCCACCCATCAGCGGCCCCGGCACCAGTAAACCAGCAACCGTCATGGAGACATTTTCCGCCAGGCGGTTGCTATAGATGAGTTTAACGTCATCACCTTTCCAGACGCGGATTGTCGGCCCCAGATAACGACCGTTCACTCCCCAGACCGGCGCGCGCGTGCCTTGCGTAAAGGACCAGTGCGCTCGCTGTAGCGTCATAAACAACGGCTGCCCGCGACGGGACTCCAGCAACGGCGGAACAGGCAACGGCTGTTGCTGACCGGCAGCATTCGCCCTGAGGGGAATCGCGCCTGCACATAGTGCGATTCCCGATGCCTGAAGAAACTGACGCCGACTGAATGACATATAAGCTCCATGTAAAACAGGCTAAAGAGTTGTGCCTGAAAAAATGATTTCTACAATAACAGAGTAAGACTGCTTAAACCTTACCGGTCGCTTCACGTTCCGCAACCTCTTTATCAAGTTCCGCGATTTTTTGCTCCATTAACGCACGGCAGTGGGCCGCCAGCTCGCGAACCTGATCTTTACCATATTCGCTGACGTCGACTGGCGGCAGCATTTCCACAATAACCAGTCCGTTGTTCAGGCGGTTTAGATTGACTTTGTTAGAGGTGTTGGAAACGCAGACAGGAATGATCGGCACACCAGCCGCGATAGCCGCATGAAACGCGCCGGTTTTAAACGGCAGCAGACCGCGTCCCCGGCTACGCGTACCTTCAGGGAACATCCAGATAGAAATACGGCGCTTTTTAAAATGGTTAACCACTGCCGCAATGGTGCTATGCGCTTTGGCGCGGTTATTACGGTCAATCAACAGATTACCGGTCAGCCAGTACAGTTGCCCAAAAAACGGGATCCAAAGCAGGCTTTTTTTCCCCACCGTCACCGTTGGCGGCTGCACAATATTCGCCGCCGTGACCATATCATAATTATTCTGATGGTTAGCAATATAGATAGCATTGCCATAGTTTTCCGCATCGGCGGGTTTGCGGCACTCCACTTTCAGGCCAAACAGCGGGGCCAGACGACCGAACATATGTCCAAACGTCGCCACGTGTTTTGGGTTACGTGGACTGAAAAGGCAGTAAATAGAACCGAAAACACAGACCAGAATGGAGTAAATAACGGTAACAATAAGACGAAAAATATATAGCATAACAACCTCTGAAGGCCTAAGAGCCCGGCATTCTACGTCACCTGAAATTCAGGTTAGGATTTTGGTAAGTGTGGCTCTCTGGAAAAACGTATTGTTAATCGCAATGCACGAATAAACAACGGTTTTACGGGAAATTTTAATGTTAATCCGATCTGAAACCGTAGGCCGGATAAGACGCTACTGCGTCGTCATCCGGCAACGGCAGAGCGCCGGATGGCGGCTTAGATGCCTTGTCCGGCCTACGGGCGCCCCTCTCTTACTCTTCGCTGTCGCCATGACTTACGCGATGCGGCGAATCAATCTCAATGCGATCGATACGCTGCAGGCCGCGCATTAATGTGCCACGGCGTCCGCGTTCGCCGACCACCTTTTGTAACTCTTCAGGGCGCAGTTTGATTTTGCGCTTCCCGACATGGATAGTCAGAGTGCTTTGTGGCGGCAGCACGTACAGGTGCGCCAGTCCATCATCGCCTTTCGCCGCTTCCGCAGAGGGGATATTAATGATCTTATTCCCTTTGCCTTTCGACAGCTGCGGCAGAGAGTCTACCGGGAACATCAACATCCGTCCGGCCTGGGTAATCGCCAGCAGCATATCGTGCTCGTCTTCAATCACCAGCGGCGGCATGACGTGCGCATTTTCCGGCAGTGTAATCAACGCCTTACCGGCACGGTTACGGGCAACCAGATCGTTAAACGTACAAACGAAGCCGTAGCCCGCATCCGACGCCATCAGCAGTTTCTGGTCATCGCCTTCCATCAGCATATGCTCTACGGTCGCCCCCGGCGGCAGCGTGAGTTTGCCGGTCAGCGGCTCGCCCTGCCCACGCGCCGACGGAAGCGTAATGGGATCAATAGCATAGCTGCGCCCGGTGGTATCAATAAACACCACCGGTTGATTGCTCTTACCTTTCACCGCGGCTTTAAAGCTGTCGCCCGCTTTATAGTTAAGCCCCGGCGCATCAATATCATGACCTTTGGCGCTGCGCACCCAGCCCATCTGCGACAGTACGATAGTCACCGGTTCGGACGGCAGCATATCGTGTTCGCTCATCGCTTTAGCTTCTTCGCGCTCACGCAGCGGAGAACGGCGATCGTCGCCATAGGCGTCGGAATCTGCCTGTAGCTCTTTTTTCAGCAAGGTATTCATTTTGCGTTCGGACGCGAGAATGCCCTGCAACTGGTCACGCTCTTTTTCCAGCTCGTCCTGCTCACCGCGAATTTTCATCTCTTCCAGTTTGGCGAGATGACGCAGTTTCAGTTCGAGAATCGCTTCCGCCTGGGTTTCGCTGATGCCGAAACGCGACATCAGCGCGGGTTTCGGCTCATCCTCGTTACGGATAATCTCGATCACTTCATCGATGTTGAGAAACGCCACCAGCAAACCTTCGAGGATATGCAGGCGCTTAAGCACTTTCTCCAGACGATAGTTCAGACGACGGCGCACCGTGTCGCGGCGGAACGCCAGCCACTCGGTGAGGATCTCCAGCAGGTTTTTCACCGCCGGACGACCATCCAGACCGATCATGTTCAGGTTAATACGGTAGCTTTTTTCCAGATCGGTGGTGGCGAACAGATGGTTCATCACCTGTTCCATATCCACACGGTTGGAGCGTGGCACAATCACTAAACGCGTCGGGTTTTCGTGATCTGATTCATCGCGCAGATCGTCCACCATCGGCAGTTTTTTATTACGCATCTGCGCAGCAATCTGCTCCAGCACTTTCGCGCCAGACACCTGATGCGGCAGCGCGGTGATCACCACGGCGCCGTCTTCTTTGGTCCATACCGCGCGCATACGCACGGAGCCCCGCCCGTTTTCGTAAATTTTACGAATTTCCGCACGTGGGGTAATGATCTCCGCTTCGGTCGGGTAATCCGGCCCCTGGACGATATCCAGCAACTGATCCAGCGTCGTTTTCGGCTGCTCAATCAGCGTAATCGCCGCTTTCGCCACTTCGCGCAGGTTGTGCGGCGGGATATCTGTTGCCATCCCCACCGCTATACCGGTGGTGCCGTTCAGCAGGATGTTCGGCAGACGCGCCGGTAACATTTTCGGTTCCTGCATCGTGCCGTCGAAGTTTGGCACCCAGTCCGCCGTCCCCTGACCGAGTTCGCTTAACAGCAGCTCGGCGTATTTGGACAGGCGGGATTCGGTATAACGCATCGCCGCGAATGACTTCGGATCATCCGGCGCGCCCCAGTTCCCCTGGCCATCGACCAGCGGGTAACGGTAAGAGAACGGCTGCGCCATCAGCACCATGGCTTCATAGCAGGCGCTGTCGCCGTGCGGATGATACTTACCCAGTACGTCACCGACGGTACGGGCGGATTTTTTAAATTTAGCGCTGGCGTTCAGCCCCAGCTCTGACATCGCATAGACGATGCGGCGCTGTACCGGCTTCAGGCCGTCGCCAATAAACGGCAACGCACGATCCATGATCACGTACATGGAGTAGTTTAAGTAGGCGTTTTCCGTAAATTCATGTAGCGCAAGGCGCTCTGCCATATCGCTCATTAACAGGGGATCCTCAATCTGCATGCTGACCGTTCGGACGGCAATATTGCCGCAGATAATACCCTATCTCACGGTCTGAGTCACAAACCGTGAGCCAGGTGACGAGGAAGTTAACGAAGCGGCAGATAGATATCCGTCAGCAGCTCATGTTCCGCCACCTCATTGACGAAATTCAGGTACTGGAAGAAGACCGGAAAATCGCGCAGCGTCTCGCCGCTGGCCGGTAGCCATTCGCGGAATAAATACCACACGCTCTCCGGGAGGCTGTCGAGCGATCCCTGATGGCGTACCACCGCGCAGCGCCCGCCAGGAATCTCGCTATTCACCACACCAACGTCATTTTCGGCTATCGGCTGGTGGACGCTGCCGCAGATATCAAAGCGGAATTGATCCGGCGGCGTCGTCTGCGGGTCGTGCCAGGCAATACCAAAAGTTTGACTGCTGGCAATCGGCGACTGCCCCGTTTCGCGCCGCCATGCAATAAATTTCGCCGCGCTGGCGTTGACCTTATCCGGATGCCCCAGATGCGTCAGCATCGCGACGCGGGTAGGTGGAAATTCAACGATTTTTACGTCCATGACATGCTGCTCCTGTAACGCAAGTTTAGGAACGCGTTGGTGCCAGACCAGCCAGTCCGGCGATTGCCGAAACCGGCGCGGGCTTTGACCAAACGCGGTTTTGAAAGCACGTGTGAACGACTCCGGATTCTGAAATCCGGCATCCAGCGCGATATCGATAACTTTATCTTGCGGGTTAAACGCCAGCCGCCATGACGCCCGGCGCAAACGCAGCCACTGGATATAGCGATAGAGCGGAAGCCCGCTCCAGGCAGTAAACTGCCGGTGAAAATGAAACGGCGAGCTGTGCGCCATCCGGCTTAACGCCTCAATCGACAGAGGCTCATCCAGATGACGCTCAATGTGGTCGCAAATGCGCCGCAGACGTTCGGAATAAGCCGCGCTGATCAGGTCATTCATCACTGCCTCCTTGTGGCCTATTCTGCCCACCGGGCGGCTGTGAATCCTGACCGATCTTGCGCAATGTGGGATTACGGATTCACTTTACGAATCTGTTTTACGTCGATTTCGACAGAGTTCCAGTCTTTATCCACTTCACCCTGAATTTCAACGGTATCCTGCGGGGTTACGGTCAGGCCGTTCCAGCGCTTGTGGTCAATATCCACATTGATAGTACCGGTCGCATCTTTAAACACATACAGGTCGTCGGAAATGCGCTCGACGATATTCCCGCGCAGCGTTACCCACGCATCGTCACGCAGCGATTTAGCGCTCTCTACCGTCGTGCTGCTGCCGTTCGGGCCGACAAATCCGCCGCCTTGCGTTTGCGTCGCCGACGGGCCGGAGAAACCGCCCTGCTGAGCCGCCAGAACCGGGGTAGAACACAGTGCCATAACGGCAACGATTGCAGCTAATTTTTTCATGATTACTTTTCCCTTTCATGTCGTTTCAGATCCATTTAATAAGGTAATCCTTAACAACTTCTTAAGGCAAAAAAAGATTCTTTTTTTCTGTACATCGCCTGCGGCGACAAGGTTAACTGACGGCAACGCGAGTTACCGCAAGGAAGAACAGATGCGAATTTTACTGGTAGAAGATGACACACTTATTGGCGATGGCATAAAAGCAGGTCTGAGTAAAATGGGTTTCAGCGTCGACTGGTTTACCGAGGGACGTCCGGGGAAAGAGGCGCTTTACAGCGCGCCTTATGATGCGGTCATTTTAGATTTAACGCTGCCAGGAATGGACGGACGGGATATTTTGCGCGAATGGCGCGAAAAGGGTAAACAGGAACCGGTACTGATCCTGACGGCGCGCGACGCGTTAGCAGAGCGCGTCGAGGGGCTACGTCTGGGCGCCGATGACTATTTATGTAAACCTTTCGCGCTCATTGAGGTCGCCGCCCGTCTGGAGGCGCTGGTACGCCGCGCCAGCGGTCAGGCCAGTAGCGAATTGCGCCACGGCCAGGTGACGCTCAATCCAGGCAATCTCGTCGCGACGCTTGCCGGCGAACCGCTGGCCCTAAAACCAAAAGAGTTCGCGTTGCTGGAACTCTTACTGCGCAACAAAGGTCGCGTGCTACCGCGCAAGCTTATTGAAGAGAAGCTGTATAACTGGGATGACGACGTGTCCAGCAATGCAGTGGAAGTCCATGTTCATCATTTACGCCGCAAGCTCGGCAGCGAATTTATTCGCACCGTACACGGCATCGGCTACACCCTGGGTGACGCATGAAATTGACGCAACGTCTCAGCCTGCGCGTCAGGCTGACGCTTATTTTCCTGATTCTGGTCTCCATCACTTGGGCAATTTCCAGTTTTGTGGCCTGGAGAAAGACGACGGATAATGTCGACGAGCTGTTTGACACACAGTTGATGTTGTTCGCCAGACGGCTTAGCACCCTCGATCTTAACGAGATCAACGCCCCGCAGCGCATGGCGCATACGCCAAAGAAATTAAAACATGGGCATATCGATGACGATGCGCTGGCGTTCGCCATCTTTTCCGCTGACGGCAAAATGTTGCTGCATGATGGCGACAACGGCCAGGATATTCCGTATCGCTATCGCCGGGAAGGTTTCGACAATGGCTATCTGAAGGATGACAACGACCTCTGGCGTTTTTTGTGGTTGAACTCGGCGGACGGCAAGTATCGTATCGTCGTCGGTCAGGAGTGGGATTACCGCGAAGATATGGCGCTGGCGATCGTGGCGGCGCAATTAACGCCGTGGCTGATCGCCCTTCCCTTCATGCTGCTGATTTTATTACTCCTGCTTCACCGCGAGCTCAGACCGTTGAAAAAACTGGCGCAGGCGCTACGCTTCCGGTCGCCGGAATCGGAAACACCGCTCGACGCCAAAGGCGTACCGAGCGAGGTTCGCCCACTGGTCGAAGCGCTTAATCAGCTTTTTAGCCGCATCCACTCAATGATGGTGCGCGAACGGCGATTTACCTCCGACGCCGCCCATGAATTGCGCAGCCCGCTGGCCGCGCTGAAAGTACAAACCGAGGTGGCGCAGCTCTCGGGCGACGATCCGCTATCGCGTGATAAAGCGCTGACCCAGCTCCATGCGGGGATCGATCGCGCCACACGGCTGGTCGATCAGCTACTGACGTTGTCGCGCCTCGACTCGCTCAATAATTTGCAGGATGTAGCGGAGATTTCGCTGGAAGAGCTGCTGCAGTCCGCGGTAATGGATATTTATCATCCGGCGCAGCAGGCGAATATCGACGTGCGTTTACAGCTTAACGCCCATGACGTCATACGTACCGGCCAGCCGCTACTCTTAAGCCTGTTAGTGCGTAACCTGCTGGATAATGCGATTCGCTACAGTCCGCAGGGCAGCGTCGTCGATGTTACCTTACATGCCCGCAGCTTCACCGTCAGAGATAATGGCCCCGGCGTAGCGCCAGAGATTCTGACGCATATCGGCGAGCGTTTTTATCGCCCGCCAGGCCAAAGTGTGACCGGCAGCGGTCTGGGATTATCAATCGTCCGTCGCATCGCTACGCTGCACGGCATGACGGTGTCGTTTGGCAACGCCGCGGAAGGTGGATTTGAGGCCGTAGTACGCTGGTAGCAGAGACTTTTGCCAAAAACGCAAAAGACTTTGCACATTTTGCTAATTTCACCGTACCGCCCGTGAGCGTAGAATCAGCAGCAAACGCATTTCTTGAGGACACAAAATGAGTAACATCCTGATTATCAACGGGGCGAAAAAATTCGCGCACTCCAACGGCCAGTTGAATGACACCCTGACCGAAGTTGCCGATGGGCTGCTGCGCGATCTGGGTCATCAGGTTAAGATCGTCCGCGCCGACAGCGACTATGACATTAAAGAAGAGGTGCAGAATTTCGTCTGGGCTGACGTGGTGATTTGGCAGATGCCTGGCTGGTGGATGGGCGCGCCATGGACCGTAAAAAAATATATGGATGATGTCTTTACCGAAGGTCACGGCACGCTCTATGCCAGCGATGGCCGCACGCGTTCCGATGCCGCTAAAAAGTACGGTTCCGGCGGTCTGGTGCAGGGGAAAAAATATATGCTGTCACTGACGTGGAACGCGCCGATGGAAGCATTTACCGAAAAAGATCAGTTTTTCCACGGCGTAGGTGTAGATGGCGTCTATCTGCCATTCCATAAAGCCAACCAGTTCCTGGGCATGGACGCGCTGCCAACGTTTATTGCCAACGACGTGATTAAAATGCCGGATGTTCCGCGCTATACCGCAGAATATCGCAAGCATCTGAGCGAAATTTTTGCTTAACTGGTCATCCTGGAATTAGAAGGAGTTAACCATGCTTACCGTCATTGCCGAAATTCGCACGCGTCCGGGCCAACATCACCGTCAGGCCGTCCTCGACCAGTTTGCGAAAATTATTCCAACCGTTCTTAAAGAAGAGGGGTGCCACGGTTACGCGCCGATGGTGGATCATGCCGCGGGCGTGAGTTTTCAGACTCTGGCGCCTGACTCGATCGTGATGATTGAACAGTGGGAAAGCGTTGCGCACCTTGAGGCGCATCTGCAAACCCCGCATATGAAAGCCTACAGCGACGCGGTAAAAGACGATGTGCTGGAAATGAATATTCGTATTCTGGAATCCGGCGTTTAAGTTATTACCCTCGTCTGACGTCGCCCTGATGCGATGCGCAAGTGTCGCCATCAGGCTGCGGCGTCATGTCGGATTCGCTTATCCGGCCTGCGGCATGCAGACCGGATAAAGCGTGCAACAACCGTTACACGTCGAGATCCGCGAGATCGCCTTTTTCCTGTAGCCAGTTGCGTCGATCTTCAGAACGTTTCTTCGCCAGCAGCATATCCATCATCGCGTTAGTACGCTGATCGTCTTCATCGCTAATGGTGAGCTGCACCAGGCGGCGAGTATTTGGATCAAGCGTGGTTTCGCGTAACTGCATCGGGTTCATTTCACCCAGGCCTTTGAAACGCTGTACGTTCGGCTTGCCTTTCTTACGCTTCAGTTGTTCCAGTACGCCCGCCTTCTCTTCTTCCGTCAGCGCGTAATAGACCTCTTTACCCAAATCGATACGGTATAGCGGCGGTAGCGCGACGTAGACATGACCATTCTTCACCAGCGCGCGGAAATGTCTGACAAACAGCGCGCAAAGCAGAGTAGCGATATGCAAACCATCGGAGTCCGCATCCGCCAGGATACAGATCTTGCCGTAGCGCAGCTGACTCAGATCGTCGCTGTCCGGATCGATACCGATCGCCACGGAAATATCATGCACCTCTTGCGAGGCCAGCACTTCATCGGAAGAGACTTCCCAGGTGTTAAGGATCTTACCTTTGAGCGGCATGATCGCCTGATATTCGCGATCGCGCGCCTGCTTGGCGGAACCGCCCGCCGAATCCCCTTCCACAAGGAACAGCTCGGTCCGATTAAGATCCTGCGCGGTACAGTCCGCCAGTTTCCCCGGCAACGCCGGACCGCTGGTGAGCTTTTTGCGTACCACTTTTTTTGCGGCGCGCAGTCGCCGCTGCGCGCTGGCAATCGCCATCTCTGCCAGTTGTTCCGCCGCCTGCACGTTCTGGTTCAGCCACAGGCTGAAGGCATCTTTCACCACGCCGGAAACAAATGCCGCACATTGACGCGACGACAGACGCTCTTTGGTCTGCCCGGCAAATTGCGGGTCCTGCATTTTCACGGAGAGCACATAAGCGCAGCGATCCCAGATATCTTCCGCCGACAGTTTGACGCCGCGCGGCAGAATATTGCGGTATTCGCAAAATTCGCGCATCGCGTCGAGCAGACCCTGGCGCAGACCGTTGACGTGCGTCCCCCCCTGCATGGTCGGGATCAGGTTGACGTAGCTTTCCGTCAGTAATTCGCCGCCTTCCGGCAGCCACAATAGCGCCCAGTCAACCGCTTCCGTTTCACCGTTAAAATTACCGATAAACGGCTTTTCCGGCAGCGTCGGCAGGCCGTTTACCGCTTCGCCCAGATAGTCGTTCAGACCATCCTGGTAGCACCAGCGCTGCTCGCTGTTATTCACTTCATCTTTAAAAGTGATTTCCACGCCGGGACACAGCACCGCTTTTGCTTTCAGAACGTGCATTAAGCGAGAGACAGAAAAACGCGGGCTGTCGAAGAAACTTTCGTCCGGCCAGAAATGGACGCTGGTGCCGGTGTTACGCTTGCCGCACGTTCCCGTCACCTGCAAATCCTGCACTTTTTCGCCGTTTTCAAACGCGATGTTATAGACCTGACCGTCGCGGCGCACGGTCACTTCCACGCGCTTTGACAGGGCATTTACTACCGAAATCCCCACCCCATGCAGACCACCAGAGAACTGATAGTTCTTATTGGAGAATTTACCGCCGGCATGAAGCCGACAGAGGATCAGTTCTACCGCCGGAACCCCCTCTTCCGGATGGATATCCACCGGCATCCCGCGTCCGTCGTCAATCACTTCCAGCGATTGATCGGCATGTAAAATGACATCCACGCGTTTGGCGTGACCTGCCAGTGCTTCATCCACACTATTATCAATTACTTCCTGACCCAAATGGTTGGGGCGGGTCGTATCGGTGTACATCCCCGGGCGGCGGCGTACCGGCTCAAGCCCAGTGAGTACCTCAATGGCATCAGCGTTATAAGTTTGCGTCATGGTTTAATTAGCAATTCGAATTGATTGTCAGCAACTGTGCAGTCCAAGAAAATCGACAATCTGGTTGAAATAATCTTCGAAGCCCGTGAATGCGTGATTACCACCCTCGGTCACTGTCTGACGGCAGGAGGCGTAATATGCCACCGCCTGGCGGTAATCCAGCACTTCATCGCCCGTCTGTTGCAGTAGCCAGATCAGGTCCGGCGCTTCCAGCGGGTCAATCTGCATGACTTTAAGATCATAAATATGGCGAGACTCTAGCACATATTGCTGCCCGGTGTAGGGGTTCTCGTTCTGACCGAGATAGTCGGTCAGTAATTCAAAGGGCCGCACGGCGGGATTCACCACCACAGCCGGCAGCATAAAACATTGCGACAGCCAGGTGGCGTAATAACCACCCAGCGACGATCCTACCAGCCCTAATGGCGCACCGCCATGCTCAAGCACGAGAGATTCCAGCAACTCCGCCGCATCGGCAGGATACGGCGGTAGTTGAGGGACGATCATCTCAACATGCGGATGACGCTCCGCCAGCCAGTTTTTTAGCTGGCACGCTTTTGCCGAGCGAGGGGAACTGTTGAATCCGTGCAAATAGAGAAGCGTAGACATCAGTATCCTTCCGAAGCGGTATCGGGTCGGAACCGGGTATCCTGCAGGCGATGCACTTCCGTCTCCAGGACGCCGTTCGCCCGGAGCTCCAGCGTACGCCAGCCCGGCGCGATAGTATCCAGCGTAAAGTTCGCGCAGTGCGGTTTGAACTGTACGCAGGTTGACGGCGACGCCAGCAGACGCCGTCCGTTCCAGTCGAGATCCAGCTCCTGGTGAATATGTCCGCATAGCAGATACTTTACACGCGGGAAATTCGCCAGCACGCTATCCAGCTCACCAGCATTACGCAAGCTGTGCTGATCCAGCCAACTGCACCCTGCCGGCAACGGATGGTGGTGCAACAGGAGCAATGTCTGTCTCTCTGGCGCATCGGCGAGCTTACGCTCAAGCCATTCCAGTTGGAACTCGCTCAGTTCGCCATGCGGGACGCCAAACACCTGGCTATCCAGCAACAAAATCTGCCATTGTTCACCGATTAACACGCGTTTAGCCGGGGAAATCCCCGCCTCTTGCAGCGCGCTGTACATTGCCGGCTGAAAATCATGATTGCCCGGTAGCCAAACGCAAGGCGCGCGAAAGCTTGCGATACCCTCAGCAAAATGCTGATAAGCCGCAGCGGATTGATCCTGCGCCAGATCGCCGGTCGCCACGATCAGATCATATTCATACTGTTGCGCCCGAATAGCCTCCAGCACGGCCTGGTAACTTTCCCAGGTATTGACGCCTAACAGCGTTTCATGCTTTTCGGCAAACAGGTGAGTATCTGTAATTTGTAAAATCCTGACTCGGGCCTCACCAGCCAGAGGTAGGGTTAACAGGCTTTCCAAATGGTGTCCTTAGGTTTCACGACGCTAATAAACCGGAATCGCCATCGCTCCATGTGCTAAACAGAATCGTAGCCAGTCGGCCAGAAACTGATTAATTTGATGCTTTTCGTCGCGTTGATGCAACTTTTTATTTGGATAATCATACCGCGCTTTGAAGCGAAAGATCTGCTGGCTTGAACACACTTCAGCCACCATCGCATCATGGTAGAGGCGCACCGTCAGCGACGGCAGGCTCCAGTAGGTGATGGCTGGCGCCGTTTGCTCGATCGTTACAAGCGTAGTGTATCGGGTCGATTCCACAATCGTTAACCGATATTGTACGTTGCCCACCTGATAGCTCACCGTTTCACCGGGGGCGTCATTGCGCGGCAGCAGGCGGCGCAATTGCGAAAAATTGGTTTCGCACAAACGCATCATTTCTGGGAAGTCAGGTGTATAACGCTTCATTTTTTCCACTCGTTTTTTAACTCTTGATGATGCAACTGAAGCCATTGCAAAGCGATGACTGCGGCTGCGTTGTCGATTTTCCCCTCTTCTACCCACTGGTATGCCTGTTCCCGGCTTACCACATGAACCCGAATATCTTCGTTTTCATCCGCCAGACCATGAATACCTACCGCGGTCGTGGCGTCCACTTCACCCACCAGAATAGATGAGCGCTCGCTGGTTCCTCCTGGACTCGCCAGGTAACTGATGACCGGTCGGGTGCGGCCCACGGTCAGCCCTGCTTCTTCCATCGCCTCCCGCCGGGCGACCGCCTCAATGGTTTCGCCTTCTTCTATCATGCCGGCGACCATCTCCAGCAGCCACGGCGTAACGCTTGTGTCATACGCGGCAATACGAATCTGTTCGACCAGCACCACCTCGTCACGTTCAGGGTCAAAGGGTAGCAAGACGGCGGCGTGCCCGCGCTCAAAAATTTCGCGCTTTACCTCGCCACTCATTTCTCCGTTGAATAAACGATGGCGGAATCGATACACATCCAATGAAAAAAAACCGCGATAGCGCGTTTCCCGTGCAATAATTTCTACATCGCTTTTGGTGAAAGTAACTGGCAAGTTGTCTGATTTACGCATTGTGCTGCCCTGCTAGCAATAATGATTAAATGATGAATTTCAAGGGTGGTTGACTGCTGTTTTATCACCCTTGTGGTAAATTGGTGCCAATTAAGGCTCGTATGGCACGTAACGCCAACTTTTTGCAGTGGCGGATTCTGCTAGAATCAGCAATTATTTTTACAAATTGATCAGCGCTAAATACTGCTTCACAACAAGGAATGCAAATGAAGAAATTGCTCCCCATCCTTATCGGCCTGAGCCTGTCGGGGTTCAGCACACTAAGCCAGGCAGAGAACCTGATGCAAGTTTATCAGCAAGCACGCCTGAGCAACCCGGAATTGCGTAAATCCGCTGCCGATCGCGATGCTGCATTCGAAAAAATTAACGAAGCGCGTAGTCCTTTACTGCCGCAACTGGGTTTAGGTGCCGACTACACCTACAGCAACGGTTATCGCGATGCGAACGGTATCAACTCCAATGAAACCAGCGCTTCCCTGCAATTAACGCAGACGCTATTTGACATGTCGAAATGGCGTGGGCTCACCCTGCAAGAAAAAGCAGCAGGCATTCAGGATGTCACCTATCAGACCGATCAGCAGACGCTGATCCTCAATACCGCGAACGCGTATTTTAAGGTATTGAACGCTATTGATGTGCTTTCCTATACCCAAGCGCAAAAAGAGGCTATCTACCGTCAGTTAGATCAAACGACGCAACGTTTTAACGTGGGTCTGGTCGCCATTACCGACGTGCAAAACGCCCGTGCGCAATATGATACCGTACTGGCGAATGAAGTGACCGCCCGCAACAACCTGGATAACGCGGTAGAAGAGCTGCGCCAGGTGACCGGCAATTATTACCCGGAGCTGGCGTCGCTTAACGTCGAGCATTTTAAAACCGACAAACCTAAAGCTGTTAATGCGCTGCTGAAGGAAGCGGAAAACCGTAACCTGTCGCTGTTGCAGGCGCGTTTAAGTCAGGATCTGGCGCGCGAGCAAATCCGTCAGGCGCAGGATGGTCATCTGCCGACGCTGAATTTAACGGCCTCAACCGGCATTTCTGATACCTCTTATAGCGGTTCTAAAACCAACTCCACCCAGTACGACGATAGCAACATGGGGCAGAATAAAATCGGCCTGAACTTCTCCCTGCCGCTGTATCAAGGCGGGATGGTTAACTCGCAGGTAAAACAGGCGCAGTATAACTTCGTCGGCGCAAGCGAACAGCTGGAAAGCGCGCACCGTAGCGTGGTGCAGACCGTACGTTCTTCCTTTAACAATATTAACGCCTCCATCAGCAGCATCAACGCGTATAAACAGGCAGTCGTTTCCGCGCAAAGTTCTTTGGATGCAATGGAAGCCGGTTACTCGGTCGGTACACGTACCATTGTTGACGTACTGGATGCCACCACCACTCTGTATGATGCCAAGCAGCAACTGGCCAACGCGCGTTATACCTATTTGATTAATCAGTTAAATATCAAATATGCGCTCGGTACGCTGAACGAGCAGGATCTGCTCGCGCTTAACAGTACGTTGGGTAAACCTATCCCGACGTCGCCGGAAAGCGTAGCGCCGGAAACGCCAGAGCAGGATGCCGCCGCAGACGGTTATAATGCCCATAGCGCCGCGCCGGCAGTACAGCCGACCGCCGCTCGCGCCAACAGCAATAACGGCAATCCATTCCGGCATTGATAAGTTATTCGCTGGCGCTGCGCTTATCAGACCTGTGCCCTTGTAGGTCTGGTAAGCGCGGCGCTACCTGTCATGAAGCCGCGCCTGAACGTAAGGCAACGTAAAGATCCTGCTATTCCGCCGCATTCTCGCCTTTTCTCGCTTCAATTTCGACCAGTCATCCTCTATTCTGAAGGCATGTTGTATTTACCACTGGGTCCTGGAAGACAAATATGAAACGGACAAAATCCATCCATCACGCATCATTTCGCAAAAGCTGGAGCGCGCGGCATTTAACGCCGGTCGCCCTGGCGGTTACGGCTGTTTTTATGCTGGCTGGCTGTGAAAAAAGCGATGAAACCGTATCGCTGTATCAAAACGCTGATGACTGTTCAGCGGCGAATCCGGGCAAAAGCGCGGAGTGTACAACCGCGTATAACAATGCGCTGAAAGAGGCCGAACGTACTGCGCCTAAGTACGCTACACGTGAAGATTGCGTCGCCGAGTTTGGCGAAGGTCAGTGCCAGCAAGCGCCCGCACAGGCTGGCATGGCGCCGGAAAATCAGGCGCAGGCTCAACAATCCAGCGGCAGTTTCTGGATGCCGCTTATGGCAGGTTACATGATGGGGCGCCTGATGGGCGGCGGCGCAGGCTTTGCGCAACAGCCGCTGTTTAGCTCGAAAAACCCGGCCAGCCCTGCATACGGCAAATATACCGATGCGGCAGGTAAAAACTACGGCGCGGCGCAACCGGGCCGGACAATGACCGTACCGAAAACCGCGATGGCGCCGAAACCGGCCACCACAACAACCGTTACCCGCGGCGGTTTTGGCGAATCCGTCGCCAAACAGAGCACCATGCAGCGTAGCGCTGCCGGTACTTCAACACGTTCGATGGGCGGCTGATACGCATGGAAAGAGTCAGTATTACCGAGCGTCCGGACTGGCGCGATAAAGCGACTGAATACGGGTTTAATTTTCACACTATGTATGGTGAACCGTACTGGTGTGAAGACGCTTATTACAAGTTAACGCTCGCCCAGGTGGAAAAACTGGAAGACGTTACCGCCGAGCTGCACCAGATGTGCCTCAAGGTAGTAGAACGCGTCATCGCCAGCGATGAGCTGATGACGAAGTTTCGTATTCCAAAACATACCTGGGGTTTTGTTCGCCAGTCCTGGCAAACGCAACAACCGTCGCTCTATTCCCGCCTCGATCTGGCCTGGGACGGTATCGGCGAGCCTAAGCTGCTCGAAAATAATGCCGACACGCCAACATCGCTGTATGAAGCGGCGTTTTTTCAGTGGATTTGGCTGGAAGATCAGATCAACGCGGGCAATCTGCCGGAAGGCAGCGATCAGTTTAATAGCCTGCAGGAAAAGCTGATTGAACGCTTTGCTGAACTTCGCGAACAGTACGGTTTTCAGTTGCTGCATCTCACCTGCTGTCGCGATACGGTTGAGGATCGCGGCACCATTCAGTATTTACAGGATTGCGCGGCCGAAGCGGAAATCGCCACCGAATTTCTCTATATCGACGATATTGGTCTGGGGGAAAAAGGCCAATTTACGGATCTGCAGGATCAGGTCATTGCGAACCTGTTCAAGCTCTATCCGTGGGAATTTATGCTGCGCGAGATGTTTTCCACCAAGCTGGAAGATGCCGGCGTGCGCTGGCTGGAACCGGCCTGGAAAAGCATTATCTCCAATAAAGCGTTGTTGCCGCTGTTGTGGGAGATGTTCCCGGACCATCCGAATCTGTTGCCTGCGTATTTCGCCGAAGACGAACATCCGCCAATGGATAAATATGTCGTGAAACCGATCTTCTCCCGCGAAGGGGCGAACGTATCGATTATTGAAAACGGTAAAACGATCGAATCCGTGGAAGGCCCGTATGGCGAAGAGGGTATGATCGTGCAACAGTTCTATCCGCTGCCAAAATTCGGCGACAGTTACACCCTGATTGGTAGCTGGCTGATTAACGATCAACCCGCCGGGATTGGTATCCGTGAAGATCGGGCGCTGATCACCCAGGATCTCTCCCGCTTCTATCCGCATATTTTTGTCGAAGGATAGATTTTCCTGTAAGCCCGATGCGCGTAGCGCCATCGGGCAATCATTCAGCGCCTTATCCGGCCTACCCCACCTGCACCGACAACATACTTATACTGCCCATCTCAATACCGTCGACCGGGATGGTGATAGGTTCCTTGCCGTCCCAGGCGCCAAGTACATACAGCAAAGGCAAAAAGTGCTCCGGCGTCGGGTTCGATAAGGCGCCCCCTTCATGTTGCAGATAATTCACCAGCGGGTGCTGTTCTACCGGCCCCTGCCACGTCAGGTTGGCTTTCACAAAGTCATTAAATGACGCCGCCCAGGGATACGGTATATTGTCACCGTGCCAACGCACAGTCCGCAGGTTATGAACCACATTCCCGCTAGCCACCAGCATCACGCCTTCGTCACGCAGCGTCGCCAGTTTACGACCCATCTCAAAATGCCATGCCGCCGGTTTAGTACTATCAACACTAAGCTGCACCATCGGGATATCCGCATTCGGGTACATCTTGATCAATACGCCCCAGGAGCCGTGATCAAATCCCCACGCCTCTTTATCGAGCGCGACGGGAACGGGAGCCAACAGTTCAACCAGACGCTGCGCCAGCGCAGGCGATCCAGGGGCCGGATAATGCATGTCATACAGCGCCTGCGGAAAACCGCCAAAATCGTGGAGAGTTTGCGGCCTTTCCATCGCTGTGACGCCCGTCCCACGGGTATACCAGTGCGCCGACACCACAACTATCGCCTGTGGTCGCGGTAGGGCCTCCCCCAATCGCCGCCAGGCGCGGGTATAATCATTATCGTCCAGCACGTTCATCGGGCTGCCATGCCCCAAAAACAATGCTGGCATACACGTTAAAGACATGATGTTATCCTTACAGGAAAGACATTTTGTTAACATCACCATACGCTTTCTTCACAGAGGAAGAACTCAGATAACCATGATGAAGATCATCAGTTATTTTGAAGGTCAGGTTCGGACGGCAAATTGATAAGGAGTAATGGATGTCAGTACCACTTATTCTGACCTTACTGGCGGGCGCCGCCACCTTTATTGGCGCGTTTCTTGGCGTTCTCGGCCAAAAACCGTCTAACCGCGTGCTGGCTTTTTCGCTGGGCTTCGCCGCAGGGATCATGCTGCTTATCTCGCTGATGGAGATGCTGCCCGCCGCGCTTGATACCGAGGGGATGTCGCCTGTACTGGGCTACGGGATGTTTATTATCGGCCTGTTGGGCTACTTCGGGCTGGATCGCCTGCTTCCTCACGCTCATCCGCAGGATCTGATGCAAAAAAGGCAGCAGCCGCTTCCCGGCTCGATAAAACGCACTGCGATTTTATTGACGCTCGGCATTAGCCTGCACAACTTTCCGGAAGGAATCGCCACCTTTGTCACTGCCAGCAGCAATCTTGAACTGGGTTTCGGCATCGCACTGGCGGTGGCGTTGCACAATATTCCTGAAGGGCTGGCGGTTGCCGGCCCGGTTTATGCCGCGACGGGCTCAAAACGTACCGCGATTTTTTGGGCCGGTATCTCCGGCATGGCGGAAATTCTTGGCGGCGTGCTGGCGTGGCTGATTTTGGGCAGCCTGGTTTCACCGATCGTTATGGCGGCTATCATGGCAGCAGTCGCCGGCATTATGGTGGCGCTCTCCGTCGATGAACTGATGCCGTTGGCAAAAGAGATCGATCCTAACAATAACCCCAGCTATGGTGTGCTTTGCGGTATGTCCATCATGGGGCTCAGTCTCGTCATTTTGCAGACGATAGGTATCGGTTAAGAGCAACGTCGCGCCGGATGCAGGCCTTTAGCCAGGCAACATCCGGCTGCCCGTCAAGGATATGCGCTATTTCTGCTCATTCATCACGCTGTCGCCTTCGCTCGTCTGGCGAAAACGTTTCGTTCGCGCTTCAAGTAATGCATCTCTGTCTTGCCGAAACGCTCTGCAATAACGCTTCATATGGCAAATATACCCTACTACCACCAGAACGATTAATATTATCCAATACCAGGCAATAAACATCCTTTTTACCCTTAAAATTTAACATCACTAAACATTTAACGTTAAAATTTTACATACCCTTATTTTGACGTATTCATATACTGGCATATTTGTGGAACAAATAAATGATTTTGATCATATAAATCAGTGGTGAAACACAATAATGAAAGAGGTATTAAGCAGAAAACAATGTCGATAAGATCACACTTCGTACTAATTTATATTGTTCTTAAAATATCACACTCCTACTATCGACTCACTCAGGCAATTAAAAAATATTGATACATAATATACTTTAAAATAAATAATAGCATCATGACTTATATTTAAAGACCAATCATTTACCTCATTTATTATTCATAAAAACATAGTATATTCAGAAGTATTATATTTAGAAGTTGTATATAAGGAGATATATCCATGTTTGACCAATACCGGAAAACAATACTTGCCGGTGCCGTCGCACTGACATGCGGACTCACCGCAGCCAGTACGTTTGCCGCAGGTTTTCAACCGGCGCAGCCCGCAGGGAAATTAGGCGCAGTCGTTGTCGATCCTTACGGAAATGCCCCTCTCACCGCGCTGGTGGAATTAGATAGCCATATTATTTCAGACGTTAAAGTTACTGTACATGGCAAAGGGGAAAAAGGCGTTCCTGTTACTTATACTGTTGGGAAAGAGTCTTTAGAAACCTATGACGGTATTCCTATTTTTGGCCTTTATCAGAAATTTGCCAACAACGTCACGGTAGAATATAAAGAAAACGGCAAAGCCATGAAGGATGACTATGTGGTGCAGACGTCCGCCATCGTCAACCATTATATGGATAACCGTTCTATTTCAGATCTCCAGCAAACGAAAGTTATTAAAGTTGCGCCAGGATTTGAAGATCGCCTTTATCTGGTAAATACCCATACCTTTACGCCGCAGGGCGCTGAATTTCACTGGCACGGCGAAAAAGATAAAAATGCGGGCATTCTTGATGCCGGCCCGGCGGGCGGGGCTTTGCCTTTCGATATCGCCCCTTATACGTTTGTGGTCGACACCCAGGGTGAATACCGCTGGTGGCTGGATCAAGATACCTTCTACGACGGCCACGATATGAATATCAACAAACGCGGCTACCTGATGGGTATTCGTGAAACGCCTCGCGGCACCTTTACCGCGGTGCAGGGCCAACACTGGTACGAGTTTGACATGATGGGGCAAATTCTTGCCGATCATAAACTGCCGCGCGGGTTCCTGGATGCGTCTCATGAATCCATCGAAACCGTGAACGGCACCGTACTGCTGCGTGTCGGCAAACGCGATTACCGCAAAGAAGACGGCATACATGTTCATACTATTCGTGACCAAATCATTGAGGTCGATAAGTCTGGCCGCGTAGTAGACGTTTGGGATTTAACCAAAATCCTCGACCCTATGCGTGATGCGCTGCTCGGCGCGCTGGATGCGGGCGCAGTATGCGTGAACGTCGATCTGGCCCATGCCGGACAGCAGGCGAAACTCGAACCGGATACGCCGTATGGCGATGCGCTTGGCGTTGGTGCCGGTCGTAACTGGGCGCACGTCAACTCTATCGCTTATGACGCGAAAGACGACTCCATCATCCTTTCTTCCCGCCATCAGGGTATTGTAAAAATTGGTCGCGATAAGCAGGTGAAATGGATACTGGCGCCGTCTAAAGGCTGGAATAAGCAGCTAGCCAGTAAATTGCTGAAACCGGTAGACGATCATGGTAAGCCGTTGACCTGTGACGAAAACGGCAAGTGTAAGGACACCGATTTCGATTTCACCTATACCCAACATACGGCATGGCTTTCCAGCAAAGGCACGTTAACGGTCTTTGATAACGGCGATGGTCGCGGCCTGGAGCAACCGGCTCTACCGACCATGAAATATTCCCGTTTTGTCGAATATAAGATTGATGAGAAGAAAGGCACCGTACAACAAGTTTGGGAATACGGTAAAGAACGTGGATATGATTTCTATAGCCCTATTACCTCGGTTGTTGAATATCAAAAAGACCGCGACACCATGTTCGGCTTTGGTGGTTCTATTAACCTGTTCGACGTTGGTAAACCAACAGTCGGCAAACTGAATGAGATTGACTATAAAACGAAAGAAGTGAAAGTTGAAATTGATGTGCTGTCGGATAAACCCAACCAGACTCACTATCGTGCGTTACTGGTTCATCCAACACAAATGTTTAAATAAATTACGGGAAGGAATTAATATGTCATCTAAATGGATTACCTCTTTATTTAAAAGCGTAGTATTAACCGCGGCATTGGTCACTCCTTTTGCGGCATCGGCTTTTACCGAGGGCACAGATTATATGGTTCTGGAGAAACCAATTCCTAATGCGGATAAAACGCTGATTAAGGTATTTAGCTACGCCTGCCCTTTCTGCTACAAATATGACAAAGCCGTAACAGGTCCGGTTTCTGATAAAGTCGCCGATCTCGTTACGTTCACCCCGTTCCACCTGGAAACAAAAGGCGAATATGGCAAACAGGCCAGCGAAGTATTTGCAGTCCTGATCGCCAAAGATAAAGCTGCCGGGATTTCGTTATTTGATGCTAAATCACAATTCAAAAAAGCGAAGTTCGCCTGGTATACGGCTTACCATGATAAGAAAGAGCGCTGGTCAGATGGGAAAGATCCGGCGGCATTTATTAAAACCGGGCTGGACGCCGCAGGCATGAGCCAGGCTGATTTTGAAGCGGCGCTGAAAGATCCTGCCGTTCAGGAGACTCTGGAAAAATGGAAAGCAGCCTATGACGTTGCCAAAATTCAGGGTGTTCCGGCTTACGTCGTCAACGGCAAGTACCTTATCTACACCAAAAACATCAAATCCATCGATTCTATGGCTGAACTCGTTCGGGAACTGGCCACTAAAAAATAAGCAGGGAAACGATTATGGATTTTATTAAGGGATTATGGCGAGACCTACGCGCAAGACCAGTGGATACGCTGGTGAGATGGCAGGAACAGCGCTTTCTGTGGCTGTTAATGGCCATCGCGATGGGAGGATTAATTATCCTGGCGCACTCGTTCTTCCAAATCTACCTCTACATGGCACCGTGCGAGCAGTGTGTTTACATCCGTTACGCGATGTTTGTGATGGTAATTGGCGGGGTGATTGCGGCAATAAATCCCAAAAATATTGTGCTGAAGCTGATTGGCTGCATCGCGGCGTTTTATGGCAGCATTATGGGCATTAAGTTTTCTATTAAGCTTAATGGTATCCATCATGCGGTACATAATGCGGACCCCGATTCACTTTTTGGCGTGCAAGGATGTTCGACTGACCCGACCTTTCCTTTCAACTTACCGTTGGCGGAATGGGCACCGGAGTGGTTTAAACCTACCGGAGACTGCGGTTATGACGCGCCTATCGTCCCTGATGGCGTGACGCTCAGTAGCGTACAGCAGTGGTTTGTCGATCTCTACCAGCAGTCCGAAGGCTGGTATCTGCTTCCGCCCTGGCACTTTATGAACATGGCGCAGGCATGTATGTTGGCCTTTGGGTTGTGCCTGATTCTGCTGCTGGTGATGAGCGGCGCCTGGGCATTGAAACTGGCCAGAGGCAAATAACCTGAATAGATAAACCAAAGCAGAGGTCTGCATTCAGGCCTCTGCTTTTCTCACAATAATTTTACCATTCAGCTTATTCGTCGTTCTTTGAAACTGAACAATATGGCACCGAAGGAATACAAAAAAGCCGATGACATCTCATCGGCTTTTTTCAACCATGATCCGTTCGATCAGCTGGCTTTGCGCTCATGCGCCTGGCGGTAAGCCACCAGATCTTCAATCGTGACTACCGCCATATTATGCTGGCCTGCAAACGCGATACACTCCGGCGCGCGCGCCATCGTCCCATCGTCGTTAGTCAACTCGCACAGTACACCTGCAGGTTTAAAACCGGCCAGCGTCATCAGATCGATGGTCGCCTCCGTATGACCGCCGCGCGTCAGCACGCCGCCCGCCTGAGCGCGCAGTGGGAAAACGTGCCCCGGACGGTTAAGATCGGACGGTTTTGCGCCATCCTTAATTGCCGCACGCACCGTAGTGACACGGTCAGCGGCGGAAACGCCGGTGGTCACGCCTTCTGCGGCTTCAATGGTCACGGTAAAACCGGTGCCGTAGGCGCTGGTGTTGTTTTCCACCATCATTGGTAAGTCGAGCTGCTTACGACGATCTTCAGTAATACACAGGCAAACAATACCGCTACCGTGACGAATGGTTAACGCCATCTGTTCTACGGTCATCGTCTCTGCGGGGAAAATCATATCGCCTTCGTTTTCACGATCTTCATCATCAAGCACCATCACACCGCGTCCTTCACGCAGCGCATCCAGTGCAAGTTCAACACGTTCAAAAGGCGTACCAAAAGAGGAAAGTAGCGTCTGATTCATGGTAAAAAAACCTCATTAACATTATGGTTACCAGAATCAGGGCAGTCTTAGGAGTGCCGACAAGCGGCAAAAAAATAACGTGAGCGGGTCCATGCCCGACTGGATCGTTACCCTCTCCCATCCGGACTTTAACCGTCGGCCCCGGAATTACACCGGATCTGCTGACCTTTTCGCTATGGCAAAAAGCGCTCGCGGGCTTTCAACCTGCTCTCCGCGTTCCGTCACGGCGCGCCGTGATGAGAAATGCGTTAAACATCGCTGATTTACCGCCGGTGGGGAATTTCGCCCCGCCCTGAGAATAAGCGGGTTAACTATAACGCTATTGATTACCTTCATCAACGCCTTTACTCCGTATGACGTCACACAATTCTGGTTTATGGCGTCCACATATCGCACTACAATAAGAGCTAACACTTACCAGTTCAGGGAAACCACAATGATTGACCCGAAAAAAATTGAGCAAATCGCACGCCAGGTTCATGAGTCAATGCCGAAAGGTATTCGCGAGTTCGGGGAAGATATCGAGAAAAAAATCCGTCAAACGCTGCAATCTCAGCTGACGCGTCTCGATCTGGTGAGCCGCGAAGAGTTTGATGTCCAGACTCAGGTCTTGCTGCGCACCCGGGAAAAACTGGCGCTGCTGGAGCAACGCCTCAGCGAACTGGAAGCTCGCGACAAGCCTGAAGAAGTAAAACCTGCGCCCGCCATCCCGCCAGTCGATCCACAAGAGTAAAAACGTGAACGGGCCTGACGGCCCGCTCATATAAGATCTGAATAATGCCCTGCGCCTGTAAAGGAAGCCTGCATTAGTGTTCTAATTCTAACCTTTTCGCCTGAGTCGCCTGCTGGCAGTAAAGCGCGTAACGCTTGCAAAACCAGTCGCGGTGCTCCTCGTCCATATTGCCGGTTACCGCCTGGATATCAACAGGACGCCCCTCCGCCTGCATTCTGGCAAAACTGCGCGCCAGAAAATCGAAATTATTTAATGAATAGACGTTATTGTTGTTCATCAGCATACCCTCCAGTTATTGAATTCTGTTAAGGCTATATGCTTTTTCTAATTTCAGTATTTCCCTATATGTACGGCGGTTTTATACATAACGTGCGCAAATTTAATGCGCAAAATCACAATATTCACCAAAGATAACGACGGATAAATCGCTTTTCGGACTTAAGGAGATATGGGTCACATGATATTGTAACGCAGTGAAATAACAAGCATGAAAATTATCACGCAAACACCCTTCTGAAGGCGGCGACAAGGATAGAAAATATGACCTTATTTGCGGAGTATAACAGCCCCTATCTGTTTGCCATCGCGTTCGTTTTCTTTATCGGCGTGCTGGAGATGATTTCTCTGATTTTTGGCCACTTTCTTTCAGGCGCGCTCGACGCCCATCTCGATCATTATGACGCCCTGTCATCCGGCCCTGTGGGCCAGGCGCTTCATTATCTGAATATTGGACGCGTTCCCGCCCTGGTCGTCCTCTGTCTATTGGCCGGTTATTTCGGCCTCTTCGGTATCCTCATCCAGCATGGCGGGATCATGCTCTGGCAAGCGCCGCTCAGCAATCTGCTGCTGGTCCCGTTGAGCATTGTCCTGTCGGTCTTTGCCGTGCATTACAGCGGAAAAATCCTCGCGCCCTGGCTACCCAGAGATGAAAGCTCCGCCCTCCGGGAAGAGGAATTTATCGGCGGCATGGCGATTATTACCGGCCACGCCGCCGTCGCCGGTACACCTTGCGAAGGAAAATTTACCGATAAGTTCGGCCAGATTCACTATTTACTGCTGGAACCCGAAAAGGGAAAAGAATTTAAAAAAGGAGACAAGGTGCTGATTGTCTGCCGACTTTCCGCAACGCGTTATTTGGCTGAGCGTACCTTCTATGTTTAATTGAGAGGAACTTACATAATGGATGATGTTTTTGGCATATTGCCATCATGGATGTTTACCGCCATCGTGGCGGTTATCGTCTTACTAATTATCGGGATCATTTTTGCTCGCCTTTATCGCCGCGCATCTGCGGAACAGGCGTTTGTCCGTACCGGGCTTGGCGGGCAAAAAGTGGTGATGAGCGGCGGCGCTATTGTGATGCCAATCTTTCACGAAATTATTCCGATCAATATGAATACCCTAAAACTTGAAGTCAGCCGTGCTACCGTCGACAGCCTGATCACCAAAGATCGTATGCGCGTTGACGTGGTCGTCGCTTTCTTCGTGCGTGTAAAGCCCTCTGTTGAAGGTATTGCCACCGCCGCACAAACCCTTGGCCAGCGAACGCTGTCGCCGGAAGATCTTCGTATGCTGGTTGAGGATAAATTCGTTGACGCCTTACGCGCTACCGCAGCCCAGATGACGATGCATGAGCTACAGGATACGCGTGAAAACTTCGTTCAGGGCGTACAAAACACCGTTGCGGAAGATTTGTCGAAAAACGGCCTGGAGCTGGAAAGCGTCTCATTAACCAACTTTAACCAAACGTCCAAAGAGCATTTCAATCCAAACAACGCCTTTGATGCCGAAGGTCTGACGAAACTGACGCAGGAAACCGAACGCCGCCGTCGTGAACGTAATGAAGTGGAACAGGATGTGGAAGTGGCGGTGCGCGAAAAGAACCGCGACGCGCTTGAACGCAAGCTGGAAATCGAGCAGCAAGAAGCCTTTATGACTCTGGAGCAGGAGCAACAGGTTAAAACCCGCACCGCCGAACAAAACGCCAAAATTGCCGCTTTTGAGGCCGAGCGCCATCGTGAAGCAGAACAGACGCGCATTCTTGCTGAGCGGCAGATCCAGGAGACGGAGATCGAACGTGAGCAAGCAGTACGGTCCAGGAAAGTTGAGGCCGAGCGTGAAGTACGTATTAAAGAGATCGAACAGCAACAGGTGACAGAAATCGCCAACCAGACGAAATCTATCGCCATTGCCGCCAAATCCGAGCAGCAATCGCAAGCGGAAGCGCGCGCCAACGACGCGCTGGCCGATGCGGTTCGCGCCCAGCAAAACGTAGAAACCACCCGCCAGACCGCCGAAGCGGATCGCGCCAAGCAGGTCGCTCTGATCGCCGCGGCGCAGGATGCGGAAACCAAAGCGGTCGAACTGACCGTTCGGGCAAAAGCAGAGAAAGAAGCGGCAGAATTGCAAGCCGCCGCCATCATCGAACTGGCGGAAGCAGCGCGTAAAAAAGGTCTGGCGGAAGCCGAAGCGCAACGGGCGCTGAATGACGCTATCAACGTACTATCTGACGAACAAACCAGCCTCAAATTTAAACTAGCGCTCTTACAATCGTTGCCTGCTGTTATTGAGAAGTCTGTTGAACCGATGAAATCCATCGACGGCATTAAGATTATTCAGGTCGATGGCCTCAATCGCGGCGCGACGGCGGGCGACGTCGCCGCTGGCGGCGCTAACGGGGGAAACCTGGCGGAACAAGCGTTATCTGCCGCGCTCACCTATCGTACCCAGGCGCCGCTGATCGATTCGCTGTTAAACGAGATTGGCATCGCCGGCGGCTCGCTAAAGGCGCTGACCACGCCGTTGGTTTCATCGGCAACGGATGAGATTAATCGCGAAGCAACGATAAAAGAGCAATAACCTCCCCGCCATATCTCCTGTCCCTGGCCATAAGGCCGGGGATTTTTTTATCTTTTTTCCACCTTGTCTGTACAAAGCGTTATGACCAGCAGGCCATTTTGCGTGGGCGATCCAGTAACGCAAAATCGGCGGGAGAAAGCCCTTGCGCCAGACAGGCCACTCACCAACAATCGCGATGTCAGCAAGGGGCTGAAACGGGAAAGCCCCTCCCGAGGAAGGGGCTTTAATAAGGAAAGGGTTATGATGCACCAGGTCATCATACTGATTGTTCTGTTACTGATAAGTTTCCCAGCTTACTAACAGCCAATCAGAGGGGGGAGAGATCCCCTCTCACCCTTATTCCTTTACTTTAGGTCGAAAAAAAAGCAGCGTCAACCGCGAGATACGCGTCGAAACAAAATGTCCGACGCACCTTCAAAATCAGCGCCCGCAGCGTCTGTAACGCCTGATGACGCGGTTTTACTTCTCGCTCTCGGTCTGGATCTTTTTGATGATATTGGTCGTGGAACAACCATCTTCGAAGTTCAGCACCATGACTTCGCCGCCGTTGGCCCAGACCTCTTCGCTGCCCGCGATCTCTTCCGGCTTATAGTCGCCGCCTTTTACCAGCAGATCCGGCAGAATACCGGCAATCAGTCGTTGCGGCGTATCCTCTTCAAAAGAGACAACCCAGTCGACCGACTCCAGCGCGCCCAGCACGATCATACGCTGTTCGAGCGGATTAACCGGACGGCTTTCGCCTTTCAGACGTTTAGTCGAGGCGTCACTATTGACCGCAACAATCAGGCGGTCGCCCAGTTTGCGCGCGTTCGCCAGATAAGAGACGTGGCCCGCGTGCAGAATATCGAAAACGCCGTTGGTCATGACCACTTTCTCGCCACGCTTACGCGCGCTGGCGACGGCCTGTCTCAACTCCTCTTCGGTCATGACGCCGAAGCCGGTATCCGCGCGTCCGCGCACTGCGTTTTCCAGCTCAATAGGGGAAACCGTTGACGTCCCGAGTTTACCTACCACTACGCCCGCCGCCGCATTGGCGAAATAACACGCCTCCTCCAGGGTATTTCCCGCCGCCAGCGTCGCCGCCAGCACGCCGATCACCGTATCGCCCGCACCGGTAACATCATAAACTTCCTGCGCCTGCGTCGGCATATGTAGCGGCGCTTTATTCGGTTGCAGCAGCGTCATTCCCTGTTCGGAACGCGTGACCAACAGCGCGGAAAGGTCGTACTCGGCAATGAGCTTCATGCCGCGTTCAACCAGTTCGTCTTCGCTTTTACATTTCCCCGCGACCGCCTCGAATTCAGAAAGGTTTGGCGTCAGCAGCGTGGCGCCGCGGTAACGTTCAAAATCCGTTCCTTTCGGATCGATGAGCACCGGCACGCCCGCCTGGCGCGCCAGGGAAATCATAGTCTGCACGCTGGTCAGAGCGCCTTTGGCATAATCGGACAACACCAGCGCGCCGATCGATCCCAGCGCCTGGTTGATACGCTCATGCAACGGCTGCGGGTCCACCCCCTCAAAGCCTTCTTCAAAATCAAGACGAATGAGCTGCTGATTACGTGATAGCACGCGCAGTTTAGTAATTGTCGGATGCGTCGGCACAGAAACGAAGTCGCACTTCACATTGACCTCCGCCAACGTTTTGCTCAGCGCGCGCGCGGCGTCATCAATACCCGTCAGGCCGACCAGACGGGCGTTCGCTCCCAGAGACGCAATGTTCATCGCCACGTTCGCCGCGCCGCCCGGACGTTCCTCAACGGTATTTACCTTAACCACGGGCACCGGCGCTTCCGGTGAAATACGGCAAGTGGGGCCATACCAATAGCGATCCAGCATTACATCACCCACAACCATGACGCCTGCACGTTCAAACGCTGGCAGATTTACTTTCATTCCTGTCTCCTGAGAGATTCAAAATTTGCGCGCGATAATAGCATAATTCAAACGGCTACCAGCCACTTCCGCCAGCTTGCCTGCACCAGCGCGCGCTCTTTGCTAAAACACGTCTGCGCCACATGACCGGGAAGCTCCTGCAACGCCAGGTGGTGCAGTTCATCACGCAGTGTGGTGTAGGCTACCGTCAGCGCCTGCGCCTCGTGTTCATCCATAATGCCGTTTTGCGCCAGAAGCTCCAGGATGCGCACGTTATCAGACCAGCGCGTTAATTTAGGTTTTTCATGAGCGTAGCGCAGTACCAGATATTGCGCGATAAACTCAATATCCGTAATACCGCCTTCATCAGCTTTAATATCAAAACGATCGCGATGCTTATTGCCGAGATGCGCCCGCATTTTCTCGCGCATTTCACGCACTTCAGTCTGCAATGTCTTACCGTCACGCGCCGTCGTCATGATAGTGCGGCGCACCGCATCAAACTGTGAGGTAAGCTGCGGGTCGCCATATACCACGCGAGCGCGTACCAACGCCTGATGTTCCCAGGTCCAGGCTTCATGCTGCTGATAATCGGCAAACGCGTCCGCTGAAGTCACCAGCATTCCCGCCGCGCCAGAGGGGCGTAGACGCGCATCCACCTCATACAAAATGCCGGAGGAGGTGCGCGTACTGAACAGATGCATAATGCGCTGCGCCAGGCGCAGATAAAACTGCCGCCCGTCGATTTCGCGTTCGCCGTTGGTCATGACGTCCATCGGACAGTCATGCAGGAAGATGAGATCCAGATCGGAACTGTAGCCCAGCTCCCATCCGCCCAACTTGCCATAACCGACAACCGCAAACCCCCGCCCCTGGCGCTCGTCCAGATGCGCTGGCTGACCATAACGCGCAACCATTTGCGTCCACGCCTGCTGCACCACAGCATCAATCATCGCCTCCGCCAGCCATGTGAGGTGATCGCTCACTTTCATCACCGGCAGCGTACCGGCAATATCTGCCGCCGCAATCCGCAAAAGCTGTGCCTGTTTAAACTGGCGTAATGCCTCCAGTTGTTGTTCTTCGTCCTCTTCCGGCACGCGCAGCAAATACTGGCGTAATTCGTCGCGGTAAGCGTCGGTAGCCGTCGGCTGATAAAGCGTGCCGGGGTCGAGCAGTTCATCAAGCAACAACGGATAACGCGCCAGTTGGCTCGCTATCATTGGCGAAGCGGCGCAGAGCATAATCAGGTGTTTCAGCGCGCCGGGAAATTCGCTCAGCAGCTCCAGATAGGTGGTGCGAGTGACAATCCCCGCCAGCAACGGCGTTATCCGCGATAGCGTAACAGCGGCGTCTTCGCGGGAACAGACGTCAGCAAGCAGGTGCGGCATCAGTTGGTCCAGCACTTGCCGCCCGCGCGGGCCGATAGGGCGTTTATCCAGTTCCTTACGGAAGTCAGCGATGAGGGTCAGAACCTGTCGCCGATCCTCATCGGCTAAATGCGCCAGCACTGGCGTCGAATCATCCTCCTGTAGCGCATCCTGCCATACTTCACGCCACGGCTCTGAACGTTCTTCCTCCTGCGGGGTATCGGCTTCATCATCGCCAATTAATTCGTTGAATACGCGGCGTACATTAGCCATATGATCCGTCAGTTCGCCAACAAGCTGCGGCCAGTTCTCCGCCTTCATTCCCCAGGCCAGCCGCGCCCGATTCAGATCGTCGGCAGGCAACGTTTGCGTCTGTTCGTCATTGATGCTTTGCAGCAGATTCTCCAGACGACGTAGAAAAAGATAGGCCACGCGCAGTTGCGCCACGTCATTCTCAGGCAGCAAATGCAGCGCAGCGATAGCATCCAGCGTTGGCAGTAACGAACGCGACTGTAGCGACGGCTCGCGCCCGCCGCGGATGAGCTGGAATACCTGCACGATAAACTCAATTTCACGAATACCGCCCGCGCCAAGTTTAATGTTGTCTTTCAAACCGCGGCGTCGCACTTCGCGGGCGATCATCCCTTTCATATTGCGTAGCGACTGGATGACGCTGAAATCGATATAGCGGCGGAAAACGAAAGGCCGCAGCATGGCGCGTAATTCACGAGACCAGGCGTCGTCGTTATCGCCCATTAGCCGCGCTTTCACCATGGCGTAGCGTTCCCAGTCGCGTCCTTGCTCCTGATAGTAATCCTCCAGCGCGGCAAAACTCAGTACCAGCGGGCCGCTGTCGCCAAACGGTCGCAGGCGCATGTCCACCCGATAGACAAAACCATCCATTGTGGGCTGATCCAGCGCTTTGATCAGCCGCTGCCCGAGACGTGTAAAAAACTGGGCGTTATCGAGTTCACGGCGTCCGCCCCGGGTCTCGCCATGTTCCGGCCAGGCGAAAATCAGATCGATATCAGACGAAAAATTCAGTTCGCCGCCGCCCAGCTTGCCCATGCCTAAAATCAACAGCGGCTGCGGAACGCCCTGCGGGTTACAGGGGGTTCCCCATTCGCGGCAACAGGCGGCATACAGCCAGTCGCGCGCCCCCACAATGAGCGTCTCCGCCAGATGGCTCAACTGTTGTAAAATAGTCTCATCGTCCACCAGCGACAGCGTCTGCGCCCAGGCGATGCGTACCATGATGCGACGACGAAAAAGCCTCAGTTCACGCATCAGCGAGGCGTCGTCACAGACACCTGCCAACGCCTCCTGTAACCAGCCAGCATAATGTCGCCATTCATCAGCCTGCGGCGATGCGGATTCCAGTTCGGCAAGCCACTCCGGATGCGCTATCACGCTATCCAGCGCAAAATCGCTAAATGTAAGTACTGACTTCGCCTGCGCGCTAAGCGATGTCTCAGTAAATCCTTCTGGTAGGCGCTCAACAACGGTCTGCCAGTACTGCGATAAGGGTGAAGAGAGCGGCGTCATTTAGGGGATATCCTTTAAATAATGCCGGATGGCGGCGTTTCGCCTTATCCGGCCTACAAGTCCGCATACCGTAAGCCTGATAAGCGCAGCGTCATCAGGCGCTTTCTACGGTTCTGATTATCGTTTTCCGCTGTGCAACCAGAACGGCTGCTGGTTAATGGCCTCATTACGGAAATGTTCAATTTCAATACGTTGTCCGGTAAGAATGGCGTGACGCAATCCCTGCCAGTTCTCCAGCCATGCCTGCGCGACCATCGCATCATAATACCCGGCCAGCAGTAAAACGCTGTCAATATCGCGAGTCAAACGCGGCAACTGGTCGCGATACTTATCACCCAGCGGTTGTCCAAAAACTTTTTTTAATTCAGCAGCATGACGAGAAAGATGAATGTCGGCGAAACGCTTAAAAGAATCGGCCATTTTGGCTTGCGCCTTCGCGTCCAGAAATGGCTGCCAGGCTTTCGTCACCAGCCATTCCGTCAATGCCAGTTTCGCCATCGCCGTTTGCGTACTATAAACGGCTGTGACGGCGGACACCGCGGATGTCATCGTCGCTTCCGCCTGGGTAAGTAGATCACGTAAGTGAGTGCTCGCTTTACGCGGAACAATGCCACCAAAAAGCATTAAGGCATGGCGCACTAATCCCATAGCATCCAGCACGTGTTCTTTCGCCGACTCGTCGCCGCGCAGCCAGAGCTCTTCATGGTACTGCCACTGTGACAACGCCAGATCCAGCGAGGCCTCCAGCCCTTGCTCTACCGTGGCTTTCGCGGCAGTCCGCAGAATTGCCGTTGGTGTATTCTCTCGCGGCGCATTCCCCTGCGCCAGGTGATAACCTCGCGCCGCCTTACTCAGACTGCCCTGACGCAAACCGGTTTGCGACAGCAGTTGCTTCGCCAGTTTTAACACGGCGCGCGTATCGCCGCGAAGCAACTCAAGCTCCAGCTCACAAATCGGTTCGGCAAACTCGCCCGCTTTTACGTCGCCGAGATCGAGCGCAATTTCAATCCTGCTGCCGTCAACGTCCAGACACCATTTTTCCCGGTAAAAATCGGTACTGAACAGCGGCTGTACGCTTGATGCCAGGCCAGCGGGCAGGTTGCCATCCGGCCAGACCTCCGCCGGAAGTTGCGTCAGATCCAGCACGGGTTCGCTTAGCGCGACATTGTATTCGGGTCGCTGGTGCAGCCCCCCCGTTACCCGGCCGGCAATTTTCATGGTCATTTCATAGCGCCCATTTTCACCACGAATACGCAGCCCCATATCATGGCGGCGTAGCCAGTTATCAGGCGTTTCGAAGTAGATATTCAGCAACTGGCTGGGCGCATGATGCTCGCCGCCGAGCGTATGAAGATGATTTCGCAGCGCATCTACGGCGTCGTGATTGACGATAAACTTTAATTCGATTTCCTGAGCCATGGCCTTGTACTTATGGGTTATGTCACATCTGGGAAGATTCTTGGCGAACTTACCCGCATTATTTTTGTCAGTAGATAGTATTTTGCGCCAAATTGCCATGCAACGAGCAATTTGACGGGCGTAAAAGTTTGACGTAGCGGCAAAGGCGACACAGATGATTCCGATTGATGTCGACTACTTTGCGTAGCGACACTGATGCCGTTACTATCGTTCCACTTTCTCTGACAATAACGACAGCCTGATGCCAAAATTACGCCTGATTGGACTAACTTTACTTGCGCTTAGCGCCACCGCCGTCTCTCATGCTGAAGAGACGCGTTACGTTTCTGATGAACTGAATACCTGGGTCCGCAGCGGTCCGGGAGATAATTATCGCCTTGTGGGTACCGTCAACGCCGGCGAGGAAGTCACGCTCTTACAGAGCGATGCCAACTATGGTCAAATTAAAGACAGTTCTGGTCGTACTGCCTGGATACCGTTAAAAGAACTGAATACCACGCCAAGCCTGCGTACCCGCGTGCCGGATCTGGAAAATCAGGTCAAAACGTTGACCGATAAACTCAACAATATTGATACCACGTGGAATCAGCGCACCGCCGATATGCAGCAGAAAGTGGCGCAAAGCGACAGCGTCATCAACGGGCTAAAAGAAGAGAACCAGAAGCTGAAAAACGAGCTGATTGTCGCGCAGAAAAAAGTTAGCGCCGCGAATCTGCAACTGGATGACAAACAGCGCACCATTATTATGCAGTGGTTTATGTATGGCGGCGGCGTATTGGGTATTGGCTTGCTGTTAGGGCTGGTGCTGCCGCATATGATCCCAAGCCGTAAACGCAAAGACCGCTGGATGAACTAAATCGCCTTCTCTGCGGCACTGTCTTATCATTAGAGGATGATCGTTTTTAAAAGGAAAGTGGCGTGAAGATTTATCTGGTCGGTGGTGCGGTTCGGGATGCGTTGTTAGGGCTACCGGTTAAAGATAAAGATTGGGCCGTTGTCGGCGCCACGCCGCAGGAGATGCTTGATGCGGGCTACCAGCAGGTAGGCCGTGATTTTCCTGTGTTTCTCCATCCGCAAACTCACGAAGAATACGCGCTGGCGCGTACTGAGCGTAAATCCGGTTCCGGCTACACGGGCTTCACCTGTTATGCCGCGCCGGACGTTACCCTGGAAGCCGATCTCCAGCGTCGCGATCTGACCATTAATGCTCTGGCGCGCGACGATGACGGCCAGATTATCGACCCTTACCACGGGCGCCGGGATCTGGAGGCGCGTCTACTGCGCCATGTCTCTCCCGCGTTTGGCGAAGATCCCTTGCGCGTATTGCGCGTGGCGCGTTTTGCCGCCCGTTACGCCCATCTTAGTTTCCGTATCGCCGATGAAACACTGGCGCTAATGCGCGAAATGACCGCGGCAGGCGAGCTGGAACATCTGACGCCGGAACGGGTATGGAAAGAGACGGAAAATGCGCTTACCACCCGCAATCCGCAGGTTTACTTCCAGGTATTGCGCGACTGCGGCGCCCTGCGCGTCCTGTTTCCGGAAATCGACGCCCTGTTTGGCGTACCCGCGCCGGCAAAGTGGCATCCGGAAATTGATACCGGAGTTCATACGCTGATGACGCTGTCGATGGCCGCCATGCTCAGTCCGCAGCTTGATGTCCGTTTCGCCACGCTTTGTCATGACCTGGGCAAAGGCTTAACGCCGAAAAACCTCTGGCCGCGCCATCATGGTCACGGCCCGGCGGGCGTGAAACTGGTCGAACAGTTATGCCAGCGTTTGCGCGTCCCCAATGACCTGCGTGATTTAGCTAAACTGGTCGCCGAGTACCACGATCTGATCCACACCTTTCCGATACTCCAGCCGAAAACGATCGTTAAGCTGTTTGACGCCATTGATGCATGGCGTAAACCGCAGCGCGTCGAGCAGATTGCGCTGACCAGCGAAGCCGATGTCCGTGGACGTACCGGATTTGAAGCGTCGGATTACCCGCAGGGGCGCTGGCTGCGCGAAGCCTGGCAGGTGGCCCAAGCGGTACCGACGAAAGAGGTGGTGGAGGCCGGATTTAAAGGCATTGAGATTCGCGAGGAGCTGACGAAGCGACGAATTGCAGCGGTCGCCAACTGGAAAGAGAAGCGCTGCCCTAACCCCGCCAGCTAAACGCCATCCGGCACGATAAATTGCCTGATGGCGCTGCGCTTATCAGACCGACAAAACAGTTAGGCCGGACAAGGCGGTACGCCGCCATCCGGCAGGTCAATCATCAGAAGAAAACAACGTAAACGGCAGCCGCCACCACAAAGCGGTAAATCGCAAACGGAATAAACGAGATACGCTTAATCAGTTGCAGGAAGGTCTTGATGGCGATCAGCGCCACCACAAACGCCGTCACAAAGCCCACTGCGAACATCGGAATATCCGCTGCGGTCAGGAATGACCAACTTTTGTAGAGATCCAGAACCGTTGCGCCCATCATCATCGGCACAGCCAGTAAGAACGAGAACTCAGAGGCGGCGTAACGGCTGACGCCCATCAGCATCCCACCGGAAATGGTCGCTCCGGAACGCGAGAAGCCCGGCCACAGCGCCAGACACTGGAAACAGCCAATCATAAACGCCTGACGATACGTCATATCATCCAGCCCCGGCGCGCGCGGTTCTTTCGGCTTCAGGCACTCGGCGGCAATCAGCAACAGACCGCCTACCACCAGCGCGTACATCACGTTAATCGGGTTAAATAGCGACTTGATCGTGTCATGAAAGACTAACCCCAGCACCACCGCCGGAATCATGCCCAGCAGGATGTGAATCAACGTTAATCGACCTTTACTTTCACCTTCACGCTGTAGCGGGCGGCCAAAGTGAATACCGATGAGGCCAAACAACCGCCGCCAGAACATCACCACGACCGCCAGAATAGATCCAAGTTGAATCACCACTTCGAATGTCTTGGCCGTATCGCCTTCAAACCCCAGCAGATGACCCACAATAATCATATGGCCCGTGCTGGATACCGGCAAAAACTCCGTCAATCCTTCGACCACACCCAAAATTGCCGCTATCAGCAGCGAGTGCATATCGCTCATCAATAAACCCCTAAAATGAAAAACACTGCAAAAATGGATCTCGCGTTAAGACCCCATATATAACCGTTTGGTTTAAAAAATATAAAATTATTTATTTTTATTTCAGATTATTGCCACGCTCAATAATTACCCCTACGTTCGCCGCGCGCGCGACGGCGCCAGGCTTGCTCAGTTTGATGCGAACCCACGGAGAATTGAATCGGCTAAGCAGCAGATCCGCCACCTCTTCCGCCACACGCTCGACCAGAGCAAAACGACCGCCTTCGACATGATTTATCACCGTGTCGGCGATATCCGCATAGCTTAGACAATCTGCGACATCATCGCTTTTCGCCGACTTGCGGTTATCCCATGCCATTTCGATATCGAACACCAGTTTTTGCTCGATAGTCTGTTCCCAGTCGTAAACACCGATAGTGGTGATTACCGAAAGTTGCTCTATAAATACAATATCCATCACGACCTGCCTGCTTTTTGGCTAACCCGGATACCACTTCCGGCGAAATGTGCGTATTATCCACAGAAATAGTAAATAAAACGACACTTTCAATACGGAACAGCTTATGAGTGCAATCGCGCCTGGAATGATCCTCTTCGCGTACCTCTGCGGCTCAATTTCCAGTGCCATTCTGGTTTGCCGCATCGCCGGGCTGCCCGATCCGCGTGAAAGCGGCTCCGGCAACCCGGGCGCGACGAACGTATTACGAATCGGTGGCAAGGGAGCGGCTGTCGCGGTACTTATTTTTGACATCCTTAAAGGTATGTTGCCCGTCTGGGGCGCGTATGCGTTAGGCGTTACCCCTTTCTGGCTGGGGCTTATCGCTATCGCCGCCTGTCTGGGGCATATCTGGCCGGTCTTTTTTGGCTTTAAAGGTGGGAAAGGCGTAGCAACCGCGTTTGGCGCCATTGCGCCCATCGGCTGGGATTTAACCGGCGTCATGGCTGGCACCTGGCTGCTGACGGTCCTGTTAAGCGGTTATTCATCGTTAGGGGCGATTGTCAGCGCCTTGATTGCGCCGTTTTACGTCTGGTGGTTTAAACCGCAGTTCACCTTCCCGGTATCGATGCTGTCATGTCTCATTTTGCTGCGCCATCATGACAACATCCAGCGTCTGTGGCGTCGCCAGGAGACGAAAATCTGGACGAAGCTGAAAAAGAAACGCCAGAAAGATTGAGCTGGAACTGCGTCTGGAAGAGGGCCTCAACCGTCTGGGGATCGGCTCACAAGGGTTGACCGGCAATAGCTTGGTGATGGGCGTACATATCGAATCCGCCGCGCGTCACCCTTCCACCATTGGCGTGGTTAGGCGCGATTTTCGGCCTGATCTTCCTGGTGCTGCTGATCGTCTCCAGGCTGTTGTGGATGCCCGTCGTTTTGCTGTAAACCCGTTGGGGCGGCATGATGTCGCCCCCTTTCTCCGCTTTTACGCCGCCGGCAGCTCGGCCAGCGGCCAGCGCGGACGTACCGTTACGCCAAGATCCGCCGTAACGCCCGCCTTAAACCGCACCATTCCGGCATAGGCGATCATCGCCCCATTGTCAGTACAAAACTCCGGACGCGCATAGAACACTTCGCCGCGGCGTTTTTGCATCATTTCGGCAAGCTTCGCGCGCAGCGTGCGGTTAGCGCTGACGCCGCCCGCCATGACCAGACGCTTAAAACCGGTGCTTTCCAGCGCGCGCTTGCACTTGATCATCAGCGTATCCACGACCGCATCTTCAAAAGCGCGCGCGATATCAGCGCGAGTTTGTTCGTCGCCGCCATTACTACGAATGGTGTTAGCGGCAAAGGTTTTCAGACCGGAAAAACTAAAATCCAGCCCCGGGCGATCGGTCATCGGGCGCGGAAAGACAAAACGTCCCGCCGTCCCCTGCGACGCCATTTTCGACAGCATCGGGCCGCCAGGATAATCCAGCCCCAACAATTTGGCAGTTTTATCAAACGCTTCACCGGCAGCATCGTCAATCGACTCGCCCAGCAGTTCGTACTGACCAATTCCGGTCACGCTAATGAGCTGCGTATGTCCGCCGGAGACCAGCAGCGCCACAAACGGGAAATCCGGGGGATTATCTTCCAGCATCGGCGCCAGCAGATGCCCTTCCATATGGTGTACAGGAATGGCCGGCACATTCCAGGCAAATGCCAGCGAACGCCCGACGGTTGCGCCGACCAGCAGCGCGCCGACCAGGCCCGGGCCTGCGGTATAGGCCACCGCGTCGATATCGCTCGCCGTCAGACCGGCTTCTTTTAATGCCGCCTGAATCAGCGGCACGGTTTTACGCACATGATCGCGGGAAGCCAGTTCAGGCACTACGCCGCCGTAGTCAGCATGTAATTTCACCTGACTATACAATTGGTTGGCTAACAGACCCTTTTTGTCGTCGTAAATAGCGATGCCGGTTTCATCGCAGGATGTTTCAATACCCAGTACACGCATGACTTGTTTTACCTCGCTCTAATACCGCGCAGTGTAGGTCGAATGCGGGTGGATGTATACCCTCAGTCCCGACTTCGTGTATACTCCCTCACCTTATAAAAGTCCCGTTCAAAAAAGGCCGCGGTGCTTTACAAAGCAGCAGCAATTGCAGTAAAATTCCGCACCATTTTGAAATAAGCTGGCGTTGATGCCAGCGGCAAACCGAATTAATCAAAGGTGAGAGGCACATGCCGGTAATTAAAGTACGTGAAAACGAGCCGTTCGACGTAGCTCTGCGTCGCTTCAAGCGTTCCTGCGAAAAAGCAGGTGTTCTGGCGGAAGTTCGTCGTCGTGAGTTCTATGAAAAACCGACGACCGAACGTAAGCGCGCTAAAGCTTCTGCAGTGAAACGTCACGCGAAGAAACTGGCTCGCGAAAACGCACGCCGTACTCGTCTGTACTAATCTTTTGAGAGCGGGCTGCTCTCAATTCAGATCGAGTTGTAGTTGTAAGGCCGTGCTTCCGAAAGGAATGCGCGGCTTGTTTTCGTTTATGCATTAGCATATACACAAAATCATTCATGCTGCGTCCAGGCGGCAAGAGAGCAAGTCCCCGGCGCTTACGCAAGTCAGCGACAGGGGTGAGCAAACGTAGCCAACACTACGGCAGCCTGAAGAATGACGTGTATAAAAGGGGCATATGGCTGGACGAATCCCACGCGTATTCATTAATGACCTGCTGGCGAGAACCGATATCGTCGATCTGATCGACGTGCGCGTAAAACTCAAGAAACAGGGCAAGAACTATCACGCGTGTTGTCCATTCCATAATGAGAAAACCCCTTCTTTCACCGTAAACGGTGAAAAACAGTTTTATCACTGCTTTGGATGCGGCGCGCATGGCAATGCGATCGACTTTTTGATGAATTACGACAAGCTCGAATTTGTCGAAACCGTCGAAGAATTAGCGGCCATGCATAACCTGGAAATTCCCTATGAAGCAGGCACCGGGCTTAGCCAGATAGAGCGCCATCAACGGCAAAACCTCTATCAGTTGATGAATGGTCTGAATGACTTTTATCAGCAGTCGCTTACCCATCCTGCGGCAAAACCTGCGCGTGACTATCTGCAAAAGCGCGGTCTGAGCGCTGAAATTATTCAGCGTTTCGCCATTGGCTTCGCGCCGCCAGGTTGGGATAACGCGTTAAAGCGCTTCGGTAATAACAGCGATAACAAGGCATTGTTGCTGGATGCCGGAATGCTGGTCAATAACGAGCAGGGCAGCACTTACGATCGTTTCCGTAATCGGGTCATGTTCCCTATTCGGGACAAACGCGGCAGGGTGATTGGTTTTGGCGGTCGAGTCCTGGGGAACGACACGCCGAAATACCTTAACTCTCCGGAAACGGACATTTTCCATAAAGGCCGCCAGCTATATGGTCTTTATGAGGCTCAGCAATATAGTGCTGAACCGCAACGCTTGCTTGTGGTCGAAGGTTATATGGATGTCGTCGCACTAGCGCAATACGACATTAACTATGCGGTCGCTTCGCTGGGTACCTCAACCACGGCAGACCATATGCATATGTTATTCCGGGCGACGAACAACGTAATTTGCTGTTACGACGGCGACCGGGCTGGCCGTGATGCCGCCTGGAGAGCGCTGGAAACAGCAATGCCTTATATGACCGACGGTCGGCAGGTACGCTTTATGTTTTTACCTGACGGCGAAGACCCGGATACGCTGGTGCGTAAAGAAGGCAAGGCGGCTTTTGAAGCGCGGATGGAGCAGGCGCAGCCGCTCTCTACGTTTCTGTTTAATAGCCTCCTGCCGCAGGTGGATTTAAGCTCGCCGGATGGCAGCACGCAGTTAGCCGCACTGGCGCTGCCGCTCATTAATCAGGTGCCTGGCGACGCACACCGTATTCAGTTGCGCCAGACGTTGGGGCTGAAGTTAGGCATTTTCGATGATAGTCAGCTTGATCGTTTAGTGCCAAAACAGGCGGAAAGCGGCGTTTCCCGCCCGGCTCCGCAGCTAAAACGCACGACCATGCGTATACTGATAGGATTACTGGTGCAAAACCCGGATCTCGCGCCGTTAGTGCCGCCATTAGACGCGCTGGATCAGAATAAGCTGCCTGGACTTGGCTTATTTAAAGAATTGGTCAAAACTTGTTTGGCTCAGCCAGGTCTTACTACCGGACAACTTCTGGAACTCTACCGTGGCACAAATGATGCTGCGACCCTTGAAAAATTATCGATGTGGGACGATATAGCAGATAAGGCGATTGCCGAAAAAACCTTTACCGACTCACTCAACCATATGTTTGATTCGCTGCTGCAACTGCGACAAGAAGAGCTGATCGCTCGCGATCGCACTCATGGTTTAAGCAGCGAAGAACGCCGAGAGCTCTGGACGTTAAACCAGGAGCTGGCCAGAAAATGAATTTAACGGCTTAAATGCCGCATATCGATCGGGAAGCCCCCGACAGCCGCAGTGAGAGGCAGCGGCCAAAATATAAGTATGCCCTCGCTTTAAATGTCGACAGCTATACCGTCGACACCAATCAAACGAATAAGTGTGGATACCGTCTTATGGAGCAAAACCCGCAGTCACAGCTGAAACTTCTTGTCACCCGTGGTAAGGAGCAAGGCTATCTGACCTATGCTGAGGTCAATGACCATCTGCCGGAAGATATCGTCGATTCAGATCAAATTGAAGATATCATCCAAATGATCAACGACATGGGTATTCAGGTAATGGAAGAAGCGCCTGATGCCGATGATCTGCTGCTGGCTGAAAATACCACCAGCACCGATGAAGATGCGGAAGAAGCTGCTGCACAAGTTCTGTCCAGTGTTGAGTCTGAAATCGGTCGTACGACTGACCCGGTACGCATGTATATGCGTGAAATGGGCACTGTTGAACTGTTGACCCGGGAAGGCGAAATCGACATCGCTAAACGTATCGAAGACGGGATCAACCAGGTTCAATGCTCCGTTGCCGAATACCCGGAAGCCATTACCTATCTGCTGGAACAGTACGATCGCGTTGAGGCTGAAGAGGCTCGTTTGTCCGATCTTATCACCGGCTTTGTCGATCCGAACGCGGAAGAAGAGATGGCGCCGACCGCAACTCACGTCGGTTCTGAACTCTCCCAGGAAGACCTGGATGATGACGAAGACGAAGATGAAGAAGACGGCGACGATGACGCCGCCGATGACGACAACAGCATTGATCCTGAACTGGCACGCGAAAAATTCGCTGAGCTGCGCGCGCAATACGTCGTTACGCGCGACACCATCAAAGCGAAAGGCCGCAGCCATGCTGCCGCGCAGGAAGAGATTCTGAAGCTGTCTGAAGTGTTCAAACAGTTCCGTCTGGTACCGAAGCAATTCGACTATCTGGTCAACAGTATGCGAGTGATGATGGATCGCGTGCGTACTCAGGAACGTCTGATCATGAAGCTCTGCGTCGAGCAGTGCAAAATGCCGAAGAAGAACTTTATCACGCTGTTTACCGGTAACGAAACCAGCGAAACCTGGTTCAACGCCGCTATCGCGATGAACAAACCGTGGTCGGAAAAACTGCACGATGTCGCGGAAGAAGTGCAACGCTGTCTGCAAAAACTGCGGCAGATTGAAGAAGAGACCGGTCTGACCATCGAACAGGTGAAAGACATCAACCGTCGCATGTCCATCGGGGAAGCGAAAGCCCGCCGTGCGAAGAAAGAGATGGTTGAAGCGAACTTACGTCTGGTTATTTCTATCGCTAAGAAATACACCAACCGTGGCTTGCAGTTCCTTGACCTGATTCAGGAAGGCAACATCGGTCTGATGAAAGCGGTAGATAAGTTCGAATACCGTCGCGGCTACAAGTTCTCCACCTATGCAACCTGGTGGATCCGTCAGGCGATCACCCGTTCTATCGCCGATCAGGCGCGCACCATCCGTATTCCGGTGCATATGATTGAGACCATCAACAAGCTCAACCGTATTTCTCGCCAGATGCTGCAAGAGATGGGCCGCGAGCCAACGCCGGAAGAGCTGGCTGAACGGATGCTGATGCCGGAAGATAAAATTCGTAAGGTGCTGAAGATTGCCAAAGAGCCAATCTCCATGGAAACGCCGATCGGCGACGATGAAGATTCGCATCTGGGTGATTTCATCGAGGATACCACCCTCGAGCTGCCGCTGGACTCTGCCACTACCGAGAGCCTGCGTGCCGCCACTCACGACGTTTTGGCTGGCCTGACCGCTCGTGAAGCGAAAGTGCTGCGTATGCGTTTCGGTATCGATATGAACACCGACCACACGCTGGAAGAAGTGGGTAAACAGTTCGATGTTACCCGCGAACGTATCCGTCAGATCGAAGCGAAGGCGCTGCGTAAACTGCGCCACCCGAGCCGTTCTGAAGTGCTGCGCAGCTTCCTCGACGATTAATTCGCCGCACACGTATAAACGCCGCCGCAAGGCGGCGTTTTTTATCAGGACATGCGCAAGCACCCTATTTGGCCTACAGAATTTCTACACAGCGCGAGTATTCGCGCCCTCATTCCCCATTGCTATAGCCCACGCATAATGAGCGCTTGATCCAGTTCGCGATAGGCCTCGACCAGTTTTTCCGTTTTAATTCGGTTTAAGCCGCTGGGATTCGGCAACACCCACACCATCGTCGCGCCAATGGCGATCTTTTGTTTACCCCAGGCGATACCGCGCTGGCTGAATCCCTGTTCAAAAGCCTGTTTACCAAGCACCGCCAGCGCCGCGGGCTGGTAGTCCTCTATCTTTTCAATCAGGTTTCGTCCGCCGCTACGTAATTCATGCAACTTCACCTCAGTCGCTTGTACCGTCGGTCGATCGACGAGTTTCGTTACCCCGCAGCGAAAATCCAGTAATTTTTCCGCCTCTTCCGGTTTCAACTGTCGATCGGTGAAACCGGCCAAATGAATAACTTTCCAAAAACGATTCGCGGGATGCGCAAACGGAAAGCCGGTATTCGCCGAGGAGAGTCCCGGATTGATGCCGCAAAAAACCACCCGTAGCCCTGGCGCCAGTATGTCCTTAACCATTATTACTCCTGAGCAATACAACGTTCTTTAAGTATAACGGGTTGAAAACACATTGTTTATAAAAACAGCACCCGCACGGTTACGGCTGGATTACAGCGTAAAGTTACATTATAATCCACCGCCACGGCCCCTTAGCTCAGTGGTTAGAGCAGGCGACTCATAATCGCTTGGTCGTTGGTTCAAACCCAACAGGGGCCACCAAATTTTATCTTTAAAATCATTAAGTTAAGCCACCTTTTTTAGGTGGCTTTTTCTTATCTTTAGAGCCAGTGGCAGCAAAATGGCAGCAGGTTTTTCACGTACTCTTACTTTTAAAGGACGATCTCGCATGAAAAAACCTTTAGTAGCTCTGTTACTAATCGCATCTCAGAGCGCATTCGCGGACAAAATACCCAACTCCATAGAAAACCTGATAGCTGGTTATGATACTAGGACTCAGGTATTGGAAGGTGGTGAGCTGACCATCAGATATAACAAGCAAGCACTAATGATAGATGCGGCTAAATCCATGTTCAGTGCGATATGTGACGACTACTTTATGAACAAGTGGAATCCAGAGACAATCAAAAAAATCACTCTATGGAACGTCACATCCGATCAGGGCTACAAAATAAATGGCGGTGGGATTGAGTGTAAAAAAACTGGTTCCATGGATTTCAAGCAGGCTGAAAAATACAGAACCAGTTTAATCGAAAAAATGTAAACCTTATCAGTGGCTTTAAAAGCTCATATGGCCCTGCCCTCCCATTGATGGGTGTGGCGGGGCGTGGTCAATTAGGTTGGGGGTAGCGATGTATCTCACAACAGTTTCATGAGTAACAAAAGTTGCGCCACAGTTGATATTCTGGCACTGGCAGTATCGTTCTTTTGTGTTATCAGAAACTCTAAAACTGCTACGGGTATGTGCCGCATGTCCACATTTCGGACAATTCATCATATCCCTGTCTCCCCGCCGATTTAATTAATCACATAATGATACATCAGACATCCGTTTTGTGAACAAAATTATTCCATCTCTAAGCCATCTATCTTTACTTCAAGCTCAAGGTTGGTAGTGAAACCATTATCCTTGCTGACCGTATGCGTCAAAGTTGTAATGGTCCATTCGGCATCGTCGATAGGCTGCTTAAAGCCGCTCACTTTTACTGGCATTTCGGTGTAGAGATCTGCCCGGCCCTCAGCGAGCAGCAGAGAGAATGACGCAACACCACGCTGCAGGCGCTCCCACTGCATTTTTGCCGCACGCTCAGCATTGCTGCGGTTTGCGTAAGTACGATTAAGAACCAGCACGTTTTCATCCGTTCCCACCAGATAATCACCCTGTTTTGCTTCCGGCTCTTTTGGCGCGGAGGTTTTCTTCCGACGGCGCTTAACCTTGGTTGTTTCTTTTTTCTTGGGTTCGCGGGTATGCAGCCAACTGGCAATTACGCCGGTATAAGCACCACGATCAGCCAGGGTAAAACGATGACCGTCACCGGCCTGGCGGGTTATGGTGATAACCGGCAGCGGCTTGCCGCTCGCCGTTCTTCCCTGCCCCTGCCGGATAAACAACAGGTTTCCATCCTTCACGGAAGCAATCGCCCCATACTGGCGCGCCAGCTTCATCAGGAAACTGGCATCGCTTTCATTGGTCTGGTCCATGTGATCCAGCGCCTTGTCCGTCAGGTCTTTACCCAGCGCCATTTTGAGGTTATGCCGTGCTGCAATTTCCTTTACCACATCGCCAACGGTTGTCTGGTGCCATGACTTTTCGCGCCGGGTATTGAGGGTTTCACGGAAATCAGCGCTACGGGCACGGATAGTCAGACGATCAGGAGCACCGCTGTGCTCAATCTCATCCACCGTAAATGCCCCTTTTGGGAAAAGCGGCTGGCCCTTCCACCCCAGCGCCAGCTGAATAACGGCACCACGTCGTGGCAGAACGATCTGCCCGTCGGTGTCGTCCAGCTCCAGATCAAGCTGGTCAGCCTCAAAACCCCGGTTATCGGTCAGCGTCAGACTTATCAGGCGCGCATCCAGCGCGGTAGTCACGTCCTTACCTTCAATGGTGATACTGAAAGCCGGGCTTTTGCTGTTCAGGTCAAAAAGATCAGAGCTAAAATTCACTGCAGCAACCCTCCAACCGTATTTTTAATATTACCTATCGCAGACGTTGCAGAGTCCTGCAGGTTACTGAGCTGATCGCTGAGACTGCCGAACATATCGGACAGCGACTCATCAACCCTTTTCAGGGTCAGCGTAAACTCAATACGGCGAGGCATTCCGCTTTCAAAAAATTCCGTTTTTGCCTGACTCAGGCTCTCGATCACAAACATGCCGTAAATGGTCCCGCTTCCCTCAATCAGGGGCCATGCTTTTCCCAGCTCTGCCATTTGCTCCAGCGCGAGCAATGACAGCCTGCCCCCGGTGACTTCCGGCAGTAGTACGCCAGATAACGTCAGCGAGTCATTATCCGGGCCAAGAAACTGCGTTGATGGTCGCCGGTTCACCCGGCTGTTTACGGCGTGTCGCCAGCTTCGCTGATACTGCAGCTCCTGATATGGCACTGTGCGCAGCATGAAGACATATAACCCCAGTACCATCATCACGATTCATATCCCCCTTGATCACTGAAATTGCTGCGTGCTTTAGCCCTGGTCTTGCGCTCGCGTTCGTCAAGCTGTCGGGCAACTTCACGGGCAATATCCTGCGCACTTTGCCCTAGCTGAGCATAGATTGTGATAGGCGCGTGAGTTTCAAAGTGCATCACAGGCGGCGCGCTGGCTGGTTTCGCTGGCTGGCTTTGTTTATATGCCACAGTAGGCAGACTGTAAGGATGTAGTGGAGCAGCCTCTGCAGGCGCTGCCGCTACGCCCATGACGCCTGCAACGACGGAAGCCAGCGCAGCAGTGCGCCGTCTGCTGGTCACATTTGCGGGACCGTTCACTATTTCGGGGCCGTTCTCCCCGACGATGCCAAACTGACCACGCGGGATCGTGCCACCGCTGTCATACATGCCTGCAAACGGAACCGCAGCAGCCGCTGCTCCACCAACCACCTGCACCTGTGCTTTGCCTTGTGTTTTATTATTTCCGGTCATCCAGTCAGGCAGATAATCGGTGACTGAGGAAAGCTTGCTTTTTAGTGTCTCCCATTTGGCATTAATTCCATTAAGAATACTGTCAATAATGGCGCTGCCCATGTCCTGAAACTTCGCAGGAAGCGCGGCAACATCAGCCAAGATCGAATTCCATTTATCACTAATAGATTGCCTGATATTAGCCCACGCCTCAGAAACGCCAGATTTTATTGCATCCCAATTTTTAGCTATTAATCCCGGCAAGGTATAATTAAAGAACAGTGATTTAATCCCCTCCCATGCGGCGCTGGCCTTTTCTTTAATCCAATCCCATGCCGTACCTGTGGCATTACATACGGCATCCCACATGGCCTTGAACTTTGGCCCAAGCGTGTCCCAATTGTGCCAGATATAAATAGCACCAGCGGCGATCAGCCCAATGACAGCCAGTATAGGATTTGCAAACATCAATCGGCCCAGCCATATAACTGACTTGCCAACAGAACTGATTGCTTTCCCAATAAGACCAAATGCAGATGAAAATTTTAGCCCCATCACCCCTGCGCTCATTCGCACTACTGCCATCGGCCCTAACACGGACGCCAGCGCCAGTGAAACAACCCCAGCGGCGGTGGCAACAATGGCAAAGCCAGCTGCCAGCTTAAACAGCGCAGAGGTCAATTGTGGGTGTCGTTTAACAAAACCATCCAGACGCGAAGCCAGTTCACCCAACCAGTCAGCCAGCTTCTTTAATGCAGGGGCAACTGTTTCACCGATACTAGCCATAGCATTGGTAAAGGAACCTGTAGCGGCTTCCCATTTATTACCAAGAGTATTTAAGGAGGCATCAACACGCTCGCGCAGAGAAGCCTGATTTTGTAGCTTTGAAGCCGTTTCACGATACCCTGAGATGCCTTTGGTAATCATAATATTTAGCACCTGCAGCGTTTCCGCATCATCCCCAAAAATACCTTTTAACGTAGCTAACCTTTTCTCAGTATTAAGCTTTTGGAGTTGAGCTAATTGCGTGTACATTTTCTCCAGCCCGCCAAACTCCCCCTTTCCATCAGTAAAATCGAACCTAACGCCAGTGCCTTTTAGTTCATCATTAGCATCCTTCACTTTTTCCGTATTCATGACGGACTGAAATACTTTTCGGTAGGCATTACCAGCTGACTCTCCAGCCATACCAGCCTGATCAGCCATAACTAATAGAGGAGCAAATGTCTTAGCCGCGTCCAATCCCTTTTTATGAATAATATCCATCGCGCTGCTGATTTTTGAGAACCCCTGCAGCATATTTCCTGAATCTACCCCCGCGTAGAATCCTTTCTGGATCACGTCCATCAGATTCATCATATCTTTTTCTGAGGTCTGAGTAGCATCTTGTAACTTAGCCGCAAACTCAGCTGCTGCAGTGGGAGCCATCTGTAACTGCACGCCAAGATAAGCTGCTGACTCTCCCAAGCCGCCCAGGATGACCTGCGCCGACATACCCTGACGGCGTAGCATAGTCATCATGTTCTGAAAGTCGGCTGTTGTTCCCGGCAGCTTATCGCCCAAAGCAACTGCAAGCCGGTTAATTTTTTCAAATTCAGGCGCTACCTTTCCGCCCGGTCCCATCATTGAACCGGCGAGCTGATTCGCTGCATTTTCTGATTCTGAATAGGCTTTTACTGGAGCCAACAACGTCATGCCAGTAGTTACCCCAGCCGCCATCGCCCCTGCACCATTACCTGCCAGAGAGTTCCTTAACTCGCGGGTCTTTTCAGCCTTGGCTTTGATGGCGTTGAGCTTTCGCTGACGCTCGCCAACGTCACGCAGCCTGCGCTCCTGCTCAGCCAACTGTCGGTTATACCGCTCAGTTTCTCGTGCAATCCGTGCCGTCTCACGCGCTCCGCCCCCAGCAGATAACCCCAGCCGATAAAGCTCAGCCCTGGCTGCCGCCATCTGGCGAGTTTCCTGTTGCTGTTTTTGTTCAAGACGTGAAACAGCACGCCACTGAGCTTCAAGCGCCTGCGTTTGTTTTTTTGTCGGGGATTCCAAAGATGACATTTCGCGCGTCATCATTTGAGCACGTAGCCTCGCCTGATCCAGTTCGGCACCAGTACGGCTAACACTTTGAGTTAGCTGATCGAAAGATTTAAGCTGACCTCCAGCATCACTCAGCTTTTTAATCTGATCGCGGGTTTGTCGAATAGCTGATGCCAGCTCCTTAGAGCCAGCCTGTGCATTTTTAAATGGGCGGGTTAACTTATCCACCGCCCCCAGAACTACCTGCAGTCGCAGGTTATTATCACTCATCGCTGGCCCCGCTTCTCTGAATTGCCTTATGCCGCCACTCCAGCACATCAGTCAGCGGCATAACGTCAGTGATGGACGGCGACCAGTGAAAGATGGTGGCAATATCTGCCACCAGATCATCAACCGTCAGGTTGTCGGCAAATCGGCAAGCACCGACTTCGGCAACAAAAAAGTCACCACCTCTACAGCCATTGCTGTCAGATCGGCGGGGTCCAGCTCTGCCATTTCCTGCGCGGTCAGCGTCGGAGTGGAGATTCGCGGGATCACAGTCATCATCGCGCCCACGTCCATATCCATAATGGCCTGCAGACGGGTGCCACGCAGTGCGCCGGACTGCGGCTTGCGCAGCACAATTTCGGTAATTTCAGTTTTACCGCGCATGATGGGAGTATCCAGTTTTACGGTCTTTTCAGTCAGTTTGTCGCTCATGTTCGTTTCCTGTTAATAAACTACTGGCGCGGCTGCCCGCGCCGTTAAGGTTAATCAGAGGCCGAGGGCGTTACGGTGTTCTTCCATCAGGTCCACGCCGTCAACGATTTCAACCATGTTGACCAGATCGACCTCATAGAGCACTTCGCCGTTAATGGTCAGCTTCGCGTAGCTGTTGGTGCTACTGACCTTGGTGCTGCTGCTCTCGCCGGTTTTCCACTCACCGGAATCCACTTCTTTATGACGCCCGCGCACAACCAGCTCAACGACCTGCACTTCGCCAGTATCGTCACGCTGAATGGAACCGGTGAAACGCAGCTGGATGCCGTCAACGGTTGCCTTGCCCATCTGCTTGAATAACAGCAGTTCGGTGCCGCCGATTGAAAATTCCGTGTCCAGTGCGCCGTCATCCAGCCCCATGTCCACATCCACTGCGCCCGGCATACCGCCGCCGCGATACTTCTCAAACTTGCGGGTGAATTTCGGCAGGGTCAGAGACTCAACGATCCCCTGCCAGTTGTTCCCGTCGTTGAACAGGTTCAGGTGTTTTAACTTGCGTGGTAATGCCATGTATCCCCCTTATGCGCTGACACGGCTGGCAAAATCGACCAGGTAGCGATCGGTGATGCGCTGGCGCAGCATCAGATTTTCAAGCGGCGGCACAGGCGTGTAGTCGTAGTCGATGGTGAGTTTCCCGGCTTTCAGGGAGTCTTTATCGTTCACCGACTCATCCAGCCAGCAGTCTGCGCCGATGATGTAGCCCTGCGTTTTCAGGCTGCGCAGCTTGGCGCGGATACCTTCGATAATGTCACGGGCCAGCGACGGGTTGAGCACGCCATCTACCGCCCACATGTGCGCTTCTGCGATGGTGTCTGCCAGCACCTGCGCCGTGCGGGTGTAGTTCTCAAAGGCAAACAGCGGATCGTCACTGAGGCATCGGGAACCCCAGAAGCGGAAGCCGTCTTTGCGGATAAGCGTGGTGACGTCATTCTGGTTGAGCAGTCCCGCATCGGTTGCAGGGTCCTGCAGATCCCAGAACACATCGGCGGAAATTCCGGTGACGCCGTTCACGCCCACGTTGGACAGGGTTTTGTGCCAGCCGGTCTGCTCGTCAATTTTGGCGCGCAGGCCGAGCGCGCGGGCGGAGGCATAGGCCGTCGCATCTGCATTCAGCACGGTGTCAAAGTTGATGAAGTCAGGCCAAATCAGCATCCCCTCGCGCTGGCTGAAATTAGCGCGGTAGGCAATCGCTTCTTCCACCGTTTTGCAGCCGTAGGCTGACAGGTAGGCAAACCCGCGCAGACTCTGCGCCACGCTCAACAGTTCAGTAGCAACCGCCTGCGTGTCGTGTCCCGGCACGCCGAGGATTCGCGGCTTGACGCCCAGCTGCGACTGCGCCGAAAGCAGCGCTTTCATGCCCGTTTTTTTACCATCAGCGGTCACGCCGCCGATAATGTTGGAGGTGGTTTCCGCTTCGGTTTCGCCCTGCGCCACGCGCACAACGACGGTTACGGGTTTAGCCTGGTCTGCAATCGCATCCAGCGAACGGGCCAGCGTGCCGGACTCACCCGCTTTACCGCTGGCGGTCAGCACATCGGTCAGCAGAACCGGCTTATTGAGGGGAAACATGGACGCATCAGCATCATCGCCGGTGCAGACCATGCCCACGATGGCGGTGCTCACCGTGGTGATAGGTCGGGTGCCCTCGTTGATTTCAACAACGCGCACCCCGTGGTGGTAATCCTGAGCCATATGGCAGTCTCTCCGGTTTACAGGGGGTGTGCCTATGTTCTGGTTGATATGCACGCTGCGCACGCGCCGGGCTATGTATGGTGAATGGCACAATGGAAGGGGTAAAAAAATCCCCGCAGTTGCGGGGACGGGATTAATCTTCGGGAGGTTCAGGCCAGTTAATATCCGGCGCAGCAGTTAAATCCATTCGTCTTAGTTTAGTTCGATATTCTCGCAGTGCTGAAAGTTCCAGCAGTTCTGTCGCCGTAATATCGTTATCATCCTGAGCTTCCATAAGCTGATTGATTTTTGCCGTGACAGCAGCCGAGCGCCTGTCGCGTTCTGCTGTTGCTAAAGCAACATAATCAATCTCTATATCAGTAAGAACCGGCTTACCTTCACTATCGGCTGAAACTACTTTTCCTGTTGACTGGCCATCCATCAGAGCCTTGTGCTCTTCTTCAGTAACTTCTACTCCAGCCTTTGGCCATGTCCCTGCCAACTCATAGCTTTCTTTAAGCAAGACCGCATAAAAGCCATTTGTTTTGGCATCGTAAATATACATGTTACTTCTGCTTTCTTGTGACATGTCAGTATCCCATTGCAAACCAGTTGAAGCCAAAAGTTGACGAAGCACCCCTAACAGTAAAACCGCCATTATCCTTTGACATAGTTGATAGGGCTATTGAGCCAGCTCCTGTGTCACTGGCAATAACAGTCGTACAGGTATTGGGAAATGTCATTGGGAAGTTAACTCGTTGCTGTTGACTTCCGGGGACATTGCCAGAACCCCACTGTGTAATCACCCCGGTGGAGGAATCTTTATGCCATCCATTCGCACCTAATCCTGCTGAGGACATAGGTGCCAGGAATATTCCACTGTTATCATCATGAAGCATAAATGGCTTTGTTTTGTCATTCTGATAAACACCGATCTGAGTGATGTACTGACGCCCTGGTTTTAATGAAAGAGCGCCTGAAACATCAGATTTTGTCGGAAAATTATTTGATGTCCATGTCGTCAGATCATTTCTGATTTGTGAATCATGATGTTCCAGGAACAAACTCAGCCAGTTAGGACCATTTCCGGTGCTCCATTTGTCACCATAGACATCACCGTTTTTATACAGATTAGCGCTACCTGCATACACAGATTCACTGGCCGCGATAATCCCTAGTTTTGTGCTGATATAAGCCCGGATAACGTCATCTGAAGAGCACTGAAAGCCAATACCATTCCAGGACTTGATATTCAGGTTGTTACCGTCAAACCCAGCCCCATCAGCGCCACCTTTAGTCAGTCCTCCTGTGCCATCCCCAACTGTGACAGAAGTGCTGCCGCGTACATTGGAAGCGGAAATATCCCCTGTAAAGGCAGCACCTTCCAGCATCGCCACATTACGCCATGAGGTAATACCCGCACCGGTGCCATGACCAAACAATACGTTATTGCCACTGATGGCCAGCACATCCACCACGGACGTGGGACTCACGACCTCAGTAAGAGTGATAATTTGCCAGTAACTTACCTGATCTGGTGCATCAGGAGCCTGATGCGCACGCATAAACTGACAGCCTGTAGCCGCCCGCGCACCGATAGAGACCCGGTCAACGTCATCACTGACGAATGTTCCCGCGAGGAACCGTCCGTCACCTTTGAAAAGCACATTTCCCAGCCCAATATTCTGAACAAACATAGGCTTATCAGGAATATCAGCGCCATTCCTTTCTTTTGCGAGTCGCGCACTGGCATTCTCCATTGCGATTTTCACCGCTTTCGGGGTCGCTGCGAGCGTCTCAGACGTACTATCGGTTGCACTGCTGAGCTGGACGATACCCTTTTGCGCCGTGGTTGCGTCCTGAGCCGTATATTTACCATTAGCAAGGTCATACGCCGCCTTAACCGCTTTCGGCGTTGCTGCGAGCGCCTCAGACGCGCTGTCGGTCGCACTGCTGAGCTGCGTGAAACCCTTTTCAGTGAGCGTGGCGTCAGGATGACGGCGGGACTGCTCATGCTCAGCGAGCTTATCGTCGACATAGTCCTGCGTTGCCATCACCGTTGAGGTATCAATCGTCAGCTCGACTGACTCGATATCGCTTACCATGATGACCATACGCACGGTCTGTGCGCGGCCTGACCCCTCATCAAGTTTAGGTTTATAGCTTTCCGCCATGTTACCGACGGCAATCAGCGTGCCAGTGTCGTCATAGAGCCCCATTTCGCGCATCCAGAAACCGCCGGTTTCAGGCGGGATAAGCAGCTCCGCGACCACATAATTTTGATGCTTATTGTCCTGGCTGATTTTGTTCAGTTTATAGCGCCAGACTTCATTGACGAGCTTTGTCTGGTTGGCATCAGGCACCGGCAATGTACCGCCACCGTCGCCGATTGCCATCGCCGTAAAATTCACTTTTTTCCCGTTCGGGACGGTCGCTGCAGCCAGCTTGATTGCACCGGCTTTGGTGATGACCGTTTTATATTTTACTGTCATTGTCCTCTCACTTATCCGGGTAAACCGTGATGATGTCGCCGTCATACGTCAACGCGCCGGTGTACAGATAGCCAGGCACATCCTGAATAATATTGAGGCCGATAAGATGGCGGCTGGCTGGCTTTGCATCTGCAATGAGCCGCTCCATTTCTAAATACATTTCCTCAGTAATACCGCTTTCCAGTACACCAATATCAAGACGAAATGTGCCTGCCGGGTCGCCTGTCTCCCACCATTCCGTAACGTTGATGATGTAACCGAGCGGCTCAATAACTCGCCTGACTGCGCCTATCGTGCCTTTGTGGCAGTGAATGAAATACGCACTGCGAATAACGTCACGTTTGGTTTCTTCCGGCCAGTTCTCATCCCAGCGGTCAACGGAAAACGCCCACGCCAGATACGGCAGAAATCTGACCGGACACGTTGCCGGGTTCCACAAATCGCGCAGCGGCACCTGCAGATCTGAAATACCGCTGCAGGTCTGCGCCAGTCGGCGCTCAAGCGGCGATGAACCGGGCGGCAGCAGGCTATTCATCCGTGCCCCCGTTGGTTACGCTCCATTCAGTACAGGACGCCGCCTGCGTCTTATCCAGCACAACATCTGCAAGCGGGGAGGCCAGCTCCACACGCTGGACGCCCTCAACGTGCAGCGCGGCATAAATGGCACTGCGACGGATATCACGGCCCAGCCGCGTCTGACTGGCGATGTACTTCTGCAGGCTGGCTTTTGCTTCTGCCATCACCGGCTCAGCCTCCGGTCCCGGATAAAGAAAAATCGTTGCATCCACGCTGTACAGGATAATTTCGGCGCTGCGCACCGTCAGGCGGTCCGCCACCGGGCGCACGTTCTCGCTGTTAAGCGCCTGCTCCACCACCGCCAGCAGATCAGCCTCTGCCGTACCGTCACCCTCACGGCTCAGCACGGTAAGCACCACCTCCGCCGGTGCCGGGCTGGTTGCGCTGGCATCTGCCACGCGCCCGTCCGCGCTTTTGGCGTGAAACTCATAGGCCGCCGTCGGTCCCGCAACGGACAATCCCTCAAATGCAGCCGGGACACGCAGACGCAGCTCCTCATCGCTTTCCATGACGGCAGCAACCGGCGGCACAGCGTCATTGTCGGCAGGTACTACCGTCAGGCGCTTCACGTTGTAGTTAGCTGCCAGCTGATCGAGATCGCCGCCGATGGCATACGCCACCATGACCGCCTGCGCGGCCTCGTTAATACGCTGGCGCAGCAGGATTTCGCGGTAGGTGCTTTCCTGCAGCAGCTTGGTGACGGGTTCAGATTCCAGCGCCAGCGTGCGCCGTACCGCGTCCTGCTCATCCGCCGGATAAAGGGCCACAAAAGCGGCTTTGCGCTCAGCCAGCAGCGTCTCAAAATCCGGCACGTCCACTATCTGCGGCGCGGGCAACCGGGAAAGGTCAATCACTGCCATTGTCTGCTCCTGTAGTTACCGAAAGGGAAACCGGCGCGCCGTTATTGCGCTGCCCGGTAAGCTCAACCACCATGGAGCCGTCAAAATTGCTGCTGATGGTGATGGAATCCAGCGTAAGCCGTGGCTCCCAGCGACTCAGCGCCACATAGACCGCAGACATGACCTGCAGGCGTAGCGCCGGGTTCTGCGGCTGGTCAATCAGGGCGGATAGCAGGGAACCATATTCCCGACGGGCAATCCGGCTGCCCTGCGGCGTCAGCAGAATATCCCGCACTGACTGGCGCAGATGGTCCGTATCAGTAATGGCCTTGCCGTTACCCTGGCTCATGCCGATATACAGCGTCATACCGGGCCTCCTGACGTATCACCGCCGGACTTCACGCCGGTGTGACCGTGTTTATCCACCACGATCCCGTTGGAACTCATCGCGCCGCCGCCCTGGGTGACGCCGCCATTGATCACCATCTCGCTGTTAATGCGCGTGGTATCAGCCTCCACCACAAACTCACCGGTTTTGAGGGTGATATTGTCCGCCGCCTCGATCACCATGGATTTGATACCCCGGACATGCCACCGCCCGGTGGCGGGTTCATACTCAAACCAGCCCCCGTCCGGGTACTCCGTCACGCAGCCGTCCACAGAATCCGACGGCGGCGCAAACTGATTGGAGTAGATGGCGGGCAGCACAAAAGCGGTTTCCAGATTGCCGCCCATGCTCAGCACCACCACCTGCTCATCCGGCGACGGGCACCACCATGTACGGGCGCCACCGGCACGCAGCGTCAGCCAGTTAATCCAGTTAGTTTCAAGCTCGCCCACTTTCACCCGGCACAGCCAGTTTTCCCGGTCCACTTCGGTCACGGTGCCGGTGCGGATCAGGTTAGTGATAAGGCGCATGATTTCGGTCAGTTGTGCATTCATAACGAAAGGTTGCCATCAGAGGGGAAAGGGAGGCAGCGTGGGCGCTTGTGCCAGCGGTGACACAAAGATCACCCCGCCAGCCAGCGCAGCAGAGTGTCACGGGTGATGGTTTCCACCTCATCATTCACGCCTAACAAGCGGCGCTCTGCGTAGCGGACCTCCGGGCCTTTTCGGCTGACGCGATCACGCAGGCCGTAATGGTGAACACGGGCAATGCGCTGCACCTTGCCATCAAACTGCACGCTGGCGGAGTCCGCACTGGCGGCGGTTTTCAGGTATTTTGTGGTGCGAAGCTTTGCAAACATCTGGCGTTTGATGCGCCCCTTCTTGCTGCGGGCTGTCACCCGTCGCGGCTCATAGCCGCTGCCGTCAGGATTACGCTGTAGCCTGATGTTCTGCTGCTGCGTCCGGCGCAGCTGTTGCGCCAGTTGCCGCATCATACGGTTGCGTGCAGCAGGCTCCAGATTTGCCAGCAGCGCCGTCAGCCAGTCATCCACCCTCTGCAGCTCATCCACGTTTCACCGTCCACATTTCTTCGGGTTCGTCCGGCTCCGGCACCGCTTCAACGCTCGACACGCTGCCGTCAGTGCTGACCAGCACACGCTCAGTCAGTTGCAGATTCATACTGATATCGCACACATCGTTGCGCAGAATATCCACTTCAAAGGTGAACAGTTTTTCGCGCAGATCCGGGTTGTTGATGGCATCCGGCTGGCTGGTACTGAGCCACAGCAGGACTGGAGCCATCAGCAGATTCTGGTCGCCGCTGAAATCCTCGATCACCACATTCAGGGTGTAGCGGTATTCCCATGACATGGAGCTGGCTCCTGTTGCCACCAGTGAGCCGTTATCAACGAAAAGGTGCAGCTTGTCCGGGTTGTCCCGGACATAGGCAACCGCTTTATTCAGGGCGCTGCGTAAGGACTGCGGTTTGTTCACTGTCTCGCTCCTGACACGCAATAATCGTGTCCACTTTGTCAGCACAGACCGCCCAGGCGGCCTCAGTTTCATCCAGCACCGCATTCAGATCGCCGTTACTGCGCGGCGCTGACCTTTCCAGGCGGCACTGCGTCACTCTGGGACAGCCACTCACGGTAAGCTGCACCTCCGGCAAGGGCCGGACGCTCCCGCAGCCGGATAATGTCAGCAGGCAAAGGAGTGTCAGCCCAGCGGCGCAAATCCTCGTTTTCACGTTTCAGTTCCTCGATCCGGCGCTGACGGCTTCGCAGCAGTGCGGTGGTCTGTTCCGCTGCCGCATAAAGCCGCGTCTGCTCCCGGCTGTTGGTTTCGGTCAGAATGGACAGGCCGATTAGCTGGCTGTTTTTCTTCGTCAGCTCCTGCGCTTTGCTTTTCAGCGCCACGCCCTGCGTCTCGATGGTGTGGCTGGCATTGTTAAGCCGCCACGACTGCCAGCCCAGCGCCGCAAGTGCCAGGGCCAGCACTACCGCCAGCGCACGCATCAGGCCGCCATCGGCTCATGAAGCTGCGCGCGGGCAATCTGATACAAAACCAGAGTCAGCAGGTAGAAGACCAGGGTGATCACCCATCCCGAAAACGCCAGGCACAGAACAATAAGCAGCCTGATTACCCATGTACGCACGGGTTTTACGGGGTGCGCCCTGAATTTCAGCAATGCCGCCCTGACCTCATCGCGCGCCCGATCTCCGGCGAACCACCCGACGGTGCACAGCGCAGCAAGCAGCCAGGCGAGGAAGCATGACACCTGGACAGACGCACCAACCAGAACCGGCGCACCGCTGCGCGGATACAGCAGGCTGATAACCAACAGCGCAACCCATGCCAGCTGGAAAAAAACGCTCATGACTTTCTTTTTCATTCCGTTATGCTCCTTTTAAGCACCAGGCCATTTCCCGCGCGCGGCGGTTCTCCAGACCTTTATTTTTCACACCGTTAACGTAAATCCAGCGAGGTAGCTGGTTGCATGCCTGCCACCACTGCTGGCGATTGATAAATGACACCATGGTTGACCTGCAGATCGCGCCGGTCCCCACATTGAAACCAATGCTCACCAGCGCATCGTAGACATGTTGCGGGGGCTTCACTGTCAGGCAGGCATCCAGCCTTTTTTCAGTCAGCAGCACATTGTTTATTAACCCCTGCGCCGCCTGCCGTTCCGTGATAGTTTTGCCCGGCACCACACCGGACGTATTGCCGATCCCGTCAGTCCACACGCCCGCGCTGCACTGATAAGGCTGCAGGCGGCATCCCTCGTAATCGGCAATCAGTTTCAGCCCCTCAACGGAGGTATGAAGCGACTGAAATCCGGGCAGCGTGGCGGCGATAGCCAGCACCGCCCCGACAAGGCAGCGCTTAACGATTGAAGGATTCATATTCCCCCCGCGAAATTTTGCCGCCACGTAACAATTTGAAAGACTGGTGTTTGTAGTACCAGTTGATAGCCAGCATCAGCACGCCAATCAGTACGCCGCCAACCGTTGACGCATCCTTGAGCGACAGATCGCCCAGCCATGCCAGCAGCACGGCGATGCAGTAAGTGATAAAGGCGCTGATTCGTTCAAGCGTCATAATTCAGTCCCATAGCTGGACGGTCTGCGCCGTGGTTGACGCCGTAATGTCCGGCAGCTCCACCTGCAGCCCGTGCGGTAAAAAGGGGCCATATTCAGCCAGCCCCGGATTCGCCTGCAGCACCTGTTCAGTGACTCCCTGCGTGCGTCCGTAATGGCGCCAGCAGAGTGCGTCCACCGTGTCATACTGATGCGCACGCACTTTCATCAAATCAGCTCCACCGTCATATGCGGCATATCGCGCAGGCGGGACTCTGCCCAGCGCACATCGCGCCACAGCTCGCCTAAGGTTGTTTCGATATCTTCGGCTTTCTTGCTTCCGTCGCCGGTTGCGTCAAAATCGCGATAGCGCTCAACCAGGTTTGCTTTTGCCCAGCAAAACACCGCACGGCGATACAGCATGAGCCGCTGGCTTTCGCCGTCGATCACATCAGCAGGGACGTCGGCCAGGCTCTCATACCCCTGCGCCCGTTGTTTCTCGCGGAACTCATAAAGATCGGCGTTAACTTCAGCAATCGCTGTCAGCAACGCCAGACGCAGGCGTGGATCGGTGACACTCCCATCCATGCGCATATCACGGCGGAACTCTGAAACCCTGACATCAGGCCAGAAACTGGTGTTTTTAATCACGTCCTGGGTACTTTCCCCGGCCTGTTCCGGCGAAACGAATTGCATATTTCTGGCACTCCCAAATAGTTGGGCGGTGGACGGGGTTTTGACGCGGCATAAAGCCTGTCGCCACCCCGTGCCGCCCCGCGCGTTGGCACGATTCGTTAAGCCGACATTGCCTGTCGCAATCGGCTTTCAAGCTTGTTGATTTCGGTTTTGACGCCAGAACTGTTATCCAGCTGCAGGGCACGCTTCAGATGGTTAAGTGCCGCCACTGCCTGATCGTTATCCCGCAGCGCGTAGCCCATCGCCTTATGAAGTCGGGCGCGGGACTGATCCGGCATATCCTGACCTTCAACGATATCGAGCACCTGGGTAAGAATGGCGGCACTGAATGATTCACCGGCAGAAAAAGCGCGCATTGCCGCGTCGGCAAACTCTTCCGCAACAGCGGTCCCGCAGGTCCGGTTGAAGCGCTGCGGCAGGACCCAGCCGTGTTTAATGGCATGACGGGCAATGTCCAGCGCGCCGGTATAGTCTCCGGCATCAATGCGCCAGATCATGACGTACATCGCCACGTCGTCCTGGCCTGACGCGTCAGCATCCAGTAAACCGGCAATCCATGAGGCATAAGCGGGAAGAAACTCACGTTTGAGCTGAGCCTTGCGCTCATTTGACTGGACGGTTTTAAGGCGCCTGCGGTGTTCTGTCAGCTGTAACAGCATCTGGTTGTAGCCCGTCAGGCTGGCATTACTGCCGCCCTGCCGGGCGGCATCCTGTGCCTGTACATACTGAGTGTGAGCACGGAACGGATTCATTTATCACGCTCCGGCGCCAGCACCGCCAGCTGCCTGCGCATCAAGCGCGCCTTTCACCGCTGCCGTGACGATTTCCTGGATGGTTTCAGTTGTCAGCGCTGGGCTGGCATTGCCACCTGCCTGCACGGGTAACAGTTCGATGTTCTCAACCAGGCAAACGCCATCGTAATCTTCGACAACATACGCCTCGTTAACGGACTCGAAGTTCTCCACGCGGTCACGCTTCGGATTGTCGATGACCGAACGGCGGCGGGAGCCTGATTGCCAGTAAATAGACAGGTTATCCAGGCGGGTGATCAGCATGGCATTAGCCGGGAAGAACGGCGCACGAACGGCCGGGAGGTTGCCGATACGCTTCTGGCTGATGATGAGATCGGCCGCCATCGCTTCGCTGTTTGGCTGGTCACGGTTGACGATCGGGAAATATTTATCCGCCAGTAACTGGCGCCCGACGATAACCACAAGCTCCGTATCTTCCTGATACCACGGCGCGATTTTCTCATTCACGGCGCCCATAACCAGCGCGTCCAGATTCAGGAAATCACCGCCTTTACCAACACGGATAGTCTGAGAAATCACCTCGCCTTCGGACACGATCTTATCCATTACCTGAACGGGTTTCTCCTGGCGGATTTTCTCCAGCCAGCCGATATTCACATCCTGCAGCAGTGGATAGGTCGCGCGGTCTGACGTTTTCTCACGCTTCACGCCGTTGAAGCCGATCATGATGCGGTCAAGCGCCTGGCGGGTAATGATGGCGTCACGGATGCGCGTCTGGAAGTCCTGGAATTTGGCCCATAAATCCAGCTTCGCATAGGGCAGCGCCGTATCAGAGTTGGTCTGGGTACACTTGTACCCTTCACCGTCGATGTAAGTCGGATCAACGGGTTCACGGTCTTTCTGGGTGGTATCAGTATTTCCGGCAATACTGGAACCAATACCCAGCCCCAGACGCTCGCCGGACTGCTCATCAACCGGGATAATGTTGATTTGCTGCAGGAACGAGGAAGACTCCTGGATTTTCGTTTCCAGCGTCTGCGCGACTGACGGCTCAGCCGTATATTTCGAGGCGATATCGCTCACAGATACGCCGTTGAGTTTGGCGAGCTGCGTCAGATAGCCGTTGAATTTAAAACGTGTCTCTTTTTTCATTGTGCTTTTGCTCCGTCAGCAATCGGTGGTTTGTTCTGCGCCGTTATTGCCGGTCGCATTAGGGCGGCGTTCGCTGCGGCTGTCCTGAGTGGAAAGCTGCTCACGCAGGGTGGAGAGTGCGCTGGTTGTCTCATCAACAACCTTTTGCATATTGCTCAGCTTGTTGCTGAAATCGGTTTGATGGGTGCTGACCTGCTCCGCCAGCGTCTGATGCTCACGCGCGATGGTTTCAACAGCCTGATTCACATCAGCAAAGCGGGCGTTATCATCGGCGCCTTTGCGGGACAGTAGCTCTTTCACGCGGGTAAACAGGCTGGTTTTTTCCGGCACGTCCTCAAACTCGATCAGCGTTTCAAGAGCTGCGGTAAACAGGTTGTCTTTGTCCAGCTTGCGGCGCGCCAGGGGGTTATGTTCTGCGCTGGCGCTGAACTGCAGCATTTCAGTACCGAGGCTTGCCGGATCGTCAGTAACCGCCAGACCAACCAGATAAGCGGAGCCGGTATCGGCAAAACTGGTGTTAACTTCCATTGAGGTGAAAAGCTTCTGCCAGTTACCGGTCATGGTGACCAGATCGTCCGTCGGGGCAATCCAGCCATACAGCGCCATCTTCCCGGACAAAGCCCCTTCGGTGATTTCTTCCGCTTCCAGTTTTTCCACCATGCCAAAACGACGGAAAGGCCCATCAGGGGTAAAACCCTTGATGTGTTCCATATTGATCAGCGCGGTGTATACCTGCGGGTTATAGCTCGCCGCCATCTGGGTGATCCAGTCACGTTCAATTACGCGCCCGTCAGTGGTGGCCCCTTCGACCCCAATACGAAAACGCTTAGATTTTTTTGCCATCGGTCCGGCTCCGGTTAGTTAGTTCGTAACACGTTCAGAGCCTTATGTTTGCGGTGATAGGCGCGTGTAAACAACGCGTTGGGTTTGTGCGAACTCCCACACAATGCGAAGCCGGGGAAAGTGCTGATTTGAGGCCGTATGTTTGTGCCATGACAACACTGACCCCCGCAGACCTCGATCCCCGTCGTCAGGCAATGCTGATGTACTTTCAGGGATACCGCGTAGCCCGCATTGCTGAAATGCTGGGCGAGAAAGTTGCAACCGTTCACAGCTGGAAAAAACGCGATAAGTGGGGCGAATATGGCCCACTGGATCAGATGCAGCTCACCACCGCCGCACGTTACTGCCAGCTCGTCATGAAGGAGCAGAAAGAAGGAAAGGATTTTAAAGAAATTGACTTGCTGGCGCGTCAGTCCGAACGACAGGCCAGGATCGGCAAATTTAACAATGGCGGGAATGAAGCAGACCTGAACCCCAACGTGGCCAACCGCAATAAAGGCCCGCGCAAGCCGCCGGAAAAAAACCTGTTTACCGACGAACAGATCGAAAAGTTGGAAGAGATTTTCCGCGCCGGTATGTTCGAGTACCAGCGCCACTGGTGGGACGCTGGTATCAAACACCGTATCCGCAACCTCTTAAAGTCACGCCAGATCGGTGCAACCTACTATTTCGCCCGTGAAGCGTTGATAGACGCCCTGACCACGGGGCGAAATCAAATCTTTCTGTCAGCGAGTAAAGCTCAGGCACACGTTTTTAAACAGTACATCATCGACTTCGCAAAAGAGGTGGATGTTGAGCTGAAAGGCGATCCGATGGTGCTGCCTAACGGCGCCTGTCTTTACTTCCTCGGTACAAATGCCCGTACCGCGCAGAGCTATCACGGCAATCTGTATCTTGATGAGTATTTCTGGATACCTAAATTCCAGGAGCTGCGTAAGGTGGCCTCCGGTATGGCGCTGCACAAAAAATGGCGCCAGACCTATTTTTCTACACCTTCCAGCCTGACGCACAGCGCCTACCCGTTCTGGTCTGGCGCCCTGTTCAATAAAGGGCGCCCGAAAGCCGACAGGGTAGAATTTGACCTTTCTCACAGTAGCCTGGCGCACGGCGTTTTATGCCCTGACGGCCAGTACCGCCAGATAGTCACCATTGAAGATGCCGTAAACGGCGGGTGTAACCTTTTCGACCTGGACCAGCTGCGCCTGGAGTACAGCCCGGACGAATACAACAACCTGCTGATGTGTCAGTTTGTTGACGACCTGGCGTCCGTGTTCCCGCTGGCGTTGCTGCAGTCCTGCATGGTTGACAGCTGGGATGTGTGGGACGATTTCGAACCGCTTTTACTGCGTCCGTTTGCATACCACCCTGTCTGGATCGGCTATGACCCGGCAAAAGGAACGCAGAACGGTGACAGCGCCGGTTGCGTGGTCATTGCGCCTCCCGTCGTCCCCGGCGGTAAATTCCGTATCCTTGAGCGTCACCAGTGGCGCGGGATGGACTTCCGCGCCCAGGCCTCAGCGATTGAGGAAATCACCAGACGCTACAACGTGACCTACATCGGCATTGACTCGACCGGCGTTGGCGATGGCGTTTACAAAACGGTTAAGCAGTTCTTCCCTGCCGCGCGTGAGTTTGTCTACAACCCGACCGTAAAAAATGCCCTGGTGCTTAAAGCCTACGACATCATCAGCGGGCGCCGTCTGGAGTTTGATGCGGGGATGCTGGATATCGCGCAGTCCTTTATGTCCATTCGCCGTTCAACCACCGCCAGCGGCAACCGGCCAACCTACGAAGCAGCCCGCACAGAGGAAGCCAGCCACGCGGATTTAGCCTGGGCAACCATGCACGCACTTTATAACGAACCACTGGCAGGAGCTTCCGCCAGTACCAGCAACATCGTGGAGATTTTTTAATGGCTAACCGCAAAAACCGCAGCAAGGCACCGCGCGGCCAGACCGCCACCAATACGGCCAACATGGTCAGTAATGCACATGCGGAGGCGTTTACTTTTGGCGATCCGATCCCCGTGATGGACCGCCGGGAGTTATTTGATTACCTGGAGTGCGTGCAGGTAGACCGCTGGTACGAACCACCGATCAGCATGGATGGCCTGGCGCGAACTTACCGCGCCGCCGTGCATCACTCCAGCGCTATTCAGGTAAAACGCAATATTCTTACCAGTACCTTCATCCCTCACCGCTGGCTGTCTAAGCAAGCCTTTTCCCGGTTCGCCCAGGACTTTCTGGTATTCGGCAATGCCTACCTTGAAAAACGCATGAACCGGTTAGGGCAGATCATGGAGCTGTGCGCCTCGCTTGCCAAATATACCCGTCGTGGCATTGACCAGGACACCTACTGGTTTGCACAGTATGGCTACAACTCGCAGCCCTATCAGTTCGATGAGGGAAGCGTGTTTCACCTGATGGAACCCGACGTTAACCAGGAGCTTTACGGGATGCCGGAATACCTCTCCGCCATTCCCTCCGCCCTGCTGAATGAATCGGCCACGCTGTTTCGCCGTAAGTATTACCTAAACGGTAGCCATGCTGGTTTTATCATGTACATGAGCGACCCCGCCGCCGATCAGAAAGACGTGGACAACATACGCGAAGCGCTGAAAAAATCGAAAGGGCCAGGCAACTTCCGCAACCTGTTTATGTACAGCCCGAACGGCAAGAAAGACGGCATTCAGATCATCCCGTTGTCAGAAGTCGCAGCGAAAGATGAGTTTCTTAACATCAAGAATGTGAGCCGTGATGACATGCTGGCAGCTCATCGCGTGCCGCCGCAGCTGATGGGGATTATTCCAACGAATACCGGCGGATTTGGTGATGTTGAAAAGGCAAGTCGCGTCTTTGTTCGCAATGAACTCATCCCACTTCAAAAGCGCTTCGAAGAGATAAACGAATGGTTGGGTGATGAAGTGATCAGCTTCAGTCCTTACGCTCTGGAAGCTGAATAACAGGCATAAAAAAGCCCGGTTTGTCCGGGCTTCATGCAAAACGCAGTATGGAATTAAGCAGCTTTCTGCTTCTCTTTGAGTCTGCCATGCAGCTCATTCCCTTCAAACTTGCCTTCCTGCATCATGTGTGGGGCCGCCTGAAGTAGTTCTTCCATTGCGACGCCCATACGGGTGAAAACGTCAGATACTGAGTAATGCTTCTGAGTTTTCTTGTCACTATGCGTCATAGTCATGATTTCCTCTTAGAGGCCTAGCCTCATCATCCGGTGGTGGATGGTTGGCGCAGCATTGTACCACTGCGCAAAAATTTATCTACTGTTTGTTAGAAGTAATATAGCGTCTTACTACATCACTGATTGTAGCAAATGGTGCCGAAAGCAAGTTGATATCACCTTCGAAGCCAAATTTTTTGTAGTGGGCAGCCACTCTATGATTCAGAGCTTCCGGGATTCTAATCTCTGTACACCCGACAGCAGCCCCAAACAGATACACACCCCAAAGCGTGATCATAAACATGTTGCCGTAAAGAGGATGACCTACGTCACCGTCCTTCACGAAGGATTCAACAAAATGAATCTCAATAACACCAGTGTCCTCATCAAAGGTACACAAAGCTGCGCCAGATGGAATATGCCTTAGCGGACCAGACAACAGTTTCAGACAAAACTCAAACTTATCGTCCCGGTTTCCATAACGTGAAAAACCATGATCCCATTCAAGCTGAGCAAAACCTGAAGTCAAGATTACATAGTCTTCGTCATTGATAGGACCGACAGCTATCGGCATCTTCATGTTGTCTAGAAGCATCTGAAGATTACTGATGCTTAGACTAGCAATCTGCTCTAAGTTCAATTCCTTGTCCCTTACACTAACAGCACTAAAGGCGACTACTTTAATGTCATTTTCGGACAAAGACTATAAATCTTTAATGGGACTTTAGCAGAATCTTTTCAAGGTCTGCCACCTATCACTGCAACTTGTGATAGAACACAAAATCTACAGGCAACCTTGCATCCTATTCAACATCTTTTTTGGCTCACTTGTTTTTATCCGCACAAAAAGCCATCTGTTGCTTATGCCCTACCAACGCGCCAGCAGCCTTCTGCGGGGCGCTGATATTTTTTGCCTCTACCCCTACCCTTTAGGATTGAAGCCGCCAGCGGGCCGGAGGATGCGCCTGATTTTAGGGATTTAACCCCGAACTGCGCGCTCGTATCCCCGCCACGCCTGCCCGCTTTGTGTAGTGGTTTTCATGCACCTGCATGACATAAGCAAAAGCCCGCCAGTTCTGGCGGGCCTGAGCAAAAACGATCCTCAAACGATCATGCGATTTCATGCGGCATAGACATGCACAACAGCACTAACGCCTCGCGTGGCTCGTTGTTCAACGTTGCGGACGGTAAAAACCAGTTTTATCGTCCGCAACGTTCGCTAATGTAACCAGCTGTCGTCCTCCCAGACCTGCTGCATTATTTCCATCACTCGCTTTTTATCTTCATCCAGTTTTAACCCGCTCAGCTCGACGCCGTTGGCGCTGCCCTTACGGATACGAATTGCTGTTTTGGGATACAGAGGGCGCAAATTACGGTAAAGCTCGGATTCAAGGGCGTCCAGTGTAGCCTGGCTAATCTTCTGCTCTTTATCGATCATTATTTCAATGCGCATACAGATTCCCCTTAACTGGTTACGTCCATCGACCGGCAGTATTCATGGCTGCGGATTTTCGCCATCAGCTCGTCGGTCAGTTCGGACACCCACTGGATAGCCAGCCGTTTTTCTTCATCGCTGCACTCACTAGCCGCTACAAGCTTGATAAAAAAATCAATGCGCTGGAGCTTCAATGACTCCAAAAGATAATCCTGCATTTTCCCTCCTATCACTACCTCGGACACACAACAACTGTATATATATCCACTGTTTATAATTACAGTATAGTAGGGATTTGCGAATGTAAACCGTTTTTTATCTGTCAATTAGATCGCTCTGATGCGGATCAATAAGAGCAAGAATTGTTAAAGCGGCGGCATCAGTACCACTGACGCCATTTGTCATCTTCCTGCAGACGGTGGTTGCGGTATAAAATACGCAGCCCGGCACCTGACGGAATACTGCCGCCGCGCAGAAGCAGGTCAATCTCTGACTCGCTACCATCGAACCCTCTGGAACTCAGTTCTGCCTCAAGCTGCAGGCGCTGCTGATCCGAAATATTCTGTTTATATGCTTTTTTCCGCTTCGGTTTTACCAGCCTTAACCTGGCTGTCAGCTCCCGCCGTTCCTTATGGCCCATGTTGTGGAGATATTCCTGCAGCTCCTTCTCATCCATGGTTTTAATATCGGGTAAATCACCCCCTGATTTGTTCAGATTTTCAACAGGGGGACAGTTATTGCCACGAGTCCAAGGGGCGCAAGCGCCCTGGTCGGCTGTCGCCTCCTGAAGGTCAACGGCTTTACGAACCATTTTCCACTTCACTGCATGAGTGCAGATCCGGCCCTCAATGAGCGGGGACCAGATGCCATAAATACGAACACCATGATCGCCGTAGGCGCTCGGCTCCTCGTTGAGCTCGTAGGCAGTCCTGACAAGGTGATGTTTACGGGGAACCAAAACGCCGCCCTGCTTCATGATGTAGGTGGCAAAACAGCCAGCATCAGCTGCGGCCAGCACAGCATCCAAACGCGGGTTTTCCAGTACCGGCGCGCCTGCCTTCTTGTCCCCCTGCACTCTGGCAGCCTGTCCAGCCAGAAGGCGCAGCTCGCGGTACGCCTGGCGGCCAGGGATACCAAAGAAGCGGAATTGCTGGACACGGTGCAGCGAAGCCCAGGCGTTCACGTTCTCAGCGTTATCGCGCAGTGATCTGCCCGTTTCTTTACTGATTTCCTGCGCCAGCCCGCGACCGTCGATGTTTTTGCTGATGTATTTGGCGATATAACTGGTCGGCGTACCCTTGCGGGGGTTGATAAGCTCGGACTTGAAGCGCGGCCCGGTATTGGTGCCCAGCTCCTCCCGGTCCTCACGAATGGCGAATTTACGCAGCAGCGCGGTTATGGATTTGCGGTCTTTCTTGCGCATGAAGCACAGCAGGTGCCAGTGCACAGTGCCGTCATGATGTGGTTCAGCAACGCGGACGCCATACCAGCGCAGCCCGGCTTTGTGCATCGCCTTACGGAAGGCGGCGAACATATTCACCAGGTAATCGCTGCTCTGGCGGACCGTAGCACTGGTCCATTTCGGGTTTGGCCTGCCGTTATTAAGCGTCGCGTGAAAGCGTGACGGGCAGGTGATGGTATAGAACACGGCGCATTCGCCACGCATTTCTGCGATCAGCTCCAGCCCCTTAACGCAGGCCATCATTTCGTTGCGCCGGTGCGCCGGATTGCTGCTGCTGGCGTTTACCACTTCTTCCAAATCCAGCGTGTCACCTTCGGCGTTAACCAGCTCATGCGAGCGGAAAAACTCCAGTGATTTGCGGCGCTGTTCGCGTTTGTGGATCACTGCCTCATAGCTGACATACGGGGACGCCTTTTTGTTAACCAGGCAGACAGCACGCAGCTGTTCTTCCCGCCATTCACACCGCATCTGCCACAGCTTGCGATACCACCAGTCCGCGCAAAGCATACGGGCAAGCGAGCCCGGAATAAGTTCGTATGGGACCGGGTTACGGCGGCGCTTTTTGCGGCGCAGCTGCTCGAAAGCAGGCGGGATAACATCAAGGCGCATTGCCTCAGCGGCCACCCTTTCCCATGACCGGCGGATCTCTTCCGGCGTAACGTCTTCATCCGTAAACAGCTCACCGCAGGCAGCATCCAGACACATGCTCATGTGTGCCGCCACCAGGGTAGATAACCGCTTGACCTGCTCCTGGTTCATTTCCGGCAGAACCAGCAGGCCCTCCAGCCCGTCGTGGCTCGCCATAAAACGGAATGACGCAGAAATCTGGCTGGTACGCACGCGCTCCAGGCGTTCAAGGCACGGCCTGATGGTTTCACGCAGATAGCGGGAATAAGCCTTCGGCTTGCCCAGACCCTCGAAATATTTAATCCGTTCAAGCAGCGGCTTACTGATGTGCGCCGGTTGGGCGCTCACGTCAGCAACGATGACCAGATCGGGATTGAATTGCTGCTGCTCGCGGGCCATTTTGGCGCGGCTTATCAGCTGATCCTGCTCCATTTCTCGCTGAACAGGATCACGGGATTCATTGTAGAAATAGCGTTCCCAGACCTCATTACTCAGGGCCTCGCGGCGCAGCTGCTCCTGCTCGTTATCCGCAGCATAGAGAGTAATCAGGTTTGAAAGCGCAGAAACCGGCGCTACTTCCGCCGGGTCCATGTAGGGGTTAATCGCCTTTTTAGGTACATTCCAGGCAAAAGCAGCGGCGGAATCTTCTGCACCGCCGTGCTTTTCAACTTCGTGATGAATCACGCGCGCACCTCATGCACGACCGAGTAATCAGGGCCGCCAGCTGGATCAAAGCCAGCCCATACTTTCGGTTTGAGTACAGCAATTAGTTCGTCTGCGGTTTTCCCTTCGCCTGCAGCAATACCAATGCTGCGTTTTACGTTAATGCGGTTATGAGTGAAATTGCGATACAGGGAACGAGTCAGGAAAGTGTCGCTGTTCGAAACGATGACCGGATGGCCTTCTGATGCACGGCGCTCAAGAATAGAGGCCAGATGATACTGATCGTCCTCAGTAAAACCGGCAGTGTGATAGCCACTGAAAGTACCGTCATAAGGCGGATCGCAATAAATAACATCCCCAGGCACTAACAATGCCAAAGTTTCGTCATAGCTGGCGCAAATGAACGTGGCGCGGGTAGCTTTTTCAGCAAAAGCGCGTATTTCATTTTCAGGAAAATACGGTTTTTTATAATTACCGTAAGGGACGTTAAGCTCACCCTTTTTGTTATAACGGCAAAGACCACGGTAACAGTGGCGATTTAAGAATAAAAACAGCGGCGCGCGCCATTCAGGGGCTTTATCGTGATTGAATGAATCTCGGCTATCATAATAACCATCTTCACTATTGAATGTTTTAAACAGATGTTTGGCACGCTCAATAAAATCTGATGCGTTTGTTGCTATCTCCCGATATAGATTTATTAAATCAGGGTTAATATCCGCGACAAGATAATGAGGATAGTCTGTCGCCATCATTACAGCGCATGAACCCGCAAAAGGTTCAACCAGTCGCGGGCCAGCAGGAAGGTGTTTTTTCAGTTCCGGCATGATGGCGGTTTTATTTCCCGCCCATTTCAGGATAGTGCTCATACAGCACCTCCGTTGTAATGTTTGCCTTTCAGCTCTGCTATTTCCTGACAAGTGACGCAGCACTGCACGCCCGGAATGGCGCGGCGGCGAGCTGGCGGGATCGGCGCATCGCAATCAATGCAGAGAACACGGGAAACGCCCGGCGCTTTATTGCGGGCGGTGTGGATGTGGCGCTGGCGTTCTTCTTCAACGCGCAGCTGTACGAGGTCCATTGAATCAGCCATCAGTGGATCTCCTGTGCTTCGTTCTGAATCTTCACAGCTTCCTGACGCAGCAGCTCAGCCGCTTCCGTGTGGTTAAGCTGACGTGACACGATACGAGCAGCTAAAGAATCCAGACGCGCAGCCATCACATCTGCGCGTCCACGGCGTTCTTCTTTGCGTGCCTCAGTCAGCAGCAGGTTGAGTCCAGCATCATCTGGTCCGGTTTTAGTGGTACGGGTTTCAATATTTCGCATAGTTGTTTCTCCTGAATTTGGGCAATAAGAAGCCCGGCGGGTTTACGCCATTAATTTCTGTTGTGGATTAATTCGGCATGGTTAGCCGTTTTGGAAATAAGCTCACCACTGCACGAAAATGATTCATTGCTTTCACCAGTTCCCGCTTTTCGTCAGTAGTCAGATCACTAATATTGACGCCGTGACGTTCTGCCGGAATTTTTGCCATATAAAAAATGGCTGCCAGTGCCCGCTCATTCTGTTTATTATTTACGTCGCGTGGGTCGCGCATATCTTTAATAAACCTTTCAAGCTCCGGCTCAATATTCAGACCAAACACTTTAGCCCTCAATTCCGCAATATGGTTCAGGCCATCCAGGCGTTCACCGGGGCTTAATGGAACAGTCGCCGTAGCGCCTTCAATAGCCATGATTTCCCCTGTTTGGTTGTGGACAGGTCAGCCAGCAGTTCATCCTGAGAGCGGCACGGGTGCCAGCGCTTGCCATCTTTCCCCATGATCCAGCCATGACCGTAGTGCATTGCCGGGCTTTGCTTTATGAGAAGTGACGCGAAAGATGGTTCTTTAGTCAGCATAACCACCTCAGATCAGACCGAACGAAGCGCCGAGGCCCGTCACGGTATCCACCGCGCTTGCCATCGCCGGGTTAGCCTGCAAACGCGCCTGCATCGAAACGGCAGCCAGTGCCATCAGACGAGTAACAGAGTTAATGCTGCTGATAACATCGCGGCGGCCTGCGGTGGTTTTCACATCACCCGATACGGCACCGGCAGCAACACGTCCGATTTCAGCAGTAGCGCTCATGACGTAATGCGGCAGCTTCTCTTTTGCCACTTCGTTCATCGGTACGCATGGCAGGCAGTGAATCTGCGCCAGAAAACCGTCAACCAGCGTGGAGTCCTCAGTAAGATCGGTAAGCAGCCAGATTTCCGATGGAGTGAGCTGATGCGGTTGCTCCGGGTTCAGCTTGTTACGCAGCGTCTGGACGTTCATTCCCGCGCGTTCTGCCAGCTTCGCCATGTTGTGACGCAGCGCAAAAGCCCGGCAGGCTTCGTCAAAATGCGGATGTTTGGAAACACGATAATCAAACATGATGTAAATCCTTTTCTATCCCAAAATGGAACTATCAGGCTTGCATTGCGACTTCGCAGCCTTGGGCCGCTTCCATCGTCAACGCGAACATGTTGATTTCGATAAGGCTGTTAACTCCGGCTTTTTTCCTGATGGGCAGGCGGTTTTCCCGGATCATTTGACGGGCATAACTAGGCTTGTAACCAGTACGGCGACAGAACTCATCCAGTGTGATGAATGGCTCAGATACCACAAGGTTGATGCTGGGGCGCATTGAAAAATTGCTTTTCATGATGCACTATTCCTCAGTTTGTGTTTAAAAACTTCACTATTCGGAACTATTCGCAATCATTCCGAACACCACAAAACCGATGATAGGATCGCATTTTAAATATGTCAAACACAAAAGAGACCCCTCTCGCGATCTCAGAATACAATTTCCCATCTCAAAGTGGTGGGAAGGAAGCGATAACTCGTATTCTCCAGGCCTATGGATTCAGTACCAGACAGGCTTTGTGCGATCACCTTGGGGTATCCCAGAGCACTATGGCAAACCGTTGGATGCGCGATACTTTTCCGCATGACTGGCTCATTGCCTGCCATCTTGATACAGGTGCATCCATGCTTTGGTTAACTACAGGACAAGGCACTCCCACCACAAAAATAATCAATGACAATGGATTGCTTTTGCAATTAAAAGAAATCTCAAACGGGATTTACTCATCATCTGAACAGGTCCGTTATGACTCCTGCCTTATCCCCCCAGATACAACAGCTCCGTTCTTGGTGAAGTTTGAAAAGGCTTTCTATCTTGTGGATGAGTTCAGGGGAGAAATCAACGATGGAATCTGGTTGATTAAATTAGATGGTTTTCTGAGCATCAGGCAAGTTTATCGCCTTCCTGGCGGACGCTTACGTGTAGAGAATGGTCCCGCATCCTTTGAATGCACCCCATCGGATATTGAGGTTAACGGTAGGGTGATCAGCAAAACAGCATTTACAGAATGAGCGAATTCGACTTTATACGGAAATAAGTTAAGGCTACTAGCATGAAAAAATTAATGGCAATCGTTACGTTAGGTTTAGTGTTTTTGGCAACACAGCCATCATATGCACGCAATTACCCATGCTCTGGGAAAAAAGGTGGCGTCTCACACTGCACATCTGATGGCAAATTTGTTTGCAATGACGGCACTATCAGTAAATCAAAGCGAATTTGCTCTAAAAACTGATTATGGCTGTCTCAAAGTTAGCTAATGGTAAGTGGCAGGCTCAGGTCTTCCCCAACGGTAGGGATGGGCGGCGCATCCGTCGCCAATTCGCCACCAAGGGCGAAGCCATGGCCTTTGAGCGTCACATTAAGGATCAAGCGCAGGACAAGCCTTGGTTAGGAGAAAAAGCAGATAAGCGGCGAGTTACTGATCTTGTTGAAACCTGGTTCAACGCACATGGCGTTACACTCTCTGATGGCCTCAAGCGTAAAGGTGCAATGGAATTTGCCTGCTTTGCTATGGGAAACCCTCTCGCCACTGAATTTAACGCCAAACTTTTTGCAACCTACCGTGAACAGCGTTTAAGCGGGAAAATTACACGTTCAGATCGGGTAAAAGCAGTGACTCCCCGTACTGTCAATCTTGAGCTGGCGTATTTCCGCGCCATGTTCAACGAACTGAAAAGACTGGATGACTGGAGCGCGCCCAATCCGCTCGAAAACGTCCGGGAATTTAAAATAGACGAGGCAGAGCTGGCTTGGCTAACAGTCGAAGAAGTCAAGCAACTGCTGGCAGAGTGTGAGAAAAGCAAAGCGGTAGATTTAGTAACCATCGTAAAAATATGCCTTGCAACCGGAGCACGATGGGGCGAGGCGGAGTCACTGACAGGCAAGCAAATAAGCCCCGGCAAAATCACTTATATCAAAACCAAGGGCAAGAAAAACCGCGCCGTTCCAATAAGTGATGAGCTTTACGAAATACTCCCAAAAGTAAGAACATCAAAACCAGTCTTTACGGGGTGCTATTCTGCGTTTCGTGGGGCAATTAAGCGAGCGGGGATTGAGCTACCTGACGGGCAGCTGTCACACGTTCTACGGCACACATTTGCAAGCCACTTTATGATGCGCGGGGGTAACATTCTTGTACTGCAGCGTATCCTTGGACACACTGATATTAAGGTGACGATGCGCTATGCTCATTTCGCCCCAGACCATCTGACAGAAGCAGTGGAGTACAACCCCTTAAATCTGATTTGATGGCAGCAAAATGGCAGCAAACCTATTCACTATGCTTTCATATTCCCCACTATTCGACGGCGCAAGGCGTTGAAATCAAAGTAACTTATTGTTTTATAAGCTTTAAGTTTGGGACTCATAATCGCTTGGTCGCTGGTTCAAGTCCAGCAGGGGCCACCAAATAAAACAAGGGCTTGCGAGAAATCGCAGGCCCTTTTTAGTTTCTGAGGCTACTTATAGGATACTTGAATAGATTATCAATTGTGATCTAAGCAGCAAAAAGCGTAATCCATTTCACGCCTTGTACTAAGCAACAATGATCGGCACATTGGACCAGTACTCAAAAAACGTCTCATCTAGAGTACGATATGCTGACATCAACAAGTCAAGCCGTGCTCCCAAAAATCTGTATCGCTGGATGTGGATTAAACGGGAGCATAGCCAAATAGCTGCGTCTAATACCGCTACACTTGCCAGTTATTGACATGAGGCAGCTACGCAAGAGCAACATACAGCAAACCGGGCGTAGTGCCACTTAGCGGAGGTAGTAGCCCCAATTCTTTGTCCCGCAAGGGCTGGCAAAAAGTGTAGCACTATTCTGTACAGCTATTTAGTATCCCTTCGACTAAGCTTGTATCGAACTCGGAAGTACTGCCGTTTTTTCTACAATTTTTGCCGTTAGTTCATCAGGCCCCATATCTTCTGCAATTTCTAACTCTTTCAACTTAAGCTTATCTATCAGGTCGTTATATCTAAGATCATACTCATTTAAGATTTGCTTCCATGTTTTGACGTAAATTTTCATATTTGTTGTTTTTTGAACCAAGCCAAACTCACCATGAATTTTATTAGTTTCTAGATCTGATGATAAATTTGCAGCAGTAATTTTACTATTAGATATATCATTTCCAACTAAAATAAAATCCCATTTTGTGTTTTCGTCTTTGAATTCATCAGTTGCAGATATTATATTTTTATATAACTTTATTTGTGCAAGCTCTTCATCACCGAGTTTTATACTCGGTTTCTTTAATTCAATCACAATGCAATGAAAGTATTCTTCATTATTTTCAGTATAACGTTTTGTTTTTTGCGCTGCAAATATGTCCATTTCTTTATTTTTATCTGGATGCTGCACACTATACTTATTATAATGTTCTTCGTTAAAGCCTTTAATCTTCTCCAGGTACTTTCTAAGAGCTTTATCAAACTTATCTTCTTCTGATGCAACTAGAGTGTATTGCTCTCCAAAAAGCCATAAGTTATTTTCTATACTCTTTTGAATGTGTTTTACCTCATACGACTCTTTCTTCTTTTCATATAACATTTTTTTGAAATAATCAATAACATCCAGCCTATCGTTAACAAATGATAAAGTCCTGGTAATATTAGAAAGTGAACTTCTTTTTATTACAGATGAAAGTTTATCAACCTCATCTTCGGATAGGGAAACTATCCCTTCAAAGATATCAAAGAGATTAGATAAGTTATTTGTTTCAACAATTCTGTCTAATAATTTAATTAGAATTTTCTTTTGTTTTTTGTTTAATGATGAGAATATTTGAGGTTCAGCCTCATAAATAACTTTTATAGTTTCAATGAGTTGATTCCTTTTAAATTCATTGAGCATTCTATTCTCACCTTTATATTCTGGAAATACACCCTCATTTAAATAGCTTTGAATGAGTTGATCTGCTGCATTATTCTTATATTTCCTGTACTCTTCCCTTAATTGCCCCTTAACCTTAAGACTGATGTATTTAAAAACATCTGAATCAACGCTGTTATCCGATTCACTAAACAAGTCACTTGACTCAGAGAAATCATCGAACCAACTTGATATTACATAGGATGAACAATCAAATCCTTTTTTGTTCATTTCAGAAAACTCTTTGTAAACAATATCACCTTGGCTATTTAAATAATATATATATGATTTTTCTACTACCGGCTTACTGGACCATATAACTGTTTTTGAATTGAAATCTTCCTCTCCAAATTCAGTAACATTTGAAGTTGAAGCATATCCGATTGGGCTAATAGGTTGACCATTTATTCTTAACTTTAATTTTGGTTTTGCCACTAACAACCAAGATATATCGTTCTGCAAATAAGGTATTACTATTGAATTAAAATAATCTTCAGCTATTGTTACAGGATTAAAGACCACCTTAGTTCCAGAATTTTTATGAGAGCACGTGGATAAATCTGAATATTCATATTCATTTAGATGCGATGAAACTATAGTTAGCGTAAATTCTTGCCCATTACGCCAACTAGTCCATTCGGCTTTATCAGCGAATTTACAGAATGAAAACCGCCCCTTACCTTTATGTCCTCTTGTAACAGGTGTTCTTTTTGCTTTCTTCTTGGAGTCTAAAAACTGTCCGAAAGTTTCATCGACTTCGTTGAAATCGATGCCAGTTCCATCATCAATAATTTCTATTGACGATATTCCACTTAGACCATTCGGAACAACTGTAATATTAACATTTGTGGCCTCAGCATCAAAAGCATTCCAAATATATTCGGAAATAGCTTTTTCGACAGTAAGTTTTTCTAACTGGCTTTTAATACTTCTTTCAGAATTTTTTGTTTGTTTTTTTTGAATAGCCATAATAATCCCTACTTAATCAGAATCCTATGTTAGAAACGATTGTATATGTTTTCTGTGAAAATTCTATAAATTGCACGTAACACTGTGTTTGATTTCTGATTTTGATAGGACCATCTCAGTTACGATAACAAGCATACTATTCGTGAACCTCTTATCTATGTGTGACCAGCCCCTATAGCATTACCATTTATTCCCACTCCGCGAACAGCCCCGCCCGCCTGCCCGCTTCGCTTAACAGAATGGTTTTCATGCACCCCGTAAATCGTCTCAGGAGCCGCCACACAAGGGCTTTCGCGTCAAAAACGGCGCATGAGACTCATGCGTTTTCATGCACCATAGACATGCACTCATGCGCTCTCAGGCCAGCCAGGAAAAAGGCGTAAAAAATCCCGGTACAGTACCGGGATTACGTGGGCGTTTTATGTTGATCAGACAGGGATTTGCTGACGGCTTGACAGTTTTGATGCAGAGCCATAGCGATTGAGCGTTCTCTTTTGCTTTTCAGGCTTTTCCGGTTCATCTGATTCCTGTTCATTGCGCCGCGGTTTCATAATTATCGTATCCACACTTTCCAGTGCGGTAAATGTGCAGGAACATTCAAGATTCTGGCACTGATACCATGAGCGTTTAACCGATGGTGCTTCATAGGCGGAGGTTCTGGCGTGTGCCGTAGTGCCGCATTCGGGACATTTAAGTGCCATCAGATACCCTCCACGGCCCGGTTACGTTTTTGCAGTTCTTCACGTTCCTGCCGGATCTTCATTTTATGAAGGGCCGCCGGAGAGGGAAGTTTGCGGAAATCAGCAAGGGCAGCATAATCCGGCGCAACACCTGCCAGTTTAAATACCGGGTCCTGTTCCGGCATCGCAGCGTTAGTAAGAGCCAGTTTGGTGATATGTTTGTGAATAAAGTCTTTCAGTACTGTGTCCGGGTCATTAACTGAATTCACCACACCCACAACGGCACTGGCTTCCCGCCCCATTGTGGTTTTGAGCAGGCTCAGTGTCTGGATTAACGCCTTACCATGCGACTGCATGAAGTCTTCCCAGATTTGCTTTGCGCGAATTTCCACAAGGGTGTTATGTGCGCTGATATACTGCCCGGCTAATTTCCCGGCCTCCTGCGGTAATAAGGCATTTTCGCTTTCCTGAGCTGCCAGCAGTTCATCAAAATCCTCAAGCGTTTCTCGTCCCAGCGCAATTTCCGTGCGCAGTTTTTTCATTTCCTTTGAGACTACGCCCTGACTTTCACGAAACAGCGTGCGCCACTCATCATTCAGCGCGTTCGTCGTGGCTTCCATTTCAGCGCGGCGCTGGCGGATTGTCGCAATATTATCTGCTGCCGCTTTTTGCTGACGACGTGCTTCAAGCCATGCGTTTCTGGCTGTGTTGAGGGTTTCCAGTGCCCGCTGCGTTACAGCCGGAAAAGTGGAAAGGCTGGTATTCTCTGCGGTGTTGTTCATGACTTCTCCTGTCGGGTTGCTTCGTTACGTCAATTGTGTCGTGGCTGACACAAGCGCACTATCGGTGCTCAGTGTGTGGTGGCTGGCACAACGGGCGTTTGCAGTTATTCAGGCGTGGCTATGAAAGCCAGCCAGATAAAAATGCCTCGGTTTCAGTCTGCGTTATGTCCCTGCTGTGGTGGAACAGGTGAAACATGTGTTACAGCATTGTTTTATAAAGTATTTATAGGCACAGCACAGGTGGAACATCGCGGGTAACAAGGTGGAACAGCGGATCGGCTGGCGTTCCACCTGTTCCACCTCACTATTTCAAAAGGTGGAACAGGCTCAGCCCTTGTAAAATACGGTTGTTCCACCTGTTTCACCTGTTACCCTTAATAAATAAGACTCACGCAAAGCCTTAACCCGGCACCTCGCTGTTGAAGACATAGAGTCTGCGGGGATTCATCTCTGGCGGGCGAATGGTTGTCTGTAGCTTGCCATCGGTGGAGGGCAGCAGGTATCCACGATCCGCGCACAAACGCGCCACCTTGCGCGGGTCAAATCCCCGGCAGATTTCTTTCCAGCCGGACGGCATGACGTAGAACGTGGTGACGGCTTCCGTGCCCTGCGCGGTACTGCCTTTCTCCACCCTGCGCCAGCCCACCATATTGCCAGGGCGGTTGCGCTCGTCGTGCCAGTCTGCAAAGCGGCTGTACTGATTCGCGGTAAAGAAACTGCGTACCTGCTCCAGCGCGGCAATATCTTCCTGATTGGCAGTATGCCCGCGATCTTTCAGCCATGCGTTCAGGCAGACGCGGGTTGCCCGCAGCGCTTCACCCTCAGGCCAGCCGGTGATCCCCAGACGGGTTGCCAGCTCGCCCGCCATCGCCACCAGTGCAAATCGGTTGACGGCCCGGCCCACCTGATTACCCGCATCTTTCGGGGTCAGCGCGGCGGTATATTCCTTCATCAGTGACTTTGCCTGTGCCGTCAGCCCGTTAAGGTCAGCGGTCAGGGCTTTCAGCCACTCCCGGAACGGCGAACCGTAGTAGCTGGACGTGGCCCACTCCAGATGTTCCGCCAGTGCCTTGCCGCTGTCGAAGCCGTGCAGCTCCTCAAATACGCCAAATTTCCCGGAATCGCTGGGGATCTGGATCATCCTGACTTCCATCCCGGCAAAGGTACGCTCACCAGCTTTTGCCGCATGTTCGGTCAGTGACAGCTCGCCGGTTGAAAAGAACAGCAGCCGCCATTGCTTACGGGTGCGCAGCTCACCGTCCGTACCGGCACGGCCCTTGCCCTGACCATTTGCCAGCATGTAGGCGATATTGCCTGCCTCGCGTCCGTCCACCTCCCGGATCTCATCGAGCATCATGGCGGCATCGTTGCGGCGGCTGGCGCATCCCTCCAGCGCGTTGCCGGTTGCCCGCCACGTCTGCCAGTAGTCAGGCCCGCCGCAGACGGAGGTTGCCGCTTTCATTGTGGTGGTCTTACCGTCCGTCGATTCCCCCTTGAGGTGATAGCCGCCGCCGTCCATACCAACCAACCGTAACAGGGGGGCAGCAAACGCCAGACTGACGGCAAACGCCACGCGGGAGTTGCCGGTGCAGTAGCGGGAAACGTGCTCCCGCCATTCCTCCGTTGTGCCCGACACGCGGAAATCGCGACCCTGCACGGAAGTGGTCTGGAGAATGACACCCTCTGCACCTTCACCGCTGACCTCATCCTGCAGGACGTAAACCTGACCATGCCAGCCGGTGCGGCTGACGCAGGTCACGCGGCGTTCCGGTTTACAAAGAGAGATATATTCCATAAGGCGTGCGCGGGCCTCACCGGTGGTGCTGATATAGGACAGTCCGTTGACCAGCAGTACCCGGCGCAGCTCCTCACCGCTGCCGCTCAGCATTTCCATCGGCATCGCCCAGCGGCGGCGCTCACCCCACGTATCTTCCCACTCCAGCAATCGCCCGAAGTTACCGCCATCAGCATCGCAGGTGATTGCCGTCACGCGCAGCGGGTTGCATATTTTGACGTTCTGGATCTCCGTCTCACCGTTGCGCTGTACCTGCTTTTCATACCAGAGGTATTCCTGGGTTAGACGGAACCCGTGCGGCAGCTGCGTGCGGCCCTCCCCGCACAGCACCAGACCGTTACGAAAGGCTTCGCGGGCGCGGGTAATACCGTGCTCCCGGTGGAAATCATTCCAGTCGGCCTTAATCTCTCCCGGTGGCAGCGTCATCCAGCCGCCAACGGCTTTTGCCGCCCGTTCAGCAAAAGATCTGCCGGGATTCTCGCCCCCGTCCTGAAAATCGTTATCACCGGCGATGATAATTTTTACCTCAGGCCAGCGTGCCCGCAGCGCCTGTGCGACGTTGGGCAGGTTGCCAGCAGATATGGCAGCCACTACGCATCCGGCGGTGATCTGGCTCACCGTCAGTGCCGTGGCGTAACCTTCGGTAATCACCACCTGTACCGGTGGTTCAGACGGTAACGGACTGAGCGCCACAAACGCGCCTTTCATCGTGCTGCCGGGCAGTATGCTTTTTTCACCCGTCGGGGCGATAAGCTGCGCACCGGTCACGGCTCCGGCGTTGGTCGTGAGCGGTAGCAGCAGGGAGCCGACAGGAAAATCCTTACCGCTGATATGCTGCACGCTCCCGGTCAGGGGGGCCGGGTATCCGGCGAACCCTTTTCCGGTCAGATAGGGGCTTTCTCCCGTGTGGCTCTCTTTCATCAGCGCCGCCACGGTAAGGCTCATGTCGCGTTTAGGAGCTTTTTGCCTGGCGGGCTTAACGGGCAATTTCTGCACATCCGGCATATTAAGCACCTGCGCCACCTCCTGCGCTGCCTTTCTGACACCGTAACCGGTCATGAGCTTAACCAGATCCAGACCATCACCATTGCCGCACTCGCTGCAAATCCACGTCCCGCGCCCGTCAAGGTCATCGAGGCGAAAACGATCCTTGCCCCCACATTTCGGGCAGGGACCGTGCCTGCCGTTTTCAGGTACATCAATACGCAGCATCTGCAGAATAACGGGCCATTTCCCCCGCGCGGCGGCTGAAATCTGCGTAACCGTCTGTGTTGTCATACTTCCCCCTGATGCAGCGCCACACCCGTGCTGCAGAAGTCATCAAAGGCCGCCGGAAGCGTGCGGTACAGCTCCGCCATCACTTCACAGCCGCGCACAGTCAGTACCGGCGGCGCGGTCAGCAATGATGGTTCCAGCATGTCAGTCAGCAGCGCCAGCGCCGCCGCTGCTCCCTGTGCTTCGCCATATTCGTTAATCAATGCGCACTCGATATGCAGGGCAATGGCCATTTCAATACGTTCAACCGTCAGGCTGTGCGGACCATATTGATCGCAGCCGGTTTCAGTCAGCGCTTTCTGGCGCCATGCCGATGCAATAGCCCGCCGGTAAAGCGCAGTAGTCATTTCTGCCGGAAAAATAGAAACCTGCGGCTGGTTCATTGGGTGCCTCCTTCAATCAGTTCGCAACTGTGCGCAATATCCGTCAAATCTGCCCGCAGGTACTCCATCAGCGCGGCAATGCCTGGCGCACAGCCTGCATCCAGCGTTCCGCCCTGAGACGGGTATTCAGAAAAGAGAAGCTGGAGCATGTCGCAGGCATTTCTTGCGCGAGTCAGCTTTCCGAAACCGTCCTCTGACAATCCATAGGCAAAAGCACCGGTATTGTGTTTTTCAGGCAAAGTGTGGCCCTGAGCACTGTTGTGCCCGTTTGAAAAATTCATCGTGGATTACTCCGTTTTCAGCGGCGTTTTGTCAGAGAAACTTTGAATAGTGATTGTCGTCAGGTTCAGCAGAACGCCGTATGCTGCGCTCCCGCCAGCGGGAAAATACCACTGACGGATGCAGCGTTAGCGGGCCGGAGCCACTACCTCCTGCCGGAGTTGGTGAAGGTTTAAAGAGCGGCGCATCAAACAGGCGCGTATACCGCTGTTCAAACCATGCCAGAGGGCAGGAAGAAATCTGGTTGTCGCTGTCATAACGTATCAGCACTTCTCGGCTGAATTCAGGATTAACCAGTGCCACGGAGGGAGTGGCTTCCATTAATCGGATAATCGTGACGGTCCAGCCATGTTCATGCTGCCAGCGTTCGCCGGGTTGCGGATAATTACGCATGTTCACCTCCACATGGAATGCGACCGGCAAAGCTCAGCACGTAGTCCGGGGCAAGTCTGCGTCGCGCTGAACGCTCGTTATCTGCGGCGATCCTTAACATCACAGGACGGGCATTGCGTTGACTGCGGTTGATCGCAGCAAATAACCAGGTACACTTCTGTTTAGCCATCTTCGTTACCTCTTATAACGGTTGGTTAAATGCCTCTAGGGTGGTTCCAAGCAACCTAGAGGCATTGCAACTAGGTGTCGGACACAATGTATTTCAAGGTGTCCGACACGTCAAGTATTGCAACTGTTCTTTTTTTGTCTATCATTGTCCGACACCTACCTTAAAGGACAAATCAATGGCGACTAAATCTATCAATGCGAAATCCAAAAGATTTGATGTGCGTGTACCTCATGAAATAGCTGATGCCGTAGAAAAACTTAAAAATACGGGTGAAAGCACTGGTCAATTTGTTGTTACAGCTTTAGAGGCAGAAATAAGAAAGCGTCAATTTGCTATTAATAAAAACAAGTGAGTTTTAGATATGGGCATTATAATGCCCATATTACGCATGTAATCTTTTAGTTGAGCTTATAAACTCGTCTAAATCTGTACGCAAATATATGACCTTTTTCAAGCCCGCCTTATAGAAGGGAATACAGACTTTACCTGTACTAGCCCAATTTGCCATTGTTGCTGGTGTAACACCAATGTATTCAGCCGCTTCTTTTCTTGTGAGTCGCTCTTTCATGTACATCGTTATCACCTCTTGTCTTGCTCGTTTTGGTGATTAGAACGATAAATCGAAAGCTAGCTCACTAAAAGAATCATTAGCCAAATAGTATGATCATTATGAGATAATAAGTATACTCATTGGCTAATGATCATTTAAAAATCATAGCGTTATTGTGTTATCAGTTTGAAGCGTCTTATGTATGGCTCATGAGGTGTCTGACATAGTTCACTACGGATATCTTGCACCCATCTCATCAATGTTTGCTTAGAAGGGGCATTTTTATGATTTGCAAAATGTACAGCTAACTTGTTACTTAATGAGTAATGTGATACGTCAGGATATTCTCCAATCGTTAAGCAAACTATTTTATATACTTCTTTATAATTTTTATTTCTTGGTCCTCTTTTTGTAGATACTGATTTTCCTACATCTTGAAAAACTTCATTACCATTTTTCAAATAGAAAGAAACAACTCTTCTGAACTGTGATTTATAGTAATCAAGATAAACTCGTCTTAATATTTCATCTTTTAGAACAGTTAGAATATCTTCCGCTTGTGAGATATAGCCCTGTTCTTTTAAAAAAACCACCATAGATAACGTGCTCAACTCATGCTCATTAAAAGATAATGAGTTATCTTTAGCCGTGAATTTTATATTATTAAAAACAGAATCGAAGTCTAAAACATTACCAGAAAAATCTCTGCCCTTTGTATTTCTTAAAACCCTATCAAAATTGAATTTCAAATCTCTCTTAGATGCACTTTCTATAATAGTAAGTAACGTTTCAAACACAAAACTGGTATCATAACGGTTAATCAATGATTGATTTAGTGCATTATTAAAACACTGAACAGCTTGAGGAGATAATATCCCGGACCGTTCTGAATATCCCATTAAAGCCTTTATTGTTTCGTTTATAAATGGCTTAACATCCAAATCAGTATTCATTTCCTCTCCCTTAACAACTCTTCAAGAAGCTTAGATTTATCTTCCTTAGATAAACTTGCTAATAACTCTTTAGTATTGATAAATGGTACTTGAATACCTGCCTCTTGCATAATTTTCATTTCTATCCGCGCTGCAGGCTCAACCAACTCCTCAACAGGAAGACTTATATAACCAGCTGTCACATCAGAAACCCTACCTGATCTGTGATTCATAAGTCTTTTCAAAATATAAGTTCCTACACCACTCAACTCCGCAATTGTTGCAAATGTACGCCGAGCATCATGGCAAGTAAAATTAATAGGTAACTGACCGTCAAACTCACCAGATGAAGTAGCTGCAACAATTTTATCTATAACTTTACGGGGATCGGTGATCACTCCCCCCCTCAATGCAGGGAAAACAAATCTTGAGCTATTTTTTTTAAACTGTAGGCGTCTTTCAAAAATAACCTGCAATGTTTTAGTAATAGGTAACTCTAACGGTTCTCCATTTTTAGTTTTATCAATCCAAAAATAACCACCAGCTAAATTAACTCGTTCCCATTCAAGCCCAAATACTTCCCCCCTTCTTAAACCAGTAAATAGTGCCATATCAATAGCATCACAAACAGACAATGCATGATCATCTCTAATATCTAGAGCATGCTTTCGAACAAATTCAACTGATTTTAACCAACGGCCCAAGTCTTTATTGCGAATGCGTGTATTCTTTCTGACCAAGCCATGCCATTGCCGTTTGCTACTTAAAACAACCGTTGGCGGCTCAGGAAGTAATTTGCTACCAAGCTGATCCCTATAGTTATCATTTGCAAAATTATAAACAGCTCTCAATGCGCGCCCCCAAAGATCAGCTTGAGAACGACTCCCCTTACCTACCCCTGCTCTAAGTTTAGATAAACATTCCCCATACCAAACCGTTCCATCCGTAATTTTTTTATGACGGTTAAATACATCATCACGTGAGATATTTGCCATAGGTCTATCCAACCAATCACCAGAAAAGTTCTGTAATAGACCTCGATACTGATTCGCAGTTGCAGGCTTAAGTCGGTGTCCACGCGTCTTGATATACAATTCAAGGGCTTCACGCAAAGTTACGTTAGAAAGACTTTCTTCACGAGATACAACATTTGGGTTTCGCCCCGTCATACCTATGTCACCAAGCTTATCCAATGCCTTAGCCCTGGCTTGCTCAATCGTGATTTCTGGAAATCTCCCTAAAGTTGCACGAATAAATGCACCTTTAACTTTTCTAACAACGCAGAATGTCTTGATTCCCGAAGCTCCAACTCTTAGCCGAAGTCCTTTAACGTGAGAATCATGATAATCAACTTGTTTTCCTTTAGGGGCTGCAGGGAGTTCGGCAAGCTTTGACTTGGTAAACTTGAATGATTCCACGATGCGGTATCCTAGATCCTTAAAAAATTGCCTTAAAATCGCTTGGCCTAAGCCAGGATACCCCTAGGCTACCTTACATTATGATTTAAAGGGAACTATGTATAATCATGGTTAATCAAATAGAACCAATAACTCAATGAAAGATATAGATAAAAATATAAAATTATTTGTGGTTAATTTAATGCGCGATATCTCATAATCGCTTGGTCGCTGGTTCAAGTCCAGCAGGGGCCACCAAATTTTAGCTTTAAAATCATATAATTAAGCCACTCTAAAGAGTGGCTTTTTTGTTTCTGACAGGGCTCGCCCCATACCGCTATTTACGATGCCAATAGGCTGCCGCACGTACCAGGTGTGGATCAAACCCCTTTTCAAAGCACTGACTTAAACGTTTTACCGTTTTGCCTTCGCCAGTAATCCAGATGAAATAGTCTGATTCTGGTATTGTCAGCTGCGACAGGCGCGTTTGCATTGCCTGTTCATCGTCGCCAACAACATATTCCACAGTAATATCCGTCAAATGGGCGAGATAATCGCGGTATGCCGCATCCTGAATGCTCACCAGCGCGGTTACCGCAGGGCGCGCAGGCAGACGGCTAAGCGATTCCAGACGACGACGTAGCGCAGGCATACCGGACTCATCGCAGACATAAACCTGACAGGCATAATCTTCCGGCACCACCAGCGAACCGCGCGGCCCGCCAATCGTCAGTGTATCGCCTTCACGGGCTTCCATTGCCCAACGGCTGGCTACGCCGCCATCGTGGATAAAGAAATCCAGCGCCAGCTCGCGACGCGCCTCGTCATACAGCGGCGTGTAATCCCTGGAGACCGGACGAACGCCCTCCCCCCAGATAATGCCTTCCTCAGTGACTGTCGGGGGCGTAAAGCGACAGCCTGGCTCAGGGAAAAAAACTTTCGTGTGATCGTCAAAGCCCAGGGAGGTGAAACCGTCCAGCGCCTCGCCGCCAAGTACGATCCGCTGAAATCCTGCGCTAATACGTTCTACCCGCAGAACGGTTAGCTCGCGAAAACGCAGTTCGTTACGAACACGCTGTGGGTAGCGTGCGGATGATGTCGTCATTTTTTGCCTTCGTGAAGTAATACGATATATCTAAATTAAAGTTTTAAATGATAATGATTGTTAATCAGTAAAAATGCAACTGTTTTTTGATAGTGTTCTGGCAACGCGTAGCTAACTATAACCTTAATATAAAACCTTATAAATTAATATATTATTGCAAAAAGCGCTTTTGCCCTTGCTAAAATCCATCATTTAGATATAAATTAGATATATCTAAATAAGCAGGAGACAATGATGCAAAATCAACATGAAGGGTGTTGCAAAAACCAGGATCATAAGCACGATGGTTGCTGCAAAGATCGAGAACATCAGCATGAAGGCTGCCATAGCGCGCATCAGCATGAGAACGCCAGTTGCGGCGGCGAACACCGTCACGGACACGGCTGTGGTCGTCATGGACAGGGCGGTGGTCGACGTCAGCGATTTTTTGGCCACGGGGAACTTCGGCTGGTCATTCTTGATATCCTGACCCGGGACGCCAGCCACGGCTATGAACTGATTAAAGCGATAGAAAACCTGACGGGGGGCGGCTATACGCCAAGCGCTGGCGTGATCTACCCTACGCTGGATTTTTTACAGGATCAGCAATTTATCACGATTAGCGACGAAGAAGGCGGGCGGAAAAAAATCGCGATTACCGCGAACGGCGCGCAATGGCTTGATGAAAATCGCGAACACCTGACGCATATTCAGGCGCGGCTAAAAGCCCGTTGTGTGGGCATGGAGTTACGTAAAAATCCGCAGATGAAGCGGGCGCTGGATAACTTCAAGGCCGTGCTGGATCTGCGGATAAACCACAGCGATATCAACGACGCGCAAATCAAACGCATTATCGGCGTGATTGATCGCGCGGCGCTGGAAATCGCCGAACTGGATTAAGCGGGCTGCGTGTCCTCTTCGCGGACGCGGAACACGTTAACCAGCTCTTTTAAATGTAACGCCTGTTCGTTCAGCGACGCTGCGGCGGCAACAGACTCTTCCACAAGGCAGGAGTTTTGTTGCGTGGCGGCGTCAATCAGGCCAATCGCGCTGTTAATCTGCGAAATACCGTCAGTTTGCTCGCGGCTGGCCTGCCCAATCTCGCGTAATATCACATCCATCTCTTCGACGTTATCCACCATGCCATTAATCAGGGCGCTGGCTTTCTCCACCAGGTGCATCCCTTCCTGAGTCTGACTGGTTGAATCTTCAATCAAATTACGGATTTCACTGGCTGACGAGGCGCTCTTTTGCGCCAACTGGCGAACCTCTCCGGCGACAACGGCAAAACCACGTCCATGTTCGCCCGCGCGCGCCGCTTCAACCGCCGCGTTCAGCGCCAGAATATTGGTCTGAAAGGCAATGGAATCAATGATATTGATGATATCCGACATACGATTTGCCGTATCGTTAATGACGCGCATTTTCTGCGTCACTTGATTCATCATCTCCCCATTGTTTTTCACCACGCTGGCGGCACCGGCAGAGAGTTTGGTCGCTTCACTGGTATGGTCAGCCGTATTTTTAACCGTGGCGGTAATCTGTTCCATCGACGCCGCCGTTTCTTCAACCGAGCTGGCCTGTTCTTCCGTACGCGCCGCCAAATCCTGGTTACCGGCGACAATTTGCGCCGCCGCTGTGGAGATACTTTCCGAACCGTTTTGCACTTCCTGTACGATATCCAGCAGACGCGTTTTCATCGCCATTAACGCTTGCAGTAGTACGCCTGTTTCATCTTTATAGTCGGTGGTGATATGGCGAGTCAGATCGCCATCGGCAATCGCCTCGGCAAAGCGTACTGCGTCATCAAGCGGCCGGGTAATAGAACGCACAATATACCATCCCATTACGCCTCCGGCGGCGATGCTTATCAGCGCCAAAGTGATTAACAGCGTCCGATTATTTTTAAAATCCTCTTTGACCTGCACGCTCGCTTCATGCATCTGCGCGTCCTGAACAGCGATAAGTTCCTGGACTTTGTCCTTATAGACTTTTTGCACCTGCACCGTTCTGGTCATCATCTCCTGAATGGCCGCCTGACGATTATTGCTTTGAATATCTTTCAAAATACGGAATCTGGACTCCAGGTATTGCTGGCGCGCTTCACGGATTTCATTAATGATTTTCTGTGAATCCGCATCGTGACTATTTTCCCTGGAAAGCTCATCCAGTAACGCCGAAATGCGCTGGCTTATCTCACTGAGTTCTTTCTGCGAGCTCTGGCTCCAGCGCCCCTCTTCATCCAGTAACATGAGCTGCTGCGCGATGATGAAATCATTAAAATTATCGATTAACAGATTGGCTTTTACCGTGGTGGGATAATCATTGGTAATAATGTCCTGCATACCCGTATTAGCCCGATCAAGGCTAAACAAAGACAGAGCGGAACTCACCACCATGAGAACAATGAATAAGCCAAAGGCCATAAATAATTTTGAACGTATTTTAATGTTATGCAAAAACATATTTTCTCCCTGGGATTGCATATCCTCATACAGGAAGATTTATCGGCAATAATGTTACTAACTTTATGATATTGATCGCTTTTTATTTCGGAACATTATTAGTAAGTAATATTTATTGTTCACAGAAAGATGAACCAAAAGTGACATAAATTGGCACTAATAATGAAAGAAATACGCTAAAAGGTTAACCATTTCTTATTTATTAACTGAGTTTATACCTATTAATAGGTAGACAAGGGAGAAGGAATAAATATCACATTATTTTTAACATCACAGGCCACTGATACTCTCTATGATGGCAGGCACCGCCTTCTATCAGAGCGCATCCGCCCGGTAAGCTTGTTGCTACCGGGCGGATGTCATTACCGTTGCTACCTACAAATAAACTTAATGCAGTACCGTGACCGCATCCTCCAGCCGGCTGGCACGGTGTTTTACCATCGCGGAGACTTGTGCGCTCTCTTCCACCAGCGCCGCATTCTTCTGGGTTATGCGGTTCAACTCGTCCACGGCGCGAGTCAGGCTGGAAAGCCCATCTGTCTGTTCCTGCGTCGACTGACTGATCCGTGCGATAAGCAGGGTGACATTTTGCACCTGGGCTACAATGTCATCCATGGTACGGCCTGCGGCGTGCACCTGCTCGGAGCCTGACTGCACCTTCGTTGCGCTGGCATCAATTAATTTACGAATATCGTTCGCCGCGTTAGCGCTGCGGCTGGCAAGATGGCGTACCTCGCCAGCAACCACGGCAAACCCTTTCCCCTGCTCGCCCGCTCTCGCCGCTTCTACCGCCGCATTCAGCGCCAGGATATTCGTCTGAAAAGCGATATCGTTAATTAGCGTGGTGATCGTCCCGATACGTTGCGTACTGTGAGCGATATCATCCATCGTTTTAATCACCGTATCCATCGCCTCACCTCCCTGAGTCGCCGCGCTACTGGCCGCCATGGAAAGCTTATCCGCAGCGGAAGCCGTCTCGGAATTGAGCTTCACGGACTCCGCCATCTGGTTCATGGTCGTTACCGTTTCCTGAACATTCTCCACGGTCTGACGGGTGTGTTCGTTCAGATCATTGTTACCCTTCGCCAGCCTTTCACTGCCGTTTCTGACGCTGGACACCTGACTTGATACGTCATTGATCAGCCAGCGGCACATCAAGCCAAGCTGCCCCACGGCCCTCAGCGTCAGCCCCAACTCATCGCTACGATTAAGGTGTTGTACGCTGTTGCGTTCGCCGGTCGCCACTTTCAGCGCCTGCGTCGCCACATTTTCAATGGGACGCACAATTTGCCATTCAAATAGCGCCGTACCTGCCAGCATCGCCAACGCGCCCAACAACAACGCCTGCCATGAGGCATCCGTACCGAACAGCGCCAACGCCAGCATTACGGCCATTAGCCCCATAATGCTACGCACTCGCCAGCGAACAGGCATCGCGGGCAGTTTGCCCAGCAAGCCCTGACGAACCACCAGGCCTTTATGAATACGTTTACTACACCGCCCTTCATTTAGCGCCTGATATAAAGGCTCGACGGCGGCAATCTCATCATCCGTGGCGCGGGTACGGATCGACATATATCCCGTCACACGCCCTTCACGTATCATCGGTACCGCGTTGGCCCGCACCCAATAATGATCGCCGTTTTTACGCCGGTTTTTCACAATGCCGCTCCACGGTTCGCCCTGTTTTAGGGTGTACCACATATCTGCGAAGGCAGCTTTCGGCATATCCGGATGACGCACCAGATTATGTGGCTGCGCCAGTAACTCGTTTAACTGATAGCCGCTCACCTGGACAAAAGTGTCATTGGCGTGAGTGATATAGCTTTCCAGGTCGGTCGTAGACATCAGAGTGGTATCATCATCCAGCGGGGTATTTAGCTGGCTGACGTAGGGATGAGAAGACATGATAGCGTCCTGTGCAGGTTATCTGGATGTTAATTTTTCGCTCAGATGTTATTTCGGCGCTAATCTATTTATCTTTAGTTGTTAAAATTGCTCTGGATCGCAATTTGCGATTAATCCTTAATATTTGTACGATTTTCACCTCATCCCGCGCCTTATTTTCATTATGAAATTGTTTAGCGTGGGCAACCTTTTTCTTTAAAATCTGCCCTGGCTCACCTTTTTCTCATGCCGCCGCTAACGCAACACACCGTAAACCGTAAAACAAGATCTGCTCAAAATGCATCCAATTGTTAACGTATGACATTAAATGTTGTGTAAATGTGATTATTCCTGGTGTTTATCCCGATTTTCACTATGGGCTTAGACCCCCGCTAATCCCTGCAATACTTAATTCAGTATCATGTGATACACGGCCCTCTGGAGCTCATTTTGAACAGGTTACCTTCCAGCGCATCGGCTTTGGCCTGTAGCGCGCACGCACTGAATCTCATCGAGAAGCGAACGCTAAACCATGAGGAAATGAAAGCACTAAACCGAGAGGTCATTGACTACTTTAAAGAGCATGTAAATCCAGGATTTCTGGAATACCGGAAATCTGTTACCGCCGGCGGGGATTACGGAGCCGTAGAGTGGCAAGCGGGCAGTTTGAATACGCTTGTCGACACCCAGGGGCAGGAGTTTATCGACTGTCTTGGGGGGTTTGGCATCTTTAACGTGGGGCACCGTAATCCTGTTGTGGTATCCGCCGTCCAGAATCAACTCGCAAAACAACCTCTCCACAGCCAGGAGTTACTTGATCCCTTGCGGGCGATGCTGGCAAAAACGCTGGCGGCGCTGACACCGGGGAAACTCAAGTACAGCTTTTTCTGTAACAGCGGCACCGAATCCGTCGAAGCGGCGCTAAAACTGGCAAAAGCGTATCAGTCGCCGCGCGGCAAGTTTACCTTTATCGCCACCAGCGGCGCATTTCATGGCAAATCATTGGGCGCGCTCTCCGCCACGGCCAAATCCACCTTCCGCAGACCCTTTATGCCTTTACTGCCGGGCTTCCGCCATGTGCCGTTTGGCAATATCGACGCGATGAGCATGGCATTTAGCGAAGGCAAAAAAACGGGCGACGAGATAGCAGCCGTGATTCTGGAGCCTATTCAGGGTGAAGGCGGCGTGATCCTGCCGCCGCAGGGATACCTGACAGAGGTACGTAAGCTCTGTGACGAATTCGGCGCGCTGATGATTCTGGATGAAGTACAAACCGGCATGGGGCGTACCGGCAAGATGTTTGCCTGTGAGCACGAAAATGTGCAGCCTGATATTCTGTGTCTGGCGAAAGCCCTGGGCGGCGGCGTGATGCCGATTGGCGCCACCATCGCGACTGAAGAGGTGTTTTCGGTTCTGTTCGACAACCCCTTCCTGCATACCACCACTTTTGGCGGTAATCCGCTGGCTTGTGCTGCCGCGCTGGCGACCATTAACGTCCTGCTGGAGCAAAATCTCCCGGCCCAGGCGGAACAAAAAGGCGATACGCTCCTGGATGGTTTTCGACAACTTGCGCGTGAATATCCCAATCTGGTACACGATGCTCGCGGCAAAGGTATGTTGATGGCCATTGAATTTGTCGATAACGAAACGGGCTACCGTTTTGCCAGTGAGATGTTCCGTCAACGCGTGCTGGTCGCTGGTACGCTGAATAATGCGAAAACAATTCGTATTGAGCCACCGCTCACGCTAACCATTGAACTGTGCGAACAGGTATTGAAATCAGCGCGTAATGCGCTGGCGGCGATGCAGGTGAGCGTTGAAGAGGTTTAAAAACGATGCCGGATGGCGCTATGCTTATCCGGCCTGTTTTCCCCGGGTCGCGGCCTCTTTTTTGAATCCCATCACAATCACCACATTCCCCTTTTCCCTTTTACCTCGCGACGGCTACAGTAGTAACTCATCCGACCACATAACAATAATTTTACATACTGGATACGCTTATGAGCTACCCATCGCTGTTCGCCCCGCTCGATCTGGGCTTTACTACTCTCAGAAACCGTGTGCTGATGGGATCGATGCACACGGGTCTGGAAGAACATCCTGATGGCGCTGAGCGCCTTGCGGCATTTTATGCCGAGCGCGCACGACACGGCGTAGCGTTAATCGTCACCGGCGGTATTGCGCCCGTTCCCTCCGGGGTCGTGATGACCGGCGGCGCGATGCTGAGCGACGCCAGCCAATTAACGCCTCACCGCGTGGTGACCGATGCCGTACATGCGGAAGGCGGTAAAATCGCGCTGCAAATTCTGCACACCGGGCGTTACAGCTATCAGCCGCACCTGGTCGCGCCGTCGGCAATTCAGGCGCCAATCAACCGCTTTATGCCGCACGAACTGACGCATGATGAAATCTTGCAGTTAATCGACGACTTCGCGCATTGCGCGCAACTGGCGCGGGAAGCAGGCTACGACGGCGTAGAGGTGATGGGATCAGAGGGCTATCTGATTAATGAATTTCTCACCCGGCGAACTAACCATCGCGATGACGAATGGGGCGGCGACTATGCCAGCCGTATGCGCTTCGCGGTTGAGGTAGTACGCGCGGTACGCCAGCGGGTAGGGAACGACTTTATTATTATCTATCGCCTGTCGATGCTCGATCTGGTGGAAAATGGCGGCACGTTCGACGAAACGGTACAACTGGCGCAAGCCATTGAAGCCGCAGGCGCAAGCCTAATTAATACCGGCATTGGCTGGCATGAGGCGCGAATCCCGACCATCGCCACGCCAGTACCGCGTGGCGCCTTTAGCTGGGTGACGCGGAAACTCAAAGGTCATGTGTCGGTTCCGCTGATCGCGACCAATCGCATTAACGATCCGCAGGTCGCCGAGACGATCCTGACGCGCGGCGATGCCGATATGGTGTCGATGGCGCGTCCCTTCCTTGCCGATGCCGAATTCCTGACTAAAGCGCAATCCGGACGCGCAGATGAGATCAACACCTGTATCGGCTGTAATCAGGCCTGTCTGGATCGGATCTTTATCGGCAAAGTGACCTCCTGTCTGGTGAACCCGCGCGCCTGTCACGAAACCCACATGCCGATAACGCCGGCCATACGCAAAAAGAATCTGGCCGTTGTCGGCGCAGGCCCTGCGGGGCTGGCTTTCGCGATTAACGCCGCGTCGCGCGGCCATCATGTCACGCTGTTTGACGCTCAGAGTGAAATTGGCGGTCAGTTTACTATCGCCAGGCAGATCCCGGGTAAAGAGGAGTTTTACGAAACGCTGCGCTACTACCGTCGAATGATCGATGTTACTGGCGTTACGCTGAAACTGAACCAACAGGTGAACGCAGAGGATCTTCAGCCGTTTGACGAAGCGATCCTCGCCTGTGGAATAGTACCGCGCCGCCCGCCGATAGACGGTATCGATCATCCAAAAGTATTGACCTACCTGGAGGTATTGCGCGATAAAGCGCCGGTTGGTAAACGAGTGGCGATCATCGGCTGCGGCGGGATCGGTTTTGACACGGCCATGTATCTGAGCCAGCACGGCGAATCCACCAGCCAAAATATTGCTGAATTTTGTACGGAATGGGGAATTGATACCAGCCTGCAACAGGCAGGCGGTCTGCGCCCGGAAGGCCCGCGCCTGGCACGTAGTCCACGGCAAATCGTCATGCTGCAACGCAAAGCCAGTAAGCCGGGCGAAGGGTTAGGTAAAACCACCGGCTGGATCCATCGCGCGACGTTACTGGCGCGCGGCGTGAAGATGATCCCGGCGGTCAGTTACCAGAAGATCGACGACGACGGATTACATCTCTTGATCGGCGGCGAACCGCAGTTGCTGGAAGTGGATCATGTGGTGATCTGCGCCGGACAAGAACCCCGCCGTGAACTGGCGGACCCGTTACGCGCCGCAGGTAAAACGGTACATCTTATCGGCGGATGCGATGTCGCGATGGAGCTGGATGCCCGACGGGCGATTGCCCAGGGCACCCGACTGGCGCTGGAGATTTAACGACTTTGCCTGATGGCGCTGCGCTTATCGGGCTTACGCCGTCATACCGGTTTTATAGGCCGGTATGACGCTTGAGCGCCTTATCGACGGCGTCCCTGCTTCACCGCTTTCAAAATAACAAACTTATTGTTGGTTGCTATCGTCGCGCAATTACCGAAAATCTTCTTCAGCTTGTGGAAATAGTCCAGATGGCGGTTCGCCACAATATACAGTTCGCCGTTGATTTTCAGGCAGCGGCGGGCATGATGGAACATCTCCCAGGCGATATTATCCGTCAGCGCATGTTTCTGGTGGAACGGCGGATTGCAGAACACCGCGTTAAAACGGAACGGCTCCACGCCGGAGAGCGCGTTGTTGATCATAAATTCGCAGCGTTCGAATGCTTCCGGCAGGTTCGTTTCTACATTCAAACGGCTGGAATCTACCGCCATCGGCGATTCATCGACAAATACCACGTTCGCCTGCGGATTTTTCGCCAGTAAGCTCAGGCCAATCACCCCATTGCCGCAGCCGAGATCGACAATCTCCCCGTCGAGGTTTTCCGGCAAATGCTGCATAAAGAAGCGCGCGCCGATATCCAATCCGGTACGAGAAAACACATTCGCGTGGTTGTGAATCGTCCAGCCTGTATCTTCCAGTTTCCAGCTTAGCGTTTGCGGCGCGTCGGCCAGTTGCGGATGACTGAAGGTACAGTTAATCAGGCGCGCTTTCTTCCACGCCAGCGTCGTCGTGGTTGGGCCCAGCACTTTTTCAAACAGTTCCAGCGTAGAGGTATGAATATCACGCGCTTTCGCGCCGGCGATAATACGCGTTTGCGCCGTAACGACCTTACGCAAAGCGCGTAACTGCTGTTCCAGCAACGCCAGCGTTTTCGGTACCTTAATCAATACCACGCCCGGCGCCTGCGGGTAGTCAGCGGTACTGTCGAGAAACGTTACGCTGGACTCCGCGATGCCGTTATGGCGTAAATTCTCTCGCGTACCCAGTTCGCTTAAATATGAATCGCCAATATTGTATGGCGAATGCTCCGCCAGCGCACAGCTTAGCGCGCCAAACGTATCATTCAGGATCAGCACCGGGCCGCGAATTTCCGTCTCATCCAACTGTTGCAGCAGATACTCATCGGCCGCCTCCCACGCCAGAAGCGGGTTAACATCATCCGTTTGCGGAAAACGTTTCAGCGTCAGTGAACGGAAACCGTCGTCTACGTGGCTCATTAGGCCTCCTGAATGGTAAAATTGCGGCGTTATCCCTGAAAAGGGTGCGTGAGTATACACTTTTTATCGGCAACATGGAGCTTTGATGACCTCACTAACTTACCTTCAGGGGTATCCGGAACATCTCCTTGCCCAGGTACGCGCCTTAATCGCCGAGCAGCGCCTGGGGGCGGTGCTGGAAAAACGTTATCCCGGCGCGCATGATTACGCTACTGACAAAGCGCTATATCACTATACTCAGGAACTGAAAAGTCAGTTTCTGCGCAATGCGCCGCCCATCAATAAAGTGATGTATGACAGCAAGATCCATGTGCTGAAAAATGCGCTGGGACTGCATACCGCTGTCTCGCGCGTTCAGGGCGGCAAGCTCAAGGCAAAGGCGGAGATCCGCGTCGCCACCGTGTTTCGCAACGCCCCGGAGCCATTCTTACGAATGATTGTGGTTCACGAACTGGCGCACCTGAAAGAGAAAGATCATAACAAAGCGTTTTATCAGCTCTGCTGCCATATGGAGCCGCAGTACCATCAACTGGAGTTTGATACGCGACTGTGGCTGACGCATCAGGCGCTGTCGGCACAATAAATTCTGAAAATGCCCCTTCCCCCGTATCTTTTTAACGGCGTGGGCATAAAATCGGCGCGTTCACATTTCGCTCATTGCCTGCCGCCACGTCAAGGATGACGATCTGTAGAGGGTATTTTTTATCCACCGCCAACGGAACCGCGCAACAACCATGCTCTCACAATGTGCCCGTTTTATCCGCCGCCTCTGTTTTACACGCCGGGCGTTAGCAGTGGCGTGTTTTCTGCTTGTCGCAGCAGGCGTCGCGCTTTTCTATTCCAACTGGCTTATCGTCAACGCCTCACAGCATCTGACATGGAATGACATTCAGACCGTTCCCGCCCGCAACGTCGGGCTGGTGTTAGGCGCTAAACCCGGCAATCGGTATTTTACCCGGCGGATTAATACTGCCGCCGCGTTGTATCACGCCGGTAAAGTGAAGTGGCTGTTAGTCAGCGGCGATAATGGCAAAAAAGAGTACGATGAACCTTCGGCGATGCAGCAGGCGCTGATAGCGAAAGGTGTGCCGGAAGCGGCCATTTTTTGTGATTATGCCGGATTCTCCACGCTGGACTCCGTGGTTCGCGCCCGGAAAGTGTTTGGCGAAAGCCGCATTACGATTATCTCGCAAGCATTTCATAATCAACGGGCGATCTGGCTGGCGCAACAATATGGCATAGACGCTATCGGCGTTAACGCGCCGGATCTGAATAAAAGGCACGGAACCTACACACGACTTCGGGAAAAGCTGGCGCGGGTTAGCGCGGTGCTGGATGCCAAAATTTTGCACCGTCAGCCTAAATATCTGGGCGCTGGCGTCACTATTGGGGCTGATAGCGCACACGGGTGCCCTTCTCGCCAGTAAAATGCCAGAGTGCGTCGCAGCGCACTGGCAAGGGCGGAAAGGCGTGCTACATTGACGAAAAATCCCTTTCTGGAGTCCGCTGACGTTTATGATACGTTTCGCTGTAATTGGGACTAACTGGATCACGCGCCAGTTTGTCGACGCCGCCCATGAAACCGGCAAATTCAGGCTCGCCGCCGTTTACTCCCGTAGTCTTGAACAGGCGCAGTCTTTCGCAAATGATTATCCCGTCGAGCATCTGTTTACCTCGCTGGAAGCGATGGCGCAAAGCGACGCGATTGAGGCGGTTTATATCGCCAGCCCGAATTCCCTGCATTTCTCCCAGACGCAGCGCTTTTTGCAGCATAAAAAACATGTCATGTGCGAAAAGCCGCTGGCTTCTAACCTGGCGGAGGTTGATGCCGCTATCGCCTGCGCGCGCGATAATCAGCGGGTACTGTTTGAAGCCTTTAAAACCGCCTGCCTGCCCAATTTCCTGCTGCTGCGGGAATCGTTGCCGAAAATCGGCAGAATGCATAAAGCATTACTAAATTACTGCCAGTACTCTTCACGTTATCAGCGCTATCTGAACGGTGAAAATCCGAATACGTTTAATCCGGCCTTCTCCAATGGTTCGATTATGGATATCGGGTATTACTGTCTGGCGTCGGCGATCGCGCTATGGGGCGAGCCGCGCAGCGTTCAGGCGTCGGCGAATTTATTGGAAAGCGGAGTAGATGCGCACGGCGTCGTGGTTATGGATTACGGCGATTTTAGCGTCACGCTACAGCATTCCAAAGTCAGCGACTCGGTACTGGCCAGTGAAATTCAGGGCGAGAGGGGATCGCTGGTCATTGAAAAGCTGTCGGAATGCCAGAAAGTGTGTTTTGCGCCGCGCGGCGCGCTGATGCAGGATCTGACCCAGCCTCAGCATATTAATACCATGCTGTATGAAGCCGGGGCGTTTGCCCAGCTTATTGAAAACCACGCCGTGGAACATCCGGGGTTGTCGCTAAGTCGCGCCACGGCAAAATGGCTGACAGAAATACGCCGTCAAACCGGGGTCATCTTCCCGGCGGACGATCTGACCCATCCCCTTACTGCGTAAAATTATGTAAATCATATGTTACAGGTCATTGACTCTACGCGTGGCCTGTCATACTTTGTTACGCGCAAAGGGGAGTAACTTCATTGCCGGTCGATCGTCATTACGATGTGTGCAAAACCACATCCGGTCACCGGGCAGCCATAAAGGAATGCGTCAGCGTATTCCTTTATTGTTGTAAGTGAGACCTTGCCGAATGGCAAGGTCTATGCATAAAAGCAGCGGCTAATGCCATTCGGCGTTAGCCGTTTTTTTTTGCATGGGGAGAAATAATGAATACTGTTGGTACGCCATTATTATGGGGTGGATTCGCGGTTGTTGTGGTGATAATGCTATCCATCGACCTGTTGTTGCAGGGACGCCGTGGCGCACATGCTATGTCGATGAAACAAGCGGCAGGATGGTCAATCCTGTGGGTAACGCTCTCGCTACTGTTTAACGCCGCTTTCTGGTGGTATCTGGCTGAAACGCAAGGGCGCGAAGTTGCTGACCCGCAGGCATTAGCGTTCCTTACCGGCTATCTGATTGAAAAGTCGCTGGCCGTAGATAACGTCTTTGTCTGGCTGATGCTGTTTAGCTATTTCTCCGTCCCTCCGGCTCTGCAGCGCCGGGTGCTGGTGTATGGGGTTCTTGGCGCGATCGTGTTGCGTACTATCATGATTTTCGCCGGTACCTGGCTTATCACTCAGTTCGAATGGCTGCTGTATGTGTTCGGTGCCTTCCTGCTGTTTACCGGCGTAAAAATGGCGCTGGCGAAGGAAGACGAATCCGGCATTGGCGAAAAACCGATGGTGCGTTGGCTGCGCGGGCATCTGCGCATGACTGATACGATCGAGAACGAGCACTTTTTCGTACGTAAAAACGGCCTGCTGTATGCCACGCCGCTGCTGCTGGTGCTGATTATGGTTGAGTTCAGCGATGTGATCTTCGCCGTTGACAGTATTCCGGCGATCTTTGCGGTCACCACCGACCCGTTCATCGTACTGACCTCTAACCTGTTTGCCATCTTAGGACTGCGCGCGATGTACTTCCTGCTGTCCGGCGTGGCGGAACGCTTCTCGATGCTGAAATATGGTCTGGCGGTCATTCTGGTCTTTATCGGCATTAAGATGCTGATCGTCGACTTCTACCATATTCCTATCGCGATTTCGCTGGGCGTAGTGTTTGGCATTCTGACCATTACGCTGGTGATTAACGCCTGGGTTAACCATCAGCGCGATAAGAAACTACGAGCGCAATAATCTTTTATCGGGGTAAACCTGCCCCATCAAAAACGCCCGGCAGCGCACACCTGCCGGGCGTTTTTGTTTAACATGTCACAATACTGTTAATATAAAGTTATAAAACATGATCACAGCAAAAAATCCAGGATATTTCGCTTCCCGAACCTTCAACTTTCCTTATACTCAACCAGGCAAACACTTTGTTACATCCTGAAAGATGCGCCGTAAGAGCGTGCAGGGGATGACCAGCAACACAATACAAGGAACATGAAATGGCTACGCAACGAGCATCAGGGCTACTGCAGCGTTTAGCGCAAGGCAGTCTGGTTAAACAAATTTTAGTGGGTCTGGTACTGGGGATTTTACTGGCATGGATTTCTAAGCCTGCGGCAGAAGCGGTTGGCTTGCTTGGCACCCTGTTCGTCGGCGCCTTAAAAGCGGTCGCCCCCGTTCTGGTGCTGATGCTGGTAATGGCCTCGATCGCCAACCACCAGCACGGCCAAAAAACCAATATTCGCCCTATTCTCTTTCTTTACCTGCTAGGCACCTTTTCAGCCGCGCTGGCGGCCGTTGTGTTCAGCTTCGCCTTCCCTTCAACGCTGCATCTGTCCAGTAGCGCCCAGGATATCGTGCCGCCGTCCGGCATTGTAGAAGTCCTGCGCGGTCTGCTGATGAGCATGGTGTCGAACCCCATCGACGCGCTGCTGAACGCTAACTATATCGGGATTCTGGTGTGGGCCGTCGGTCTGGGATTTGCCCTGCGTCATGGCAATGAAACCACCAAAAACCTCGTGAACGATATGTCTAACGCCGTGACCTTTATGGTGAAACTGGTGATCCGTTTCGCGCCAGTCGGTATTTTTGGTCTGGTTTCATCAACGCTTGCAACCACCGGCTTCTCCACCCTGTGGGGCTATGCGCACCTGCTGGTCGTCTTGATTGGCTGTATGCTGCTGGTCGCGCTGGTGGTCAACCCGCTGTTGGTATTCTGGAAAATTCGTCGCAACCCTTATCCGCTGGTGTTCGCCTGCCTGCGTGAAAGCGGCGTTTATGCCTTCTTTACCCGCAGCTCTGCCGCCAATATTCCAGTGAATATGGCGCTGTGCGAAAAGCTGAATCTGGACAGGGATACTTACTCCGTTTCCATTCCGCTGGGCGCCACCATCAATATGGCCGGCGCGGCAATTACCATTACGGTTCTGACGTTGGCGGCAGTCCATACGTTAGGCGTCCCGGTGGATCTGCCTACAGCGCTGCTGCTGAGCGTGGTGGCCTCGCTGTGTGCTTGCGGCGCCTCCGGCGTGGCAGGCGGTTCATTGCTGCTGATCCCGCTGGCGTGCAACATGTTTGGCATCCCGAACGATATCGCGATGCAGGTAGTAGCGGTCGGCTTTATTATCGGCGTATTGCAGGATTCGTGTGAAACGGCGCTGAACTCGTCTACCGATGTTCTGTTCACTGCGGCAGCCTGCCAGGCAGAGGACGAACGTCTGGCGAATAATGCCTTGCGTAGCTAAGTGATTATCGATGCCGGATGGCGCGTGCCATCCGGCGTGACGATAGATCTGAATCTCCCAATCCATAGACTGTGACGGAAAGCGAATTGATGTTCACGCGCGACATCCTCGCGTAACGTTATATGTAGATGGCGTCTGCCGCGGCGCTCGGTCAGCGTACAGTATAAAGTGTCAGCCTGTGTAAATCCTCTCGCCACCCTCCTTTGCGATAAGCAAAATCAAAGCTCAACGACGCGTAATTTCTATAACGGACTTCGTTGACCTTTGTTACAATTAGATGCATTTTGAATTTTTGTGTGTTAGTGCTTGCTTACTTCACAACTTAACAAGGAATAGTTCAGGCCGCGAATTTGCCGTTTCCGCAACGCTGATAAAAACTCCAACTCTGTTGCGGCAGTGCAAACCTCAGATCACCGGCGTGACGTTAACCGATTCTCCAGGAATACTGAATGGAACTACTGACTCAATTGCTGAATGCCCTGTGGGCTCAGGACTTTGAAACACTGGCCAATCCTTCCATGATTGGCATGTTATATTTTGTGTTATTTATGATTTTGTTTCTGGAAAATGGGCTGCTCCCTGCCGCCTTTTTGCCTGGCGACAGCCTGTTGATCCTGGTCGGCGTGCTGATCGCCAAAGGCGCGATGGGTTTTCCACAAACCATTTTGCTGCTTACCGTCGCGGCCAGCCTGGGTTGCTGGGTCAGCTATATTCAGGGCCGCTGGCTGGGGAATACCCGCACCGTGCAAAACTGGCTCTCTCATCTCCCCGCACATTATCATCAACGCGCCCATCACCTTTTCCATAAACACGGCCTGTCGGCACTATTGATAGGCCGTTTTATCGCGTTTGTCAGAACGCTGCTGCCCACCATTGCCGGCATATCCGGTCTGAATAACGCGCGCTTTCAGTTCTTCAACTGGATGAGCGGCTTGTTGTGGGTGCTTATCCTGACGTCGCTGGGCTATCTGCTGGGCAAAACGCCCGTCTTTATGAAGTATGAAGATCAGTTAATGTCATGCCTGATGCTGCTGCCCGTGGTGCTGCTCTTTTTTGGCCTGGCGGGTTCACTGGTCATGCTGTGGAAAAAGAAGTATGGGAGCCGGGGATAACTTATGCTTAAACCACGCATAACTGCCCGACAACTCATTTGGATCAGCGCTTTTCTACTGATGCTGACCATACTCATGATGACGTGGTCAACGCTGCGTCAGCAAGAGTCGACGCTGGCCATTCGCGCGGTTAACCAGGGCGCCAGTATGCCAGACGGCTTCTCAGTTCTGCATCATCTGGATGCGAACGGCATTCATTTTAAAAGCATTACGCCTAAAAATGACATGTTGCTCATTACCTTCGATTCCCCTGCGCAAAGCGCCGCAGCAAAAACAGTGCTTGATCAAACGTTACCACACGGTTATGTCGTCGCTCAGCAGGACGATGACAACGAAACGGTACAGTGGCTGTCCCGCTTACGGGAAAGCTCACACCGCTTTGGCTAATCTCCAGGAATCCGAATCATATCACTCACTTTGGTGATTTCATTGTTTAATGACTATGATTAATAAAGCGGTGTTTAACCCACCGCGTTATTATCGGGATCACCGCCCCGGACAACGGGTCCGAACATAAGGGAAAGTTCAGGAATGAAATACCGCATCGCTTTGGCTATCACGCTTTTTACACTTAGCGCCGGTAGCTACGCTAATTCGCTTTGTCAGGAAAAAGAGCAGGATATACAAAAGGAAATTAGCTACGCTGAAAAGCACAACAATCAGCGCCGTATTGAGGGTCTGAACAAGGCGCTCAGCGAAGTACGCGCCAATTGTACTGACAGCAAGCTGCGCGCCGAGCATCAGAAAAAGATCGCTGAGCAAAAAGAAGAGGTAGCCGAACGCCAACGTGATTTAGCCGAGGCAAAAGCAAAAGGCGATGCGGATAAAATAGACAAACGTGAACGTAAGCTGGCCGAGGCTCAGGATGAGCTAAAAAAACTTGAGGCCAGAGACTACTAAATTAACGCCGAATGTAAATACTCACTCACTTGGAGAAAACTATGTCGAAAGATAACACTACGGAACATCTGCGCGCTGAGTTGAAATCCCTGACCGATACGCTTGAAGAAGTGCTGAGCTCTTCGGGCGAAAAGTCGAAAGAAGAGTTGAGTAAGATTCGTAGCAAAGCCGAGCGCGCGCTGAAAGAGAGCCGTTACCGCCTGGGCGAAACGGGTGATGTGATTGCCAAACAGACTCGCGTCGCCGCCGCCCGTGCCGATGATTATGTGCGCGAAAATCCCTGGACAGGCGTAGGCATTGGCGCCGCTGTCGGTCTGGTGTTGGGCGTACTGCTGACGCGTCGTTAATTATGGCGGATTCTCGACAGGCACAAGGACCAGGCAAAAGCGTACTGGGTATCGGGCAGCGGATTGTCACCATTATCGTTGAAATGGTGGAAACCCGGCTGCGACTGGCGGTAGTAGAACTGGAAGAAGAGAAAGCGAACCTCTTTCAGCTTTTGCTGATGGTAGGTCTTACCATGCTCTTCGCGGCGTTTGGCTTAATGAGCCTGATGGTTCTGGTCATCTGGGCTATCGATCCTCAGTACCGTTTGAACGCGATGATCGCTACCACTGTTGTGCTGTTAGTGCTTGCGCTAATCGGCGGCATCTGGACTTTGCGCAAAGCGCGTCAGTCCACGCTATTGCGCCATACGCGGCACGAACTGGCTAACGATCGGCAAATTCTGGAGGACGATCAGTCGTGAGCAGCAAAGGCGAACGCGAAAAACGTAAAGCGCTGCTTCTCAGTCAGATCCAGCAGCAACGGCTGGATCTGTCCGCCAGCCGTCGCGACTGGCTGGAGACCACCGGCGCGTACGATCGCGGCTGGAATACGGTGTTAAGCCTGCGCTCCTGGGCGCTGGTCGGTAGCAGCGTAATGGCCATCTGGACCATCCGTCATCCTAATATGTTGGTACGCTGGGCGAAACGCGGCCTGGGTATCTGGAGCGCCTGGCGCCTGGTAAAAACTACCCTCCGTCAACAACAGCTCCGCGGTTAATATCTTTTCTTTTATAGCATCGCGCCATCAGGTTATCACCCGATTACCCCTGGTGGCGCGATACTTTTATGCATATCGTCTCTTTAGCAATCACTCAAATTTTTTGAAAAAATTTGGCAATTTTCCTTGCTAACAATTCCTGTACGCCACGTTTATGATTCTCTCCAGCGATAACAATGATGCGCCAAACCGCGTCATTTCTCATGAAAATAGCAGCCACCGCCGAATCGGCCCCCTGGAGAATAAAATGAAAAAATTAGAAGATGTTGGTGTACTGATAGCGCGTATTTTAATGCCAGTTCTATTTATTACCGCAGGATGGGGAAAAATTAGCGGCTATGCGGGCACACAGCAGTATATGGAAGCGATGGGCGTACCAGGATTCCTGCTGCCGCTCACCATACTGCTTGAGTTCGGCGGCGGTCTGGCGATTCTGCTGGGGTTCCTCACCCGCACCACTGCGCTTTTCACCGCTGGTTTTACGTTGCTGACGGCATTGATCTTCCATAGCAATTTTGCAGAAGGTGTAAACTCGCTGATGTTTATGAAAAACCTGACCATTGCCGGCGGATTCTTATTACTGGCGTTAACCGGGCCTGGCGCGTTCAGCCTTGACCGTCTGCTGAATAAAAAGTGGTAAGCAATCTATACTCAATTAAAAAAGCGAGGGAATAGCGCCTCGCTTTTGTCATCTGAAGGAGAGAAACATGGGACAACTGATCGATGGCGTCTGGCACGATACCTGGTATGACACCAAATCTTCCGGGGGGAAATTTCAGCGTTCAGCGTCGGCTTTCCGCAACTGGCTTACCGCTGACGGCGCGCCCGGACCTTCCGGCGAAGGCGGATTCGCCGCAGAAAAAGATCGTTACCATCTGTACGTTTCCCTTGCCTGCCCCTGGGCGCATCGCACGCTCATTTTCCGTAAACTGAAAGGTCTGGAGCCGTTTATTCCGGTTTCTGTCGTGAATCCATTGATGCTGGAAAACGGCTGGACGTTTGATGATACTTTTCCGGCGGCCACCGGCGATACCCTCTATCAGCATGAATTTCTCTACCAGTTGTATCTGCACGCCGATCCACACTACAGCGGCCGCGTCACCGTGCCGGTCTTATGGGATAAAAAAAATCATACTATCGTCAGCAACGAGTCCGCCGAAATCATTCGTATGTTTAACTCCGCTTTCGATGGGCTGGGCGCTAAAGCCGGGGATTACTATCCCCCCGCGCTGCAAAGCAAAATTGACGAGTTAAACGGCTGGATTTATGACAACGTTAATAACGGCGTTTATAAAGCAGGCTTCGCCACCAGCCAGCAAGCGTATGATGAAGCGGTAGAAAAGGTATTTACTGCGCTGGCGCGCCTGGAACAGATTCTCGGACAGCACCGCTATCTGACGGGGGACCAGTTGACCGAGGCGGATATCCGCTTATGGACGACCCTGGTACGCTTTGATCCGGTTTACGTGACTCATTTCAAATGCGACAAATACCGAATCAGCGACTACCTGAATCTGTACGGTTTCCTGCGCGATATCTATCAAATACCGGGCATTGCTGAAACCGTTAATCTTGATCATATTCGTCACCACTATTTCCGTAGCCATAAAACGATTAACCCCACAGGTATCATTTCTATCGGACCGTGGCAGGATCTGCTCGAACCTCACGGGCGCGACGTGCGCTTTGGCTAATTTCAGGCGTCCTCCGGGACGCCTTATTAATAAATACCACAAATATTTACCAACATTCCATTCGCGGCTATTCTTAGTTTGATTACTTTAAAAACAAGTGATTGAACCATTATTGAGGCGAAAATGGATTGGTATTTAAAGGTTTTAAAAAATTATCTGGGATTTGGCGGCCGCGCGCGACGCAAAGAGTACTGGATGTTTATTCTGGTCAATATCATCTTTACCTTTGTGTTGGGCCTGCTGGACGCCATGCTTGGCTGGCAACGCGCCGGGGGTGAAGGCGTTCTGACCACCATTTACGGCGTTCTGATCTTTTTACCGTGGTGGGCCGTGCAGTTCCGTCGTCTGCATGACACTGACCGCTCCGCATGGTGGCTACTGTTGCTACTTATCCCCATTATCGGCTGGCTTATCATCATCGCGTTCAACTGCCAGAATGGTACGCCGGGCGACAACCGCTTCGGCCCCGATCCGAAACGTTTTTCCTGATGGCGGCGCGGCGCCGCTTTTAAAGCGCCGCGCGCTATTTATTTTCCGGCGAATAGCTTAGGTATTTCCCGCAGGCACCAGGCTTTTGCCTCCCCCATACTGTCGCGCCGCCAGGCCATAATAATATCGATTTCGCTGGTCGATTCCGGGCTGACCACGCGTAGCCGCCCTTCGGCAATATCCTGTTCCACCATCGAATATGGCATAGTCGCGACGCCAAGCCCGGCCAGCAGCGCCTGACGTTTATCTTCAATCGTGCTTACCGTCAGACGTGGCTGCTTATCCAGCAGTTGCACCGTTAATACCGGCCGCTCGCGCGCGGTATCCGCTACCGCTACGCCGCGGTATTTAACCCGCGTCACTTCCGAAAGCGGCTCCGGCTCCTGATGAATAGGGTGGTCAGGCGCGGCGACATACACATTCATTAACGTATACAACTTACGGGAGTTAATTTCCGACGACGATCGAAAATGCATATCCGGGGCGATAACGATATCCGCCCGTCCCTGCTCAAGCCGCTCCCATGCGCCAGCCAGTACTTCGGTAATCAATGAAAGCTGCGTATTGGCTTTAGCGGCCAGCCGGTCGATCAGCGGAAAAAAAGCAGGCGTTGGTACCAGAGCTTCAGTGACCAGCGTCAGATGCGTTTCCCAACCGCGGGCCAACGCTTCAGCATCCGTCGTTAACTTGTCTGCCGCTTCCAGCAATACCCGCCCGCGTTCCAGCAGCATACGTCCGACGTTGGTGAATTTTGTACGATGGCCGGAGCGATCGAACAGTACAACGTCCAACTCTTCTTCCAGCTTCTGCATGGTGTAACTCAGCGCGGAGGGCACCCGCCCCAACTCATCAGCCGCTGCGGCAAAACTGCCCCGACGGTCAATGGCGTCCATCACACGCAATGCTTCAAGCGTCAGCGCTCTCTCTTTAGCCATAACGTTCTCATTCAGGAAATTTGAACATACCGGGCAGAATATCTGGCTAACAATGCAGCGTCCAGCCCCTTAACATAAAAGGAAGTAAAGAGAGGTTAATAACGATGATTACGACCCGAACCGCCAAACAATGTGGACAGGCAGACTATGGATGGTTACAGGCCCGCTATACCTTCTCCTTTGGACACTACTTCGACCCTACACTGCTGGGCTACGCGTCGTTGCGCGTACTGAACCAGGAAGTGCTGGCGCCGGGCGCCTCTTTTCAGCCTCGAACTTATCCAAAGGTGGATATTTTAAACCTGATTCTGGACGGCGAAGCGGAATACCGCGACAGCGACGGCAACCATGTACAGGCTAAAGCGGGCGAAGCGTTGCTGCTCGCCGCGCAGCCGGGCATTAGCTACAGCGAACATAATCTCAGCAAAGTTAAGCCGTTAACCCGAATGCAACTGTGGCTTGACGCCTGTCCTGAACGGGAAAACGCGCTGGTACAAAAAATCCCACTCTCGACGGCGCAACAACAGCTTCTTGCCTCGCCCGACGGTGAGCAAAACAGCTTACAACTGCGCCAACAGGTCTGGGTACATCATATTACGCTGGAGAAAGGCGAATCGCTTAACTTCCAGCTTCACGGGCCGCGCGCCTATTTGCAGTCGATTCACGGTACGTTCCACGCGATGACGCACAACGAAGAACGCGAGGCATTAACCTGCGGAGATGGCGCATTTATTCGTGATGAACCTAACATTACGCTGGTTGCCGATACGCCGCTGCGCGCATTACTGGTAGATTTACCGGTGTAGCCAGCCAGAAAAGGAGTCGCAAGATGAGCAAAAAATCGGCGAAGAAACGTCAGCCCGTGGTAAAACCTGCCGTACAGGAGACGATGAGCGCTACTGTGCCGCTGGGCTATGAAGAGATGCTAACCGAACTGGAAGCCATCGTGGCGGACGCCGAAGCCCGGCTGGCAGAAGAAGAGGCCGCAGCCTGAAATCATGCCGGATGGCGGCGCAAGCGCCCGCTCCGGCTGATAACAGGTAGACCCGATAAGCGCAGCGCCATCGGGCAGCACGCTGCCCCGACGACATGCCGGGGCGTTATTATTAATGCGCTTTACTGGCCATAATCTCGATGATCTGCTTGTCTGTCTGCTGCATTGAGCGACACGCCAGCGAACACAAATTCGAAATAGATTGTTCGACATTGTGCGCCACAATCCCTTCGTTTCCGGTCACCGCCGTATCATCCAACGCCATCAGTACGGCTTTCCACGCCGCCGACGCGCTGGTAGAGACTTTCATCGCGCAGCTATTCGACGCGCCATCGCAAATCATCCCGCTGACATCGCCGATCATACTGCTGATAGCCATTGCGATAGTGTCATAACGACCATCTATCAGCCACGCCATACCCGCCGCCGCGCCCATCGCCGCCGTGGTTGCCGCGCACAGCGCCGACAAACGCGGAAGCTGATAGTGAATATAGATAGCGCTCAAATGCGATAACATTAGCGCGCGCGCCAGGCGTTCGTCATCGGCGCCGACATGTTCAGCAACCACCATGACTGGCACCGTGGCGGTAATCCCCTGGTTGCCGGAGCCGGAGTTGCTCATCGCGGGCAACGTGGCGCCGCCCATTCTGGCGTCTGACGCCGCGCTGGTACGGATCAAAATCGCCGTGGAGAGATCTTTCGCCAGCAGACCGCGATCGCACTGTTTGGCCAGCGTCGAACCAATATGCAGCCCCCAGGAACCACGCAGTCCCTCCTGCGACAACGCGCCGTTTAGCCTGGCCGCATCGAGAATAAAGCGAATAGCGTCAAAGGGCACCGCATTCACAAACGCCAGGATCTCTTCCAGCGAGGTATGAGACAGCACTCCCAGTGGCGAGGTTTTTTCTTCTTCCTGCGCATTATCGGCCTGGGTAAATACCACGCCCTTGTCGGTTTCTATCCGCACAATATTTGTATGATCGCCGACGATCGTGACACATGCCCAGCTATCGCCGCTATACACTTTCGCCCGTGAAAACAGGATATCGTTACATGGCTCCTGCAACATCACTGCGACATGTCCGGCGGCCAGCATCGCTTTTGCATCGGCAACGGCTTTAGCGGAAGCGTCTTTTAACACCTCCAACCCGGCTTTCGCATCACCGCCCAATGCGCCCAGCGCCGCGGCGATCGGTAGCCCTACCATTCCCGTTCCTGGAACGGTAACGCCCATACCATTTTTCATCAGATTGGGCGAAACCCATGCGTCAATGCGTTCAACAGTGCCGTCAAGTTCAGCCGCCGCCGCCGCTGCCGCCAGCGCCAGTGAAATTGGCTCAGTACACCCCAGCGCCGGTTTTACTTCTTCCTGTACGGCCAGGATAAAACTTTGCCACAATGGATTTATTTTAGATTCAAACATAACAACAACCTTAATCTCAGGTATATCAAGAGAATGCCAGGAACGGAGAAACGCATAGCAGCAGACCGGTAATAATAATCAGGTACAACGAAGCGCCTTTATATTTGTGCAATGCGGGAACCTTGTAGACCAACCATGCCGGAATTAAACAGCCCACCATACCGAAGATAGGGCTACAAATAGAGGTGAAGCTCAGTACCGGCGCGTTGAGCACAATGGCGCTCCAGGCCAGCAAAATAGCGAAAATCATAATGCCGCGCTGTACCAGATTTTCCTTAATCTTCTCGGCGGGCATTTTGCGGCGCAGGATATTCATCACAATGCCTTGCGTCGCTTCGCGGAATCCTAAATAAACACCAAAGAAGGCGGTCATGACGGCAAAGATGTTCAGAATTACGCTAACCACTTTGACCCAGCCAGCGCCATCGCCGCTAATAAATTGCGCGGCGATCGCCAGGGCGGAAATATTCTGCTCGTAGGCTTTCACCGCTTCGTCATGCCCCATCGCCAGGGTGAAGGAAACCGCATAGAAAAAGACGGTAACGAACAGGACGCCAAACGCGATATTCATGGCGCGCAGCGCTTTATGGCGTGCGACCTCAATAGATTTTTCGCGTGAACGGTAAGAGATCACCATTGGGCTTAACGTCTGGATAAATAAAATCGAGGTCAGCGTAAATGGCAGGGTAATAATGGCGTTTTTAATCAGCAGGGCCATCGGCGGCAGCGCGCCAATGTTATACAGATGCCACATACCCACCATAGAGACGCCCAGCGCCGCCACTACCAGTAGCTTGGTCAGCACCATGCCGGTGGAGATTTTGAACAGTAATTTTTCACCGCGTGAGGAAATCGCTACCAGTATGCAGATCAGCACCAGACCATAAAATGGACTATCGGAAAGCAATCCTTCCGTTACGCCGAAAGTATGCAGATAAGAGGCGCTGTCGTTAGTAATCGCCGTAGAATAGACGAACATCCAGATGACGAGCATCACAAAGTACAGCGCGCCTAATAAAATACCCCAGTTTTTGCCCAGATAGCCGCTGATCACGCTGGGGTAGTCTTTACATTCCGGGGATTCCGCCAGCGTATTAATAAACAGCCGCTGGAACAGGTACATGGCCGGATAGCCAATAATAGAAGAGAGTAAAAAGACCCAAAGTCCCATCAGGCCAACCTGGACAGGAAGAAAAACGATCCCTGCGCCGATCGCCATCCCGATACTCATAATAACCCAACCGGTGTCGGTACTATCAAATTTGATGGCTTCACGCCATTCGCTTTCTGTCATCCCTGCCCGACGCGCCGGGGCTGATGCGTCGAGGATTACGCTGGTATTACTAGCCGATTCCATAGAATTCTCGCTCAATGTGTAGGTAGAGGTTTTTTTATTTTTCGTGCCGCAGCAAGGCGATATGCAGAACGTGAGGTGCAGGTACTTTCTTGTAATAAGAAAATCATACGCGCACGATAAGAGAAAAACTTACCAATAAAACGCCTGCATTTATTGTGGGTTAAGAATTATTTTCTATTTACTATTTATTTAATATTGTTTTTTTCTCTATTTGACGCGTATCACAACAAAAAAGGGCGCACTTTGGTGCGCCCTTTTCTCAGCTTCTGTCTTCTGCGTTATCCCATAGCCTGCTCACTCTGCGCCTGTCAGGCCTATCCACAAACGACTTTAATCGCCAGACCGCCGCGCGACGTCTCGCGATATTTGTCGTTCATGTCTTTACCCGTTTCGTACATGGTTTCGATTACTTTATCGAGCGAAACCCGCGGTTCAGAGGTACGGCGTAGCGCCATTCGCGCCGCATTTACCGCTTTAACGGCGTTAATCGCATTACGTTCAATACAAGGGATTTGTACCTGACCCGCCACCGGGTCACAGGTGAGGCCAAGGTTATGCTCCATCGCAATTTCCGCCGCAATACAGACCTGCGCCGGGCTACCGCCCAGCAGTTCTGTCAGCCCTGCCGCCGCCATCGAACACGCGACGCCAACCTCGCCCTGACACCCCACTTCCGCGCCGGATATCGAGGCGTTCATCTTGTACAGCATGCCAATTGCCCCCGCCGACAACAGATAACGGGCGATAGAGTTGGCATTGACCGGACGACGGAATTTGTCGTAATAGGCCAGCACCGCAGGAATAATGCCGCACGCGCCGTTGGTCGGCGCGGTGACCACTCGCCCGCCCGCCGCGTTCTCTTCGCTCACGGCCAGGGCGAACATGTTAATCCAGTCAATAACGTTCATCGGATCGCGGGAGAGATTATCGCTGGAGACCAGCAGACGCCGTAACGCTACCGCGCGGCGTGGAACGTTCAGCGGCCCCGGCAGCACGCCCTCAGTATTCATGCCACGTTCAATTCCGGTCGCCATCACTTGCCAGATGCGGGCAAAGCCAGCGTCAATCTGCTCTTTGCTCCGCAACGCCAGTTCATTTTGCATCATCAGGCCGGAAACCGAGAGCCCCTGTCTTTCACACAGCGTCAACAGCTCGCTGGCGGAATGAAAATCATACGGCACCGATTTTTCTACGTCGTGCGACTGACCAAAGCGTTCCTCTTCGACAATAAAGCCGCCGCCAATAGAGTAATACGTTTTGTGTAAAAGCGGCGCTTGTCCGTTCCAGGCGGTAATACGCATACCGTTTTCATGGCGCGCCAGGGTTTCAGCGTGAAAGAGAATACTGTCGGCGACGGGAAAATCCACCACATGCGCGCCACCCGCCACCGATAAACGGCTGCTGCGGGCAACCTCCTGGATAAACGCCGGAATGCTATCAATATTGACATCCTGCGGCGTATTGCCCGCCAGGCCCATAATGACGGCGGTATCGGTCGCGTGGCCTTTGCCCGTCAGCGATAGCGATCCGTAAAGATCAACCGTGATGCGCGTCGTTCGCGGCAGGTCGCCGCTGTCGATCAGCCGATCGATAAAACATTTTCCTGCATTCATTGGCCCTACGGTATGGGAGCTTGAAGGTCCAATGCCAATCTTAAAAATATCAAATGCGCTAATCATATCTCCCCCTAAGATTACCGTTCAGTGAAGATCCGTCGCGGGGCGATCCACACGATCGCCCCGTTCACGTTACATCGCCTGAGTAAAGGTGCGCGAAATAACGTCCTGTTGCTGTTCACGCGTCAGCGCATTGAAGCGCACGGCATAGCCGGAAACGCGGATCGTCAGGTTCGGGTAGTTTTCCGGATGTTCAATCGCATCCAGCAACATTTCACGGTTCATGACATTGACGTTCAGATGCTGCCCGCCTTCTACCTGTGCTTCATGATGGAAATAACCGTCCAGCAGGCCGACAAGATTGGTTTTCCGCACCGCATCTTCTTTCCCGAGCGCCGCAGGCACAATCGAGAAGGTGTACGAAATACCGTCTTTGGCGTAGGTAAACGGCAGTTTCGCCACCGACGTCAGCGAGGCCACCGCCCCTTTGCGGTCACGACCATGCATCGGGTTCGCCCCCGGCGCGAACGGCGTTCCGGCGCGGCGTCCATCCGGCGTATTGCCGGTCTTCTGCCCGTACACGACGTTCGAGGTGATGGTCAAAATGGACTGCGTCGGCACCGCATTGCGATACGTCGGCAACACGCTAATTTTTTGCATAAAGCGTTTCACCAGGTCGCAGGCGATGCTGTCCACGCGCTCATCGTTGTTGCCGTACTGCGGATACTCGCCTTCAATAGCAAAGTCGATGGCAAGGCCGTTTTCGTCGCGGATCGGCTTCACCTGAGCGTACCTGATAGCGGACAGGGAATCCGCCGCCACCGACAGTCCGGCGATGCCGCACGCCATCGTCCGATACACATCACGGTCGTGCAGCGCCATCAGCGAAGCTTCATAGCTGTACTTATCGTGCATGTAGTGAATGATGTTCAGCGCGCTAATGTACTGCACCGCCAGCCAGTCCATAAAATGGTCGAGGCTCTCCATTACTGCGTCATAATCCAGCACCTCATCCGTTAACGGCGCGGTTTTCGGCCCAACCTGGATTTTCAGTTTCTCGTCAACGCCGCCATTGATAGCGTACAGCAACGTTTTGGCAAGGTTGGCGCGCGCGCCGAAGAACTGCATCTGCTTACCGATGACCATCGGGCTGACGCAACAAGCGATAGCATAATCGTCGCTGTTAAAGTCGGTACGCATTAAATCGTCGTTTTCATACTGCAAAGATGAGGTCACGATGGAGACCTGCGCAGCATATTTCTTGAATGCCACCGGCAACGCTTCTGACCACAGTATGGTCAGGTTCGGCTCCGGCGCTGGCCCCATCGTGTGCAGGGTATGCAGATAACGGAAAGAGTTCTTCGTCACCAGCGTGCGGCCATCAAGCCCCATCCCGCCAATAACTTCGGTGGCCCAGATCGGATCGCCGGAAAAGAGCGAATCAAATTCCGGCGTGCGCAGGAAGCGCACCATGCGGATCTTCATGATGAAATGGTCGATCAGTTCCTGCGCCTGCTGCTCTGTCAGAAGGCCCGCGTTGAAATCGCGCTCAATGTAGATATCAAGGAACGAGGCGGTTCTTCCCAGCGACATTGCACCGCCATTTTGCGATTTTACCGCCGCCAGATAAGCGAAGTAGAGCCACTGTACCGCTTCCTGCGCGTTCCGCGCCGGGCGGGAGATATCGTAGCCGTATTTCGCCGCCATCTCCTGCATTTGCAGCAGCGCGCGACGATGCTCCGCCAACTCCTCACGCAGGCGAATCGTCGCCTCAAGATTCTGTCCCTGCTCCAGATTCGACTGCAGATCGGCGAATTGCAGCTCGCGTTCGCGCACCAGATAACGGATGCCATACAGCGCGACGCGACGATAATCGCCAATAATGCGCCCGCGACCATAACCATCCGGCAAACCGGTTAATACGCCGGATTTACGGCAGCGCAGCATATCCGGCGAGTAAACATCGAATACACCCTGATTATGGGTTTTCCGCAGATCGGTAAAGGTATATTCAAAATCGGCGTCCATTTCGCGGCCATAAGCGTGGAATGAACTTTTGATCATGTTAACGCCGCCAAACGGATGCAAAGCGCGTTTAAGCGGCTTATCCGTTTGTAAACCGACGATTTTTTCCAGCTCTTTTTCAATATACCCCGCATCGTGCGCGGTAATCGTCGTCGCGATGTTGGTATCGAAATCCACCGGCGCATGGGTCGCGTTCTCGATACGTATTCCCGCCATCACCTTTTCCCACAACGCTGTGGTCGCTGGCGTCGCGTCGGCGAGAAAAGATTCATCCCCCTCATAGGGCGTATAGTTATGCTGAATAAAATCACGGACATTAATTTCTTCTTTCCAGTCCGTACCTTTAAAATCACGCCATGCTTCGGCATACAGCATATCGCTGGTATCGATATTTACCTTCATGAAAAATAATCTCTCTACAGAACAGCCGTTAAGTTATGCAAATTCCACTGGTGCTTTCACGTTGCCTAAATGAATGGCATCAAGGGCAATCATTTTCTCTTCATTCGTGGGAATAACAGCGCAAATAACCTGAGAAGGGTTAGCGGAAATAATGCGCTCGCCGTGAGAATTCGGCTGCTTATTCATTTCAACGTCTAACGTAAGCCCCAGTACGCCCAGATGTTCAATTACCAACTGGCGAATTAATACTGAATTTTCACCAATACCACCGGTAAAAATAATGCCATCCAGCCGATGTAACGATGCCGCGTGTCCGGCAATGTGACGGGCGATACGGTGGACAAACGTTTTTATCGCTAACCGGGCGCGCTCATGTCCTTCGTGCCAGGCTTTTTCCAGGACTCTAAGGTCGGATGACAACCCGGAGATGCCGAGCAAACCGGACTCTTTATTCACCACTCGCTCCAGATCGCTCAACGTCTGCCCGGTTTCTTTGGCTATCCACGCCATCGCGCCGAAATCAACGTCGCCACTGCGAGTGCCCATCATCAGCCCCTCAAGCGGCGTCATCCCCATTGAGGTATCCACGCTCTGACCATTGCGTACCGCGCAGATAGACGCCCCATTGCCCAGATGCGCGACAATCAGACCCGAGTTTTTTTCATCGAGGTCAAGCAGTTCATACGCGCGCCGCGAAACATAGCGATGCGACGTACCGTGAAAGCCGTAGCGACGCACACCCAGGCTGGAAAAATATTCCCACGGCAATCCGTATAAATAGGCTTCCGGCGCCAGCGTCTGGTGGAAACTGGTATCAAATACCGCCACCTGACGCACGGCCGGGAAAAGGCGCCGCGCCGCGTCAATGCCGCTTAAATTAGCGTAATTATGCAGCGGCGCTAAAGGTGATACCCGACGAATATTATCGATAATCTCATCGGTAATAATGACGGACTGCGTAAATAGCTCTCCACCGTGCGCGATACGGTGGCCAATTAATGCCACGCTATCCGTTAAATCACGTTTTTCCAGCTCAAAGGCAATGGCTTTTAACGCGTCCTCATAATTAGAGTGCGCGAGGTTTATCGGCTTATCGCCATTAATAGATAAAAAGGCGTTTTCAGTATTCATTCCATCTGCTATTCCCGCCATTAAAACATCACAGGTAGCGACATCCAGTACAGAGAATTTGATAGAAGATGAGCCGCAATTAATGACCAGAACGACCGGAAATTCATTCATGTAGTGCCTCCGTCGATGTCAGCCTGCGTCCGCGCCCTGGGGCGGAACGCAGGCTAAACGTGAGGATTAGAACAATTTGTAGACAATATTCAGGATGGTCAGCAGACCAATCAGGGTGACGAACACGTTATCCAGACGACCACGGTACTTCGCCAGCGACGGCGCTTTACGAATGGCGTACATCGGCAGCAGGCATAACAGCGAGGCGATAATCGGCGCGCCCATCGCTTCAATCAGGTCCAGAATGTTCGGGTTTGCGTAAGCTACGACCCAGGTAGACCCCATAATGAAGATCATGCTGATGGTGTTAAGCTTGCCCATAGAGACTTTGGTTTTATCGCCTTTATAACCAAATTTCAGCACCAGGCCGTTCAGCCCTTCCAGCGTCCCCAGGTAGTGACCGAAGAAAGATTTGAAAATAGCAACCAGCGCGATGATAGACGCGCCATACTCCAGCACCGTTGCAAAAGTAGATTTTGTCCCCGACAAAGAGGCGAAATGGTTAGCCAGGTAGGAAAGTACCGGAATGTTCTGCGCTTTCGCATCCGCCATGTTCTGCGGGGAGAGCGTAAACAGACAGCTAAAGGCGAAGAACATCACCACGGCGACCATCAGCATACTGGCGCGCGAGATGATCTGTGAACATTTACGCTCGGTAAATTCGCGGCCAAACTCTTTCTCATACTCTTCACGCTTAGACACCACGAAGGAAGAGACGATGGGCGAAAAGTTAAAGGAGAACACCATGATAGAGATGCCCAGCCACACCGTAACCAGTATGCCATCGTGCCCGGTCAGCGCGATATTACTGAGATCAACCTGATCGATAACCGCCGAGTTCCAGTAAGGAATCAGCGATAATGAGATTAGCACCAGACTGGCGATAAACGGCCATACCAGGTAACTCATCACCTTAACCATCAGATCTTTACCAAACCAGATCACAAAGGCCATCAGCAGCAGCAAGAACAGCGCCACGAAACCGCGATTCAACGCTGGCATCTGCAGCTGATTTTCCCAAAACGTCATGAACGTGTTAGTAATGGTGACGCCATAAATCCACAGCAGCGGGCAAATCGCAAAGAAGTAAAGGAACGTGATAACTACCCCGCCCGTTTTACCAAAGTGCTCTTCGACCGTTTCCGTAATATTGCCGGACGGATTAGATCCGGATAAACACAGACGCGCCAGCGCCCGGTGACAATAGAACGCAATGGGGTAAGCTAAAACCAGCATCAGCAGAATGGGGATAAGCCCGCCAAACCCGGCGCGGATAGGGAAAAACAGCACCCCGGCGCCAATGGCGGTACCAAATAAACCCAGCGTCCACGTCGTGTCCGATTTACGCCATGACGACTGTTTTGCCTGGCTGGATACAATGCTATCAGTAGTACTCATATCCTATCCTCACGAAAAGATTAAGCGTCAACTAAACCCGTAATTTGTGATACACGAGAAAGATCGATATTGCCGCCAGAAATAATACTGACCGTTTTTCTGTTCTGAATATGGCTATCTAATTTCCCGCTTAATAGTGCGGCGCAAGCCAGAGCGCCAGCGCCTTCAGTAATAACCTTATTGCGCTGAATTAAAGCGATCATGCTGTTACGAATTTCATCTTCGCTAACCAGGACAATGTCATCGACTAATTCACGAACAATTTCATAGGTTAAATTACCCGGGCGGGAGACATCACAACCATCCGCCAGGGTGCCGGTCGTTCGGTGCGTGGTTATTTCGCCAGCGTAATAAGACGCCGCCATACCGTGAACATTTTCGGCCTGTACGCCGATAACTTTAATGGTCGGGTTAATCGATTTAATCGCAATGGCAATACCTGCAATTAAACCACCACCGCCAATAGGCACGATGACATTATCGACATCGTACAGATCTTCCATAATTTCCAGACCAATAGTGCCCTGCCCGGCAATGACTTTTGGATCGTCGTAAGGCGGAATAAAAATGCGGCCTTCGGTTTCGACAATTTCACTCACCTTAGCAATGGTGTCATTGAAGTTGTCACCGTGGAGCACCACTTCCGCCGAATAATCACAGGTGGCCGCCACTTTTGACTTTGGCGCGCCCTTCGGCATCACGACTTTGCCGTCAATACCCAGCATTGCGCAAGAAAGAGAAACGCCCTGTGCATGATTACCTGCGGAACAGGCCACGACGCCTTTACGTTTTTCCGCCTCCGTTAACGAGCTAAGTTTGTTAAAAGCGCCACGAATTTTAAATGAACCCGTACGCTGCATATTTTCAAACTTGAGAAATATTTCGCCTTTGCAACGTTCACTAAAATAGTTAGAGCGAGGCATTCCCGTTTTATATATCTTCCCCGCCAGTCTTTTTTTCGCTTCGAGGATATCTTCAATTGCAACCGGGAGATCGTATGTAATGTGCATTATAACCTCTTAACCTGGGTATTAAAATAAGTTACCGTTGCCCACTGTTCAAAAGAAACAGGTGGCGTCAATTTCGCTAAATATGCTTATTCCATATCATTCAATTTCTATTAACTGCCTGCGTCTGCATCCATTATATGATGAATATTGTTTAGCCAATTCTACTAATACTGAAGCGGCTTTTTTGATACGATAATTTTTAGACCATACCGCCGCATAACGTGCGACGGGTAACGTGTCTTTGATTGGTATCGTGATAAATTGATTAGAGCCAAAAGGCGTGGTCATATCGCAGGGAATAACAGTTAAGAAATCAGCATTGAGAACAAGATTATATATTGTGACAACGGAATCTGTTTTAACAATGTTTTCGATGCTGATGCCATTTCGTTGTAGAGTGGTGAGTAATTCGCTGTAGTAGCCCATATTCGTTTGCGGCAACACCCACTGTTCGTCCTTTAACGATTCCAGTGTGATGGTGCCGGTGCACGTTCGGGACTTGCTGGCTACCAGGACAAACTCTGATTCAAACAGCGGCTCGACATGCAGATCCTGTAGCTGCATTTCATTACTGAGCGTACCGATAGCAAAGTCCAGCCGCCCGTCGCGCAGGGCCGGCAGGAATGAAGAGAGCTGGGCTTCGTACATGGATACCTGCGCTTTTGGAAATACCTCTTTGAACTTATGAATCATATCGGACATGAAGGTAAAGCCAATCAGCGAAGGAAAGCCAAACGAGACGTCGACAACGGTATTGCACGTCATACTGTTCATCTCGTTGATCATGTTTTTCATTTCGCGGGTGATAGATTCAGACCAGGAAAGCAGTACCTGTCCCGCTTCGGTCAACGTAACGCCGGTATTTTTACGTACAATTAGCTCAACGCCAAAATAGGCCTCAACATCGCTAATGATTTTACTGACGGCGGGCTGGGTTAACCCTAACGATTTTGCGGCAGAACCGATAGAACCACTTCTAATGACTTCCTGAAAGACCACCAAATGCTGTGTTTTAGGGAGAACAAGAGTATTCATATCTACCGCTCTGAAATAACATTGTGAACGGCAGGAAGTGTAGCAAATTAAATCTTAAAGGTTATGTGCGACCACTCACAAATTAACTTACCGCAATTTTTACATGGTCTTTATTAAATAAAGAAAGCCTATTACTTCAATGAGTTACAAAAATAAAACAGCAACTTAGTCTGATTTCAATCAAAAAACAGGGTCGGGATAACGATATATTATGGCGATAACCAGTCTATTTTACCTCCTATTTTCGACATCCCATGAAGACGATATTTCAATCAATTACGGGACATTTTATCGACAATTCCAGCATTAAATTTAAAACGTAATTTCTCAAATTTAAGTATAAACCGAAGGTAAATGCGCTTAAAAACCGTTACGCGTCACATTTTTTTACCTTATTTGTTTGTAAAGAAACATTTAATAAAATTTTAACCAAAATATTTCATACATTTAATTTTCATTTACAACAAATAATTTACACCGCTTTCTTGCTGTTTTTCAGGATGTAATTTTGTGAAAGAAATCGATTGCTTTTCACTTCAACTAAAAAGAGAGCAATCCATAGCGTTTTGTGTTTCTCATCACAAAAACGAATAATATTATGTCACCACGGCTGTCAATTAATTGCCGGATAGTGACGCTGGCGTCTTCTGCAACCTCTATACCCTTCACCGGCCTGATAAGCAAAAACCCGCCGAAGCGGGTTTTATGAAGAGATGAAACTGACCGATAAGCCGCTTTCTTTTGGGTATAGCGTCGTGGACAGTCATTCATCCTGCCGCCCTGTAAAAGCAAAACCCCGCCAGCTTACACGGACGGGTTTTATGAAGAGGTGAAACTGACCGATAAGCCGCTTTCTTTTGGGTATAGTGTCGTGGACAGTCATTCATCCTGTCGCCCTGTAAAAGCAAAAACCCGCCGAAGCGGGTTTTATGAAGAAGTGAAACTGACCGATAAGCCGCTTTCTTTTGGGTATAGCGTCGTGGACAGTCATTCATCCTGCCGCCCTGTAAAAGCA